>CAIPDV010000001.1 GCA_903863935.1 uncultured Bacteroidota bacterium
CTTTAATGAAGTTCTCGGATGTTTGTTTACTCTTTGTTTCCATAATTATTTAAAGTTAATAGTTTTTGGAAACACTATCTTATTTTTAACTATTTTTAGTCCACTTTATGCTGAAGATTTACAAAAACAACGTGTACATTCTATGAAAATCATCTGTCATAAATAATTGTTACACAAATAATCAACTACTTGGCAGAATTAATAAAGGGGCACATAATTTTTCAGTACTTTCGTGCGTTATTCTAAAGTACATAATTCATACTTTAAAATCAACCTTAATACCCTCAAGGAACTAATTGGAATGAAATTTACTTTTTTACCGCTTATATTTTTTGCATTGCTAACCCCTGCTTTGTACGCGCAAAGTGGTAGTTCAAATGGACAAATACAGCAAGGAACCAAAGTTAATTGGACAATTGACCCGTTTGAACATGCTTTATTTGTTGAGAATAAAGGGCAGTTTGACACCGTTAATGCCGATGGAAAAGTTCTATTCGAATCTCATCTTGGTGCCGCTGATGCATTTTTCACTTCCAAGGGAATTCTTTACAGGCATATTGAAACGGTAAAAGCCGAAGCAGATGGAGATGAAGATGAAGATGAAGAAGGAGACCCGGATGCTGGCGGCCCTCCCACCAGAAACTACTACTACCTTTCAACTCTTTGGGAAGGAGCCAATCCTAATCCTACTGTTGTAGCTGAAGAACAACAAACCTATTATTATACCTACCCTAAAGGAACTAACAGCAGTTACTTTGCCAATGTATTCAAAAAAATAACCTATCAAAATCTCTATCCGGGGATTGATGTTATTTATACATTCCCTGAAGGAAGCAGTAATTTAAAATACACCATTGTTGTTCATCCTGGGGCTGATTTAAGCAAAGTTCACCTGAACTACAAGAACCCTGAAGGAATGAAGGTGGATGGTTCCGGTAATGTGGTGGTAAAGAATGACATCGGAACCTTGCAGGAAAGTGCGCCTGTAAGCTATTATTTGGAAGATAATCAAAACGTTAAAGTTTCATCACAAGTTACAAGCCCGGTAGAATCGTTTACTGCAACAGGACTGGATGCCACTAAAACCTTGATGATAGATCCGGCAATAACCTGGTCAACAAATCCATTATTCAGCACGGCACCCGATTATGCTTATGATATTGACTACGATAACCTTGGGAATGTATATGTATATGGAGGCGGTGCCTATCCTTTTCAATTAATTAAATTGAGCCCTGGTGGGGTCATACAATGGGTTTACAGTGCCTGGACCATGACCTCTACCGCTAATTTTTACGGTGATTTTGCAGTGGATAAACATTCTACAGAGTGTTATATTATTGAAGGCTGGAATTCCACCGCGGGTGCCGGTGCCCGTATTCAAAAAATTGCACCTAATGGAGGAGTGATAGCTACTGACCCAGGTAACCAGCAAATGAATGAAATGTGGAGAATTGCACCTACGGTTTGTCCTGCCGGGTTTGTAATATTCGGTAATGGTACATTTGGTCCATACCAGGCTGCAATGGTTGATACTACTATGACCTCGGTAACACCTGCAAATATTTTAGGGGCAGCAGTAACAACAGGAAACCATGATATGTGCCTGATAGCTACAGACCCATTGGGTGGATCTGCTTATACTGCTACCACAACCTCCTTGGTTAATCCGGCTATTGATAATAACGATTTTGTTAAGATTCCGGTTCCGGCTTTGGCGCCAAATAATTATGTTGTAGCAGATGGATATGCCTTTAAGGAATTAGGAAGCATGGCTTATAGCGGAACTGCACAGTTCAATGCTATGAATGGAATGGCTTGTGATTTCAATTGGCTTTACTCCTATGATGGAAAAACTCTTAAACAAGTAAATAAGGGAACAGGAGCCGTTAACAAAACTGCTGTAGTATCGGGTACTTTATATACCTGGGGAGGATTAGACGTGGATATGTGTGGAAACGTATATGTGGCCAACAACCAAACTATTGATGTTTACAACTCAACCTCACTCACCTTGTCAAGTACACTCCCTGCTTTATCAGGAGTTATTTATGACCTTGAATTAGGCCCTTACCAGTCGCAGTTACTCTATGCCTGCGGACAAGGATTTGTATCTGAATTATCGCTTGGAGCTCCAATACCGACAGCAATAACCATTCAGAGAGGCAACATGACATGCGCTCCCTGCACCGGAGTTGCAAAAGCGACACTTAATTTTTGCGGCAATCCTGATACAACAAACGTAACCTATCGCTGGAGTGATGGGGAAACAACCCGTACCGCCAGCCATTTATGTACAGGAGTTGACACAGTGACAATTACGATTGGTTGTTCATACATCTTTAAAGATACCGTTAAAATTGTAAGCAATAATACCCCTCTTACCGTCACTACGACACAAACAAATGTCACTTGTACCGCATTAGGTACTGCTACGGCAACAGTAACCAATGGCACCGCGCCTTATACTTATTTATGGAACCCTTCAGCTCAAACTAATGCTAGTGCTACAGGCCTTAGTGCCGGAACTTACACAATTACAGCTACCGACAAAAATGGTTGTACCGGAACTGCGAAGGTGACTATTACCCAGGCACCGGCTGTAACGGTTACGGCTACGAATACCAACGATAAATGTAACGCTGGAAATACTGCTACAGCAACTGCAACTCCTGCCGGAGGAACAGCTCCTTTCACCTACTTATGGAGTCCTTCTGCCCAGACCAACGCAACAGCCACTGGCCTGACTGCCGGAACGTATACTATAACGGTAACCGATAATAAAGGGTGTACTGCTACAACTACAGTAACTGTAACCCAACCAACCGCAATATCATTAACTACGGCAACTACACAGGCCACTTGTGGCAGTAACAATGGGTCTGCTACGGTTACACCTGCCGGAGGTACTCCTGCCTATACCTATTTATGGACCCCTTCAGCCAATACGAATGCCAATGCCACCGGCCTTACTGCCGGAACATACACTATAACAGTAACCGATAATAACGGATGTACACAAACGTCCACTGCAACAGTTACCACTACCCCATCTATAACTGCAACAATTTCGGCAAGCACCAATATTTTGTGTAATGGTAGCAGTACAGGCTCTGCAACAGTTAATCCTTCGGGTGGAGTTGCTCCTTATACCTATTTGTGGAATCCTTCTGCACAAACAAATGCAACAGCAACTGGTTTGTCTGCGGCTACATATACCATTACGGTTACCGATAACAAAGGTTGTATAGGAACAGCCTCAGTTACAATAACACAACCTACAGCCATTACGTTGACTCCAACTTCAACGGCAGCGACATGTGGAAATAACAATGGCACTGTTGGTGTCACAGCCGCTGGCGGAACCCCTGCTTATACTTATTTATGGACTCCAAATAATAATTCGAATGCCAATGTTACTGGGCTTAGCGCAGGAACATATACTATCACAGTCACTGACAAAAATGGTTGTACACAAACTGCGACGGCAACCATAACAGCGCCATCCAGCGTTACAGCTAATATAACGGCAAGCACAAATATTTTATGCAACGGAAATGCCACAGGTTCGGCCACCGTTACTGCTGCGGGCGGAACTGCACCGTATACATACTTATGGAATCCATCAGGGAAAACAACTGCTACGGCTACGGGACTATCGGCAGCTTCATACACCGTTACAGTTACTGATAATACAGGATGCAGCACTACGGCAACCGTTACATTAACCCAGCCACCTCTTTTAACAGCAACCATGGGAGTACCTACCAATATTTTATGCAATGGTGCAACAACAGGAAGTGCTACAGTAACAGCAGCAGGAGGGTCTCCAGGATATCTTTATAACTGGTTGCCAAACGGTGGCGCTGGAGCTACCGGAACCGGATTATCGGCAGGAACATATACCGTTACAGTAACTGACGCTAATAATTGTACTGCTACCGCTTCGGTAACTATAACACAGCCAACTTTGCTTACTGCTACAATGGGCGCATCAACCAATATTTTGTGTAATGGAGGAGCAACCGGCTCTAGCAGTGTAACTGCTGCTGGCGGCTCTCCTGCTTATACTTACGCATGGACTCCTGCCGGAGGAACCAATGCAAATGCAACAGGACTGAGTGCAAATACATATACTATTACGGTTACAGATGCAAATGGATGTACCGCGACAAATACGGTAACCATAACACAACCTACAGCCATTACTATGGCTACAAGTGCAACCCAATCGACTTGTGGCAATAACAATGGAACCGTAACAGCCACACCCGGAGGTGGAACACCAGGGTACACCTACGTTTGGAGCCCTTCGGCAAATACCAATGCTACTGCAACTGGTTTAAGTGTTGGTATTTATACAGTAACAGTTACGGATGCAAACGGCTGCACACAAACAGGAACCGCCAACGTTACATCCCCTTCAACAGTAAGTGCTACAATTACAGCCAGCACAAATATTTTATGCAATGGAGGAACTACAGGATCAGCTACAGTAACTGCTGCTGGTGGAACTGCCCCATATACTTATCTATGGACCCCTTCGGCACAAACATCAGCAACAGCAACTGGTCTTTCGGCTGCTATATATACTGTAACTGTTACTGACAATGCAGGATGCAGCGTTGTTGCAACAGTAACCATTACACAACCTACCCTATTAACAGCCACAATGGGCACCCCAACCAATGTATTATGTAATGGAGGGGCCACAGGTTCAGCAACAGTTACGGCTGCCGGCGGAACACCTGTTTATACATACGCGTGGGCTCCCGCAGGAGGAAATACCGCAACAGGCACTGGATTATCAGCAGGTACTTATACTGTAACAGTTACAGATAATAACGGATGTACTGCAACTGCCCCGGTTACCATTACCCAGCCAACTGCCCTTACTGCCAATATTTCAGCAACGGTTAATGTTACTTGTTCCGGTTTAAATAACGGAAGCCTTGCTGTTACTGTAGCAGGTGGATCTCCCGCTTACACATACGCTTGGACACCTGGTGGTGGAACATCCGCTATTGTTTCAGGATTAAGCGTAGGATCTTACACAGTTACTGTTACCGATGCGAATGGTTGTACTGCTACTACTACCGGAGCTATCACACAACCAGCAGCTATTACAGCAGCCATTTCAACCACAAAAAATATAACCTGTTTTGGGCTTAACAACGGCTCACTTACGGTTACTCCTGCCGGAGGTTCCCCAGCCTATACCTACGCATGGTCACCTGTGGGAGGAACAGCAGCAACTGCCAGCAATCTGAGTGCAGGAACATACACCATTACCGTTACCGATGCAAACGGTTGCAGCACTTCCACTTCCGGAAAAATTACAGAGCCAACCCAATTGACAGTAACTGCCGGTGGTGCCACCACCATTTGTTCCGGTGGAACTGCATTCCTGAGTTCAACCCCTGGCGGTGGAACTGGTCCTTATACCTACGCCTGGACACCAGCCGGAGGAACAAACCAAAACCCAAGTGTGATAGTAAGCAGCACAACAACGTATACTGTAACTGTTACGGATGCAAATGGATGTACCGCAACTGCAGGGGTAACCGTTACCACCGGGCCACCATTGACAGCTGTTGTTAGCGGAGCAACATCTTTTTGCGAAGGTGGATGGGCTACACTTACGGTTAACGTATCGGGAGGAAGTAATTATAAATACCTCTGGACACCCGGCAATAATACAACCCAAACTATAAACGTAAATCCAACTTCTACAACAACCTATACGGTAACAGTTACGGATGCTTGCGGAAGCATCATAAGTGTTCCTGTAACGGTTACAGTAAATCCATCACCTGTTACAAGTTTTCAGGCACTGCCGCTTGCAGGATGCGCTCCATTCTGTGTGCAATTCCGTAATACCACAACTATCTCAAGCGGTGGCATAGCTTCTTATCTCTGGGAATTCGGCAACGGTCAGACAGCTACTTCAACTAATCCGGTTTTCTGTTATTCTGACCCGGGAACTTACGATGTAACGCTTACTACAGTATCAGATAGTGGTTGCAGCAGTAAACTCACAAAAATAGATATGATAACGGTTTATCCGCACCCTGACCCTACTATCTCTTATTCTCCACAACCTGTTACTTTGCTTACCCCTACTGTTCAATTTACTTCAACAAATCCGGGTGGTTCCCCAATCGTTTATTGGAGCTGGACCTTCGGTGATGCAACAGATTCCAGCAGCGTGCTTGCTAATCCAACACATACCTATTCCGATACCGGAACCTATTGTGTTACACTGTCTGTTGTTGATCAGCATGGCTGTACCGCCAATACGGTTGACTGCATCGTGTTCGATCCTTTATTCACATTCTATATTCCAAATGCCTTCTCCCCAAATGATGATGGAGTAAACGATATATTCCTTCCTAAAGGCAATTACATTAAGAGTTTCGAAATGTACATTTTCGACCGTTGGGGAATGAAACTCTTTTACACGAATGATATTTACAACGGGTGGAACGGAAAGGTTGGAAACCACGATGCAGTTTGTCAGGAAGACACCTACGTTTACCTTATTAATGTTGACGATACGCAAGGCAATAAGCACTCCTATGTTGGGAAAGTTAACCTGATAAAATAAATTTTCGTATGGCTGAACTAAAAACAAAAAAAAATGCAGCAAGCCCTGAGACTTTTTTAAATGGAATTAAAGAAGCTGAAAAACGTTCTGACGCTTTTACCATACTGGAGTTAATGAAAAAAGCAACTAATAGTGAACCGAAAATGTGGGGTACTGCAATCATAGGTTTTGGAGATTCTTCTTATATACTTTCTAATGGAAAGGAAAATGCTTGGTTTCAAATGGGATTTTCTCCACGCAAACAGAATTTTGCACTTTATTTAACCGGTAAAAAAGCCGAAAATTATAAAGAACAAGTGGAGAAACTAGGTAATTATTCCACTAGTCAGGATGATGGAAAAGGTTGCCTTTACATTAAAAGGATGGCCGATATTGACGAGAAAGCACTGCGTGCGCTTTTCAATTCGCATGTAAAAGCGGCAAAAGCAAAATAAGCCTATCTAGTTCTTGGTTTACTTTTTTGAGCCTTTAACATATTCTTTCCCTAAGTTATATCAATTAATAACAATAGTCTTGAGATATAGCTTACTCGTATCCTAAGTTAATTACCATATCGGATAAAAAAAGCATCCACCCAACCATTGTTTGGCCATTGGTATCTACTAGTATAATATAGCATACTACATACCCATTTCTAAATGCTTTAAATTATGATCATACAACTAAAAGATGGATTAACACTCAGCAATGCCGGGTTTATTTTTGATACCCGCACCCGTAAATCATTCACCATAAATCCGCTGGGCCTTGAAATTATCCGCATGTTGAAAAAAGGTATTTCAATTCACGTAATTAAACATGAAATAACAAAGGAACATTTACTAGACGGAGATTCCTTTAAAAAGGATTTTGATAGTTTAATAAGTATGCTGAAAAAACATAAACTACTGCTACAATTGGAAGAAGAAAAGTTTGATATATCCGGGTAATCCATCCGAAAAAACTGATTCTTAATTACTAATTTCAAGTAAAAACTACAGCTATGAAAACCTTCATAAAAAAAACAGTGCTTTTACTTATTGGCTTAACATTCATTTCCCTTGCCAACGCTACTGTTCACACCGTTACAGTAAACAATTTCACCTTTTCACCCTTATCCTTCACCGCGATTATAGGAGATACCGTACAATGGATTTGGGGTGCCGGAACGCACACCACAACATCTACCACTATACCCGGTGGGGCTGCTGCATGGAACAGCAATATTAATACTTCGAACACTACATTTCAATATAAAGTCACTGTAATCGGCACATACAATTACCAATGCAATTTCCATGTATCTATGGGCATGGTGGGTAGCTTTACAGTTAGCTCAACTTCAGCCGTTCCTGTTATTTCTAAAAACGCCAATGTCTTTGCCACTGTTTATCCAAACCCCGTTACATCAATTTTAAATATTCATTTGAATAACAACCCGAATAACAATGTAATCCGTATTACCGACCTCAGGGGAAGGCAATTGATCAAACAACTCCTGATAAATATTGATAACAATATTAACGTTTCAACCTGGCGCAAAGGCATATATTTATTCTATATTAAAAACGGGGAAGAAACAATGGAAGGTAAATTTGAAGTTCAGTAATTCCCATTTTATTAGTCGTAATTTGTTGTTACTTTAGTCCTCCTAACCAGAGGACTATTTTTTTACCCAATGAATAAAAATCGGCTCGAAGCCTTTAGTGATGGCATGTTTGCCATTATTATGACCATTATGATACTGGACCTGAAGGCTCCGCATGGTGGAACGATCAGTGACTTGCGCTCTGTTTTACCAGCCTTTCTTTGCTACACACAAAGTTTTTTATTTGTGGGTGTATATTGGAGCAACCATCATCATTTAGTACATACGGTAAAAAAGGTAACCGGCCCTACCATTGTGGCAAATCTTGGCCTGCTCTTTTGGCTTTCACTTATCCCCTTTGTAACGGGCTGGGTAGCATCCTGTGATTTTGCTGACCAGGCAGTGGCGGTGTATGCATTTCTTCTGCTTATGCCAGGTGTATTCTGGATTATCTTCATGTCTATTATCAAGAAAAATAATGTTTGGAGCGAGCGTATGCAAGCAGCTATGAAACGCCAGGAGAAAAAGGGTTATGTGTCGTTTTTTATTTACTTATCAGCTATTCCGTTGGCATTTGTTAATCCTTATATTTCAGAAGCCCTGTTCCTACTCGTCTCAATTATGTGGTTCATACCAGATAAAAATGTAGAGAAGGCAATGGAAGCAGAATAGCCAATACATCCGGATAAAATCATACAAAAGAAAATAAGGATAATGAAATCAAAGATTAAAATATAATTCGGAGAATTATTTGAAAAAAAGAAATAATACTATCTTTGAAACCTAATTAATAAAAATCCCTTAAAAAAAAACATGAAATCAAAAACTTTTACAACCCTACTTGTATCCGCCTTCTTTGCAGTCCTACTCTATAGTTGTGGCGGCAATAACGCATCCAAAATGCTCGTTAAAAAATGGCAATTTGAGTCCCTAAAGAGCGATAAAGCAGACAAGCAATTGGCAGCAATCAAGCAACAAATGGACACTACCAAGGACAGTACCATGAAAGCCTTGTTGACAAGTTCAATGAAAATGATGACTGAAGGAATGGAAAGCATGAAAGGTGTAACGATGGAGTTTAAAGCTGATGGAAGTGCTGAAACTACTATGGGAGGCCCTTCTTCTACAACGGAAAAAGCAAACTGGAGTCTTACTGCAGACAACAAAAAGCTTGTTATTTCCAGAGATGGGGGTAAAAAGGCCGACACTATGGATATAAAGGAGCTTACTTCTGATAAATTAGTATTCAGCATGGGGCCCGATGGCACCATGTCCTGGACAGCTGTAAAATAGTCTATTAAATGTGCCGGGTACTATATCCCGATTTAAACAGGCGCAATCTTAAATAAGATTGCGCCTGTTTTTTATATTTAGATTGTTTGTTGATTAACTAAACTATAAATGAGCAAACTATGAGAAAACTAAACTGTTTCAATTTTATATCCTTAAATGGCTTCTACAAAGGAGCCAACGAAGACCTCAGTTGGCATAACCACGATGAAGAAGGCGCAAGGTTTTCTGAAGAGAACCTGAAAGGCGGCGGTACGCTTGTATTTGGGAGGGTGACCTACCAAATGATGGAAAAATCATGGACCTCAGAGGCGCTTATAAAAAACCTGCCAAAAGTGGCCGAAGGCATGAATAAAGCAGAGAAAATTGTATTTTCGAATACGCTTGATAGAGCTGAATGGCAAAACACTTCCTTGTTTAAAGGCAACATGATTGAAGAGATTAAGAAATTAAAACAATCTCCCGGCAGTGATATGTGTATACTGGGCAGCGGAAACATTATAGGCCAACTGGCAGACCATAATTTAATTGATATGTACCAATTAATGATTGACCCGATAGTTTTGCCACAAGGTACTCCCCTATTCCATAATATGAAGAATAGTTTGAATTTAAAACTGACGAGTACAAAAATTTTTAAAAGCGGAAGTGTTGTGATGTGTTACGAAAAGAGATAGCCTCGAGTGCCTTATTCCAATTTCAAAAATACACCGGAATGTTGAAAAATATTGACCATTCCACCTGCTGTTTCTTTCCTGTTCCAATCCCTTTGCAGTTCACAAACCAGCTGGGCATTGGTAGTTAATTTAGCACCTGCTTGTTCAACTCTTCTCAACGCAGCTTCATGCGCAATTAAAGAAGTGCCTCCAATTGCATCAACTATAGGATAGACTTCATATCCTTCATTCAGTGCATCTAACGTTGGGAATGTAAGGCAAGCTTCCGTCCAAAGAGCAGCCATCAGAAGCTTTTTTCGGCCTGTTGCCTTCACAGCTTCATTAAATTCTTTGTCTTCCCAGGCATTAATAGAGGTTCTGTCGTAGCTAGATATATTTCCGAGAATTTCTTTAATCTGCGGTATTGTGTCTTTATTTGCTCCAGTTTTTACATTTACAGTAGATAAAATAACCGGCAGATTATATGTTTTTGCAGCCATAACAGTCACCACTATGTTATCAATTAATTGCTGCCTGTTCATTGAGCTAATTGAATTTACCTGTGTTGGCTGATAATCAATAATAATCAAGACTGCATTCTGTGGAGTTAATAAAATGTCTTTTTGCGGGTTGCGGATAGGAAAACTACTCATAGTGCTTGGTATTAAATTCATTATTTATATTTACAGTAACATTTAATAGTAACGTAAATATATAAATAAAACAAATAAAATACCTAATCGTCTTTTTATTACTAGGCTTATAATACAAAATGAAAAAATACAAATCAAATTAAAAGATAATGGCACAAACAATATTACACAAAGCAGAAACCCGTGGCGATGCAAACCATGGCTGGTTGCACAGCAGACATACATTCAGTTTTGCAGATTATTACGACCCTGAACGTATCCATTTTGGAGCGTTAAGAGTTTTGAATGACGACGAAGTTGCAGCAGGGATGGGCTTTGGTACCCATCCACACAGCAATATGGAAATCATTTCCATCCCATTGGAGGGGGATTTGGAACATAAAGACAGTATGGGAACTGTGGCTGTTATTAAAAACGGCGATGTGCAGGTAATGAGTGCCGGAAGCGGTATTACCCATAGCGAATACAACCGTAATAAAGATAAACCTGTAAAGTTTTTGCAAATATGGGTTGTTCCAAACAAGAAAAATGCAACTCCACGCTACGGACAGATTACGCTGAACTTAAACGACCGTCACAATACCTTTCAACAAATTGTTTCTCCCAACGAAAGTGACGGAGCAACCTGGATTAACCAGGATGCATGGTTCAGTTTAGGTAGATTTGATAAGGATTTCACAATTGATTACATCCTCCATAAAAAAGGAAACGGCGTTTATGCTTTTATATTAAAAGGTGATGTAACAATAGATGGCAACCTACTCAACCAGCGCGATGGTTTGGGAATTTGGGATACCGATAAAATTTCGGTTAAAGCAAACTCACAGGATGCGGAAGTGCTACTGATGGAGGTACCCATGGGTATCTGAAGAATATCCGACCACTGATTCCTTTTTTCTGATAGAAACGTATCTTCTAATGCGATGTTCTTCCCTGGATAATTCCAAGCAAAACTGAAATTAAAGCTATTACTAATAGGATATGAACCAGTCCGCTGACGTGATATCCTATGAATCCGATTGCCCATCCTATAATTAAAATTACTGCTAAGATATAAAGTAAGTTTCTCATAACATTTGTTTTTAAAATTCAATTGTAAATCTTCAGCATAAAGTGGACTAAAAATAGTTAAAAATAAGATAGTGTTTCCAAAAACTATTAACTTTAAA
>CAIPDV010000002.1 GCA_903863935.1 uncultured Bacteroidota bacterium
CATTTCACTCAATAAATCTAATAAATCTTTTTTCTTCATTTTCTTGGCTTCTGCCATAATTGCATCTGCCATTTCATCTATCATGAATTCAATTTTCATTATAGTTTCACCACTCTAAAATCAAATTCCATAAAACTAATCTCATGTTCATAGCTTGTGTCAATTTGAGAATACTGATTGCTTAGTTTGTACAGTATGCAATAGCTGGCCGTAACTTCATTTTGTATAGTATACAAAGTAAGGCTATCATTTATTTCAGCCTGTTTTTCCTCATCTTTCGCCACTTTCAGGTTACCCTGGTTTCGGTTAAAGAATGGAAGGTCCATACTACCGTATATTCCCCAAAAGTTTGGTTCGTATGAACCTGCTTTGTCATAACTTACACCTAAAGTTAAATCAGGCACAGCACTAGAATGCTGAAGTTTTATGTTTTGTTTTTGATAGTTTATTCCAGTTGAAGCGAGTATTAAATCGGGACGGTTTCGCAATGCACTGTCTAAGACTGACTGAAATGCCGGAATTTGGCCCGAGGAAATCCCCAGTTCTTTAACAATAATATAAGTTTTAGCCGGGTATACCAGCAGTGTTTTCAATTCTTTCTGGTCGTTATAAACAGCGGCTTGTGCTGTTATTTCAAGCGCAACAGCATCCTGGTATTGCGCCTGTAACCTTATTAAATCATTTCCTGAAGCATTTCCCGCCTTATACAATTGCCGGGTTTCGTTTACCAGGAATTGAATCTTTTCTTCTTCAGCTTTGTAAATAGTAACCCGCTGTTCATTGGCATATATGTCTGAAATGTCAGTATACATCTCGTATTTCAAGCTTCGCAGTAAATCTGCAAGCTGATAGCGGGCTTGTTGAACCCCAATTTTATTCAGGTTTGCAAAGGCACAATGCCGGCCACCAATTGTTACTAACTCCTGAATTTGGAAGGCATTTTCATTGGTAGCGTTTAACCATTCTTTAGAATATGGGTTATAAACTTCCTGTGTATATGTTAAGTTCGGATTATACCAAAGTTTAGCCTGAAGGTAATTGTCTTTTGCAATATCTACGTTGTAATTAGATATCAGTAATGATAAATTCTTATTTACAAACCGTTGCTCAGCATCAGGAATAGTGAGGTAAACCGTATCAAATGATATTGGGGCAATATTTTGGGATGATGCACAGTGAATTGATAAAAGTGCAATTAACAGTAGTGAATTCTTTCTTAGTAGATTTGTTTTAATCGGGAAACGTTTGTTTTCCATAAGAACCATTGACCAGGTATGCATTTAGTGAGGGGCAAAATTAACTCAGGTGCATGAAGCAATAATTAGAATAACATTAGAAATTGTTAATTCTTCAGATTGAAAAAGAAGGATTTATTTTTGAAAGGTTACAGTAAAAACAGTTCCTTTATTCAATGCTGAGGTTACTTCAATTTTACCATTGTGAAGTCTGATTATTTTCTCAGCCAAGGAAAGGCCGATGCCAGTTCCCGGATGTTTAAATGAATTAGCTGCCCTGTAAAAAGGCTGGAAAATATTTTGGAGATCTTTCGGTTCAATTCCGATGCCATTGTCTTTTATTGAAATACTTACACCTGAAGCAGTACAGAATAGTTCACAAACTACCTCCTTGTTCTCTGAAAATTTAATTGCATTTTTTAAAATATTGCTTAGTGCAATAAACAAGATTCTGCGGTTGCCCGAAATAGTATATTTCTCAGGGTCATCGGGCAAGTTGTAAGTTGTTTTAACGGGCGGTGATCCACTTCCCCATTCATCTACAACCTCCCACAAGAGTTCATCCAGTTGAATTTTTTGCAGATCAGCCGTATCAATACCCGTTTGTGCAAGGTCAAAAAGGCTGGTGATTAAAAGATTAAGTTTTGCTGATTCGGAAATAATGTTTTGTAAAGCTTTTTTGTATTCCGGATTACTCCGTTCATTATTTAAGGTTACTTCGGCTTCACCCAAAATTTTTGTCAGGGGAGTTTTCAATTCATGAGATGCATGAGAAATAAAGCTCTGCTGATCGTTAAAAGATTGTTCAAGATGCTCAAGCAAGTTGTTTATGGTAACTGAAAGCAAATTGATTTCGTCATTTTTGTATGTGGTAAGGGTAAGCCTTCTATTTAAGCTGGTAGACCTTATTATTTTTAAATCATTGGTTATTTTTAAAATGGGTTGCAAGGCAATTGTTGCAAATATCCTTCCAAGTAAAAAGGTAATTATCAGCGAAGCCCCGAACATGAAAAGCATAATTAGTGCAAGTCTTTTCATGTTCTGAAATCCGGAATCGTCCACTGCAGAAGCTATCACAATAAAATCACCTGAATTATCCACATAATAAAGACCGGTTACCTGCTGGTCGCCTACATTGAAGTGTAGTTTTTTGTTCTTAATAACGAGTTGTATCACATCTTTTGACCAGCTAACCGAGTCTTCCTTAATAAAAACGGGCAGGAATTTGTCATTGTAGATCCGGGTTACCTCATGCGTTAAAGTCTGTGGATATTTTTCAATCACTTTTTTAAAACTTTCTGGAGACATGTTGTCCTGAGCCAGGTATAGTTCTCCTACTATTAAAGCCCGATCGTCAAGTTTGGCATAAAAACTTTCTTTCCTGTTTTGTTCAACAAGTGTATAAATGCCCGCTAACACTATAAATAGCAAAACAGCAAACATGAAAGTAAATTGCAGCGATAACCGGTTTTTTACTTTCATTTAATTATGAAGTTGGGTCTTTAAGAACATAGCCTCGTCCTATAACCGTGTGAATGAGTTTTTTTTCTTGATTCTTGTCAATTTTAGTTCTCAAATAATTAATATATACGTCAATTAGGTTGGTGCCCCTGTCAAAATTTATTCCCCATACTTCCTCGGCAATTTCAGTTCTTGAAAGTACTTTGTTCCTATTCGCAATCAGGATTTCAAGCAACGTAAATTCCTTTGTTGTTAATGCAATTTCTTTCCCGTTCCTGAGTACAGTCCCTTTATTGCAATCTACTTCCAGGTCGGCTATTTTATAAACCTTTTCCGAGTTTACATTGCGCCTGCGTGTAAGGGCATTAACCCGTGCAAGCAACTCTTCAAAATGAAAGGGTTTTGTAAGGTAATCATCGGCTCCGTTCTCAAATCCAAGAACTTTGTCGCTTAAGGTGCCAAGGGCGGTAAGCATTAATATTGGCAGGGCTTTTTTATGAATACGCACCTGCTCGCAAACTTTAAATCCGTTGGAATCGGGAAGCAAAACGTCAAGAATCAAGAGATCAAAATTTTGCTGAATTGCAATTTCTGTTCCTCCAAGGCCATTGTGAATTACTGTAACGTAATGTGATTGTTCCTCCAGGCCTTTTTTTATAAAAGCTGCCACCTCAAGTTCGTCTTCAATAAGAAGAATATTCATTCGATATAAAGTTTTGGGCCGATGTTTGGATGAAGCAAATTTAAAAAGTTATGACCCGATACATCCGCTTTGGAGATTAATAATTGTTAAAAAAAATCCCCATCCGTATCGGACAGGGATATTCTTAATAGGAGGCCTGTTAAGGCTGTTATTTTTTATCGGCCTCTTTTTTTGTGACATTCTTCCTGGCAGGAACCTTCTTTACATCTTTTTTATCGGTTTTCTTCTCGGCCTTTTTTTCTTCTTTCTTTTCTGTTTTTGGTTTATCTTGCTTGGCTTGCTGAATACTTCCAAAAGAGATGCTTGCGAATAATAATATGGTTGCAGTAATTATACTTATTTTTTTCATGACTTAATGTGTTGTGATAGTTGTGTTTTCTTTAACGTGGCAAATTAAATGAAAAATTATGAAGATAAAATGAAGAGCAAGTGTATTCTATTGCTTAATCAGTTTACCAGAGCCTCCTTCGGGGTAAAATTGAAGTATTGGTGAACCGGAATAATAGATGCTTCCTTCACTGTATATTTTTGCTGTAAAGGTACCTGTACAGTTTATATAAGAATCACCTGTGGTATTGGAAGAAAGAAAGGCATAGCCTAAAACAACCAGGTTGCTGTTATATATAAACCCAGTGCCCCCATAAAAATCGCATAGAAATGTTTGGCATTGTCCGGAAAGAGTAAGGTCGGCCGTTCCGAATAAATGGGAGTTGATGAATCTTGCATTAACATCCAATTGAATATCGCCCGAAGAATTTTTTGTATTCAGAACAAGCGAATCGGAATTGATGGTGCCCACACTTTGCACTTTTCCATAGCCTACATTTGTAACCGATATAAGTTCGGGCATCGTTATGTAAACATTAATTATACTCTTTTTATAACTCCTTAGCCAGTTGCAGATATTGTTGTTTTTTAAGTTGAGAACAACCCCGGTCACATCTGCACCTATATTCGGTATAAGGTTTGAGCCGCCTTCTATGGTCACCTGTTCGGGCGACCCCTGAGTGATAAATACATTCACATTATCCTGAACGGAGATCTGGTTAAAATAGGGAACAAGCCGTATTTGAGATGCCTTGGAGCCTGCACTGTCAAAACAGTCGCACAAAGGTGCTTTATGGCATCCACCTGTCATGAGTAAAACCCCAAAACCAATGGCCAAAAAACTTTTCCTGAAGATATTTTTTAATTTAAAATTCATTATTTAACTTTCACAATTTATAACCTACTCCCCATTCAATAAAATCTGCTTTTACAAAATGAGTGAGTAATGTTAGGTTTGCAATTATGTGCTTATGAATATAATACCGGATACCAATACGATTATATACATACCCGTTACCTGTAAATTTTGAAAAAACATATCCTCCTTGTTCTATTGGTATCGACAGGTTTCCCATTGTAATTTCATAGGCTATCTTCAAACCGAATTGAACATTTTCAAAATTGCTTTTCAATCTTATACTATCTGCGGTTAAAAGTCTTGCTATGTTGGCTTTATTGTAAAATACATCCGCTCCGAAACCCAATCTATTTTTCCGGTTGAGCTTTTTGAATCCAAGATAGGAGAAGGTAACATCCGGGAATCGTGTACCTCCCGGAGGCTCAATCTCCGAAAGTCCGCCGGCAATAATAAATTCGCTTTCTATCTTTTTTGATTTGGCAGAATCAGGATAGATATATTTTACGCACCTTTTTGTGTCTGAAAAACAATACGATACTCCGGTGTTAGCGGTTATAAGGTTTATGCCCAGATTTGGGGTTTGAAAAGCACCGTTAGAGCAATGTGTAAGCCCTATTCCGGTTTCAAGACGCATACGGCTCGATAAATAAAAATGGTAATTCATCCTGAAGTTAAACATGGCGTTTAGGTGAGAGCCTATCACATCATTCTTATGGTTATCGAGCCTGGAATAAATATTTGGCATATATCCCAACCCTATACCAATTCTGAAGTACAAGCCTTCATTAAAGCTCCTTTTTAAATGAAAATTTACAAAAGGGTATAACCCGAACATATTGCCAAGTTGGGCTGGATTATTAAGGTAAGCCGAAAAAAAGGCAATCCCGACTTCCGGACAATGGTATGCACCAAGCCAGTTATTATTGCATGCGGGTTTGTTCATATAATCCAGTTCAATGCTCGGAACATGGCCCTGGATAAGTATATTCATACTGCTTGTGTACAATGGCATTATAAATCCGTAATGCGCATCCAGAGTTAACCAATTACCTTTGCGTATGCTGTCCTGCGAACGGACATTAACCTGAAGAAGAACCAGTACAATTAAAATGGAAGAAATTTTGTGAATATATCTCATCTGTAAAAGGATGGTTTTATTTTAAGGTTCGCCACCTGAAAGATTCTACTAAATGATTGATATCTTCCTTCACAAATTTTACAACCGGCTCCAGCGAGTCTTTATTTGGAACAGCATAAAAATAAAGTGCGCCTCGTATAAAATTGCGGGTACTGTCGGTCAGGTAAAACTGCATATTCGAAGCTGCATTACCTTCAATATCATATATTACCCCATATATCTTATCCTTAGTATTTACTACCGTCCGTTCACTTATGGCCGATGCCTTAACTTCATGCTTGACTACAAACTTGCGGCATTCTTCAATGTAGGCATCGACATTCGTATCTACGGTAAGGTAACTCATGTAAACATTGCACCTAAACTTGGGGAAAACAAGATTAATCCAGCATGAATGACTTGCCGCCCCGGAATCATTTGCAATGGATGCATATTGAGGATATTCAAAAACAAAAGGACAATCGGCTTTATAGGTATTGTATTTTCTTTCCGGCAGGTCAATGCGGAAATACCCCTGTCTTTTAGGGGCGAAATCGTTACTGGTATTACAACTACTCAGACAAATGCAGAATAGTAGTAGAGTGAAAATTAAGGTACGCATATTTTCGAGATGGCAAATGTAATTAATGCCAGCAAATGCAATAGATTTAGATGATTAAATGTGGTAGACAAGGTTTATTATGTAAGGGCAATAAAATCTAAGAATTTGAGAAGGGTTTCGATAAGATAGTAAAGACGGATTGGGTTTAAGTGTTATGATAATAAGGTTGTTGTGTATTTAATAGGGAGGCGAAATCAGTCCTTTTTATACTGCCTTTATAAGAAAAAAATGCCATTAAATGTGCTTATTACAATTAAAATACTAAATTTGCACCCAACTATTCGATACCAAAAACAGGATTGACAAAAAAATACAGTCGTTAAGTTTGTTCAGGTGTCGGATATGAATTTTTTTATTTATTAATTTTATTTTTTTATCATGAACATTTTTGTATCCAACTTGAACTTTAAGGTTCGCAGCGAAGACCTCAAAAACCTCTTCTCTCAGTATGGTGAAGTATTATCCACCAAAGTTATTACCGACAAATTCTCAGGAAAATCCAGAGGTTTCGGTTTCGTAGAAATGAAAAACGACGATGATGGTCAGAGAGCTATTGCTGAACTCGATCAAAAGGATTTTGAAGGCCGTAACATCACTGTTTCAGTTGCAAAACCAAGAACTGAAGGTGGTAATGGCGGCGGAAACGGAGGAGGAAGAAGAGACTTCCGTAGCAGAGACAACAGGGAATAAAAGTTATTTTACTATATTACTTGCCAGGGGAACAATTTGTTCCCCTTTTTTATTTGTATAAAGGGAATGAATCACAGATAAGCTACTATAGAAAAGGCGGGAAAATTTTCCCGCCTTTTCTATAGTTAAAACTAATTAGTTTGAAATTCTGCTGAACTGTTAACTTAGTTCGTCTTCACCAACTTTTTCTGACCAACTAATTTTCCATCCTTATTAAGAATACGGATCAGATAAACTCCATCGGATTGCTTGGTTAGGTTTATTTCAATTGATATATCAGAAGATGTTATTGTGGTTATTTTCTTCCCAATATAATCATACACTTCAACTACCATTCCGGCTTCCAAGCCCGACAAGGTAAAATGGCCGGTCGTTGGGTTAGGATAAATTGAAATTTCCGTAAAGCCATCACCGTTAGCACCGCCATTATTCATTCCGTTTCTCGGAAGAATATCCGGACAGCCGCTTATAGTTGTGCTTGCAGATGCACCAGGGCAGTTATGTGAATCACCAACTGTTACCGTATACGAACCATTTGGCAGCGTAACAGTTTTTGCAGTGCCTACAGTGCTGGTTCCGTTACTCCACACATAATGATATGCTGCTGTGCCACCTGTAGCATTTGCGGTTACAGTACCCTTGCCACCCACAACACATGTAAAGCTCGGGATAGTAACAGCCACAATAGCGGGTTGACCGAGACTTACATTTGCGGTTCCAATACAACCCGCGTTATCTGTAATAGTAACCGTATAGGTTTGTGCAGAAAGGTTATTCGCCATTGAAGAAGATCCTCCGTAAGGTGCCCATGAATATGCAGTGTAATTTCCGGAACCTCCCGTGCCTGTAGCAGTAATAACTCCATTACTTGCTCCGTTACACAAAGGAATTGTTTTGGTAAAGGTTGCAAATATTATTGCCGGCTGTGTAAGTGTTACCGAAGCAGTAGCAATACACCCGTGACTATCCGTAACCTTACAATTATCGGTACCTGCAGGTAACGTTACTGAGGTCTGTATTGTACCTCCACTGGGAACCCATGCAAATGTGTAAGGAGACGTTCCTCCTGACGGGTTTGCAGTTGCAGAACCACTTTTATTTCCGTTACAGGTAAGGTCTGAAACTTTGGTAGTGGTTTCTGTTAATGCGGATGCAGGTTGGGTAACTGTTGTTGAAATTATACTGAAACACCCATTTTTATCAGTTACAGTTAACGTATATGAACCCGCTGACAAATTACTTCCTGTGCCCGTAGTTTGTCCATTCGACCAAGAGTAGGTGTAAGGTAAAGTTCCTCCGTAAACGGTAGAAATAGCCTTGCCATTACTTCCTCCAAAGCAAGAAACATCGTAATGTGACCACCAACTTGCCACTACTGCGCCAACTTGTGTGATATTTATACTTGCCGTAGTTGTATGGGAACAGTTATCCGTAACCGTTACAGTATAATTACCAACCGATAGAACAGCACCTGTTGGATTGGATGTTGAAACAGTTGAAGTTCCATTCGACCATGAATAAGTAAACGGCCCAGTACCGCCCGAAGGGCTTGCACTGGCATTACCACTGCTGGTACAACTAACATTTGCTATTACCGATGCTGTTGCTGATAGTACACCCGGAGATGTAATTGTTACTGCCGCTGTTTTTGACGCACCGCAATTATCGCGGACTGTTACAGTATAACTCCCTGCTGTTAGCACGGCTCCCGTTGGATTCGAAGTGGAAACAGTTGTCGAACCGTTCGACCATGCATAAGTATAGGGTATATTACCTCCCGACGGAGCGGCACTGGCATTGCCATTGGTAGCGCAGCCAACATTTGCAATAACCGATGCCGTGGTGGCTAATGCAGTGGGTTGGGTAATTACTGCTGAAGCTGTTTTAGAAGCACCGCAATTATCGCGAACGGTAAGAGTATAGCTGCCTGCCGATAGTATTGCACCTGTTGGGTTTGATGTGGAAACAGTTGTTGAACCATTCGACCAGGAATATGTGTATGGTAAATTTCCTCCTGATGGAGTGGCATTAGCATTACCCGTGGTTCCACCATTGCAATTAACATTGGCCGATACCGATATAGTGGTTGCTAAGGCAACCGGTTGGGTAATGTTTACAGACGCAGTTTGCGATTCCCCGCATATATCGGAAACGGTAACGGTATATCCGCCCGCCGGAAGCACTGCCCCGGTTGGGTTTGAGGTAGAAACCGTTGATGTTCCGTTCGACCATGCATACGTATATGGTGTGGTTCCATTGCTTGGATTTGCTGTTGCATTGCCAGTGCTTGACCCGTTACAACCAACATTAGCTGTTACACTTGCAGTAGTTGTTAATGCAGTTGGTTGGGTTATGGCAACGCTTGCGGAAGCAGAACAACTGTGTGCATCGGTAACTGTAATTGTATAGGTATTCGCCGCTAGGTTAGTGGCATTCAAACCGGTTCCTCCGCTAGGTGTCCAAGCGTAGGTGTAAGGCGATGTGCCTCCCATAGTTGCGCTTGCAGTTGCACTTCCTGTATTGTTACCAGTACAATTTACATTTGTGTGAGATGTGATTGATATACCCAAACCAGAAGCAGGTTGAGTAACGGCAACACTTGCCGAGGCACTACAGCCAGTATTATCAATTGCCGTAATGGAATAAGTATTTGCTGTAAGATTTGTAGCCGAAATAGTGCTTCCTCCTGAAGGTGACCAAGCATAGGTATAAGGTGAAGTACCCCCTGTTGCGGCGTTTGCCGTTGCGCTTCCTGTATTATTTCCATTGCAATTGACATTAGTATGGGTGGAAATGGTTATTCCTAACGCAGAGGCGGGTTGTGTAATACTTGCTGAAGCTGTTGCCGTGCATCCACTTCCGTCCGTAACGGTAACCGTATATGTATTGGCAGTAAGATTCGATGCTGTGAGATTAGTTCCTCCGCTTGGGCTCCATGAATAGGTATATGGGCCAACTCCACCGGTTGCTGCATTAGCAGTAATGCTACCGGTGCCTAAATCGCAGGAGTTATTAACCTTTGAGGCAATGGTAATCCCAAGAGTTGTAAATAATATTGGGTTTGAAGCAAATCCATTCGCAGTAACCACTAATGAGTAAGTCCCGGCCGGAAGAGTAGGCGGGGTAAATGTAACAGTGTCTTCCAAACTGTCGGTACGCACAGCACCAATTCTATTCCAATAAGTTGTTTTGGCATAATATACATTTGTGCCATTTGTCAATCGAACAATCGGGTAATTAGTTTCCGCCTGCCAGTCATCACCATATGCAGCACCTTCCGAAATACCATTGAACAATTTACCTACCAGTTTATAACTGGGGCAAGTACCGGGAATAATTTTTTCAATGGTTGGCTTACCTGCCGATATGGCGGCAGAACCCGGGGTGTATACCCAACAATTTTTATAGCCTTGAATGGTTAACAGAACCTGACCATTTGGCAGATCGAGCAGGTTTGTTGAATAGCAACCTACGGTGGATATTGAGTCTGCACTACCGAAGCCGGGGATAACCCCGGTCACTTGTGCAAATGTATTATTGGTATAATCGTATTCAACAAAATAAGTCGGTTTGCGGAATTCACCTGAACCAGTTCCGATTGGTACGGGTGAAACAGCGCATAATATTTTTCCGTTTGTCATCATTGCAGCAGGGGCATCGTCCTGAGCCATCAGGTTTCCGCCAATAGTTGGAAAATCTGCAGCCACAGCCCATGTGCCCGGACTGCTTGTTCCGGATGGGTTATAAATTGCATTATGCCCTGTGGCACCAAAAAATATTACCTTGCCATTTGGTAGCATTAGACCTGCTCCGGCTTCCTCTCCATAAGTGTCATAAAGAGAAACAGGCACAGTAGCATCGGCAACCCAGGTGTTGGTAGAAGGAATATACCTGCAGGAATTGGTAGAATTAATTCCCACAAACAATATACTTCCGTCAGGAAGTTTCACCCATTGGGCTTCATCGTGGTTTAAAGGTGCAATTGGAGCGGCAGACCAGTTATTTGTAGTTGGATTATAAAACATACAATCAAATGAAGGATTAGCTCCTATCTGCGGTCCCACCAAAACATTACCATTGGCTAATATTTCAGAATTTCCATCGTAAATATTAGCCCCATTAGTTACTGCATTGGTGGCGGTCCATGTATTGGCAACAGGGTTATATACCTCCCCGGTTGTAGAGCCTGAAGCATTGCTATATTCAGCACCGGCTGCAAACACACGCCCATCATTTAGCATTTGTGTTGCAAAATAAAGCCTGTCATTATTCATGGAAGCAATTGAACTCCATGTGCCATTAATATAACTCCCTGATGAGTTAGGGGTTAGCTTATCCCATCCTTTGCCCGTTCCGCCAGCTCCGCCATTTTGGTTGTGTACAATTACGGTTCCGTCGGTAAGAAGTACAGAAACTCCACAGTTGAAACCAGACGGAAGAGTTGGTATAATGGTCCACGTTCCTGTTTGAGCATTCGAAATGCTAGCAGCTAAAAACTGAAAGCTTATTGCTAAAATAAATAATTTTGATAATTGTGTCTTCATAGGGGTAGGTTTAGTTTCGTCAAACTTAACATATTTTAATCACCCACAACCGGTATAGGTATATTTTGTTGTAATTCAAACAAAAAAGGAGGACAGAAATGTCCTCCTTTTTTTTGAGTTGAAAATAGAAAGCTTATAAAGCGGAAAGTAAGTTGCCTTTTACTTTATACTTTACACTTAATTTGATTTCAGCAGTTTCTTCTGGCTTACCAAATGCCCGTTTTTATCTATAATCCGTAACAGATAAATCCCAGCGGCTTGGGTTGACAGGTTAATTGTTAGCTGTGAATTGTCAATAGTAAATTGCGAATGGATCTTTCTTCCTCTGTAATCATATATATCAGCAGTCATCCCATATTCTAATCCTGAAATATAAAAGTTTCCGTTACTTGGGTTAGGATAAATTTCAATTCCTGAATTAGTGTTTAGGTTATTAATACCTGTAACATTATTAATCGTTATACAGGTAGTGGATGTACATCCGTTATGATCAGTAACGACACAACAGTAGGTTCCTGAACACTGACCTTTTATCGTGTCGGTTGATTGGCCTCCTGTGGTCCAAAAGTAAGTATATGGTGCAGTTCCCCCACCCGCAGTTACCGCTGCAATCCCATTACAAGGTCCATTCTGATTGACGGAATCTCTTGCCACTGTTAAGGCTGTTGGTTGTGTAACTAGTGTTGAAGCAGTTGCCGTACATCCGTTTTTATCAGTTACGGTCAAAGTATAAGTACCTGCACTAAGGCTGCTGGCATTTGAAGTTGTCTGTCCATTCGACCAGGAATAGGTATATGGAAGAGTGCCACCTGACATAGTAGAAGTTGTAGTTCCATCATTACTTCCATAACAACTTACATGCTTGGTTGCTGCTGCAGCAGTAAATAAGGCTGCTGGTTGGGTAATACTAACTGTATTGGTTTGTGTACATCCGTTCAAGTCGGTAACTGTTACCGTATATATTCCAACGCTTAAATTCGATACACTGCTGTTGGTATTTCCTCCCGGAGCCCAGGCATAAGTATATGGAGCAATACCCCCTAAACCGGAAACAGAAGCACTTCCAGTACCACCGTTACACAATACATTACTTGGTGTTATTGTTGCACCCAGGGTAGTCCATAATACAGGATTGGAAGCAAATCCGTTCACTGTAACTACCAGCGAATACGTTCCTGCCGGAAGGTTAGGCATTGTAAAAATGGCTGTGTCTTCGAGGCTATCGGTTTGAACTGCGCCAATTCTATTCCAATAGGAAGTTCTTGCGTAATATACATTAGTACCATTGGTCAGGCGAATAATAGGGTAGTTGGTTGACATTTCCCAATCATCACCATACGCAGCACCTTCTGAAATACCATTAAAGAGCTTGCCTGTGATCTTATAATTCGGGCAGCCATCAGGCAAAATACTGTTAATAGTTGGTTTACCCTCCGGTATTGCAGCACTACCGGGTGTGTATACATAGTATTGGTTTGAAAGGCTTCCTGCCTGACTGATCGAAAGCAATACGGTACCATCGGGCAAGTCGAGCATTTGTGTTTGATATGAAGCAACAGGGATAGAATCTCCGCCAATGCCGGATAAAGGCGATGTAACCTGGGTGAATGAGTTGGTTTTATAATCGTATTCAACAAAAAAAGTAGGAGGGGGGAATGAACTGTAATACGGAGCAACTGCACACAATATTTTTCCATTCACCATCATAGCTGCCGATGCATCCGACTGGCCCATTTGTACACTGCCTATGCTTGGGAAATCCGCAGCTGCAGTCCATGTTCCGGGAGCTGTAGTTCCTGTAGGTGTATAAATTGCATTATGTGGAGTGGCTCCGAAGAAAATAGCTTTTCCGTTCGGAAGCATAAATCCTGCTCCGGATTCTTCAAGCCCATCCCAGATATTAACAGGAACGGTTCCGTCATTTATCCAGGTTCCGGTCTGTGGCATGTAACGATTCGATGCTGTTGTATTTATTCCAATAAAAAGTACGCTGCTGTCAGGCAATTTTACCCATTCTGCTTCGTCGTGATTATAAAGACTATTGGGCGCAATAGTAAAAAGATTGGTCGACGGGTTGTATATCATATTATCATATGACCAGGTATAACCCTCCTGCACGCCCTGTAAAACTGTACCATTAGGGAGTATCTCAGAGTTTCCATCATAAATATTCCAGCCACCGGGAATAGGTCCGCACGCAGTCCAGGTATCTGCAATCGGATCATATACTTCTCCACCATAAGCTCCTGCTCCGTATTCTCCTCCGGCAACATACACATTGCCATTTTGCAATACTTGTGAAGCAAAAAATAGTCTGTCATTCGTCATTGATGCAATAGTACTCCAGGTACCGTTTACATAACTTCCATGTATATCCGGGGTAAGTTTGTCCCAACCCGTTCCATTACCTCCACCGTTGGTGTTGTGACAGATCACAGTTCCATCAGTTAGTAATAGTGTAACACCCATGTTCTCGTTAGGGCAGTTGGTGGCAACCTGGGTCCATGTGCCGGTTTGCGCACTAAGCCTTAAGCAAGGCATTGAAAGCAGAAATACAGATAATAGCAGGATAGTTTTTTTCATGTAAAAGATTTTTTCAAAGGTATGAATAATTAGTTTTTCAACATTTTTTATCTTCAGGGATAACGAGAGTTCGAAGCCATTATTGTAATCCGCTAACGAATAGCTTCCTGAGATTTCGGATGATGTTGGAATTAAATGAAATAAAATAAAAAGGAGCACATTTCTGTACTCCTTTTTTATTTACCCCAAACCCCTAAAGGGGCTTTGAATAATTGCCGGTCGGGCTCCGACTAATTCGTCTTCACAATCTTCTTCTGTCCAACCAAATTTCCGTCTTTATCTAATATACGAATTAAATAAATTCCGTTAGGTTCGTTCGACAGATTAATGGTGGATTGTGAATTGTTAATGGCGACTGGTGAATTGAGTTTTCTTCCGGTGAAGTCGTATATCTCAACAATCATGCCAGATTCAAGACCATCAATATTAAACTGGCCATTAGTTGGGTTCGGATAAACCGTGAAGTCCATTAAGCTTCCGCCGCTAATATCATTACCGCCGCCGTTATTTCCGCCGCGTGGCAGAATGTCAGGGCATCCGGTGATAATAATGTTTGCAGTTGTATTCGCACAGTTGTGCGAATCGGTTACAGTTACAGTATATGAACCATTCGGTAGAGTTACTGTTTTAGCTATTCCCACAGTGCTTGTTCCATTGCTCCATACATAATGGTAAGCTGCAGTACCGCCCGTTACGTTTGCCGTTACTGTTCCTTTTCCTCCAACCACGCAGGTGAAAGTAGGGATAGAAGCAGCTAGCTGTGCAGGTTGAGCAAGAACAACGGGAGATGTTCCTGTGCAACCATTATTATCGGCTATTGTTACCGTATAAGTTTGAGCGGAAAGTCCAGTAGCATTGAAATTACCTCCACCATAAGGAGCCCATGAATATGAAACATAAGTGCCCGAACCACCTTTGCCTGTGGCAGTAATTGAGCCATTGCTGCTTCCATAACATAAAGGAATGGTTTTGGTGAAAGTTGCACTGATAACGGTAGGCTGTGTTAAGCTTACCGATGCTGTTGTTGTGCAGCCGTGGTTATCGGTCACTTTGCAATTATCATTTCCTGCCGGAAGTGTTATAGAGGTCTGTTGTGAACCACCGTTCGGTGTCCATGCATAGGTGTAAGGTGAAGTGCCCCCGGTAGGATTAGCGGTTGCCGAACCAGTCTTATTGCCAAAACAAGAAAGATTAGAATTCATTGTAATGGTTTCGCTCAATGCTGCTGACGGCTGTGTGAGGGTAATGCTGTTTGAAGCGGTGCAACCATTCCTGTCGTTTACAGTAAGTGAATAAACACCTGCGGTAAGATTACTTGCCGTACCTGTTGTTTGTCCGTTTGACCAGGCATAGGTATAAGGAGCTGTGCCTCCGGTAACATTGGAAATAACTTTACCATTACTGCCACCGTAGCAGGAAACAGCATAATGACTCCACCAATTTGCTGCAACAGCACTTGGTTGGGTAATGGCAACAGTTGCAGTTGTTGAGCAACCATTGGCATCTTGCACTATTACAATATAACTTCCAGCACTTAAACCATTAGCTGAAGCAGTGGTTTGAGAATTCGCATCATTCCATAAATAAGTATATTGGTTTGCTCCTCCTGCCGGATTGGCAATAACACTTCCGGTATAGCCACCATTACATATTTCATTTGCATTAACTGATGCAGTACATGATAATGAAGTTGGTTGGGTAATTGTAACACTTGCGGTTGAGGAGGCTCCGCAATTATCCTGAATTGAAACCGTATAGGAACCTGCACTTAAACCTGTAGCGTTTGCTGTTGCTTGCGAGTTCGCATCACTCCATAAATAGGTATATGGCAAAGTACCATTACTTGGATTTGCAGACGCACTTCCATTACTATTCCCATTGCATGATACATGTGCATTAACTATGGCAGTGCCTGATAATGCATAAGGTTGAGTTATAATAACCGAAGCGGTTTGAGATGAACCACATTTATCAGTAACTGTAATTGTGTAACTTCCAGCTGTCAAACCTGTTGCTGTGGCAGAAGTTTGAGAACTTGCGTCACTCCATAAATAAGTATATGGTGCCGTGCCATTACTTGGATTTGCTATTGCGCTTCCGTTATTGATTCCATAACATGTTACAGCTGAATTTACTGAAGCAACTGCAGATAAAACATTCGGTTGTGAAATGCTTACTGAAGTAGTTTGAGAAGCTCCGCAATTATCCTGGACGGTTAAGGTATAACTACCTGCACTTAATCCAGTTGCTATTGCTGTGGTTTGAGAGCTTGCATCGCTCCATAAATAGGTGTAAGGTGAAGTGCCATTGCTTGGGCTTGCAGTGGCTGTACCATTGCTACCTCCATTACAGCTTACGTTAGCTGTAGCAATTCCACTTGCAACTAATGCAACTGGCTGTGTAATTGTTGATGCTGATGTTAGAGAACATCCGCTTGCATCTGTGATAGTAATGGTATACGATGCAGCACTAAGGTTTGAAGCCGTGGTGTTTGTTCCGCCACTTGGTGCCCATGAATACGTATAAGGTGTAGTACCTCCTGTAACAGAAGGGGCAGAAAGACTGCCGTCAGAACCACCATTACAAGAAACGTTGTTAATTACAATAGGGTTCTGACTAAGAGTATATCTAATAGTTACACTGCCATTTGTAGAATTTGTCGCTGAACAAATTAATGGATTTGCTCCATTTACAGCAGAACCGCCACCGCCGCCACCTGCTGCAAAAATGGAATAATTATCGTTGCCGCCGCCGCCGCCATTATATCCGCCGCCGCCGCCGCCGCCATAACCACTGCCGCCACCGCCGCCAAATCCACCTGCTGCTCCATTGGATCCAGCCGTGCCACCAGTTCCTCCATTGGTTGCCGCCGTTCCTCCATGAGAAGCAGCTGTTCCGGTACCATTGGCTCCATTACCATTCCATCCGGCACCGCCGCCACCGCCTACGAAAGATACATGTGATCCGCCGCCACCGCCAGTAATATTTACTTGAGTTGTATTATCATATGTACTTGTGTAATTATGTGCTGATGTTGTGGTTGATGCAGCACTGCCTGTGGAATTCGTATTATAATACCCACCACCACCACCACCACCTGCAACAACAAGAGGGGTTGTGCTACTTGCAGCATCCCAAACATAGGTTCCACCACCACCACCACCACCAAAAGTACCGGTTCCACCAACACCCCCGGTGATAATATCAATTGTATGGCCACTTGTAACAGATACAACAGCATTGGTAATTATCGCTCCGCGACCACCCAATCCGCCCCTGCCGCGTCCTCCACCGCCACCGGAAGCAGTAACTGTAATGGATGAAACTCCCGCAGGAACAGTCCATGTACGGATAAGTGGACTAAATGCATAAGTTTGGGTTCCTGATGTTTGAAATTGAATAGCACTCGTTTCATTTATTGTGGTTGAGGCTGAAGCATTGCAGCCATTCGGATCAGTTGCAGTAATGGTATAAGTTCCTGCACTTAAATTAGAGGCCATAAGATCTGTACCTCCGCTTGGAGACCATGCATATGTATAAGGGGAAGTGCCACTAGTTGCTGCGTTTGCAGTAGCGGTACCTGTTGGTGCGCACGCTATTGTATTTGCATTTGATGCAATTGTTATACTCATTGGAATATAAGTAACAGTTGCAGTAGCAGAACCTGTACAACCCTGGGCATCTGTTACAGTCAGCGTAAATGAGCCTGTGCTCAGGCCAGATACAATAGGTCCGGAGCCGCTGGGTGTCCAAGCATAAGTATAAGGAGTTTTACCTCCTGTTACATTTGCGTTAACACTGCCATTCGAAAGACATCCATATGAATTGGTAACTATCGGAGAAGGAATTGGAGTATTGTTAGTAATATTAATTATTGAAAAATTAGAACACCCATTTGCATCCTGCACCGTTACTGTGTATGAGCCAATTGATAAACCTGAAACGGATGTACCTGTTTGAACCGGAGAAGTTGACCATGAATAAGTAAACGGAGCACCACCACCACTTACAGTAATACTGGCACTTCCATCATTACCCAAACAACTAACACCCGATACTGTTGGTGTAATTTGTATGGGAGAATTGTATTCTATAATTACATAACCGCCGCCACCCGGATTTGTTCCGTAAGTTTGATCATAATTGCCCCCGGTTGCAACACCGGCTGGTAAGGGGTAATTGCCATATCCGGGAGTTGCACCGTTTCCAATTGAAGTTATTGTTCCATAATTTGTGCCGCCGCCGCCGCCCGAACCTGAGCCATCTTCACAAGCCACGTCGTCATTACCGGCAGCACCACCAAGGTAACCACCGCCACCGCCACCACTACCTGCACCGTCGCAGCCGGAACGCGCACCACAACTTAATCCGTTATATGTGCTGTTTCCACCACTTGCTCCACCAACTGCCCAACTTGTTGTAGCTCCATTTTGGCCGCCACCGCCGCCGGTACCGCCATAAGAGCCAGCAGCATTAGCCCCGCCGCCGCCGCCGCCACCGCCACCTGCAGCAAGTAATACTGTAGAACCATTCAATAAGAATGTGCCGCCGCCGCCGCCGCCGCCAGAACCTGAACAACCGCTTGAACCGGCTGTACCGCCGCCGCTACCATAACCATAACCACCGGCTCCAGCCTGAATGCCCGCAACGCAACCGCCGCCAACACCGCCGCCGCCGCCAACCTGAATTGTATATACAGTTCAGGGGGTAACAGCAAATACACTTGAAGCGTAGCCACCACCACCACCAGTGCCACCGTGAAATCCATCCACACCACCACCGCCACCGCCAGCACCCCATGCTCGAACAGTTATGGATGTTACACAGGCAGGTACTGTGAATGTTGTGGTTGATCCAGTGTAAGTATACAAGGCAGAATCCATATAGGATTGAGCCTTTATAGTTGAATTACATACCAACAAGGTGAGTCCTGAGAACAAAGTTCTCAGCGAGAAATTTAATTTTTTCATGCTCCTTTACGATTTTGAGTTATGCAAACCTAACTAGCAATTTAGTTCATTAAATTTCGAATTGAAGCAACTTTTTAACAGTGTATGGTTAATTACTCTTAAATAAAAGAAAATAATTATTTGTAAAAAAATAAAAAAGGAGAACAGAAATGTTCTCCTTTTTGTACGTGTAAAGCAACTATTGGCATTGTACAAATTTTCCCCTTTCCACTTTTCCCTCCCCGGTCAATGATTTTTTAAGAAAACAACATTTCATGATTTAACTTTGCCTTTTAAGAAGGACAAGTACCCTTTAAGATAAATAAAATGGTAACACTAAAAATGTTGGGAGAAAAAAAATAGTTATATCAAAAATGAAAAAGTGTATATATGTTTTTGCTATAAAATGCTGTTTTTGATTGTTATTAACAAGGATTTAAAAAATTAAGCGTATGATTATCAATAGACTAACTTTTTACACTTCCAATTTTCGCCTTGTTATTTTCCTTGTTCCGCTCTTGTTATTTTTCTGTTCTCCCTTGTTAACCGGCAATTTTATTTTTATATCAAAATAAAGTATATAATTTTAAATTAATGGAAGGGGTGAGCAACTGCGGTTAGTTTGTCTTCACAATTTTCATCATCCCTCCAATTTTCCAATCTGTTGGGTACATAAATTTCAAAAGGTGAAAGAAGGAAGAACTTAAAAGAAAAATTGGTAGACTGACGAAAAAATGGTAATATTGTAAGTAATAAAAAAACAAAACATGAAAATAGCAATACTAAAACCTAAATTGATTCTTAAAGCATCTGTACTCCTCTCTGCATTACTCCTGAATTTCTCAACTGATCCATTTGGAAACTCCGCCAATGCCCAGGTATTGCTGGATGCACATAGTAATGCCAGCGGGGGTAGTACCTGGTATATCACTACATCACAACCGAATGAATTAATCCTCATTTCAGCCGGCGGATGTTGCGGGGTATTGAGTACTGCTGTGGGCACCGTAACCGTGAATGGTAATAATGCAACTTATATGAATGGTGCCGTAAGCAATGGCGAATTCCCGGCGTATATTTGGGCCTATGAAGCCCCGACAGCAGGGACATATACATTGGTATGCAATGAAAGTGGGTTAGGAGGCCCATGGTATTTTAATTTTGCCGCTTCAGTATATCAACCTTCAACACCATTGCACATTGCTAATATTATTATTGGCGGAGACAGTGCAAACATGGGCCCGTTGAGTGTTACAGCATCTGTTACTACCACTAAAAGTAATTCATTGATTTATGGATATATTGTTTTCAATGATAATGCCGGATCAGGCAATTTAACCTGGAATGGCGGATTAACCATGCTCGATAAGTTCTTTATCAGCAATGGGGTGGATGCAGGTCATGCTGATTCAACCATGGCAAATCCAGGAACTTATACCATACAGGCTACAGATACAGGAGCTACCAATCCATGGGCGGCACTAACGCTAATAGCAGTTGAACCCTCAACCACATGTACTATTACTACAACTGCAAACACCAATACAGATGTGACTTGTAACGGAGCCAATGATGGTATTGCCATAGCCAACCCGACAACAGGAGCACCACCATACACATACTCCTGGAGCCCGGGTGGAAACACCAACGGAACTGCATCAGGCTTGAGTGCCGCAACTTATACCGTAACAGTTACAGACAACAATGGATGTTCAGGAACTGCCAGTACGGTTATAACAGAACCAACAGCAGTAGCTATTTCAATTGCGACTTTCACCCCGGTAATTTGTAACGGGGGCACAGGGGATGCAACTGCCAATGCGGCAACAGGAGGCACTTCACCTTATACCTATTCGTGGTCGCCAAACGGTGGAACCGGACTTACAGCATTTAGTATCAGTGCCGGAACTTATACTATTACAGCTACCGATAACAATGGTTGTACCGGAACAGCTTCGGTAAATATTACTCAGCCATCTGCAATTACTTACACACATGATTCAGTAAGTCAGAATGGGCCATGCAATGGTGTTGCAGCAGTAACTCCTGCGGGTGGTGTTGCTCCATATACCTACCTTTGGACAACCGGGAATCAAACTACCGACACCATTAAAGGTCAGTGTGCAGGAACATATTGCTGCATAATTACCGATAATAACGGGTGTTCAGTTACTACCTGTGTAACGGTAATTCTGACCACAGGAATCAACAATACAGCCGGAAATTCTTCCATCGAAATTTATCCGAATCCAAGCTCAGGCCAACTCTTTATTAATGGTTTGGAAAATGGTATGTTGGTAGAAATGTACGATTACACCGGAAGAAAGATAAGTGAGCAAAAAGTGGTTGATAATATGCAGTTGATAATGGATATTACCAATAAGGATAATGGTGTTTATTTAATACAGGTTTTAAATAAAGATGGAGTACTTGTCGGCCAGAAAAAAGTTGTGAAGACAAACTGATAGCTTCTACTAAATCAATATAACTGAAGCAATCCTGATAAAAAGGGGTTGCTTTATTTTTTTGCGAAAATATTCGGGATGGCGGGATTGGAACACCCTAATAATAAGGGGTTGCTTTATTTTTGTTAGAAAAGTCGTCGGGATGGCGGGATTCGAACTCGCGACCTCACCCACCCCAAGGGTGTGCGCTAACCGGGCTGCGCTACATCCCGAACAAATATCCTGGCATCTTTAAGCGATTGGGGTACTTTAGTTTCTTAAAGATGGATTGCAAATGTATATTTTTTTTGAAAATCCAACAATCAGGTTATTTTCCGTCTATTAAAGTTTTCTCTACTTTTGTTCGTCTATTCCGAAACTCGGGCACAACGTTTATGCGCATCTTACTATTTTCCTTGTTTTTATTTACACAGGCTTTCCAGTCATTTTCACAGGAATATAAGTTATCCGGATATATTAAAGATGCCGTTACCGGGCAAACCCTTCCGGGGGCCAGTGTATATACCGATGAAACGCATGTAGGAGGTTCAACCGATGTGAATGGATTTTACAGTTTTACTGTAGCTGCCGGAAATTATCATTTACACGTTGCCATATTAAGTTACAGAGATACCATTATTCCAATAAAGGTAAACTCGAATATGCACTTTAATATTGGTATTTATTCATCGGCAATTAATTCGGAGGTTGTGACGGTTACAGGTGACCGGCCTGATAAAAATGTAAGTAGTTCTCAAATGGGGACTATCAAATTAGAAACGAAAGACCTGAAGACAATTCCTGTATTTTTTGGCGAACCTGATATTTTAAAGGTCATTCAGCTATTACCGGGTGTGCAAAGTGGGGGCGATGCTAACACGGGGTTTTATGTGCGTGGCGGAGGTCCCGATGAAAACCTTGTTTTACTGGATGGAGCCACGGTTTATAATGCAGGCCACTTGTTGGGTTTTTTCTCGATTTTCAACTCCGACGCATTAAGTAGTGTTGAATTGACCAAAGGAAACATGCCGGCAAACTATGGCGGACGTATTTCATCAATACTCGATATACAATCGAAGGACGGAGATATGGAACATTACCATGCAAGCGGAGGAATCGGTTTGATTGCGTCACATGTAACGATACAGGGTCCGATAAAGAAGGATACTGCAAGTTTTATTTTCTCCGTGAGAAGAACATATTTAGACGTTTTTTTAAGGCCTCCTATACTTACAACCAGTTCTCCGTTTTATGGTACAAAATATTATTTCTACGATTTGAACGGAAGGATTACCTGGCGTATTTCAAAAAAAGATCAGCTATCTGTGAGTGGATATTTCGGTCAGGATGTGTTTACATTTGCCGATGCCGAAGCAGGTTTCTCTGCTCAGGTACCGTGGGGTAATGCCCTGGCTTCTATAAACTGGGGACATATATTTAGCGACAAAGTTATTTCTAATCTTACCGTGAATTATTCCGATTATAATTTCAAGTTCAATGGTAGTGATGCCGGATTCAGTTTTTCATTGTTTTCGGGTATTCACGATTATCATACCAAATATAATTTCGATTGGATTCCCAATAAAAAACATCATGTAAAATTTGGCCTGGAATACACTCTTCATGCGTTTATTCCAAGTGAAATAGGAGCACAGGAGCCTAGTGTTAATTTCAGCATCAGTAGTGTTCAGAAACTATATGCAAATGAAGGAGGAATATACATTACCGATAATTTTGATTTGAGTAACCGTATTAAAATTGAGGCAGGACTGAGGTATTCCATTTTCCAGCAGATAGGTCCATTTGACCGTTATAACCTGAACGCCCAAAACATAATTATTGACACGATCCATTACAAAACCTTTCAGAACATTGCCTTGTATGGTGGCCTTGAACCGCGTATCTCAATGAGGTTCCAGGTGAACGGGGTGTCTTCGATCAAGCTTGGGTATAGTCATAATATCCAGTACATACATCTGGCATCTATAAGTTCCGTTTCTCTGCCAACTGATATCTGGTTTCCGAGTACATCGCTTGTTCAGCCAACTTCGGGCAATCAATACGCATTGGGCTACTACAGGAATTTTAAGGATAACTTATATGAATCATCCATAGAGACCTATTACAAAAATATGAGTAACCTGATCGAGTATAAAAATGGTTTTACACCCGATCAGAATTCTAGCACGAACCCGGATGAGAACTTTACATTCGGAAGTGGACAAGCATATGGTATTGAGTTTTTCCTGAAAAAGAAAGCAGGCCGATTCAACGGATGGATAGGGTATACTTTATCATGGACCACGGAAACGTTTGCCGACCTAAATAGCGGTCAGACTTTTTACGCCAAGTATGACAGACGGCACGATATATCGGCCGTAGCAAATTACCAGTTGAACGATCGCTGGACATTCTCCTCCGTATTCGTGTATGCTTCAGGCGAAGCCTTAACCATGCCTGTCGGTTGGTTTATTATTGAAGGAAACCTTGTGCAGCAATTTACCAGTGTGAATAACTACAGGCTTTCTCCCTATAACCGCCTTGATCTGGCTGCAACGTATACGCCCGATAAGCAAAAACGAATGCAGAAGCGTCAGCAGCGTTTTGAAAACAGGATGAAAAAGAAAGGACTTGATACACCTTATGTAGACAAGCGTCCGCAATGGATAAAGAACTTAAAAACAAGTTGGACGTTTTCAATTTACAATGTATACAACCGTTATAATCCTTACTTTATTTATTTCGATATTCACGGTAATGTGTACAATAATTCCCTGACAATAGGGGCAAAGCAGGTTTCTTTATTTCCGGCTTTACCATCCGTAACCTGGAACTTTGAATTTTAAAAAATGAAAGACAAAATAAAATATATGCTTGTTCTTGCTGTAGTCGCACTATTTTCGAGTTGCCAAAAGAATATCAACCTGGATTTACCGCAACCGGCGCAGGAAATTTGTGTGGAAGGCCATGTGGAGCCGGGACAGTTTGCATGGGTTTACCTTACCCATAATTTTGCATTTTTCGGGAATACTTCAATAACCAGTATTATTTCAAACGATGTAATTCATGGAGCTACTATTATCGTAAATGATGGTGTAATCTCCGATACAATGTTAGAGGTTATTCCAACTCTTGGCTATTACGAAACCCGCAAATTGAAAGGAGTTACTGGGAGAAATTATAATCTTACCGTTAAGTCGAACGGTACTGTATTAACGGCTACAACCAGTATTTTGCCTTCGGTTGCACTGGATTCAACCTGGTTCAAAGTTCAGCCGGGGCTAGATACACTTGGTTATCTCTGGGCCATATTGAATGATCCGCCAATGGTGGGGAATTGCTATCGGTGGTTGGTGAAAAGGATTGGGAAAGATACAACATACATACCTCCTTTTGAGTCTGCTTTTAATGATAATTTTATAAACGGACAAAAATTTGAATTCTTTTATAACCGTGGTAGCTTCCCTGGTTCAAAGGCCAAAGATGACACCAATAAAGAAGCCGGGTATTTCAAAACCGGTGAAACCTGTGTAATTGAATTTTGCACTATAAGTCCCGAAGCTTACCAATTTTATAATGAGTATTATTACCAGTTGAATAATGTGGGCAACCCTTTTGGTTCACCTGCACCTGTTACAGGTAATATTAACGGAGGATTGGGCATTTGGTGCGGTTATGGTACCTCGTATGATACAGTGAAATGCAAGTGAAATAGTTTGCATGCCAAAAATCATAGTTGATTTATTTCAATTAGTTTACTTTTGCCAACGATAAAAAATCAATAGATTCAATTTTAAGAATATGACAACTGAAGAAAAGAAAAAATGTTTGATAATAGGTTCCGGACCTGCCGGATATACTGCTGCTATTTATGCTGCCCGTGCCGACATGCAACCAATAATGGTAGCAGGTCTGCAACCCGGCGGACAATTAACAATAACAACCGAAGTTGAAAATTATCCCGGATATCCGGATGGTATACAAGGCCCTGAAATGATGGAACATTTCCGCAAACAGGCACAGCGTTTTGGTACTGATATACGCTGGTCATATGTTAGCTCGGTAGATTTTTCAAAAGCACCATTTAAAGTTGTGGTTGAAGAAAAAGATACTATTATGGCTGATTCCATAATTATTGCAACAGGTGCTTCCGCCAAATGGCTTGGGCTTCCTTCGGAACAAAAGCTAAATGGTTTTGGTGTTTCAGCTTGCGCTGTATGCGACGGATATTTTTTTCGTAAGCAGGATGTTGCAATTGTTGGGGGAGGAGATACCGCTGCGGAAGAGGCAACCTACCTCGCCAAACTTTGTAACAAAGTATATATGATCGTTCGTCGTGGCGAATTAAGAGCTTCAAAAGCTATGCAGCACAGGGTTTTCAATACACCAAATATTGAAGTGCTTTTCAATACAGAAACTCTTGAGATATTAGGAGAGAAGAGTGTAACCAGCGCAGCTATAGTGAATATACTTACCAAGGAAGAAAGGGTTTTAGATATTACCGGATTCTTTGTGGCAATAGGTCATCAGCCTAACACGGAAATCTTCAAAGGCTGGCTCGATATGGATGAACAGGGCTACCTGAAGACTATTCCGGGTTCAACCAAAACGAATATTCCGGGAGTATTTGCCTGTGGCGATGCGCAAGATAAAACATATAGGCAGGCAGTAACAGCAGCAGGTAGCGGTTGTATGGCTGCCATTGATGCAGAGCGATATCTGGCAGAAAAAGGACTGCATTAATTCTGATCCCATGAGGACATTGTTTTGTGCATCTGCTTTAGTCCTGATGTCTTTATTTAATAGTCTTTCCGGGCAGTCACTTGGCTCCAAGACCCACGTCTTTAATGATGTGTATGATACGGTTTACGGTATTCAGTTTTATGATAAGTACAACACTATAATGGATGGTGATTCGGTGCGGAAATATTTTGACGGACACCTCTGCAACGGCTTGATTGAAGACCATTATCCGGATTCGAAAATTCTGCATAAAGGTTTTTATACCGACGGGAAATTGACCCAGTACACCAACTATTACCCCAATGGGCAAGTGGAAAGAGTTTATAAACCTACATCTGACCGCAAAACTGAACTGAAAAAATATTATCCGAATAAAGTGCTCAAATCAGAGGTGCAATACTTTGAAGGAAACTCAACTTTATGGCAGGATTATTTTGATACAGGTCAGCTTTCTTACGTGGAAGAATATGATAAGAAACACACCCGTGTTTTAAAGCGTTGTTCGTATTACAAAGATGGAAAGCCTCATTCCATTTTTATTCCTCTTAAAACGGATGGAGCAAAAATAGTTTATAGCCTGAAAGAATATTATGCGAATGGGCAATTGCAGGAAGAATCAGAAGCTTTGTATAACCCCGATTCGTATGATTTTTTGAAAGACGGAGATGTTAAAGACTATGATGAAAAGGGTAATTTAACCGGGGAGTATGAGTATGTGGGAGGAAAATTAAACCAGACCATAAAATGAAGGCTAAAAAACTATCACAGGAATTTTATTTGCGAAAAGATGTATTGAAAATTACCGAAGAACTGATAGGTAAATTTCTCGTTACAAATTTTAATAATGAATTAACATCCGGAATGATTGTAGAGGCTGAAGCTTATAATGGCCCTGTTGACAAAGCTTCCCATGCCTATAATAACAGGCGCACAAAGCGTAATGAAGTGATGTACGCAACTGGGGGAGTGGCTTATGTTTATCTCTGTTATGGAATCCATCACTTATTTAATGTTGTAACAAATCAAGAGGGCATACCCCATGCAATCCTTATCAGGGCTGTTATTCCGACCGATGGAGTTCAGGTGATTTTGAAAAGAAGGAAGCCCCGCAATTCTGCGGGATCCCGTAGAATTGCGGGACAAAATAAAATAGCAAAGAAAATTTCTGATGGTCCCGGAACGCTTTCTACAGCTCTTGGAATAACAACGGTCCATTCCGGTGTTCCGTTATCTGAAGACTTGATTTGGATAGAAGACCGTGGAATAAAATTTAAAAAGAAAGATATTCTTACCAGCGCCAGGATTGGCATTGATTATGCCGGAGAAGACGCTAAACTGCCGTATCGGTTTAGATTAAAAGAAGAAATTATTTCAGATTTATTGCGAGCTATTTCCTGCACTGATTTTTCTATTTTTTATCCACCGAAATAAACTCACCTGAAACTTTAAATTTCAGGATGTAGGTCCATCCACCGCTTACAGGCTCTCCGGCAGGAGAAGCTTGCAACAAAATAACGGTATAACTTACTGTGCCATTGTCATCGATCTTTATTATATCTCCATAGATAAATCCATTCGTATAGTTGCTAGTTATGTATGACAAGATAGTACCCGGCAAATCATTTTTAGAAATTCGAATGTCTTTTCTCAGAATAATTCCTGCTGTATCGAAAGTAATAGTCATAAGTTCTAACCCTTCCTGGCAGTTACAGTTAAACGTTACTACCTGAATTTTTTCTCCCATTTTCCGCACATGCCAATTTATATCAAAGGCATGGGGATATAGCGAGGCTAACTTCAATTCAACTTTAGTCGGAGGAACTGTATTTCCAGCTATTGTATTTTGGCTATAGCACAGATTTGTAAGCAATAAGACAAAGAGAAATGCGGCAAGCCAATTTTTAGTGTTCATATTCTCCAAATATAAGAAATTAACACCTCATTTATACCTATTTTTCGATTAAAAGCAGGTATAAATCCGGCCGAAGCCTATAGAAAAATGGAGTTGTTTCAACTTTCAATTCTCAACTTTCAACTCATTTGAGTAGTTTTGTAGCATGAGTCAATTAACAAAACTATATCTTCACGCAGGTAAAGATCAATCTCCCAAACGTTTTCATCCATGGATTTTTTCAGGGGCAGTGAAACGTGTTGAAGGTGATGTGAAAAATGGAGATGTTATAGAAGTATATTCTGCAAGCAACGAATACCTCTGTACTGGGCACTACCAGAAGGGTTCGATAATGGTTCGTATTTTTTCTTTTGAAAAAGTTGTTCCTGATGCGACATTTTGGAAATCGAAAATTCAAAGTGCTTATAATTACCGTCAATCTATTGGACTAACGGATAATGCAAATACTGATGTTTATCGTCTTGTTTATGGTGAAGGTGATGGCCTGCCAGGCTTGATAATTGATTATTATAATGGTACAGCAGTTATTCAGGCGCATTCCATTGGAATGTATCGTGAAAGGCATTTTATCACTGAAGCATTGAAAGAAATTTATGGCGATAAACTTAAAGCAGTTTACGATAAAAGCAAAGAAAGTTTAGGAGTATCAGGAGATAAAATACCTTCGGAAATTCTTAGTGAAAGTGAATTAAAGAATGGGTACCTTTTTGGAACTGGCAATGAAAAGAAAGTAATTGAAAACGGAAATACATTCCAGATCGATTGGGAAGAAGGCCAAAAAACAGGCTTCTTTATTGACCAGAGGGAGAACCGCAAATTAGTTGCGGAATATGCACATGGGAAAAAAGTGTTGGATTGTTTCTGCTATGCCGGCGGGTTTTCCGTGTATGCTTTAAATGCCGGTGCATTGGAAGTTCATTCTGTTGACAGTTCAAAAGCAGCCATTGCGCTAACCGATAATAACATAAGCCTTAATAAATCGACCGGAGTACAAACCTCCTTTGTTGCGGATGCGTTTGATTTTTTAGGAAGTAACGTAGGGAAATATGACATGATGATCATAGATCCTCCTGCTTTTGCAAAGCACCGTGATGCACGCCATCAGGCTGTTATGGGGTACAGGAGATTGAATGCTTTAGCAATAAAAGGAATAAAACCGGGTGGAATAATTTTTACTTTTTCCTGCTCACAAGTGGTGGATAAATACCTGTTTCATGGTGCTATAACAGCTGCTGCCATTGAAACAGGCAGAAATATAAGAATACTAAAATACTTGTCTCAACCTGCAGATCACCCAATCAGTATTTATCACCCGGAAGGTGAATATCTGAAAGGGATGATATTATATGTGGAATAATTAAGTTATTTGTTAAAAAAAGATCGGATTATATCAAATACACAATAATATAAAATTTTAACAGTTCATAGTTCCTGTATTCTGCAAGCCTTAGTTATAGTATTATTTATTTAAAAATATTTTCATGAAGAAATCCTACGTATTATTTGTTATTCTGATTTGTTTGGGAATAACCCCTAAGGCCTGGAGCCAGTGTACCGACTGTTATGCAGGAGGACACCGGAATACGCACAGTCAAAATACGCACAAGGTTGCGAACATAAACGGAAGCCTTAACCAAAGCTATTTGCTTCAAAATGTTTGCGGGTTGAATTACGCGCAAACGTCTGTGCTTACAACAACACGCACCGGGGTGATGGGTTTTAACTTCGGAGGAACGGGTTTTCCGACAACGCTTGCCATGAATGGGCTACCTTCATTGCATTGTGCCAACGTTGTAAAAGCTTTTTTATATTATGGATGCACCTATGTTGAAGCCTCTGCACCCACAACCACAGCAACAGTTACTAATCCAAACTTAACGGTTGCAACGCTTCCTGCAACCTTATGTGGAACCACATTCGATAATATTTGCTGGGGAGGGAATGGTTCTGCAACTTATCGTGTAGATGTTACTTCTCTTGTAACCGGTAATGGTAATTATACTGTTAACTTAAATGGTTTTACCGTTCCCGATTATGAGGTGGATGGGGTCACTCTTTTGGTTATTTATTCAGATCCATCCGCATCATACAGTGGAAGCATTGCCCTTAACGACGGGGATTTAAGCAACGATGATGGTTCACCTGAAGGGTACAATGCAAGTGGATTTAATGTGTGTGGTGCTACTACAAATGCAACGGCTTTTACTTTGCTGGCGGATGTTCAGAGTAACACAAACGGAGGGGTAAATCAGGAAACGTATAATGGAAGCCCGCTTACAACATTCCCCAATAATTTCTGGAATTATTGCAATGTTCCTGTGCATTTAACTTCAGGACAAAGCACTTTAAATTATATTGCATATCTTAATAATACAAGCGATTGCTTTTTTATTGCTGTAGCCGGCCTTTATTGGCAGAATACGAACTGTACTGTCTGTACACCTGTAGTTACAACCATGACACTGACTACTGCTTCATCTCCTAATTTGTGCGCAAATACCGGTTCGGCAAGTGTAAGTGTTACTGGTGCTACCGGGCCTCTTACCTATTCGTGGTCGCCAAGCTATGAAACTACTGACACCGCAACAAATCTTGTTCCCGGCACCTACACGGTGAGTGTTTTTGATGGCTCAACCTGTGCTTATGATACAGTAACAGTAGGTGATCTTGGATTGAAAATTAAAAATGCAGTAGTAAACCAACATTGTACAACAATGGGCAGGGCAGGAGTTCATGCTTCATCCGGATTTCCGCCATATACTTATTTATGGAGTCCCGGAGGCCAAACGAATGCAATGGCGACAGGGCTTAGTGCAGGAGTATACACTGTTAGTGTAACCGATAATTCTGGTTGTAATTTAACCCATATTGATACAATAATTAATGCAATTGATCTGGCTTACAATTGGCCAACTCCGACCCCACAAACGGCATGTCCCCCTTCATTAGGTTCGGCAAACGTTTATGTATATGGTGGAAATCTGCCTTATACATATTTATGGTTACCTGGTGGGCAAACTACTGCCACCATAACAGGGATGACAGCTGGTACCTATACATTTGAAATCGCTGACAGTAATGGATGTTCAGCAACTTCCACCACTAGTGTGGCCTATGATTCGGCTAAGAATTTATTTCATGAACCAATTTGCATTGCAACTATTGATACAGTTACCGGGCAAGCCGAGGTAATTTGGGGAAGAACAAATTCTCCTCCGCAAGGCGGATTTGGTTCATATCACATATTCAGGGATACCGGAACAGGATTTGCGTTAGCCGATACGCAGGCATTGAATGTATTGAGTGAATATACAGATCTGGTTGCTAATCCTGCTAACGGGCCAATCAGTTATGAATTACAGACAGAAGACTCCTGCGCCTTATCAGCACTTAGCCCAAAGCATACCACGATATACCTTACATCTACAGCCGGTTTTAATGTGAATATTCTTAACTGGACAGCTTATGTAGGATTTACACCAACTAAATACCGAATTTTCCGAGGACTTAGCATAGGTAGCCTTGCGTTGATAGATTCTGTTGCGAATACCATTTTGACATATCATGATACATTGCCTCCTGCGGGCTCTATCTACATTGTTGAAGCTGTAAGTCCTACGGGTGCATGTATCCCAACGGCGAAAATTAAAACACGCAATGCAATGTCTGTCGGACTTTCAGGTTCATTCTCTAATGGATACAATACAACACAAATTTCAACAGGAGTTCAAAACTCAGGTTCATTGTCAAATCTGAATATTTATCCTAATCCGGGCAATGGATTAATTACACTTAGTTATACATTAAATAGCAGAGGAAACATCCGAATAAGTATTGCTGATGAACTTGGTCAGATTGTTTATGGTAATATTGAATCAAAACTAGCAGGTAATTTCAAAGAACAAATTAATCTTGAAAGCCTTGCTTCCGGTATTTATTCATTACGAATACAGTCTGACAATGGAATTACTACACGTAAATTGGTAATAATGCTGAACAAATAGCAGATATATTTTACAGATAAAAACCCTGACTTATTAAGTCAGGGTTTTTTGTTGAAAAAATCTGATATGTGAGTAGTAAGAATTGTTATCTTAGCCGATAGAATGCTAACCAAATTGTAACGCCATGAAAACAAAATTATTTTTTACATTAATTATTTTTTGTTTAATAATTAATGAAGGAAAGGCATCTGGGCCTAAAGCTTGTAATGTACCCGCAACGCCGGGTGCAATTACAGGATGCATAACCCCATGCGAATTCTCCACCGGTAATCCATATAGCATTGCTGCGGTTGCGGGGGCAACTTCATACACCTGGACTGTTAGTGCAGGAGGAACCATAACTGCAGGTCAAGGTTCAACCTCCATCTATGTTACTTTTGGCGGGGCGGCCACAGGTTATGTCATTGTAACAGCCGATAATTCTTGCGGTAATAGTAGTCCAGATTCACTTGCTATTTCAGTGACAGTAGCACCATCGACCCCTTCAGCTCCATCGGGAAATTTAACACCAGCTGTAAGTAGTACGAATACATATACAGTGTCGCCGATTGCTAATGCAAGAACTTATACCTGGTCAGTATCGAATACAAATCTGGCAGCAATAACATTAGGACAGGGGACAACTTCCATTACCGTAACAAATACTTCAACTGCAGGAACATATTCCTTATGTGTAATGGCGGGTAATTGCTGCGGAAACAGCCAAAAATCATGTATTTCGGTAACGTCTTCTCCAACTGCGATTCAAAGTATCGGAAACGAAAGTTCAAGCTTGAACATCTATCCAAATCCTTCAGATGGATTGATAAAACTAAGTTATTCCCTTGAGGGAAACCTGAGTATCCGTACAACTGTTATAGATGAACTTGGACAAGCGGTATATGATAAAACTGAAATGAAACACGCTGGGAATATTGAAGAAACCATTAACCTGCGGAATTTGGCCACGGGGGTTTATACATTACAAATACTAACAAGCCATGGTTCTATTATACATAAGTTTGTAATAATGAACCGGTGACCTTTATTCTGTCACCTCGCTAATTCCTTTCAAAACTAATGTTTTCACATTATGGTTTTTTAAATAACCTCTTATAATATCATCGTTATCTGGGAATGAATGAACTCTTTTTATCGACTCACGTAATTCCTCGGGAGTGTTTGCCTGTCCTGTTAAATCTGCGTAGCCATAGCCATTGTAGTGACCGTTTTCTACCAGAATTATTGCTCTTTCTTCCTTATGCCTGCCTTCATCAATAATTAAAAAGTCTTTATTCCGGAAAGAATATTCTTTCAACACAATTGAAGCACGTTTGTTGTACTCTTCCACATCTTCATCTCCGGCACAAATGCCGTTGCATTTTTTTATGTGATGATTAAAACATATTGCGTCATCTTCCGTAAGTCCGCAATAGCGAAGGCATAAAATATTTTCATCAAGACACCGTTCAAGTGTTTCCCTTGCAGTTGCATAACTCGTAAAGGAACGGAGTGTATTGAATGATTCTTCAAACGGAGTTATTTTAAAATTGATAATTCCGTTTTCATCTTTCATCCAGTTTATGCTGTGGGTGAATAAATCCGCTTTGCGGGCACGGTTATACCATGGGTGATATTTTTTTATTTCCTCCGATTCCACTAACAATGCAATTAGTTCACTTCCTGTAAGCTGATAATTCACATCATACAAGTCATTCAACATACCCTTGCCCTTTTTTTCTTTCGAGTTGAAATGGCTCTGAGCCCGTTGGTACATGTTGTTGCTTTTCCCAATGTAAATTATCTTTCCTTCCTTGTCGAGAAAGTAGTAAACACCGCATTCTTCAGGTAGTTTTTTTAGGATAAAATCTTTTATTTTATCAACTCTTCTGCCCATTAAGTCATCTACCCCTTTGTTTTTATACTGCGGGTCCATTGACTTTAATTGGAGCAGAAGATCAAATAATTTGGCGGTAGCAACAGCATCGCCTTCGGCTCTGTGCCTGCCCTCTATCGGAATGTTGAGTGATGCACACAAATTACCAAGACTATACGAAACCTTTCCGGGAATAAGTTTGCGGCTTAATCTTACGGTACATAATTTTTCCCGTTGGAATTTATAACCTAGAGATTTGAATTCCTCCTTTACGAAGCTATAATCAAATCCAACATTATGCGCCACAAAAATCCGGCCTTCAGTCATTTCCAGTATTTTACCCGCCACTTCATGGAATCGCGGAGCATTCTCTACCATTTCATTAGTGATACCTGAAATGCGAGTGTACATAGGAGAAATATAACATCCCGGATTAATAAGCGTAGTAAATTTATCAGTCACCTGCAAGCCGTCATGCACAAGGATAGATATCTCTATTATCCTCCCTTGAGGGTATTCAAATTTACCTCCGCAAGTCTCTATATCTATAATGGCGAACATTAATCAGGTTACTTTACCTGCAAAGCTACGTGTAATTTCCTTAATTTTCAGGAATAGAATAGTATAATTTATTTGGCGATCGGCCTCCGACTAAACTTTGTTCCAGGTATGGGTTTTGTTAACCGAGCAGCCTTCAGCATTCGGCGTTCCGAATATTTTAACCTTTATACCGCAATTGGCGCAAACATACTTATCAAGTCCGTGTTCTCCAACGCACACCCAATTATGAAATGATGATTTCTTACAACCTCTTATTTTAGGGGTGGTTGTTCCAACTTCTACCTGCGCGCAATAGGTGCAGCTATATACTTTTAATAATTTGGCTTTATGCATAATAATACAAAGATACCCTTCTTTCCGGAAGTGAAAAGTGAAAAGTGAAAAATTAAAAGTGAAAACGCCTGAAGTTTATTTTCAACTTCACTTGTATCTGTCTTATGTTGAATAGGTAATGAGGGTAAATAAAAATCCCAAAGGCTTCCCTTTTTAGCTTTTCATTTTTCATTTTTCACTTTTTCTAAGGATTGTTGAAAAAATAGTGTATCTTTGCATCACTTCTTTCGAAGATTGTATCTCAATCTGTTAATGGTTACCCCATTTTATCCAGTGCAGTTTTACGTTTTTCCTAAAAAGTTAGCTAAGGAAAGCCGCATTGGCACACCTGTAACCATAATTAAACAATTATAATAGTATGACATTTCATGACTTGAACCTTATACCTCCTTTGCTCGAGGCAGTAAGTAAAGAAGGGTACACGCAACCAACTCCAATTCAGGAGAAAGCGATACCTTGTATTTTAGAGGGCAAAGACATTTTCGGCTGTGCACAAACTGGAACCGGCAAAACAGCAGCTTTTGCATTACCATTGCTTCAGCTTCTTCATCAGAATAAAGCAAATCAATTACCGGGCACAAAAGTACTTATACTTGCGCCAACCCGCGAGCTTGCATTGCAGATAAATGAAAGCTTTAAGGCATATGGCAGTAATCTTAGAATAAGCCATACCGTAATATTTGGTGGTGTATCTCAACACGCCCAAACAACTGCTTTGCGCAGAGGTGTGGATGTTATAGTTGCTACTCCGGGCAGATTACTTGACCTGATGCAACAAGGCTATGTTAAACTCAACAACATTCAATATTTCGTTCTGGATGAAGCTGACCGTATGCTTGATATGGGCTTTATCAATGACATTAAGAAGATCATAGCGCGTCTTCCGCAAAAAAGACAAACGGTATTCTTTTCGGCTACAGCACCCTTTGAAATTAAAAAGTTTGCAGATACCCTATTGAAGACCCCGGTGAATATAAATATTGCACCTGTTGCGTCTACTTCAGACCTTATCAGACAAGCAGTGTATTACGTAAGCCAGGAAAATAAAAGACCGCTATTAAGACACGTTCTTAAAAGCGAATCAATTGAACATGCGCTGGTATTTACCCGTACCAAGCATGGTGCAGATAAGGTTGTAAAAGAACTCAATAAAAACGGAATTAAAGCTGAAGCTATTCATGGTAACAAATCGCAAAATGCACGCGAACGTGCATTGAAAGGATTTAAAGACAGAAGCATTAAGGTTCTTGTAGCAACTGATATTGCTTCCAGAGGTATTGATGTGGACAAATTAACGCATGTTATCAACTTTGAAATTCCTGAACAAGCTGAAACCTATGTTCACCGTATTGGTAGAACAGGAAGGGCAGGGGAGTCCGGTGTTGCAATTTCATTCTGCACTACCGATGAAAGAGCTTATATGAGAAATATACACAAACTAATTAAGAAAAATATTGATGTAGTTGCGACCCATCCTTTTTCATGAAAATGTAATTATTCGCATTCACTAAATTAAACGTATCACAAATAATCAACACAATGAAAACAGGAACAGTAAAGTTTTTTAACGCAGAAAAGCACTACGGATTTATAACAATGGATGGAGCTTCCGATAGCGTGTTTGTTCACGAATCGAGCTTAAAGAGCCCAATACGCGAAAATGATAAAGTAACCTTCGACGTAGAAGAAACCGAAAAAGGCCTCCGTGCAATTAATGTATCAGTAGCATAAAATAAAGTAAACAGTTACCAGTCGTCAGTAGATACGGACAACTGATAACTGAACACTGAAAAATGAATAAAGAAGAAGTAGCCACAATGATAAAGGACCGATATGCTGAAGGCAGCAATCTGTCTGTTATGCGCGTTATCTGCAAAGATGATGTGACCTATTATGGCTATTTTAATTCATTCAGCGATTTTTCTGAATTGATGGAGAAGAACCGTTACAGGTTCATTCCGAGGAATAATTCAAAAGCTTTCAGAGAAGAGCATAGTAAAAAAGGCGTATTCAATACTACCTTTAGTATCATTATAAACGGAGAGGATATTCTTGCAATTGAGTTTGTAATGCCTTTACATAACCCGGAATTCAATTGAGGAAATTTTACCAGACCTTATTTGTTCAACTAAAAAGCTAAATACATGGTTATCCTCATTTTTTTTGCAATTCATTGGTATGCCTCACTGTTTTTTCAGTCGGTATTCCATCACCGATACTCGGCGCACCGTGTATTCACCATGTCTAAAACCTGGGAACGCTTATTTTATATAGGCTGCTTTATTACGCAAGGCTCTTCGTATATAAGCGCAACTACATATGGCATTATGCATCGTTTACATCACGCACACACGGATACTCCGGAAGACCCGCACTCGCCATCCATCACTCCAAATCCTTTTGCCATGATGTGGATGACGAGGAACAGTTATTTCGATCTGTATAAAGGTGCTACTCCTGTTGAAGAGAAGTATAAAAAGGATCTGCCTGTTTGGGAAGCCTTCGACAAAATTGCTCACAACTGGATCACACGCATACTCTGGATTGCTGCATACGTAACATTTTACTATTTCTTCGCAACTGCATGGTGGCAATGGCTATTCCTGCCGGCAACCATTATCATGGGCTCGTTGCAGGGTGTTGTCGTTAACTGGTGGGCGCATGTTTTCGGCTACCGTAATTATGAAGTAAACAACACATCCAGAAATATACTGCCGTTTGACCCTATATTTTGGGGCGAATCATTCCACAACAATCATCATCAGCACCCGGGGAAACCCAATAATGCTGACCGTTGGTTTGAAGTGGATATGGGCTATCTTGCCATGAGAGGCATGCATGCAATGCGAATTATAAAAATTAAAAACATAAGTAAACCAGTTTAATACCATCCATGAGACAGCTAAAAATAACCAAATCGATCACGAATCGTGATAGTACCTCAATTGAAAAATACCTTGCGGACATAAGCAAACACGAATTGGTGTCAGCAGAAGAAGAAACCATTCTTGCCCAAAAAATAAGGGCAGGAGACCAGGCTGCATTGGACAGATTGGTTGTAGCAAACTTAAGGTTTGTTGTATCTGTTGCCAAACAATACCAGAATCAGGGATTAAGTCTTTCCGATTTAATTAATGAAGGGAATGTTGGTCTTGTTAAAGCAGCAAAACGTTTTGATGAAACACGGGGATTTAAATTCATCTCTTATGCGGTGTGGTGGATCCGCCAGTGTATAATTCAGGCGGTAGCTGTAAACTCAAGGGTTATAAGGCTTCCGTTAAATAAAGTAGGAGCTCTTAATCGTATTAAAAAAGCAGGTGGGTTGTTAGAACAAAAACTTGAACGTGAGGCAAGTCCTTCTGAGATTGCAGAAATATTGGAGATGTCTGAAAACGAAGTGAAGATAGCGATGGCATCTACCCACAGACATTTATCTACCGATTCTCCATTCTCAAATGCTGAAGATACTACGCTTATGGACGTTTTGCAGGATCACAACAGTCCTCAACCGGATAGTATGCTTATGGCTACTTCATTGAGTATAGAAATAAAGAGAGCCTTGTCAGGACTTTCTGAAAGGGAAAGTAACACCGTTATTTTGTTTTACGGTATTGGTTTGCAACATCCATTAACACTGGAAGAAATTGCAGAGCGTTATGAAATTACCCGCGAACGTGTCCGCCAGATAAAAGATAAAGCCATTCGTAAGCTCAGGGTAAATTCCAGGAGTAAGATATTAAAGACCTATCTGGGGTAAAACGAACGTGTTTTTTATATATTGTGTGCAACCATTTGCCGATATCCATCGTCTAAAGGTGTAAACGCATAATTTATTGTATGGAAAAGAACCCAGAAAAACAAACCGTAAAAAGCAATATTGACCGCAGGGATTTTTTACAGAAATCACTTTTATTGGCGGGTGGAACTGTTGGAGCGTCATGGCTCTTAAGTGCATGTGGAAAATCAAGCACATCGGCAGCAGCCAGCGGGCCAAGCGTTAATTTTACGATAGATCTGAGTTCTACTCAATACAAGTCACTCAAAACGAAAGGCAGCTACGTATATGTAAATACTACTATAGTAGCCTGTGATGCAAGCGGCAATTATGTGGCACTGTATTCCGTATGTCCTCATGCAGGCTGCGACATAATTTTTGATGGTTCATCTCAATTCCCATGTCCATGCCACGGTTCAATTTTTGATGAAAGCGGCAATGTTGTTCAAGGCCCGGCATCAAGCGGAGTAAGGAAGTATACCTGTACACTAAATGGAAATATATTAACCGTAGCAGGTTAAACTCTTTTGCTTTCTCTCGCCAGTAATAGCTTGTTAGAAACGTGTTTTCCGACAAATAACAGGGTAATTACCAGGAGTATTATTATTCCAATGAATTGAAGTACTCCTGTTTGTTTTACGACTTCTTTCCAGTAAGGACCCAGTAATCTTCCAGTGAGTACTAGTCCTCCGCTCCATGTAATGGCTGATAAAAGCACGGTTGTTAAAAATATTTTCGGTTTTATTTGAATAGTGCCGGCAGCCACTGACATATATCCGCGTAAGAACGGAGTGATCCTGCCAATAAATATGGTCCAGCGGTTTCCATGTTCTATTTTCTGTTTGAGTTTCCCAAGCCTTGCAACAAATTTTTCGAGCCATATTGGGGTGTTGTTGAAAAAGTAATGCTTGCTCAAACCATAAAAAATAAAATAGAGTATACTGGTTCCAATAAAATCAGCCGACACTGCAATTAGAATTACCTTCATAATACTGAGTGTTCCTGTATAAGTAAGGTATCCCGAGAAAATAAGGACGAGTTCATTTGTAATAGGATTTGGAATTCCAAGTTCTTGTAAAAATACAAACAGGAATATTGCTACGTAGCCATATTGTAAAATGAAATTATTGAGGTCTTGTAATTTATCCATTCGTTAAATTCTGGGAGGATTATGAATTGTAAGCCACTTTTTTTGCAATCCGCGGGTATGGGGTCAACTGTCGTACATTATCATTTTCAAAAATAACTCCGTAAATATGTTTAAGTGTTAGTAAATGCGACTGGTTTGTCCATTCTTTAAATGCCATGTTATCTTTTCTTGTTGAAGACAGATAAGTCAGGAAGCGATCAATTTCAAAGGAGGTGTCATATATACCGGCACCTGCTCTGGCTGCGTCTCTTGAATTGCAGAATTGTTCATAATGTCCTTCAACGGGAACCATAAAAACTGGCTTGTCCAGATACATGGCTTCGCAAACTGATTCAAATCCGGACGTACTTACAAGACCTTTTGAATGTGCCATCATGCTCAGGAATTTTTTATCATTGATCTGATGAAAAGACAATGTGGAATCATATTCTACCGAGTCGGTTATATCTTTTTTGTCAACAAAACAATGCAGTTTTGTTTCCGGATTTTTGTTGTGCCATTTTATAATATCTTCCATATATCCATCATTCAAAAGATAAACGAGCAGATAATCGCCATCGGTAGTTTGCTGGCCTTGCAATTCATCCCTTAACAGAGGTGGTACCACATAAATTGACTTTTCTTTGCAATCATCAAAAGGATAAAACGACAGGGCCAACTTTTTCCGCGCTCCAATTGAGATCAGCCCTGTATATAGTTTAAGCCCAAGCCTGGAAATGAAATTGCCCTTAGGCATTATATAGTCGGGGTGGTTAAACATATAATGATGTCCAATACATATCATAGGGATTTTAGGACGAAAAAGCAAATAATATAAACCCGCCAGTGGTTCGTAGAAATTAATAATTACGTCGGGTTTGTGTTCTTTAATTTTTTTGTGAATGAGTGATAAACTGTAAATAAACTTTGGTAACCTGGAAATAACTCCAAGAAAAGATGACAGTGACCGGATGGCTTTTTTATTCTTACCATATGACATATTAGGGCTTTCAATAAGGGTTACAGGCGCACCTTAAGCAAGTTAAAGGCTTGCTCCTCGCTTAAATGTGGTGTTCTATCATATTTTTTCAATATGATTTCTTCCCCTCTAAGTATTACTCCTTTACCGAGTTCGTTGAAAATTTGGGCAATGCTTGTTTGTGTAGTGCTTTTATCCCTGCTTTTGAAAAAACTGATACCCGCATAACACGTTGTTTCTGCGGAATCCTTTCGGATTAAAGCCCAGGGTGTCCCGGATGCCTTATAATATAATGCTGTAAAAAAATTCCATGCTATTGTAGCTTCGTCTTGCATGTCGGACGTAGGTTTCGCAATTCTATCCCGTACAATTTGGATAGGTACATTATGCTGCATTGCCTTAGCCTTTAAATATCTTCTGAAATTTTGTTCTTTCTCGGAGGTATCATCATCTTTGGCATCAGCCTGTGTTGTATCCGTATCCTCGTCTTCCTCCTCTTCTTCTGAATCCGTTTCTTTAATATAGGTCATGAAGTTTTCGCTAAGCGCACAAAGAATAACATCCGGATTCTTATTTTTGGACAGGAACTTTATTTCATTCAAATAGAGATTTGCTATATCTATAATCCTATCCTCAAGGTCAGTACTTTTCTTAATAATTTCATCAAAATCGGAATTGTTCAGTTTCCTTAGATATGTATCGTCATAGGCAATCTCACACTTAAAGCCTATATCTTTATTAAAGCCGCAAAAATTCATAAATAAATTCGGGTGAGGTGTTTTACTTAGCTTGCCGTCAATATGGCTCTTACAAGAATCAATCCAAGTAATAATTTTTTCTATGCTTTCGCTTTTACCTATAATTCCAATAGTGATTTTTTCCGGTCTAACTTGTCCAATATCGAATGGGCTGTAAGAATATATGCCGCTTTTAGGGCATATATGTTGGTTTTCGCCAAACTGTAATGAGGGTTCTTCAATATATCTAAGTTTCATTATTCAAAAAGTGTTGGGTCAGTCAATTCATTATCGAGTTCAATATCTGTTGGGGGAGCATCAATACTTTTTTCAACAACTTTAACAGGTCGCCATTTCTTTTCATCTAAACTTGGCGATAGTTCCAATACTGAGGCAGGTTCAATTTTCAGATAGGGAAAATTTGTAGTAAATAAGTCAGAATAGGAAAGGTAATATCCAAAAAACCGGAAATAATTGTAAACCGCACTATTATTCTCAAGCCGCTTTATCCCTGCCATATAAGCCGATTCAAAACGGCTTTGCCTATAACCACCGGGGTTTGTAAAACTCCATGTGGGATTAACTACCAAATACCAATCATCTGAAAGATTAATAAAAGAACACCGGAAAGCGAGATTCCTAAAGCAGATTATATGACCTTCTTTCTTGTTTATCATTTTGAAGATAACTGTTTTGGTAGATTCCTTTTTTCCTTTCCATCTAACCTGCTTATGGGTTGGGTTCTGCTGATTGTTTGCAAATCTGAATAATTCTCTTTTATGAAACCATTCAATACCACGAGTATCACATAACTCCATTAAAGTATTTTTTAGAAGGTTCTTGAATACCTTTTGGTAGTCCTCATTCACCTCATAAAATTCTTTGCATTCAATCGGGGTAATTGTACCAACATCAATAATTTGTCTGAAAGGTTCTGAACTATTGTGTAAATCTCTGAAAGTATAGATACACTTCTCGTGTAGCAGCCAATCGAAAGCTTTGGCATCCATTTCTTTTAATGCCCTTTTTACAAGTTTCCCGGTACGAATTTTTTTAAACGGTTTTTTACCATACTTTACCAGACTTTCATTTATTCTCGCAGTAATTCCAGCTTCGTCTATGTTTAATTCCGCTTTATAAAGTGTATCAGGGAATGAGACCTTTAATAAGTTTGGGGTAATATTCTCCGGCTCGCTTTTTAAAAATCCACTCTCAAACTTATGTTTCCGCATCTCTAATTGAACTTCGGAAAACTCGTGTTGAAAGAGTTTCGCTAAATTTTCGAGTTTAGGAGTGGAGCTGATTCCGCTTATTTTTTGAACTAAATCATCCTTATCAATAACATGGTCTATGGAAGTGAATTGGAAACTGTTTTTTAATAAAGCCCTTATTTTATCCTCATTATAACTCTCCTTTTTTTGGGTAATAATGTAAATATAGAGAACGTCAAAATGCTTATCTAAGTTATATCGGAAGAAGGTTTCAATGGTATCTTTTATTTTAGCCAAGCTGCTTGTTGCTGTAATTTGAAAGGCTACCCGGTTATTAAAGTCCGCCAAATCAATTGCAGGGAAGTTTCTCTTTTGAACAGAGTTTAGATTTTCCAGTCTTAATCCGAATACCTCATTAAGCACTGGAATCAGGAAGCTTTCGGCATGTATATTTACATCGAACAATCCGGCGGCATTGAATGCCTCAACTTCCAGTACAAATCGTGCAGAATACGTTGCAATTTTATTTATATGTTCTATTCTATTCATTTATAGGCTAAGGGGTTGCCATTTAAGTCAAACTGTTTCCTGTAAGTTTCAGGTAAAACCTTTTGAATGTTGCGCTCTGCTTGAGGTCTCGTGGTCGTTCCACTTGTTTTATGATTCGTATGGCTGAATCCAAATCATTGTAATCTATGCCTCGATGCTGTTTAAATAACCTTCTTAGTTTCTTTTTGGGATTTACATCTCTGTCCGGATGCCTGATGTTGGCAATGGAAACCGGGTGAGCAGGAGTTGATAATACTCTTTCAATGGCTGAAACATCTGCAATCAGCCAACTTTCCAATTCATGTACAATACCAATAAATTCTACGTTATCAAGAGGTATGTTCTTTTCAGCTAACTGATTCCTGATGAGATTTCTTTCTTCCACTATGCAATCGCAGTTTGCATATTTTGGCATTAAATCCCAAACAATAAAGACTTTATTGCAACCTGTTTTCAGAAGAATTAAAGAAATTAGGGGAATAATTTTTTTGACCTATATGTTCTTATGAATAAAAAACTAAAATAACAAAACTATTTCAATTAAATTACCTCTGACAGTAATTTGAATCCAATTAAAATGAACAAAGCAAAATCGAATACCATCCGACAAAAACCACCATAACATTCACCGCATATTGAATATGCCAAAAAATGCGTACTATTGCATTGATTTTCAATGTGTATTGTACGAATTCAAAGAGGTACATAAAGTGATAGAGATGAAACATTTAAAAATACTGCATGAAAATAACCTACAGCAAAGGCGAGGAAGAAGATTTAACAATAGAGGATGCCAAAGAATTTGAGTGTTGCAAAGATTTGACTGATGAAGAAATTAAAGAGTTGCTTGAGACCATCCGGATTTTTACAGAAATTGCCTACTGTGCTTTTGCTAATTATAAAGAGAATGACCAAGACATTTTATATAATAACGCAGCTTGATAAAACCAATTTACTATGAATGATACCGAATTATTTGAATCGTTTGCCAAAGGCAAGAAGCATTTACTTGTAAGCACGAGCAATTGTGTAATCTATACAAGGGTATCTACGAAGGAACAAGCCGACAATAATATGAGCTTGGACACCCAACGGAAATCCTGTGAGCAGTTTGCTTTAAAGAATGCCTATACAATTCTCGGTTGTTTTGGCGGCACGTATGAAAGCGCAAAAACAGATGAGCGTAAAGAGTTCAGCCGGATGCTATCCTTTGTAAAAAAGAGCAGGGAGAAAATCACCCATATAATTGTTTATAGCGTTGACCGTTTCTCCCGTTCAGGTGGGAATGCCATTTACCTGACGGAGCAGTTAAAGAAACAGGGTGTAATGGTTCATTCGGTAACACAACCTACCGATTCCACTACTTCAAGCGGAAGCCTCCAACAGAACATTCAGTTCATTTTTTCGGAATATGACAACCAACTCCGCAGGGAGAAATGCATGGCAGGTATCAAAGAAGCCCTGCTGAGAGGGGAGTGGTGTCATACTGCCCCTGTTGGATATGACAGTATAATAATTAATGGTAAAAGGCAATTGGTCGTTAATGAAAAAGGGAAGCTTCTCAGGAAGGCGTTTTTATGGAAAGCCAATGAGGGATTATCTACCGAAGCAATAAAGGATAAATTGGCAGCTATGGGGTATAAAATCTATCATCAGAAATTGGCGTATATCTTTCGTAATCCTTTCTATTGTGGTTATTTAGTTCACAATTCTTTGGAAGGAAAAGTAGTTGTGGGCAACCATGAGAAAGTAACTACCAAGGAAATATTTTTGAAGGTGAACGATTTACTCAAAGAAAATGCCCAAGGCTATATGGTTAAACATGAAAACGATGAGATACCTTTAAAGAGCTTTCTGATATGCGACCATTGCGGTGCAAATATGCCGGGATATATTGTCAAGAAGAAAAACCTATGGTATTACAAATGCAGGACACAGGGATGCTGCAATAATAAAAGTGCAAAAGAAATACATGGGACTTTCTATACCATCTTAGCAAGGTTTAAAGCGGTTGATAAGTACAAGGATTTGATGAATGCCCATA
>CAIPDV010000003.1 GCA_903863935.1 uncultured Bacteroidota bacterium
AAAGCCCGCCGCCACCTCCCCTTAATTCGCTACCATGGTTGTCATTCCGAACGAAGTGAGGAATCTGAAATTTGATTAGAATATTCGGATAAGTGTAGAAAACAACCGAACTTATCCATGAAATTACTATACTTGCAATGTAATGGTAACGCTCACAACCCACGGGGTTAAAATAACGGTGCAAAGCAACTACGAGGACCTTCATTCTCGTCCTACCAACCGCTATTTTATTTTTTCCTACCGCATCACTATTGAGAACAATACGTCATCGGCCATACAACTGCTGCGGAGGCATTGGTATATCTTCGACAGTATGAGCGGCTGGAGCGAGGTGGAGGGCGAAGGAGTGGTATCGCGCAAACCCTTATTATACCCTTCGGAAGAGTATCAATATGAGTCCTTTTGTCCGCTTGTAAGCGAAGCAGGTAAAATATACGGAACCTACCTGATGGAAAATAAAACAGACGGAACTACGTTCTTTGTAAACATTCCGTTGTTTAACCTCATTGTTCCGTGTAAAAACAACTAACTTTTTTTAATGAATCTATGTTCAAACGCCTTTTAGTACTAACCCTTCTCCCCATATTTTGTTTATCTCTTTCAAAAAAAGGCAGTGCCCAGACAGCCAAATTCACCCAGTTGATACAGCTTTCGGGTATTGTGGTAGATAAAGATAGCGCCCAATCTATTCCGTACGTAGCTATCCTTGTAAAAAGGTCATATGGAGGAACAATTTCCGACTTCTCAGGCTACTTTTCCTTAATTGTTGTTCCCGGAGACTCAATTGTTTTTCAGGCAGTAGGATACAAAACCAATATTTATAAAGTTCCCGATACACTTTCAAGCGATAAATATGGAATCGTACATGTAATGTCGCGCGATACGGTAAACCTGAAGCCTTTTGTTTTTTATTCCTGGCCATCGAAGGAAGCTTTTAAATCAGCCTTTCTGAAATTGGATCTGCCCGACAATGATATGACGAGAGCTAAAAGAAATATGGCACTGGCGGCCCGCAAAGCGCGCTATGGCAACGATAACCGCTCAGCGGGTGTTAACTACCTGAATACAGTACAACAGGAAAATGATAAATTATATTATGCCGGACAATATCCGCCCAATAACCTCCTGAACCCTGTTGCCTGGGCTAAATTCATACAAGCCTGGAAGGACGGATCTCTGAATGTTCAGTAAACCCAAAATCATAAGAATTGGTACATTTATCCCCTGAAAAAATTATTTAATACCAATTATAACCTCAGTTGCCACACGTGTTAAGGGATAACTTCAAATTTTTATTTGTTCTCATTTCCCTGTTGTTCTTTTTTCACCCTAAGGTTGAAGCGCAGACTGCCACCATACATGGAGTGGTAAAAGATACCGCGGGGCTGCCCGTTGCCAATGTTGAAGTTGTAATGATTGGAAACGATGAGAAGGCGGCTTATACAGATAGCCTTGGGAGGTATTCTTATACTGTACCAGGGGGTAGGTCCATTGAAGTAGGCTTCTTCCGGTTTGGATATGTAACGCAATTTAAGAACGTAAAACTAAAGGATGGGGAAAGTGAAGAATATAATGTAAGTATGCATAATTTATCAAGCACAACGCTTGATACCACTGTGGTTACCGGGCAATCGCATAATTCACATGGTATGACCGAACTGCCGGTAGGTGTTGTAAGTTCAATTCCCATGCCTTCGGAAGACTTTAATGCCTTGTTATTGACCAATCCAGGGGTGGTTTCGCGGAGCGAACTTGGTTCGGAGTATTCGGTGCGTGGTGGAGGATATGACGAAAACCTGGTGTATGTTAACGGCATAGAGATTTTTCGTCCTTTTTTAATTCATGCCGGTGAACAGGAAGGATTGAGTTTCATCAATCCCGATATGGTGTCGTCAGCATTCTTTTCTGCCGGAGGCTTTGAGGCCCAGTATGGCGATAAACTGTCTTCCGTATTGGATGTAACATATAAGAAACCAATGAAGTTTGCAGGTTCTGTTTCAGGTAGTCTTTTAGGTGGTTCTTTTCACCTTGAGGGTGTAAATAAAAGTCACCGGTTTACATGGATAGTAGGGGCGAGGTATAAAACAAATCAGTATTTGCTAAGTTCGTTGGATGTGCAGGGCGCATACAAACCACAGTTTGCCGACGGACAACTTTATATGACCTATGCAATTACCGATAGGTTGGAGTTGGATATACTTGTTAACTATGCGTTGAATATTTACCAGTTCATACCGCAAAGCCAAACCACTTCTTTCGGAACAGTTAGTCAGGCTTACCAATTACAGGTTTATTTCCAGGGGCAGGAGGTGGACAACTATCAAACTATTACCGGCGCTGTGTCGCTGAATTATAGAGCAAGCGAAAAGCTGAATCTGCGCCTGATAACATCACATTACAATGATCAGGAAACCCAGAATTATGATATAGAAGGAGACTATCTGATTAGCGAATTAAATTCAAATATCGGCAGCAAGAATTTAGGTAAACCTGCATTTAATGTTGGTGTGGGTAGCTATCTGAACCATGCCCGCGATGATTTGAATGCCAGTATATGGAGTTTCCAACATAAAGGAACATTTGATTATTCCGAAAGGGGGAAGATATTATGGGGAGCAACCTTTCAGCACGAAATGGTGACCAGTCAAATAAGCCAATGGAATTTGATTGACTCCGCCGGATATTCACTTCCGTTTAACCCGAATATTCTGCAATTGCAAAACGTAGTTAAAACTTTCGATACACTCCAATCGAACCGGATAATGGGGTATGCCGAGAATGTGAACAAATGGCATTTTGACGGAAATTCAACCTTAATACTAACTGAGGGGATCAGGGCAAACTATTGGGATATTAATAAAGAATTGGTGATTAGCCCTCGTGGTTCTATTGGTTTTAAGCCCAACTGGAAAAGGGATGTACTCTTCAGATTTTCAACCGGATTATACTTTCAGCCGCCGTTCTACCGCGAGCTTATCGATATAAATGGCGTGATGCATCCGGGTACTAAAGATCAGGAGTCAATTCACTTTGTACTGGGTTCCGATTATAATTTTAAAGCTTGGGGTAAGAACTTTAAACTGGTTACAGAAGCCTATTACAAACAACTGGTAAATGTAATTCCATACGAAATTGATAATGTGTATGTGAATTACTATCCTTCGCAAACAGCCCATGGATATGCTTTTGGAGCTGATACCCGTATTGGAGGTGAGTTTGTAAAAGGGCTTGAATCGTGGGCGAGTCTTTCCATATTAGATGCGCGATATTCTATCAACAATGCCTATTACACACAGTACTATAACCAATATGGTCAACGAATAAATTCGTATACCAACGATAAAGTTCCGGTTACAAGCATACAGGTTCCCCTTAATTCAATGCCAATGCCGCTGGACCAGCGTGTAACATTCAGCACCTTTTTTCAGGATTATATGCCGGGCATTCCGAATTTTAAAGTGTATCTCAATCTTATATTCGGAACAGGTGTTCCTTTCGGTCCTCCAAACAAATCCTTATACGCCGATACTTTGCGAACACCCCCTTACGAGCGCGCCGATATTGGAGGTTCTTACATGTTTGTTGGTAAAGAAGGCCAGAAGGGAAGTCATGGCCTTGCAAAATATTTTAAACGTTTGTGGGTAGGTGTAGAAGTATTTAACCTGTTACAAGCCAACAATGTTATCTCCTACGAATGGATCTCCGATGTGAGCGGCAACAAATATGCAGTGCCGAATTACCTTACAGCACGGGAGATAAATGTGAGGGTGATGGTGGAGTTTTAAGGGATTTATTCTACAACTATCTTCCCATGCGACATCTGCACTCCATTATCTGTTTTAATAGTATAGAAGTAAACTCCCGGACTTCTGCCACGTAAGTCTATTTGTGTACTGCCGGAATTAATGGAGGCATGATATATTTCCTGTTCCAGAACATTAAAAAAGGAAATACTGCAAGCATAGTTTGTGTTTTGAAGTGTTACCGTAAACAATCCATTGCTAGGGTTTGGATAGGCAATAGAAGGGATAAATGTAACACCACTGTTTGTTTCAGGTGAAGAAGGGGCTAAAAAGCGATTGATGGTAGTGTTTGTAACTATAGCGGAATTAAAATCAAAATAAATATAGCCCTTATTTCTTATAATAGTTCCGGCGGGCAATCCTTTTTTAGGCTTTATGCGGTATTGTACAAATCCAACTGATCCTTTCGGACTTACGGTGCTATCGGGCAGGTTAATATCATTAAAAAAGAACGTAAGATTTCTGCCGGATAATTTAGTGATATTGCGGAAACTGTAATTTAATAATTGAAATGTATTTAAGTCTAAATTGTTATCAAGTATATCTTTAATTTGAATATTTTTTGCCAGTGCACTTCCTGTATTTTGAAAATGGATGGTATATGTAAACCAGTCATCATAGTCTGGTGCAACATCTAAAGGGTAAACGGATTTATTGTTCGGGTCGTGGGAGTTTATCACATAATAGCAATACTGGTAAGTGTTATTTGCAGGGTTGTTATCAGCCCGGGGAGTAACAGTAACATTCACGCAAATAGTGTCGCCAGCCTGTGCTGTAGTATCTGTCATAAAGAGCAGATCAAAAGCAGTGGAATTAGTAATGGCACCAAAATCGGCTATGTGATAAGTGAACATAGTACCTGAGACTACGTTCGGTGTTAAAGCTCCTACACCTGGTCCCATATACGTCACCGGACCGGTAATATCAATTTGGACGGTTCCGCTGTCGCCCTTTGCACAGGCAAGTCCATACCATTGCGACATATCTCCTCCATCCACATTTACATCATGCTCCAGACCCGGAAAAACCAAGCCGTTTACCACCACCGATTGTACACCCACATCTAAGCCCGTTTTGCAGGTGAGTGAGAAATTAACATTCGTATCTATTAAGGCAAAGCTAACGTTGGAGTCTATTCCCGGATAGGTACATTGTGCCGTGAATGGCATTGCTATGGTGTCAACATGAACTCTATAGCTTCCGGCACTTGTCGGAAAATCATACACTCCATTGATTGTTGTGTATGTTTGGCTCAGTAATGTATTGCTTGTATTATACAGCTGCACCGGAATATTCACCATCACTTTATCACCCGTATCTTTCGTGCAATTGGCATCCATATCCTCGTAAGTAAATCCAACAACACCCGGTGTTACAGGGCAACCATTGGAATTGCCGGGCATGCAAAGCGGGTATAGTAAAGTTGTATTATCCATTGCACGGACATAATTTGGCAGGCAGTTGAAGGGGTTATTATAAATATTGAAAAATGTATCACTCACTAAAGTAGCAGGGAAAACCGGGAAACAAGAAATGTAATTACTACCGCAATCAAGTGATGTAAGGCCAGATGGAAGGGTAGGGAGGCTGGTAAGGGTATCGTATTCACAATAAAGAGTTGTCAAAGCTGCCGGTAAAGCAGGCAAAGCAATAAGAGGATTAAAGGAACAATCCAGCAAAGTTTCTGACGCGGGTAGTGATGGAAGCGATGTTAATTTATTATTTCCGCACCAAATACTTTGAAGATTTGCAGGCAGAGTTGGTAAGGTGGTTATTATATTATTAGTGCAGTTTAAGTAAATTAGAGTAGATGGTAAAGTTGGAAGGGTTGTCAATAAATTTGAACCGCAATACAAGTATTGTAAATTGGAAGGCAAAATTGGAAGTGAAGGAATTTGGTTGTTCCCGCAGCCGAGATAAATTAATGATGGCGATAAAGTTGGTAAAGAAGGTAATAAATTGGAATTACAACTCAGCGAAACTAACGAGTTCGGTAAAGCGGGCAATGTAGGAATTTGATTATTGTCACATCCAAGAGTTATAAGAGTAGAGGGTAATGTTGGTAGTGATGGAAGTTTGTTCCATCCACAATTCAGTTGTTGCAAGTTCGCAGGCAAAGGGGGCAGTACAGGAATTCCATTACCATTACAATAAAGGTATAGGAGTGAATTAGGAAGAGCAGGTAATCCGGTCAATTGATTAATGCTGCAATCAAGATAATTAAGGGTGGAAGGAAGTGTAGGAAGAAATGAGAGATTATTGTCATAACATGCCAGATAAACGAGATTCGGAGGAAGAGATGGCAGTGTGTCAATCTGGTTATTACCACAGATAAGGCTATCCAAAGTTAATGGCAGAGGAGAAGGAATAAACTTAATGTGATTCGAGTCGGGCATCAAATAGCCATTACCGCAATCGAGCGTAATAAGAGACTTAAAATATTGAGCTCCTGTAATATCTTTAATGCCTTTACCTTCAACCCTGATATAGCCAAGAGAAAGCACCGCGCTATTTGTAGTATCCATTCTATTGCCAACCATGGCGGATGGAACAACTTTATGAAGATAGGCTGAGAACTTGGCATCGGGAATGGTAACGAATTGAGCGTTACACAGCGTCAGAAGCGAAGAACCAAGCGATAGAAGAATAAGAAGTAGCTTTTTCACATTTCAGCTTTTAATACACCAGTACGAAGGTTTAATTAAAATGGTTGGGTAAACCTTTAATTAATTCTATACAAATATTACAATAAAAAGTGAGTTAAATGCCCCCATTTATTAAACGGTAGGATTTACTTATTAAATGGTAGAAAAACGGGGGTAAACGGTGTAAGATGAATTACTCTACATAAATCTTCTCCACCCAAACCTTGTATTTATCTAATATAAATTTGCGTTTTAGTTTGAGGGTAGGGGTAAGTTCACCACCCAGGGTGGTCCATTCATCAGGAAGGAGTTCGTAACGTTTTATCTGTTCCACATGTCCGAAACTGGCGTTTAATCGGTCTCTTTCAGCATCAAATAAAGCCAACACCTTTTCATCCTGAATAAGCAACTTGGGCTCTTTTACCTCAACTCCATTGGCCTTGCACCATTCTTCCAGGTTATGAAAGTTAGGAACAATGAGTGCTCCCGTGAATTTCTGTCCATCGCCTACCACCATTATCTGAGATATGTAAGGCGACTCTTTCATTTTATTTTCGATGGGTTGAGGCGCGACATATTTTCCACCGGAAGTTTTGAGTAATTCCTTTTTGCGGTCTGTTATCATTAGGAATTTATTGTCGATCATCACGCCAATATCTCCGGTATGGAACCATCCGTCATGATCAATGGCTTCCACGGTAAGGTCGGGGCGTTTATAATAGCCCATCATAACGTTCGGGCCTTTGCATAATATTTCTCCGTCATCAGCAATTTTTACTTCCACATCCGGAATCAATGGCCCTACAGTACCAAACTTGGCATCTCCCGGTGTAAGCCTGTTCACAGAGATAACAGGTGATGTTTCCGTAAGTCCATAACCTTCAAGTATCGGAATCCCAGCTGCCCAGAAAATACGTTGCAGGCGAGGCTGAAGAGGCGCACTTCCTGAAGCTATTACTCTTACGTTTCCACCAATAGCAGCCTGCCATTTGCTGAAGATGAGCTTATGAGCAATACCTAACTGAAAATCATACCACCAGCCATTGGCATGATTCATTTCAAAACGCAAACCCAGATCTACTGCCCAGAAGAAAAGTTTCTTTTTCATTCCGGTCAGGGCATTTCCAGCAGCAATAACTTTATCGTATATCTTTTCCAGTACACGAGGTACTGCCACAAAGACATGCGGTTTTACTTCCCTAAGGTTATCGCCTATGGCATCAATGCTTTCTGCATAATAAATAGAAATACCTAAATATTGATAGAGGTAATTCAGCATCCTTTCATACACATGGCAGAGTGGAAGAAAACTGAGTGCTTTACCATCTTCCCGCACAGGAACAAATACTTTGGAAGCAATTACATTACTCACAATATTGCTATGCGATAGCATTACTCCCTTGGGTGTTCCGGTAGTTCCGGAAGTATATATAAGGGTAGCCAGTTCCGATGGAGCAATGGAACGTTTAATGGCTTCCAGCTTTTCTGCATCCGGATTTTTTTCACCCTCCTTTAATAAGTCACTCCAATGAGAGGCTCCAATTATTTCATCGAATGTGTAAACATTTTTAATAGCAGGAATATCCTTTGCTATTTCTTTAATACGGTCGTACAGTTTTTTATCGGAAACAAAAACATATTTTATTTCTGCATCGGTAAAAATGAATTTAAAATCCCCGTCGCTTATGGTTGGGTAAATAGGCACATGCACTGCACCAATCATCAGTATAGCTAAGTCGGCAAAGTTCCATTCAATGCGGTTATTGGAGCAGATGGTTGCTATCCCGTCTCCTTTTTTTATTCCTGCATTCATAAATCCGTATGCCAGGCTTTCTGCAGTAGAAATAAATTGGGCAGTGCTTATTTTAAGCCAGGAACCATTTACTTTTGAGGCAATGCAATCTTCCTTTGGGAATTTTTCCTTTTGCAGGTAAGGGATGTCGAATATGCGCAAGCTTTCCATGAAGTATTCTTTAAGAATGCAAGGTACAAATATCTGTCGAATTTGTTTAAATAATGAAAAGACCGGTGACTGGAAAGTCACCGGTCTTTTCTAAAGACAAAATATAAATAATAGAATTATTTGTTCTTGTTCTCAACAATAGCAGCCTTTGGAGGAGGAGGCACCTGAAATATTGGGAAACGCAGATCAGAGTAATTCTTTGAAGGTTCTCCTTTCTTCACTTTCTTATCGGCACGGTTAGCAATCACTTCATAAGTGAAAGCCGCATTCGATGTGCCATGGTTCATTTCAACCACATCAAATCCGGTAGAAGTACGGTTAGTCACAAATAAGCTATTCGGGCATTCATCATTCATGGTAATGATCACACGAAGTGGGTGCTTTTCATTAATGGCAACATTCTTGGCCAGTATTGGGTCGAGGTCAATATGAATTCTTCCGTTTACGAGGGAGGCTGTACCATAATCGTGAAATACAACTTCAGGAGATTCGTCGCAATACATTGCGCGCGTATTTCCTTCTTCATCTTCTACTAATGTTGACTTTGTAGAAGAACTGTAGATAGCCGAGTTTGAATAAATTCCATAGTAAGATGTTCCGTTATAATAAGCATTATATGTATAAACACCTCCGCCGTTATTACCAAATGAACCACCTGCCGAACCGGAAGAATTGCTTGCATCGCCATAAACTGCAATTGGGCCAATACCATATATACCATAAGCGGTACCATTACCTTCTGTACCTGTTGAGCCTGAACCTAAAACACCTACACTACCTGTTGATACACCTTCCACACCATATTGTCCGCCGTTACCATATACACCAACACCACCGCCAAATGAATAGGTATTTAATCCTTCTACACCATATCCATTGCTTTGGGCGGTTGTACCATATACGCCTGATCCGTTACCACCACCTACAGCGGCAGTATTCATACCTCCAATAGCGATACCCGACTGGCTTCCATTCTGTATCTGGTGGATAGGAGGACCTGCCAGATTTCCGGTTTCTGTTAAGGTGAATATACCAAGCGGTAATGTTGTATTTTGCACCAATGGGTTTGTTCCAAATTGTACATTGCTTCCGGTACTCATAAAAGCACCATTATTCGCAGTAATAGTTGCTGCTATAGGGGCCACCCATGCAGGACCGCTGGCGGTAAAGGTTAGTACAGTATTGGTTGCACCGCCTGGCATGGCATATTCATCGCCATTCGTATTTGCATACATCATATAACTAGTGGTAGCAGAAGGAGTAGCATTATAGGTGCTTCCTGACTTCAATCCGTTATTACGAATGGTATTGCCATTACCACCAATTTCCAACTCTCTTGCAGCTGCAGTAGATGCTGCCAGCCCAATTCCAATTGTACCTGTGCCTGAAAAGTCAATATTAAAACCATTAAATGGTATTTCTGTATTAGCAAGTAACTTTCCATTTGTACCTCCAAAAGCATTACCCAGAATTACGTTGGTACCGTTTAAACTTGTACCACTATTTGCGCCTGTAACAGTTGCACCCGCCGGGGCTACCCATGAAGGGCCTGTAGCGGTAAAGGTTAATACAGTATTGGTTGCACCGCCTGGCATAGCATATTCATCGCCATTCGTATTTGCATACATCATATACGTAGTAGTAGCGGCCGGAGTAGCATTATAGGTACTTCCTGATTTCAAGCCGTTATTTCGTATAGTATTGGCATTACCTCCAATTTCCAAAGCTCTTGCTGCTGTGGTTGAAGCTGCCAGATCAATTCCAATGGTACCAGCCCCAGAGAAGTCAATATTAAATCCATTAAAAGGTATTTCGGTATTAGCCAGCAATTTCCCCGTAGTTCCTCCGTAGGCATTACCTAATATTACGTTTGTACCGTTCAAACTTGTACCACTGTTTGCACCTATTACGGTTGCAGCTGCAGGGGCTACCCAAGCAGGACCAGTAGCGGTAAAGGTTAATACAGTATTGGTTGCACCGCCTGGCATAGCATATTCATCGCCATTCGTATTTGCATACATCATATACGTAGTAGTAGCGGCCGGAGTAGCATTATAGGTACT
>CAIPDV010000004.1 GCA_903863935.1 uncultured Bacteroidota bacterium
ACTTCAAGCCATGGAGTTGCTTTGGAGAATCATATCCGGCACGGTTGCATTGATCTGCATCCTCTTTCTTGTTTTTTATTCGGTCTGGCGCGGGTATGCGTAATTGCCTCTCATTGGTTTAATACTTAATACGGGCACTTTGGAATGGTTCACAATTTGCTGGGCAAATGCACCCATAAACATTCCAGTTAAATGAGATTCATGGTCAGTCATAGTTGAAAGCATTTCTGCATGTATGTCTTCGGCGTACTTCATAGCCGCTAAGGCAATATTATCTGTATGTAATACCTCACGGGTATAAATTACTCCGGCTTTTTTAACTGCATCTTCAACAGTATCCAGTTTAATATTAAGTTTTGCAAGATCTGTTTCATCTATTCCTTTTAAAAGGCCCAGTATATGTATTACTGCATGGCATTGTGCAGCTAAAGGAAGAATGTCATTCACTTTTTGTCTTGAATGCAGTGATTCATCAATGGGAAGTACAATAGACTTAATTTCCGATGGACTGAATCCTTCACGAATGGTTATAACAGGACAGGGGGAAAGAGTAACAACTTTATGAGCATTACTGCCCATAAAAAATTCCTCAAATCCATTGGCACCATGTGTCCCCATTACAATCAGATCGATATTTTGTTCATGTACAGTTTCGGTTATTCTTTGTGCAGGATTTCCAGTGGAATAAATATATTGAACATGTATGCCATACTTCTTGGCAATTGTAGTTGCATATTCGTTAAGCTTTTTTGTTGCTTTAATTTTTATCGAAACAGGGTTTGTTAATAAATTGGTATCATTAAACCAATCATGCGGATATTTGTGTGCTCCTTCCAGAATATGCAATAATATAAGATTAGCATTGAATTTACTTGCTAAGTAAGCACCATATTCTAGTGCGCATTCGCCCGAAGGAGAAAAATCAACCGGGATAAGAATCTGATGCAGTTTTGTAGTATTCATCTTAACTGGAATTAGCTTAGTTTTAAAATACAAAATAACACTGAATTGAGGGCAAAAAGCAGGTATGTCGTCATGCTTTATTGTGATATTTATCACGAATAAAAAATTAAATCCTCAATTGTGGTTATGGAAACCGAAAGGAGCTACAATTAATAAGAGGATAGTATAATGATCCTACCCCGCCCAATTCTCCCTGTCAAGGCTGCGATAATTAATGGCTTCCGCCAGATGTGGTGTTTCAATATTCTCTGAATCGTCGAGGTCGGCAATGGTTCGTGCAACTTTAAGTATCCGGTCATAAGCACGGGCCGAAAGGTTCAGCTTCTCCATGGCGGTTTTCAATAATTGATTACCCGCATCATTTATTTTACAATATACTTTTAACTGTTTCGAACTCATTTGTGCGTTACAGTAAATAGATGTTCCGGTATACCTTTTACCTTGAATAACCCTAGCTTTAACTACACGTTCCCTCACTTTTTCACTTTTCTCATTCACCCTTTCAGAAGATAGTTCGCCATACGCTACCGGAACAACTTCCACGTGTATATCAATCCGGTCTAAAAGCGGCCCTGAGATCTTATTCAGGTATTTCTGAACCATGCCGGGAGGGCAAACACAATCCTTAGTAGGGTGGTTATAATAACCGCAGGGGCATGGGTTCATAGCCGTTACCAGCATAAAACTGGCAGGGTACTCAACCGTAAATTTGGCTCGTGAAATCCGGATAACCCGGTCTTCCAAAGGCTGGCGCATAACTTCAAGCACCGTTCTTTTAAATTCCGGAAGTTCATCCAGAAATAATACTCCATTATGCGCCAGAGATATTTCTCCCGGCTGGGGAAAACTGCCTCCGCCAACAAGTGCCACATCGCTAATAGTATGATGAGGCGAACGGAATGGACGTATGGCAACAAGCCCTGTACCATCCATTGTTTTACCTGCCACAGAATGAATCTTTGTTGTTTCAAGTGCTTCTTCCAGTGAAAG
>CAIPDV010000005.1 GCA_903863935.1 uncultured Bacteroidota bacterium
CGGGTGGACAGTCCATAAGAAAAAAAAGAAGGCAACACCTGCATCCATCAATAGTTTTATTCCGGTAAAGGTTCGTGAAAATGCCATTTCGCCTTTTGCTGAAGTGTATTGTGCCAATGGCAGCCGTATTATTTTTCATGATGCGAACGGAATTGTGAACGTATCGGCAAAAGACAAGGCTACTGGCAAATCTCAACACGTGCGTATTGAAGCAAGTTCAGGATTGAGCGATGCAGAAATCAAACGTATGAAAGAAGAAGCTGCTGCTAACGCTGATAGCGACAAGAAAGCCAAAGAAGAAATAGACAAGATAAATAGTGCCGATGCCCTCATCTTCCAAAGCGATAAGCAACTGAAAGACTACGGAGATAAACTCTCTGCAGATAAGAAAGAAGCTATTACCAAAGCATTGGATGGCTTGAAAGAAGCCCACAAAGCAAAGGATCTTGCCCGGATTGATGTTACCATGGGTGAATTAAACACCGCTTGGCAAGCAGCCTCCGAAGAAATGTACAAGGCTACACAAGCCGCCCAACCCGGTGCAGATGGTGCCAACGCAGGCCCACAAGCCGACGGAGGAGCACCCGGAGCCGACGGCAAGAAAGAGGGAGAGGTTACTGATGTAGACTTTGAAGAGGTGAAAGACGATAAGAAGTAAGAGAACAAATAATACAAAACCCTCGCAGAAATGCGGGGGTTTTTGATTTTAAATAGCAATAAAAATGGAACAAATTATTTTCAATTTCGATGTTATTAAGTATGCGCCATATACACACATCCCAACCAATGAAATTCTTTTGGTTAGAGACACAGACATCGTAAGCCTTGAACTGATGCAGGATGATGCCTACGTTAAAAATCAAATGAAATCATGGAGTGATGCAAAGAGGCGGGAGTTTCTAAAAAGCAAACACGTTGATATTGTTGTCAGGTGGAATCCTGAAAGTTGGTCACATACGCTTGAGATAACTTTTGACTCGGGTTACGAGATAAAGGAAATAAATGCACCTAATCCCCCACAATCAGCAAAGGATAAAAGAAAGGGTTACCCAGATAGACTGAAAAATGAATCTGCACTCCTACTTGTAGCCGAAAGCACTCAATATCCTCCAAATATCATAGCCTGTGCACAGCCACTCGTTACAACTCAACCTCGCTAATAGTATGATGAGGCGAACGGAATGGACGTATGGCAACAAGCCCTGTACCATCCATTGTTTTACCTGCCACAGAATGAATCTTTGTTGTTTCAAGTGCTTCTTCCAGTGAAAGTGGTGGAAGAACAGTTGGCAGCCTTTTTGCAAGCATGGTTTTACCGGAACCCGGAGGGCCAATTAATAGCACGTTATGGCCTCCGGCGGCAGCTATTTCAAGGGCACGTTTAATATTTTCCTGGCCTTTTACATCTGCAAAATCTATTTCGGAATGGCTCAATTGTGCATAAAAGGTCTCTTCTACATTCACCTTAACCGGAGCAAGTTCCATATCTCCGTTCAGGAAATCAATAGCTTCTTTAATGTTGGTTATTCCATACACATCCAGTCCTGTAACAATAGCTGCCTCTTTAGCATTTTGGACAGGAAGTATAAGGCCTTTAAAGCCGTTTTCCTGAGCACAGAGCGCAATTGGCAAAACCCCTTTAATGGGTTGCAGGCTTCCATCAAGCGAAAGCTCACCCATTATAATATAATCTTTTACTTTCTCACTGCTAATCTGATTGGATGCCGCAAGTATACCAATGGCAAGGGTTAAATCATAAGATGAGCCCTCTTTGCGAATATCCGCAGGTGCCATATTTATGGTAATCATCATTCCGGGGATGCGATACCCGTTATTTTTCAAAGCAGCATCAATCCGCTGCTGGCTCTCCTTTACTGCACTATCCGGTAGCCCAACAAGAAAAAAATTGACTCCCTGGGCAATGTTTACTTCAACAGTAATCAATGTTGCATCAATTCCACTAACAGCACTGCCATATACCTTAACTAGCATATTTATGAATTAATTATGTTGTAAATATATTTGTTATTTTTAAATCCAATAATGTTGTGGAATCGTATTTCACATAAATTCAAATGACATGAGCACCTTAATTTCTACAATTCTTATTTGTTTGGCAGTTTGTTGCGTGGTTATGCTAATAATTTATGCTTGGGCGTATAAAATTAAAAATGCTGGTGTTGTAGACATCTTTTGGGCTTTTAACTTTTCAATAATCGCAATTCTCCTGTATTTTTTAGCCGATGGTTTTCCACAACGCAAAATCATACTTAGCAGTATGATTCTTATATGGAGCCTTCGCCTGGGGATTTATCTTCTATTCCGGGTTGGTTCACATTTGGAGATAGAAGAAGGCCGTTATAAAAAAATGCGGGAAGAGTGGGGGAACTCAGTTAATAGCAAGCTCTTCTTCTTCTTTCAGGCGCAGGCACTTTCAAACATTTACCTGGCAATACCTTTTTTCTTAATTGCTTTTAATAAAAAGGATGGTCTATCGGTACTTGAATATGTTGGAGTTGCAGTCTGGGCTGTAAGTATTTGTGGAGAAGCTCTTGCAGATGCGCAACTAAAAGCATTCAAGAAAAATGCGGATAACAAAGGAAAGGTTTGTGACGTAGGTTTATGGAATTATTCCCGCCACCCGAATTACTTTTTTGAATCAATGATTTGGGCAGGATATTTTTTAGTAGCATTGAATGCGGACTATGGCTGGATTGGGATTCTTAGCCCATTAACAATAACTTTGTTATTATTCAGGGTTACCGGAATTCCGTTAACTGAGCAGCAATCTATACGTTCAAAAGGTGACTTGTACAGAGAATATCAGCGAACAACTTCTATGTTTGTACCCTGGTTCAAGAAAAAATAAAACATTTGTAATTTCAATAAAAGTATGTGGTATTCCCGTTTGCTCGAAAAAGATTTAGTGCCCGATTTTTTAATTCGTAATGGGATACGGAATCTTTTGGCTCAGCGGTTAAAGGATGAAGATAAAGGCAATCCTGACGCTCAACAAGAACACTTTATGAAACTCTTGGAGGAGTTGAAAAGCTCTCCTATAGCTGTAAATACAACAGATGCTAATTCACAGCATTACGAGGTTCCTGCCGAGTTTTTTCGGTTAGTATTGGGGAAGCATTTAAAATATAGTTCGGGCTACTGGAAACAAGGAGTGAATTCAATCGATGTTTCGGAAAAGGAGATGCTTGAAATTACATGTAGCAGAGCTCAATTAAAAGATGGCCAAAAAATCCTGGAATTAGGTTGCGGTTGGGGCTCTTTGTCATTATTCATGGCGGAAAAATTTCCGAATAGTGCTGTGACTTCAGTTTCAAATTCACATAGTCAAAAGGTTTTTATAGATGAGCAGGCAAGAAAAAGGAATTTGAAAAACCTTACTATTGTAACCGCTGATATGAATATCTTTCAAACTGTTGAAAAATTTGACAGGGTTGTTTCCGTAGAAATGTTTGAACACATGCGCAATTATGACCTTCTTATGGCTAAGGTTGCGAGTTTTTTGAAAGCAGAAGGGAAATTGTTTGTACATATTTTTACACACAAAGAGTATGCCTATAAGTTTGAAGTAATTGATGAATCGGACTGGATGAGTAAATATTTTTTCACAGGAGGAATAATGCCAAGTGACCACTTGCTGTTATATTTTCAGCAACAATTAAAAATTGAAGATCATTGGAGGGTAAGCGGTGTTCATTATCAAAAAACTTCGGAGGCATGGTTGCAAAATATGGATTCCAATAAAGGGAAAATAATGGATATTATGGCTAATGTTTATGGAAAGGAACAATCTATTAAATGGTGGGTCTACTGGCGAATTTTTTTTATGTCGTGTGCTGAGTTATGGGGATACAAGGGTGGAAAGGAGTGGATAGTTAGCCATTACTTGTTTCAAAAAGCCGGCTGAACATTTGTTTGACAATTTTCAATTTGTCTTTCTTCGAAAATGATAGAATATATCTTTTTGAAGATTCATAGTAAAAGGCACTATAGGCTGTTAAAAACACAGTTACTATAGAAGAAGTCCAATCTTTAACTGTATGGGCTATTACAAACAGAGTTATGAGATAGATGGGGTAAACGATTAGTAGCATGCAATATAAAAGTGAATCGTGGAAATCATTCCCTTTAGTACCTCTTACAAGGAATTTGCATAGATAATAAGGAATGAAATTCAAGATTATTGCTATCGCAATTACTATATACCATCCCATTAAATTGACTACGTTCATAATGCCGGAGCCCATCGTTAAATCGTAGTTAATATTTTCGTTCGTTAAGAAATCTGCTAATTTCTTATAATCAGAAATGAATTCCGGATTATTTGAAGCGGTATATTTATCCTGAAGTTTTTTTGCAATAGCTGTGCCGTTCACATAATTCTTTAAGATGAATTCTGTGACCTTATTCTGGGAATTTACATCTTTTGTTTTATCCACTTGTATGCATTTAGCTGATAGGGTGGATGTCAACAACTCGTTGAAATTTTTATTAAACAAGCCACTTTCGCCCGATTCTGCAATAGAGTTCTTTTCAATGTTTTTCAAAAATTCAATATGAATTTTAGGATGTATTTTCAGCCATGAGCTGTAATGGATTACTACCGGAACAACTTTCAGCCGATCACCCACTTCCGGATTGCTCCATGCATCAAGGGCCAATCGGGCCGTGCCTTTTCGCAATGGGCGGAGTTCCCATTTGTTTTCAGACACTCCTTCAGAGAAGATCATGACTGCCCCGTTTTTTTTAAATACTTCAATACAATACGAAAAAGTATCGTTGTTTTTATGCATCAATTCTCTACCTTCTTCCCTACGGTAAACCGGTAAAATCTGAATGAAATTTAAAAGTCGGGCTGCAAGCTTTGATTTGAAAAAATCTCCCCGTGCTGTATAGTAAAGTGGCCGTTTTGCAACTGATGTCATTACAATCGAGTCAAGAAAAGCATTGGGGTGGTTGCAAGCAAGTATAACAGGACAGTCTTTGGGTAAGTTCCCGGTTCCCGATACTTCAATTTTCTCAAAGAAAAAATAAGAGGTTGCTTTGATCCAGACCTTGAAAAAAGAATGTATTAAATATTTCACGAGAAATTACCTCTTTAAGAATTTGAGGCAGAGTAAAGATAAGAGAAAATTATTTGGGCTTTGCAATAATGTCAATGGTACCTTTTGCCGGAATATATTTTTTGTGATTTTCCATAGTTATCAAAGCCTTTGAAGCTGAATCATACATAAGGTAGTTCAATTTTCCAAAGTAATCAGAGTAAAATGAAAAGTCAATGCCTTTTTCCGTCATAACATAAAGGCCAATTTCAAAAATAATCTGTGGGCGGTATTTGGCAATTGCTTCACCTGCACCTTGCAGCACTTCGTATTCATGTCCGTCGGTATCAATCTTTATAAAATCTAACCTTGCAAGGTTTTCTTTTTTACAAAAATCACTTAGTGTAATAGACCCAACCCCATCAGCAGACTTAGCTGCACCAAGGTGGGTTGGATGCATTACTTCGGCCTTTTCATTATTCACTTTCCAACTGGAGAATGCTTTGATGCCTGCATTTTCTGTTGTTTTAGCAGAAACAAATGAATTGATTACTTCAATATGTTTGGCAAGTTCAGGATTAAGGGACAAGTTGCGTTTGATTTTTGCAAGTGCATAATGTGTCGGTTCAAATGAATAAACCTTTCCTTCAGGTGCCAATTGCGCAAATGGTAGGCTCATTAAACCAAAGTTAGCTCCTACATCTACTATTGTTGCATCTTTGGGTATAGATAAAAGTTCACTCTTTGTAACATGCTTTTGAAAACTTCCAAAAAGAAAGAGTGAAAGGTCAGTTCCTTCCGATAGATCAACCTCATACGTAATTCCACTTCGGGTAATAATACGAGGCTTCTTGCCATAAACTATGGTGACAAAAAAGTATAAAACCTTCGCGATGTAGATATATATCTTGGTAATCGGGAAGTTATTGTAGATAAACCTGCGCAGCACGTACTTGTTTTTTTTGAAGGTGCAAATGTAGGATTTTAAAGCAATTACCAAAGTAAAGGTGGTAAATGCCTCATAGTAAGGTTAAATTATTGACTCAAATACTGGAAAGCCATTCCCAGTGTATTCGTTATATCCTCAGCAATTAAAGCGTTTTCCCCTAATTCCTGTGCAGCCATGTCCCCGGCAAAGCCGTGAATATAAACTCCTAAAATTGTGGCCTGTTTTGAAGTATACCCCTGTGCAAGCAGACCAAGAATAATTCCCGTTAGTGTGTCACCACTACCCGCAGTAGCCATTCCGGGGTTGCCGGTGGAATTAAAGTAAACTTCACCATTAGGGGTGGCAATCGATGTATAGGCCCCCTTTAAAACTACATAAATGCCATACTTAACTGCAAATTCACGCTGTAAAGTGTAGGCTTCAAATCCGCTTGCCGTTTTACCAGCTAATCGCGCGAATTCTCCCGGGTGAGGGGTAATGATACAACCGGGTTTCAAAAAAGAAAGCCATGTTTTATTTTCCGATAAAATATTAAGGGCATCAGCATCAAGAACCATCTTAGTTGAAGATTCCTGTATAAGCATTTTTAATCCTTTAGTTGTTTGTTCAGAAGTTCCAATTCCTGGTCCAATGCCAATGGCATTGTATTTTGCTAAATCTTTAAGACCTGAAAATTCTTTATCTTCAGCATCAGTAATCACCATAGCTTCTGGAATTGTGGTTTGCAAAATAGTATAACCACATTTTGGTATGCATGTTGTAAGTAAGCCGACTCCCGATCGTAAACACGCCTTTGCCCCCAAAACACAGGCACCCATTTTGCCATAACTTCCGGCAATAAGTAAAGCATGGCCATAGTTGCCTTTGTTTGAAAACCTGGGGCGTGGACTAAGAATTTGAGATGCCATTGTTTGAGTAACCCAAAAAGTAGAGGAAGTTTGTTCAGCAAGGAATTGCTTATCAAGCCCAATATCGAGAATAAAAAACTCTCCAACATTTCCTGAGTTTTCAACAAACAACAAGGAAAGTTTAGGTGTTTCAAAAGTTAATGTAAAACTTGCATTGATAATATTTTTTCTGTCGAATCCGGTATTATCCTCCATAGAAAGCCCGGAGGGCATATCAATGGCGACAATTGGTAAACGCGATGTGTTTATTCTTTGAATTATATCTGCCAATTTTCCATCCACAGGTTTAGATAAACCGGAACCAAGAATGGCATCAATCAAGACTGTATTTTTATTCGACGTAAAATTTAAATCATGCGGCTCTTTTATTTCAGTAAGTTTTGCTCCTTTGATTTCCTGAAGCCTTTTTTTGTTTGTCGAAAAATCTTCGGAGGCTTTCGAAAAAAACGGAATTATAAATGTTTCAACTTTGAGTTCCTTTGCAAGAAGATGCCGTGCAATAGCCAGCCCATCGCCGCCATTGTTACCCAATCCACAAATTACAATAAAATTAGTGTCCTTTGAAAAATGCTCTGCAAGCCAGGATGTGCATGCTTCCGCCGCTCTCTCCATCAGATCAATGGACGATATAGGTTCATTAGCTATGGTGTATTTATCAGCTTCTCTAATTTGCTCTGCAGTCAATATCTTCATAGCCTTTCTTTTTGCGAATTCTTATTATGTCATTGGAACCACCACTACTGTTAGTCTGCTGCTGCAGACTAACTCACCTTCCTCCGTTTTTATCTCAATTTGCCAAACCTGGGTACTTCTTCCAACATGTATAGGGCGGGCCGTGCCTTTAACTAAACCCGTTTTTACCGCTTTTATATGGTTTGCATTCACTTCTACCCCAACACATTTGAATTTGTAAGGATCAACAATAAGCATGGATCCCATACTGCCCAGGGTTTCTGCAAGTACTACCGATGCTCCTCCATGTAGAATTCCATATACCTGGTGGGTACGGGCATCCACCGGCATTGTGGCTTCAAGGTAATCCTCACCAATTCCGGTTACTTTAATGCCAAGAACCTCCATAATTGTGTTCTTTGACATACTATTAAGTTGTTCAAGCGATTCCCGTCTTAATTTGGCTTTCATAGATATTGTCTTGATGCAAAGTTATATGAATTAACCGGAACCTATTTCTTAACCTGCATTAATAAATTCAATTCAAAACGGTTGTACCTTTGCGCTTGAAATTTACAATACCCGCCTATCCCCTGATGGGAGAATAAAATCAATAAAATGAAAACAAAATCAATTCAGCAAATTTTACCCCCTCCACCACCACACATGGTAGGTGATGGCTTCCGGGTACATAATTTTTTCCCAAGTGGATATGATATGGATATTAGAAGAATGAGCCCTTTTTTCCTGCTCGATTATAATTCTAAAGTAGATTTTGCTGGAACCGATGCCCCAAGGGGTGTTGGTGTTCATCCTCACAGGGGATTTGAAACTGTAACTATTGCATATCATGGCAAAGTGGCACATCACGACAGTACTGGAAATAGCGGCGTAATTGGGGAGGGCGATGTGCAATGGATGACCGCAGCATCAGGTGTATTACATAAGGAATATCATGAAAAGGAATACGCCAGGAAAGGAGGGCTTTTTCAAATGGTGCAGCTTTGGGTTAATCTTCCTGCAAAAGACAAAATGTCGAAACCAAAATACCAGGGCATTACAAATGACCAAATGGGTAAATACTACTTGCCCGATAATGGTGGAGTTGTTGATGTAATTGCCGGAGAACTGAATGGAATCAAAGGGCCTGCTTTTACCTTCACGCCAATACAAATGTATAATGTTAGAGTTAAAAAAGGCGCGAACTTTACACTAAATTTTCCTGAAACATTTAATACCGGAATATTAATTATTGAAGGTAAGGTGAAAGTAAATAATACTGACGAAGCACCAGCAGACCATTTTGTCCTTTTTAAAAATGATGGCGAAACAATTATTATCGAAGCTCTTGAAGACTCAATAGTTTTGGTATTAAGCGGCGAACCAATTAACGAACCCATTGCACCATACGGACCGTTTCTTATGAATACCAAAGAGGAGCTAATCCAAGCTTACGAAGATTTTAATTCCGGTAAGTTTGGTAATCTGGAAGACTAATAAAGGAATGTTATAAAGTTTGTAAAGTGGATTGCTAATTGGTTTTACTTTCTACTTTACAAACTTTATGATCTTTTAACTCACCTATTGCTCCGGAACCAAAACAAATTTGGCATAATTGCTCATGTTCAGGTATTGCGTTGCAAGCCGTTTAAAGTCATCATTGGTTAAGCCATCGACCCAAGCATCGTATTTCAAAACATCATCCATATCTAAGTTATCCTTGTACGTTTGAGAAATAGCATTCAACCAGAATTTATTATCCTTCAGA
>CAIPDV010000006.1 GCA_903863935.1 uncultured Bacteroidota bacterium
ACGTTGGTGTTTGTTTTGGAAAAAAATTCACAATTGGAGGTGGTGTTAATACCCTTGCATCAACAATTTACAATATAAAATATACCGATGGGGATACGATCAAAAGCAAGTTGAATTTTTTCTTTATATCTTACTTCGTCGAATATATTTTAACACTTTCAAAACACTGGCGGATTGATATTCCTGTGTCAATTGGCATTGGTAGCTCCTCCTATAAATATACGCTTAACAATGTAGTGGTAACAAAGAGCAGCAGGATAATTATTCCTTTTGAGCCACAGGTAGAGCTTGATTATAACTTCAACCGATATTGCGGATTATATACACAGGTTGGATATCGGCTTATGCTTATAGATAATAATATGATTGATTATAATTTCAACTCCATCACCTATTCTGTTGGAGTTTTAATTTACCCGCTGGAAATTTATGCCGGACTTTTCCCGAGAACTGGATTAGCAAAAAGTATCAGGGCAACCGATTAATTAATACACACACTTTTCCCCTCTCTCCAAGCAGAGAGGGGAAAAGTCATTTTGCAATTGTTTGGCAGTGGATAAGTAGCCACGTTTTTTCTACATTTGCAATGCAATGAACGAAAACCTGAATCCAGAAAACGAAAATATTTCACCTGCCGAAAAGGAGGTGGAAACAGCCTTGCGCCCTCAGCACTTTGCTGAATTTACAGGTCAGGAAAAAATAATAGAGAACCTTAAAGTATTTGTTCAGGCCGCAAAACAACGGGAGGAAGCCCTTGACCATGTTCTACTACACGGCCCACCGGGATTGGGAAAGACCACCCTTGCAAATATTATTGCGGCAGAGCTGGAAGTGAACATCCGTATCACCTCAGGACCTGTTTTGGAAAAACCCGGTGACCTTGCCGGTCTGCTTACCAACCTAGGAAATTTTGATGTTCTTTTCATTGATGAGATACATAGGTTGAGCCCTGTTGTGGAAGAGTATCTCTACTCTGCGATGGAAGATTACCGCATCGACATTATGCTCGATACCGGCCCGAATGCACGCAGTGTGCAATTGAAATTAAATCCGTTTACACTCATTGGTGCCACCACACGTTCCGGACTTCTTACATCGCCCTTGCGTGCCCGTTTTGGAATTAATTTCCGTTTAGATTATTATTCTGCCGAACTTTTACAAAAGATTGTGGAACGTTCTTCAGGCATATTGAATATTGCTATCAGCCCGGACGCTTCATGGGAAATTGCCAGCCGCAGCCGTGGCACTCCACGTATTGCCAATGCACTATTGCGCCGTGTGCGCGATTTTGCCCAAATAAAAGGTGAAGGAAATATTGATCTGAAAGTTACTCAATATGCACTCAAAGCCTTGAATGTCGACGACCATGGTTTAGATGAAATGGATAACCGTATCCTAACAGCTATCATCGATAAATTTAAAGGAGGGCCTGTAGGTATTACTACCATTGCAATTGCCGTAGGCGAACAAGCAGGAACACTGGAAGAAGTATATGAACCATTCCTGATACAGGAAGGATATCTTGCCCGTACTCCACGTGGCAGAGAAGCTACCGACAAGGCTTATAAGCATCTAAAAAAGATGCCGAACTTAGGAACGAACAGGTTGTTTTAAGTTGTTTGAAGAGTGTGTTTCATTGGCAAAATCCTGCCATTAAATAAGTCAACCCTACCATTAAATAAGTCTGACAACTTTCTAGGCTAAAGAAAACTATTTTTGTACTGTACCATATCTATGAAAAAAACAGTAATCCTTTTCTTCTTCCTTATTTTGTTTGGCTCTGTTCAATGCCAGAACCCCAGCTATCAACAAAAGCTATTTTACACTTGTAAAGTTTGGGGATTTGTAAAATATTTTCATTCTAATGTTTCTGTTTGTGGAGTGAATTGGGATAGTGTCTTAATTGCTGACCTCCCTTTGGTAAAAAATGCAATTACAAAAAGTGATTTTAACAATGCACTCGACACTATGCTTAAGGCTGCCGGGGCCATGGCACTTACAACTTCCCCGCCTTGCGATACTGTGCCTCTTGAGCTAAAAAGAAACCTTAATACAACATGGATAAATGATACATCCATTTTTAGAAATGATGTAATCACTGTGCTGGATACTATTAATAATAATTTCAGACCACATACAGAATGTTGGGTATCTTTAGATTCATACCCATATAATTATGGTTATTTGAAGTTTGGTGCTGATAGCCTTATTTTAAATATTAACGATTATACAAATTTTCCAGATGAATGGCACAGGTTATTAGCACTATTCGCTCATTGGAATATTATTAACTACTTTAATCCTTACAATTATATTCAAAACCAGCCTTGGGATAGCACTTTATATCAGAATGTATTAAATATTGACAGCGCAAAAAATG
>CAIPDV010000007.1 GCA_903863935.1 uncultured Bacteroidota bacterium
CATTATTTCATAAATGAAAGGTGCCATATTATGCTAAAAATTTAAGATTTATTCACTATATTTTTATTGATGGCTCAGTGCAGCCAAATGGAAAGTTTCTTTTTATGAACTATAATCAAAATATGGGCAAAATGATTGGGATTTATCATGTCACGCGATAACAGAGAATTAATCAACAATATTTCCAGACAATTTATGGCGCAAATAACACCGGGATTTTTAAGAACGCTGAATTTTACTGCAGGTTATTTTAACGCGGGTCGGACTTTGAATATTGAAGACACTGCGATTAAAAACAGGTTAAGTCCGTATACTGCTGTAAATTCAAGATGAGCAAGAAGTATTAGCGTCATCGTTAAAATTCGGTACTATTGAGTTGCGAAACAACAATAAAAACCGAGGAGATTAGCGATGACGGATTACAATGTTACCGTAGGAAAAGACCTGCTGCCAGAACTTTTATCAGGTCAAGATGGCCTGGCTAAGCTGATTGAAAGTGTTTTAAACCAAGTATTAGAGGCTCAGGTAAGCGATTCATTGGGAGCAGAACGATATGAACGTTCAGATGAGCGTCTGAGCTATCGTAATGGCTACCGAACTCGGCAACTTTATACACGAGTCGGGCCAGTTACATTACAAGTGCCCCAAACACGAGATGGGTCATTTTCAACGGAAATATTTAAACGCTATCAACGCAGTGAACAAGCTTTTGTGCTGGCTTTGATGGAAATGGTAGTTAATGGCGTGTCTACCCGTAAGGTCACGAATATTACGGAAGAGCTTTGCGGTGTTAGTTTTTCTAAATCAACCGTCAGTCAATTGTGTGTAGGGCTCGACCCCAAAGTACGTGTATTTAATGAACGTCGTCTTGATGAGGCCAAATTCCCATTTATTATGGTTGATGCTACGTTTATTAAAAGTCGAGAAGGCGATCGGGTGGTTTCAAGGGCGGTCCTTATCATCTCAGGCATACGAGAAGATGGGAATCGAGAAATTCTTGGGCTTAAAATTGGCGACACAGAGAGCTTTGCAACGTGGGAGGAAACCTTTCGTTGGCTTAAATCTCGAGGTTTAAAGGGTGTTTTATTCATTGTTTCTGATCAGCATGCAGGCCTTGTTGAGGCTGCTAGAAAGCATTTTCAGGGCGCTACTTGGCAGAGGTGCCAAGTTCATTTGATGAGGAATATCTTAGGTTCTTGCTCAACTCGACACCGCAAGGATGTTGCAGAAAAAGCAAAACTGGTTTTACAGGCGCCCGATATGGCCGAAGCCAGGCGTCGTTTAAATGAATTTATTGAGCAGTTTGAAAAGCTGGCTCCAAAGGCTGTCGCGTGTCTTGAAGAGGCTTTTGAAGATGCAATGGCCGTGATGACGTTGCCAGACAAATATCGTAAACGCCTCAGAACAACGAATATGCAGGAAAGATTGAACGGGGAAGTAAAAAGACGAACCAATGTAATACGCATCTTCCCCAATGATGACTCTGCTTTGCGGCTTATTGGGGCTCTATTAGCTGAAACAAATGAGCAATGGGTAACGAGACGATATTTGGATATGGATGAATTTAATGAATGGTTAATAGAAAACGAACAAGCCAAAACAAATGTGATTGAAATAACCAAAATGGCTAATTAAATAACTAACTCGATGGGCCGGATAAATGGGAATTTACAGCAAAATTTGGACTTGACCTCAACCTCTTCTGGGGGATGGACATCCGTATCAAGATACATCCCTCCTTCTCTTTCTAAAATGGTATAACGACCTACATCGCTTGCAGCCGAATAATTAGAATTTAATTTATCAATTTCGTATCGAATAATACGATGCATTTCCGGATTATCTTCTCTTAATTCAGAAATATCTCTGAATTCAATTTCAACATTAGATATGTTTGCTAGACGAACTTTGGTTTCATGAATGGCTTGCTCTGTACTTGCTTCCGAATCAATCCAAACTGCAATTTTAAATTGTTCTCAGA
>CAIPDV010000008.1 GCA_903863935.1 uncultured Bacteroidota bacterium
CGCCACTGCTGTTTCCAACAGGCATGTTTTTCTGAAAGGGGGTGGATTAATTGCCGGTCGGGCTCTGACCTTTCTTAAGATAGGTTAAGGTGGGATAACCGGAATGGGTGTAAATTTGCAGGTATGACCAACAGGCGCGACTTTATACGAACCTTATCTTTATTGCCCTTAACGGGAGTTGCTATGAAATTGAATACACTTACTAAAATGACGGAGCATTTTGCGGATACACCCCCAATGCCCGTTCTGTTCCTTGGGCATGGAAACCCTATGAATGCTATTGAAGACAATGAGTTTTCGCAGGGATGGGCTGCTATGGGTAAAACCATCACCAAGCCTAAAGCCATACTTTGCATCTCTGCCCATTGGGAAACCTCAGGCACATTTATAACCGCCATGGATAAACCCCAAACCATACATGATTTCGGTGGCTTTCCGCAAGCTTTGTTTGATGTGCAGTACCCGGCAAAAGGAAATGTAGAGTTAGCAAAGGAAACCCAATCGGGGATAAAGAAGGCAGCTGTTGGATTGAACTATGACTGGGGCCTCGATCATGGTTGCTGGAGTGTTCTGAACCGAATGTATCCGAATGCCGATGTACCTGTGTTGCAACTGAGCCTAGACTATAACCAAACAGCTCAATGGCATTATGAGTTGGCCAAAGAACTGGCCTTCCTAAGGAAAAAAGGAGTGCTTATTATTGGCAGTGGAAACATTGTTCACAACCTTGGGTTGGTGAACTGGAAAGACGACCAGACTTTTGATTGGGCCGTAGAAGCCAATGCTACTGTGAAGAAACTAATTACCGCCAACGACTTTAAAAGCCTTATAGAATATAGCAAACTGGGGAAGTCATTGCAGCTAGCGGTACCTACACCCGAGCATTATTTGCCTTTGCTCTATAGCCTTGCACTTAAAACCGATAGCGAAACCCTTTCCTATTTTAACGATAAACTCGTAATGGGTTCCATTTCGATGACCTCGGTCAAAATAGGCTAAGAAGGAGGCCGACCGTCAATAACTTTTGTAGCCATAATATGGAGTGTTTTATATTGATATAGTTTCATTCAAAAAGAGAAACTACTCTATTTTTTTGCAAAAAAATCGGATTGCTGATTTTGCGAATGTGTCAGTAAAATCAAAAAATCACTTTACTGACATATAGCTATATTTAACTGATAGATAATTAATTAACACCCCTATTTTTATGTCAGTGCCGAAGGGGTACTGACACATTTTTTTTGCCAAATAAATGCCAGGCAAGTATTTGGCAAATGTGGGATAAGTGCAAGGCAAATTATTTGATAGAATAAGAGTGGTGTTCCCGCGAAGTTGAACTTCGTGGGGAAATAGAGGTAATTCGTATTTGTTTCGTATAAATCAGTATCTTTATGGTATGAAAATATTTAAAAACTACTTTTTATATTTTTTGTTATTAATTTCAGGCGTTGTCTCTGCTCAATATGAATTTATTGATCTGCATAATTTTAATGGAACTGGCGGAGCAAACCCTTATGGCTCATTATTGCGAAATGGTAATGCATTATATGGGCTTACGGAAAAAGGAGGCATTCATAACAGAGGGTGTGTCTTTTCGGTAGATACAAATGGCAACGGATTCAAAGATTTACTTGATTTTAATGGTTCTAATGGGAGTAATCCGTATGGTTCCTTAATATGTTTAGGGAAGAAATTATATGGAATGACCACCTATGGAGGGATAAGCGGTGATGGTAATATTTTTTCAATTGACACAAATGGAGTTAACTATAGAGACTTGCTTGATTTCAATATGACAAACGGTGCATACCCATTTGGATCTCTGCTTTTATCTGATAGTGTTTTATATGGTATGACAAGTACAGGAGGGCCAGGTTATGGTAACATTTTTTGTATTGATACCAATGGAAGTGGTTTCAGGGTTCTACTTAATTTTATCGGAGCTAATGGTTTTTTGCCCTATGGTTCTCTAATTATTTCCGGCAATATTTTATATGGGATGGCATCTGAAGGAGGTGCTCATAATTATGGCTGTGTTTTCTCACTAAATAAAAATGGAACGGGCTATAAGGATCTATTGGATTTTAACCAAACAAATGGATCATATCCTGAAGGTTCATTGGTTTTAGTTGGTAATAGAGTTTATGGGATGACGACGAATGGAGGTTCAATTAATTATGGTACTATTTTTTGTATTGATACGAATGGAAGTGGGTATAAACATTTGCATGATTTTATGTATAGTACAGGACTTTTCCCAGTTTACAGTAACTTAAATTTTTTAAATGGAAATCTTTATGGAATGACAAATGCAGGAGGGAAAAATAATACAGGAACGGTCTTCTCGATAGATACAAATGGAAGCGCATATCAGGACATATATGATTTCAGTGTAGCAAATGGTGATTACCCCTATGGATCATTAAGTTTTTCCGGTAATTGGATGTATGGAATGACAGAATTGGGGGGATCTGTCAATTATGGCGTTATTTTTAGCTTTAGAACATGTTCAACAAGTGCCTCCTCATTAATAAATACAAATGTGAGCTGTTTTGGAGATAGTGACGGTAGTGCTACAATAATTCCAACGAGCGGAATTGCCCCATTCTCGTATATGTGGTCAACAAATCCGGCCCAAACAAGCGCACAAGCCACTGGGTTAAAGGCGGGGAGTTATTCTGTAATAGTTTATGATTCCACCGGTTGTACAACCACATTAAAAATAACAATTACACAACCTGCTTCATTAAAAGATTCCATGCTCTCTACTTGCGCGACCTGTTGCAATTGTGCAGGTACAGCGATAGATTTTACATACGGCGGGACACAACCTTATACATTCCTTTGGTCGAACGGTGCAACCACTGATACTATAAAAAGCCTGTCTGGCGGTAGTTATACATGTACTGTTACAGATGCGAACGGGTGTATAAAAACAGATACTGTATGGGTTCATAACGGTAACCATGTTATTACATCACAAACGGATATCACATGTAATGGTTTAAATAATGGGACTGCATCAGTTTCCATTTTTGGGAATTATTCTTACAGTTGGAGTCCTGGCGGTGCAACCACATCATCTATCAGCGGACTTTCAGCAGGAAGTTATACCGTTTCTATTAGTAGTATTGACACAATTGGATGTTCTTCAAGTTATATTTTCACTATAAGTGAACCTCCAGCATTTACGATTTCTGCATCTTTAATTTCGAATGTAAAATGTTATGGTGTTGGTGATGGAAGTGCCTCTTCAATTGCCAGTGGCGGTAGTTTGCCATATACATATTATTGGAGTGATGGAGAATCTACGGCAAATGCTTCAAAACTTCTAACAGGAATCGCCATAATAAATGCGAAAGATAAAAATGGATGCACGGCAACTGCATCTGTGGTGCTTACTCAACCCACAATTTTAATTGCAAATCTTAGTATAAGTACTCTTGGACCATGTGATACATATCCTAGTGTTATTGCTAATGTTTCAGGTGGTACCCAACCATATTCATATTATTGGACAGATTATGGTGGCACGAATTCTTATGAAGATGTGGATGTTACTTGTCCCAATGGTTATTCAGCAGAAAGTGTTGCAGTTACTGATAATAATGGCTGTACTGCAAATAATTTTGTGTTATTAAATCAACCCGTCCAATACATAAATCCATATCCAACATATACGAATATTAGTTGTAATGCAGGATCTAATGGAAGCATAACCTTGGGTGTTTGTAGTAACATTTCTTCAAATTACACTTACTTCTGGAATTCTTCAAGGTTTAACACGTATATTAATCCATATACTATCAATAACTTAAGTGCAGGTACATACAAGATATATGTTACAGATTTGAATGGTTGTTCAACATCACAAGAATTCATTACAATTACACAACCTCCGGCAATAAAAATCATAACCGATTCAATAAATGATAATGGGAGTTGCAATGGTTCCACATGGGCTATTATTACTGGAGGTACAAAGCCATATTCTTATATATGGACTGGTGGATTAACAACCGACACTATTAAAAATCAATGTGCAGGAAATTATTGTTGCAGAGTGACTGATGCCAATGGCTGTATTGATAGTGTGTGCGTCACAATATCTTTGTCAACTAGTTTAAGTAAAGCACTATTTAAATTAGGAAACATTGGAGTTTTCCCTAACCCTAACAACGGCACTTTTAATTTTTCAAATATCACTGAAAAAAGCACTGTTGAGGTTTATAATATTCTTGGTGAAAAAGTCAAAGTTGCGACGCTGAATCCGCCAGTTGGCGGACATAGTAGCAATCTCATTGATTTAACTAATCAGCCCAACGGCATTTATTTTTACCGCGTTTTAACCGATAGTGGAGCGTTGGCAGGAGAGGGTAAGATAATTATTCAAAAATAAAGTACGTCTGCAAAGGAGTTTCAAAAGAGAGATAGAAACGGACTTATTGGGGTAGGAAAAGATGCTGGTATGGCTGCGCCGGATTGCAGCAGAAAGCCCTGACGCTGACGGTCAGGGTGAAACCCGCACCGGAAGCAAAGGCTTGTAGCGGAAAGCCGGTGTGTTTACGCCCTCGTCAGTCGGCTTGCCCAAAAACAATCAAACATTCTGCAAACCCCACATATTCATTCCATGAACCAGCACAGAGGGCCAGATACTTTTGGTACGGATAGTCATGTATCCCCATAAAAGCCCGAGCGGTATTTTAGAAAGTGCGCCTAAAAAAGCATCGGTAATAGAATGACCTTGATTATAAAAAGTAGGGACATGCATAAGGGCCCATAACACGGTTGCAATAAACCAACCCAGTCCTTTATTTTTTAAAAATGCTGCAAACCTTGTTTGTGCTATAAACCTCCAGAACTCTTCCAGTAACCCTGCTATAATAAAACCCTCCACCAATAACCCAAAAAGTCCACCTTCTTCTTCATAAACGGTGCTAAAAGTAAAATCGTGTGGGGCGAATAGCAACCCTGTTACTGCTATAATTGCAATTACCGGAATGGCAATAAGTAATCCGGAAAAACGAATGCCAAGATCTTTTAGTTTGTAGCGTAATACAAACAGGGTAATGGTTAAGCCCAGTGGAAAAACAAACAGAAACAATATTGGGACGAGCAAGAGTTTTATTTTAACATTCAGATCTTCCCATTTAATGGGTGCCATATAGCGGAAATACAAAAAAATGAATGCAAGTAAAAAATATAGAGCAATTAAAAATGTTTCTTTTCCCGGTTTTTTAACCATAATTTCCTCCCCGGAAGGATTGCGTAAGGCATACCAGTCAATTAAAAGGCTGCATACCCACATGGCAATAACATAAGCAATGCTTTTAACGAGGTTGCCTGATAAATAGCCGCAAAAAATTGTTCCGGATGCTATAAGCGCAACAAGAAAAAAAGTAACAGGATTCCTTTTTATTTTTTCAAGCTGTAAGGAAAATACCATCGTTATTTAGCCGTCTTCATATACTCCTTAATCCAGCCGGAGATGGTATTCAGGTTATCAAACCAAACATTGTCCTTGTTCTTTTCTTCAAGGCCTTTGGCTTTCATTTTTGCAACCAGGTCGGTGTTATCGGCCATTAGTTTGCAAAGATTATCAAGTGAAGCCGGTATCATTTCTCCTTCGCCACCTTCCGATAGCCAGAATATTTCGGAAAACTTAGTGCTTTTTTCTACGTCGTTTATGTTCACTTCTTTTACGCTGCCATTATCATAACGCTCAACACTGAGTTCCATTCCGGCATAAAAACAAATTTTTGCATTGGTAATGACTTGCACGGCAATGTTCTTTACTTTATTGAAACGGTAAACAACACCTTCGTCATTCTGGCCGCCCCAATAGGATGCATCTTTATAGGAAGAAGCTATTTTTTTGCCTTTAAGTGTGCCTTTGAATTTACCATGCCCGAATTTGATCTCATCCCATTCGGTAAGCTTTTTGGCTGTGTAATCCTGATAGGTTGCATAGGTTCCTGCAAGGGTTACTGGTCCCGCTTTTTTTACAAATGACGAGGACAGGGTAAGGAAGAGAGTTAATAGTACAGGAGCGATAAATTTTTTAAGTGTTTTCATAGGCTATTTTAATTGAAGTATTAATGGCAAATGTAACAATTAATGCGAATTTCAATATGATTCAAAATGCCGGGTTTTGTTGAAAACTAGTTAACATTAATGTGTTTTGATTATCAGTATATTATGTAGATTTTTGTGGCAAATTATACATTCAGCATGGTAGAAGTGATAAAGACTATTGGTTCACAACGATTTATTTCCTTAATTTGCCACAATTATTGAAAAGGTTACCAGCCTTACAACATACCAAACCACCAACCATGAAACAATTATTCCTATTAAGTGCAGGACTTGCATTTACTTTTTCACTCGCAGCTCAAAAAGAAGCTCCGAAGGAAATTCATTATCCCGATGGATCGCTTTACAAAGAATGTTATTACGTAAGGGCTACAAGACCCTTACGCGATATTATTGCTGAACGCAAAGCAAAAGGCCTCGACAAAATTGCCCAGGTTAATAAGCCTGCGGCTGATGCAGAAGCGCATGAAAGGTTTGCTAAGAATAGGACCAACCACCCGAGTGGTGCAGGTTCTGTAAACTCAGGTATTCAAACCGAACAGGGAACATTAGTGAGTTCTACCTTACAGAATTTTGAAGGCCAGCCCGGATATGGCTACTATCCGCTGGACTGTAATGGAATGATTGGTTCCAACTATTATATGCAAACCATTAACTCTACTTTTGCTGCATGGGATAAAGTGGGTAATGCCTATATTCCGCAAACCACGCTGGATGCGCTTTTTGGCAAATATGCCGAAGCTAATATGGGCGATCCTGTTACAGTTTATGATAAGATAGCTGACCGCTGGATCATTTCAGAATTTGAAGGACTACTTTCAAACAATGTGATAGATACACTTTGCTTTGCTGTATCGCAAACCAACGACCCTGCCGGTGCTTACTGGATTTATGCATTCGATCCGTATGTAAATGCGTTTGACGATTATCCGAAATATACCGTTTGGGGTAATGGCTATTACATGACCTGTAATTGCAGTAATCCTGACATGGTGGTGGCGTATCAACGCGACAGTATGTTGAAAGGGGCAAAGGCTGCATTTATTGCAATGCCATGGAATAATGGCCCACAGACAAGTGGTTGCATGGGTAACTTTTTCTGTCCTCAGTTGTTGGATTGCGATGATATTCTTCCTCCTGCAAATGCGCCTGAGTATTTGTTCTACTATTGGGAACAGGACTGGGGTTGCGGAGGCGGAGCCGATTCCATTTGCATTGAACAGATAAACGTAAACTGGACAACCAAAACCGGAAGTATTAACGCTAAATTTCAGGAACTGATAGTAAGTAATTTTAATTCGAATTTTCCGTATGCATTTGATGCAAACCTTCCTCAACCGGGCAATAATTCAGCGGACTATTTAGCTTCCAGCGATGGATTTTTTGGCTACCGGATTCCTTATTTAAGATGGTCGACCTATAACTCTGCCGTAATGGAATTTCCGGTGAATATTGGTACATTAAATTCTCCGGTTTCTGCTATTGAGTGGTTTGAGTTGCACCAGGATCCGAATACCCAAAAATGGAGCACCTATCAACAAGCTACGTATGGCCCGAATGATGGAGTAAGCCGTTGGATGGGCTCAATTGCAATGAACTTAAACGGTGATATTGGTATGGAGTATTCGGTTTCTTCAACTACTAATGTATATCCGGGAATTCGGTATACCGGCCGCCGTTATTGCGATCCAATTAATACCATGACCCTTGCAGAAGGAACGGCAGCGACAGGAAACGCGCTAGTTTCAACACCACAAAATGGTGGTAACCGCTGGGGCGATTATTCGAATATTTCGGTAGATCCTTCAGATGGAATTACTTTTTGGGGAACCAATATGTATGCTGAAAGTGGCGTGAATTCACAAAACATAAGCACGCGTATATTTTCGTTCCAGGTGCCCACCTGCCCAACAGATGCACCCAATATTGTGAATTCTTATAATGCTTCTTTGAAAGTGTATCAGAATGGAAGCACCTTGAATATTAAAGGAACTGACTTCCCGCAAAACGAAGGATTGGTAGTTCAAATTTTTGATGCTAGTGGCAAAATGCTGATGCAAAAAGAAATGCAAACAAATACAAGTACACTCGAAACAAGTTTCAATATATCCTCATTTGCTAAAGCAATTTACTTAGTAAGAGTTGGTAACGACCACCTGCAACGTATTGTGAAAGTGGCTATTCAGTAGTAGCTTAATACATTTTTATTAAAACGCCCGTGATTCATTTCATGGGCGTTTTTTTTTGAGATGACTTAAATTCATTATTTCAAAAAATGGGTTCTTAGTAACCGGATATTCAAAAACTTTATACATTTGTATTTATAATCAGGTCCCCAAATAGTATTTTAATCTGGTTATATGAGTACAAAATGTCAGTAAAATCAAGGCTTCCAATGTTTGTTCGTGCAATGGCAATGATATTGCTTATTGCTATGTTTCATTATGTGGCAGGTTACCGGCTGATGTATTCGTTGGGTATTTTGTATGCTAAAGAAGAAGCAAAAGAATGTTTAGTAGAGAAAAAAGCAAACACCCAAAAACTTACTTTTTCAACAGCTGATTTTAACTCCTTAAGTTGGAGTGATAACAACAAGGAATTCTCATTAAACAATGAGATGTATGATGTTGCAACAATAGAAAAATCCGGCTCAAAATTTATCGTAACGGTTTATTCCGATGAAAATGAAACTAGCTGGATATCGTCTTTGCACAATTTCGAAAAGGAATTATTTCATCCTGACCAGTCCACAAAGGGAAATAAATCTGCGGAAGATGTGATGTCTTCGTTCCAGAAGGAATGCACCACTACTTCTGAATTTAAAATTACAGTTTTTGCCTCAGACGGGCAAGTACAATCCAATGCTGCTATTATGCAGCAATCTCAACAAGATATTGACAATATCTGGCATCCGCCGGCTACTTGTTAATCTGTTTACTTTACGTAAATAGTTTTTCGTTCCCGGGTTTTAATACCTGCGAACCTGTGTTGTTACCATTGATATTTATTCAAGCGTAACAAATTTCCTACACTTATTAATTATAAAAATGTGAATTATACAAAATGTATAATAACGTGTTAAATATTCGATTTAAAGATTTTGTAAAAAGGGTTGAATCCCTTTTAATGCAAGGTTTATTAAGTCAATCCGGAGTTGCAGCATCGGGTAGGGGAGTGTGTGCTTCGGAACTAGATCTTAGAGCGGTACATGATGATAGAAGCGAGTTTTGGTATGTTCGGAACCCAGCTGGTAACTGGATTCCACTTTCTTGTTTAAGAGTGATACATGATGACAGAGAGGAATTTGGTATGTTAGATGGAACCCCGCTGGTAACGGGGTTCCTTTTATTTTTAAAAAGTAACCACCGTATTAGAAAAGTAAAATTAAAGAAAATTTCAATATTCAGCAGTAAAAAGTTTTAACCTGATATCTACAACATAAATAAATCCATCTATTTTAAAAAAATTAAAAATCACACCATGAAATTAAAAAATATTCCCGCATTAGTTTCAATACCATTATTGGTAACAGGTTTAACGTATAATATGGCTAATGCCCAATTACCATGCGGTACAACAGAGATGTCGCAGAAGCTGATGGAGCAACATCCGGAATTGCTGGCGAATTACGCCAAGTATGAAACCTATACACAGAATTATGTAAAGAATTATCAGGCTGAACAGAAACGAACAAGTAAAAAAGTAACGACAACCCCAACAGTTTATATAATACCTATCGTGTTTCACGTACTTCATCAAAATGGAACCGAAAATATTTCAGATGCCCAGATTTTTGATGAAATGCGAATCCTGAATCAAGACTGGGGTCACATGAATCCGGATACAATTAATGCATGTACCCCTCATTTTAAAGCAATAGAAGGAAATATACAAGTTCAGTTTCGCCTTGCCCAGCTGGATCCGAATGGAAACTGCACCAACGGAATTGACAGGATTTATACAAGCCGCACCAATAATGCGGATGATCTTTCAAAATTAAATCAGTGGGATCCTAAAAAATATATCAATGTGTGGGTGGTTAAAACCATTGGTTCGGCAGGTGTTGCCGGGTATGCCTATTTTCCTTGGGAAGTTGACGGGTTGCTCGCACCAGTTGACGGTGTACTAATCCTTAGCCAGTATATTGGCAGCATTGGAACATCTTCACCGTTGACATCAAGAGCATTAACACACGAATTAGGCCATGTGATGAACCTTGAACACCCCTGGGGATTAACCAATAGCCCCGGTGTAGCCTGTGGTGACGATGGTGTAGAAGATACCCCCGATACGAAAGGCTGGAACCACTGCCCTGCTGACTCAACGGCTTCCAAGGTTTGCGATACCATTGTAAGAAGCCCATTGTATATGTCCCCTGAAAATTATCAGAACTTTATGGATTATTCGTATTGCTCCATGATGTTTACCGAAGGACAAAAAGCAAGGATCTATGCTGCCTTTAATAGCACTGCGGCAGGAAGAAATAATTTGTGGGATACTGCCAATTTAATTGCCACAGGGGTATACAACCATCCTCCTGTTGCCTGTGTTCCCAGTGCAGATTTTTATAGTAATACCTGTTTTGTTTGCCAGGGCTCTTCAGTCAATTTTTTTGATGCTTCAAGAAATGCTGAACCTTCAAGCTGGCAATGGACTTTTACCGGAGCAAGTATAAGTTCATCAAATGTGCAGAATCCGGTTGTTACTTTTAACAGTTTATGGTGGCAAAACGTTTCATTAACCGTAAGCGATAGTGTGGGTAACAATACCGCAATGAAATGGAATGATATTTATGTAAGTCCGCTATGGACAAACTATTTCGGAACTTTTTCCGAGGGCTTCGAAAACCTTACAGAAGTGAAGGATAATTGGTTGTTCTTGAATAAATTTAATAACCGTTCTTTCTGGCAAACAACAAACAGGGCTTCATCATCCGGAGGTAATTCTCTTATGTTAAATGCTTATTTCCCTATTGTTTATTCCACAAATACAAACCCGGTTACGATTGATGATCCAGGTATTGGTTCGTTTGATGTGGATGATGCTATTACACCATCTGTTGATCTTACCACAGCTACAGGAATGTCGTTGGACTTTGATTACTCTTGCGCTACAGCGGCAACATCCTTAAAAGGAATTACCGAAACGTTGGAAATTGACTGCTCCTTTAATTGCGGTACTACATGGACGCCTATGAAAACATTATCTGGGGCAACCTTAACCAACGCCGGGTACTGGAATTCATTTTACACGCCATCTGCACCCGTTGACTGGGCTCATTTTTCAATACCACTCGGGGGAGGGGTAATAGGCAAACCCAATGTACGTTTCAGGTTTGAATATACCAGTGGGTTAAATAGTAATAACCTGTACATAGATAATATTAACCTGAATGGAACCGTTGGAATTGATCCTGTAACTGCGGAAGATTTTCATCTTAATGTATTTCCGAACCCAATGACCGATAAATCAACCATTAGTTATTATTTGCCATCCGATCAACAGGTGAGTTTTGGATTGTACGATATTGCAGGCAGAGAGTTAAAGCAACTTTTAAATTCAAACCAAACAGCAGGACAGCATACCCTGGAATTGAATAATTATAATTTATCGAATGGTGTTTATTTCATTAAAATGATAACGGGAAATTCTAAATCAATTACCCAAAAAATTGTAGTTATCAAGTAATAGTGTTTTGTCAGTGAATCGGGAGGAGGGGCCTTTTGGCTCCTTCTCTTTTATACTAAATAAGTAAACTGAAAGTAGAATTGGTACTGGAAATTAAAATGGATGGCAATAATCTATATATTTGCTTTGATGTTATTTATTGTACGCCTTAAAATTTTGTTGAATACCCAAAGTTAAAACCTCAAAAATGAAAAAACAATTATCTAAATTATGTACACTTGTTGCCGTGGGATTATTTGCCCAGAGTTCAATATTTGCCCAGGGAACGTGGACATCCTTAACCAATACAGCACCCGATAATAATGGAGGTGAAATGATATTGCTTACCGATGGAACAGTTATGGTGCTAACCCAGACAGGCCGCCGCGGAATTGGTAATACATGGGATTTGCTTACACCGGATATTCATGGAAGCTATAAGAACGGAACATGGACCAGACTGCCTGCCATGCACGATACGCGTTTATACATCGGTTGCCAGGTGCTGCCTGATGGAAATCTTTATGTTGCTGGTGGTGAATATGGCACAGGTGGCCCTACGGGAGAATATTATAATACGGTTTCAAAAACATGGACCTATATTACAGGTGTGCCAAACAACTGGGATATTTATGATGGTAATTCCGAGATACTATACGATGGAACCGTATTACAGGCCGTTCAAATTTCGAATGCGCCGCACAGTTATGATAATTTGATATATCATCCCTCCACCAATACATATGATTCAATTATGCCTTGTTTGGGTAATCACGATGAGGCTTCGTGGGTGAAACTGCGTGACAGTAGTGTAATGAATATTGACAGAGGAACACGCGTATCAGAACGCTATATTCCACAGCAAGGTAAGTGGGTTGTAGATGGTAATGTTCCGGTAGATATGTACGACCCGACCTACCTGGAAACAGGTGCCGGGTTTATGTTGCCGGACAGGCGTTTGTTTTTCCTTGGCGATGTTGCCTACACAGTATACTATACCCCAAGCGGAAATGCAAGCCCCGGAACTTTTGCAACAGGCCCTCAGATGCCAATGCAAAGCTCTACCCAGCTTGGATGTACCGATGCGCCTGCAGCCATGATGCCGAATGGAAAAATACTCTGTATATTTTCTCCTGCTGCAACCAATTTTAACCCGCCTGCTTATTTTTATGAGTTCGATTATACAACCAATACTTTCACCCAGATAAGTGCGCCTCCCGGCGGTTTAACAGTTAATGATAACAGCGACTTTTTCAATTATCTGGATCTTCCGGATGGTACTGTTTTATATTCTCACCAAGGGGATAATCAATATTATTATTACACCCCGTCCGGTTCTCCGCTCGCTGCCGGTAAGCCAACAATCGATAATATTATTGCCACATGTCCAACATTTAAAATTACCGGCAAACTTTTCAACGGAATCTCCGAAGGGGCTGCCTATGGTGATGATTGGGCTATGTCTTCCAATTATCCTATCGTTCGTATTACCAACGGAACTAATGTATATTATGCCAAAACTACCAACTGGAATCGCATTGGTGCAGTAATGACAGATAGTCTCGAAGACACAGCCGATTTTTCAATTCCTACAATACCTGCCGGAACATATTCAGTTGTAGTGGTTGCGAATGGAAATCCTTCTAACCCTGTTTTGTTAACCCTTCCTTGTGTTTCAACAGGAGAACAACAACAGGTTGTTGAAGCGAATTCTGTTTCCGTTTTCCCGAATCCGAATAATGGTTCTTTCATTGTAAAGTTTGCAAAAGGCATCGAGAAATCTCAATTACAGGTTTTCAATATGCTTGGTGAACGTGTTATGAATGAACAAATGCTTGGTTCTATTTCTGAGTATAATTTACCCAGCCAGCCAGCAGGTGTTTATTATTACAGGGCTTTGAATGTTAACGGGGCATTACTTGGAAGTGGGAAGTTTGTAATTCGAAAATAAGTAAGAGGATCTTTTTATAGAGATGTTGGTAATTAATAAGTTAATATGAAAAAGAAGTCTCTTATTCTTATTTGTTTAGTATTTATTTCTACGATGTTGTTATCACAACCCTGCAATTGTTTTCAGTGGGTTGATAGTACTTACCAGGTGGTTCCGATGACCTTAGGAACTGACACAGGCGGCCCTCCGAGTTATAATTGTAATAACTGTTCAAGTCAGGCCATAAAACTTCCTTTTAGTTTTTGTTTTTATGGGAAGAGTTATGATACAGTATACATAAACAATAAAGGAAACATCTCTTTTAAAAAACCTGTATTTAACTTTTCAAGTACAGGTTTTCCGGCAGGTAACGATACCTTAATGCTTGCTGCTTGCTGGTCAGATGTTGATAATCGCGGTGTTCCCGGTGCTTTAGTTTATTATAAAATCACACCAACTCATCTTATAGTGCAGTGGTATAATGCCGGGTACGAAACTTTCGACCCCGACTTATATAATGACTACCAGATAACACTCACAAATGGAACCGATTCAATTTTACCGCCCGGCAATAATGTTTCGTATTGTTATTATTTGATGCGATGGGAGTCAGCAGACTCATCGGGCGGTTCCGGCGGATTTGGAGGAGTACCAGGAGTGTTTGGTGTTAATAAGGGCGACCACTTACACTATGCACAGTTTGGCACATTTCAATACCGGGGTTATAATTATTTCGGGCCTTTTGATACGAACAGCCAGCTTTATTGGTTAGACTATAAATCTTTTGCTTTTAATACATGTGTAAACGGAAACAATATTCCTCCTGTAATTGTAAATCCCGATTCATGCTATAACGATACAATTTGTGCAGGGGATACATTGCATTTTTCAGCTTCTTTCATTTGTCCGCAAATTGGTCAAAAAGCAACACTCACAGCTTCTTCACCCGGTTTGTCAGGGCTTACCAGTGACACTTCTAAAGTACATTCCCTTTACAGAATATCCAACACACTGATAGGTGCTCTTAAAGACACCGGTATGCACATAATAAATTTAACAGCAACCGATAATGGAGCGCCTCCTTTAACAAACACGCTTCCCGTTAAAGTATTTATTAAAAACTGCGACACTACACATGAACTGGGAGTTGATAAAATGAAAATAAATGGACCGGAATTCAGTATATATCCCAATCCGAATAAAGGCAAGTTTACTGTAATGAATTATTCCGGTGTGCCGGATGGCGAGCTTTCCAGGTGTTCAATTGAAATTTATAATTTTATGGGTGAAAAAGTATATTCAACAGGTATTGCAGGAGCAGAGTTTTCAATTGATTTAAGCAGCCAACCTTGGGGCATATATCTATATAGAGTTATCTCTGAAAATGGAAGTCTGTCAGCCAACGGAAAATTTATTATTCAGTAAACAAAAAAACATGCGATTTTTTCAGTCGGTATTCTTTATTCTTGGTTCCACGCTTATTTTTTTTGCAAGCTGTAAGAAAGTAGAGACCACCCGCATAAATACTACGGGTAATTCTCAAACACAAACCATTATTTCCAGTGATGAATTGACATTGAACGATGAGTTTGATCAAGGAGTTGATGATGCTATTGCAGTACTATGTAATCCTAAAATAACCATTGCAGGTGCTGATATAGATACTTCTCAAAATAATATCGGATTGATCACAATTTATTATTCCGGCAAGAAGCCTGATGGAACCAAAGGTCGCACCGGATCTATTGCAATACAACAACCAATGAAGGGAGGGAAACCTGTTCCATGGGGAACCCCGGGAACTACCGATTCAATTATATTCGGAACAGTAAACAGTCCCGGATATGAAATACTCTTCATTACAAACAATACTTCCGTAAGGATGACGGGAACCGCTACCATAACAAACGTTTCTGGCGGCTTGCTACAGAATATTACGCCTGTGGATTCACTGGTTGAACGAATAAGAGCTTCTATTTCTTTCACCTATAATGATAACGTGAGCATTATACAATTGTATTCATGGTATTTGAATCAAATAAGAACATTCACAAAACCGGATACAATAATGTATGCCCGAACCAATGCGGATACAACTATTAACAATATTAAAAATGTGGCTACTTGGGGAACCACGCGATTTGGAGAGGTATTCTATTCAAGCTTAACAAGCCCGGTAGTTCAAAATATTTCCAACCTGAGTTTATCATATAACCCATTAAGCGGAGCAAAAGCCATTGAAAATATTTCAGAACCTATACTTTCGACATACGGCGTCAATAAACAGGGCGCAGCCATAAGCAATGGGCTGCCGTTTGGTTTTTTAATTACATGGATAAACAATGGTGGGCAGGCGCAAGCCATAGTACCCTATTATTACTGACCTTAGGAATACCTGAATTATGGTATGTAAATACCCTGTTTTAAGTAGACTGAAAATAGTGTATATGGGTAGTTTTGCATCCAAATAAAACTTATTTAATATGATAAAAAGACCTTTAATTATTGCCTTGCTCTGTATACTTTGCACATCTCTTTTTGCCCAAACCGGAAGTTTAAAAGGAAAAGTTGTGGATAGTGCCGGAACACCTGTGGAAGGAGCTGTTGTAACTATTGAAAACTCAAAGTATCTTGCTGCCACAGACAGCAAAGGAAATTATAAAATAAATAATATTCCGGTTGGAGTATATTCAATTCTTGTTGAAATTGTAGGATATAATTCGGTAGAAGCAAAAACAACTATAAAAGAGAACCAAACTACAGAACAGAACTTTAACTTGCAGCAAGTTATTAATCAACTTAAAAAAGTGGATGTGGTTCGTCCCATGATAAGTGGGCAGGGCATGGGCCGAATGCCCGATACATATGATGGCGTGATTTATTCCGGCATGAAAACAGAGGTGCTTGTGCTAGATAGTGTGGATGCAAATAAAGCTCAGAATAATCCACGTGAAACACTGGGAAGGTTACCCGGCTCCAATTATTCCGAAACTGAAGGCGGAGGTTTTCCATCCAATGGAATAGCATTCCGGGGATTAATACCAACCCAGTCTGTCGAAATACAAACCCGGCAAAATGGGTACAACCTATCAGGCGATGTGTATGGATATCCTGAAGCATATTATTTACCTCCACTAGTTGCTGTAAGCCGCATTGAAGTAATAAGGGGTGAATCATCGCTTCAGTTTGGCCCTCAGTTTGGGGGTGTTATAAATTATGTTGTAAAAGACGGACCTGACAATAAACCCTGGGAATTCAGTACGGAAGAAACGGGGGCAAGTTATGGTTTTGTGAGTTCTGTAATAGCAGGAGGTGGAAGCTTTAAAAAATGGAGCTATTATTCGTTTATACAATATAAATCTACTGAAGGCTGGAGACCTAATTCTGATATAAGGCAAATTACAGGATTTGCTAAAATAGAATACCGGGCATCAGAAAAATTCAAGATAGGTTTGGAATATACCCTGCTTCGAAATAAGCTACACATGCCGGGTGGTCTTAATGATGTTGAGTTTGAGCAAAACCCCGACCAATCTTTCCGTACACGGAATTGGCTTACAAGTCCCTGGAATCTTTTGGCACTTACCGGCGAATATAAAATATCTGAAAAATCAATTCTAACACTGAAATCTGTTTTAAACAGCAGTGCCCGTAATCTGGTATGGAAAAATGAGGATGGCGGTCCGCAAAGAGCAGACAGCATTAGCCCTGTAACAAATAGCTATGTACCGCGGGAAGTGCAACGGGAAAGTTTCGTAAGTGTAACAAACGAACTGCGTTCACTTACAAATTATAATATTGGAAAGATCAATTCAACACTGGCAGTTGGGGTTAGATACTTTCAGGGAAACATGGAACGTCAGGGCGGTGGCCCCGGCTCCACCGGAAGTGATTTTGATCTCACCCTGTATGGAGGCGATTATCAGTATGCCTTGTTTTTTACAACCGGTAATGTTGCACCTTTCATACAAAACACTTTTCGCATCGGAGGGTTATCCATTACTCCCGGATTCCGCTATGAATATATTAACTCTACAGCCAATGGCTATGTAACCGATCCGAATACTTCAGCAGTTGTAAGCACTCTTGTATCACGAACCTGGTATATTCCGCTGGGCGGTTGTGGTTTGCAGTTTAAAACAAGCGAATTTACCAACATCTATGGTAATTTTTCTCAGGCATACGAACCAACTACTTATGAAAATCTAACCCCAATTGGTTCCTCATCATTTATTGATCCTAACATGAAGGACGTGAATGGATATAATGCCGATTTTGGATGGCGGGGAAAGTTCAGGCGATTCCTTAATTTTGATGTTGGCGTATTTTATATGGCAAAGAATGATGAGATAGGGTTGGAGTCACTAACCGATCTTCTTGGAAACCCTTATACATATAGAACAAACATTGGAAATTCAGTTCATAAAGGAATAGAGACTTATATTGAATTGCATCCCTTTCATATATTTTCGGAACATTCCAAAATTGGCGACCTGAGTTTCTTTAACTCCTATGCATACGATCAGTCCCGTTATGTTTCCGGCCCTTTTACCGGAAACTATGAGGAACAGGCCCCGGTTAATATTGAAAGAATTGGAGTAAGTTATTCCTATAAAATGCTTTCTACAACGGTGGTGTACAGTTATTCAAGTGAATCGTATGGAGATGCCAATAATACCATATTTAGTGAAGATGCTGCCGTTGGATTAATTCCTGCTTACACAGTAGTGGATTGGTCATCTACATGCAAAATTAAAAACTATGCACTTAAGTTTGGCATAAGCAACCTGTTAGATGCGAAGTATTTTAATCTGAGAACGGATGAATATCCAGGACCCGGAATAATTCCCGCCCCCGGTCGAAATTTTTATGTTGGATTAAGTGCAACCTTTTAATTCATTGATTAAGGTCATTTTTTGAATTCCAAGGTTATATTTCAAATAAATTATTTTTGAAAAGAATACAAAAAGGTGTCGGCTTCACCTGAAATGTGGATTTTATTTATTTATTTTGGCATTAAATCATTTATTCCTCCTCTTACCAATGGACAATGTGATACCAACATTACTAAATGATTTTAAAATCAAGTAATTTTAAAGGTTAACAAAAAAAGCAAATTCTAACTCAAACACCTGTTCTTTGTAAATAAAAGAACACCTTATCAACCCAACATGAAAAAACAGTTATTCTCTATTTTAACACTTGCAACAGTTTCATTGCTTAGCTCAAGCAATATGGTTGCCCAGGGAACATGGACCCAGGTAGTCGCAAACGCTCCAAACTATAACATGGGCGTAATGTTATTGATGACCGATGGAACCGTAATTTCTAAAGATGATGCCGGAAGCGGCAGTGGAACAGGCTGGAACAAACTTACACCGGACATCCACGGCAGTTATGTAAATGGAACATGGAGTTCTATTGCTTCCATGAACTACGACCGTTTGTTTTTTCCAACCCAAGTATTGCCCGATGGTAAAGTATTTGCCGCAGGAGGTGAATATGGCGCAGGTGCGACTCATGGTGAAGTATATGATCCGGTTGCTAATAAGTGGACCAATACAAATACCGTAGGTCAGAATATATATGATGGGAATTCTGAGATCCTCGCCAATGGAAGCGTATTGGTTGGATTGCAATTAGGAAATAACCCTTCTTACGATAACCTGTTTTATACTGAAAGTACTAACAACTGGACAAATGCTCCGGCTTCTCCATTAAATCACGACGAAGCGCAATGGCTCAAACTTCCTGACGGAAGTATTTTGTTTGTTGGAATCAGTTCAACCAAATCGTGCCGTTACATTCCATCTACCAATACATGGGTGAATGATGCAACTGTTCCTGTTAGCTTATACGATAGTTATGGTTCAGAATCGGGTGCTGCTTTAATGCTCCCTAATGGAAAAGCCATTTTCTTCGGTACTACCGGGCATAACGCTATCTACACCCCATCTGGCACCAGCAGCCCTGGCACATGGACCGCCGCTGCCGACTTCCCAACTATTAGCGGGACTAAAACCGGACAAGTAGATGCCCCTGCATGTATGGAAACCAGCGGTAAAATTTTATGCGCTGTATCTCCGGTTAATACAAGTAATTCTGACCAGTTCCGTGCACCTACCTGGTTTGTTACCTATGATTACACTACAAACACATTTGCACAGGAAACAGCAGTTTTGCCTGGTTTGGGAGCTGATTCACTTGCAGGAATAGATTGTGATTTTGTGAATTTTCTACTGCTTCCTAACGGACAAATTTTACTCGGAATAAATCAACAATCTATTTCGAATCAATATTGGATCTATACTCCTCCGGGAACTCCACTTGCAGTAGGTATTCCAACTATTAACAATGTTACTGAAATATCATGTGGTTACTATCGTGTCACGGGTAAATTATTCAATGGTATTTCTGAAGGAACTGCTTTTGGCGACGACTGGCAAATGGAAACCAACTATCCTATAGTTCAGCTTACAAATGGCACGAATGTTTATTATGCGAAAACTTCCAAATGGAACAGGATTGGTGCTGTAAGAACAGACAGCCTTGCTGATACTGCATATTTTACTGTTCCATCAATTCCTGCCGGAACGTATTCATTGGTAGTAATTGCAAATGCATATCCTTCAAAGCCTACCTTATTTACTCCATTTGCTGCTACTGCACAGGCAACTGCTAATGTAAGTTGCAACGGTGGAACAAATGGGGCAGCAACCGCAGTTGTTTCGGGAGGTAATACACCGTATACATATAAATGGGCGAATGGTTCATCTACGGTTTCAACTGTAAACCCTACCGGTTCTATACTAAGTGCAGGAACCTACACGCTTACAGTTACCGATAAAATCGGATGTACTACAACTACTACTGTCACCATTACTCAACCGGCTCTATTAAGGGTTACAGGCAGAGCACCAAATGAAATTAGCTGCCATGGTGGAGCAAACGGAAGTGTGGCCGCAAGCCCTGCCGGTGGAACTGCTCCATATACCTATGCATGGTCAGCTGGAGGAACCAATATATCACAATCAGGTCTTTCTGCAGGAACATATACTGTAACCGTTACCGATTTGAATGGTTGCACTGCGACAGGTACTGCCGTGGTAACTCAACCTGCTGCTCTTGCACTAGTAAAAGGTACGTATACGGCATGGCCTGCAACCTGTAATGGTGAAGCGTGGGTTACCCCAAGCGGAGGTACCGCTCCATTTGCATATAGCTGGAGTCCCGGCGGACAGACTACAGACACTATTAAAGGTCAGTGTGCTAATAATACCTATTGCTGCACAGTAACCGATAAGAATGGTTGTATTGATTCAGTTTGTGTAACTATCGTGACAGGAATTCAAAATATCAGCAATTCTTCCTTCATCAATATTTATCCTGATCCGAACAATGGTACTTTCTTCATTGAAATTTCTACTCCTTACAACAAATCAATTGTTGAGATTGATAATGTTTTAGGCCAACAAGTATTGAGGCAGGAAATTACCGGAACTAAGAATGAACTAAACCTGAACACACAACCTTCAGGAGTATATTTCTACAAGGTAATATCTGAAACAGGAAGTGTTTTGGGTAATGGCAAACTGATAATTCAGAAGTAACCGGAAGCCCGACTGGCAAATAATTAACAAGGTTGCGGCCCCGAGAATCGGGGCCGCAACTGTTTTAAATAGTGCCGAGTGCGATTGTCATTCCGAGTGAAGCGAGGAATCTGTTTTGTTTTTCTAAAGGAAATAATCCTATCTTTGATAGGAAGAAAATACATGCTTAAATCATTTTTGAAAATAGCGCCGTTTTTATTTATCTGCAAATTTGCTTTTGCACAGAGTACAGGTATAAAGGTTCTTATTGTTGATAGTATAAGTAAACGGGCTGTTCCTTTTGCTAATGTATTAGTTGAACAACGTGATAGGCAAATAGGCGGAACAACCACTGATTTGGAGGGAAACGCTGATATAAAACCTCTTGACCCCGGTTTATATAAAGTAAGAATTATTTATGAAGGTTATAAAGTAAGAATCATTGAAAACTATAAGGTTTTTATAGATTCAATGTCACAATTAACTGTTAGTATGGTTCGTGTTATTGATACTGTTAACCCTCTTCCAGTTTGGGCGAGTAAAGACACTGCAACATTTGATTTGGCTCCTGAGAGGCAATTTGACGAGGGTGAAAGGGTAATTTATCCATCGGATGAAATCAATATTGGGCGTTGTTGGATGTCAGGTACATTTTATAAAGGAGATATTGAAAGGTTGCCTTCAGATAACTTAAAATACATCCAGGACTTTTTCCCGTTAAGTAAATTGAACGGTTCGTATATACGATAATTTAGATTTAATATTCCCGATAAATTATTTTTCTACTTTTACCCCATCAAAAACAAAAACACAATGAAAAAAATAGCTGCCATTTCTACCGGAATACTTTTAACAGGATTACTCTTTTCTTTTAGCGGTGACTGGAAAACCAGCATGACCAGCATGCTTTCCGATTTTCAAAGTTGCAAAAGCGGTAACAAAGGAGCAGAGTGTAAAACCTATGTTGCCAAGGCAATTAAAACCATGTATGGTGTAAATGATTTTGATGCTGCCGGAAAGCCGGGTGGAATGCTTGATGTTAATGGTGTTGCGAACTATATTAAAAAATCATCGAACTGGAAATTATTAGGTGATGCAAGCAGTCAGGATATTTTAAAACAAGCTCAGGATGCCGCCAACAACAACAAAGCTGTTGTAGCTATGATGGTAAGTGATAATGGGGCCGACCACATTTCTGTTATTGCTCCCGGAAGCCTTGTATCCTGTGGAAAGTTGGGTTTGAAATGCCCAAACAGTGTTAGCTTTTTTGTCAATAATCCTGATAAATCCTACATTGGAAAGCCACTGGCCTATTCCTTCAAAACCCTTGATGGGGTTAAGATTTACACGAGGAATTAGAAAATCCTCTTTACTGCCTCGCAACTGGAATTGTAATCTTCCTTACACGGGAATTACCTAAATCGGCAATAAATACATTGTTGGTTTTATCAATGGCAATATCGAACGGGTACCTTACCTGTGCATGGGTTGCAAGTCCGCCATCACCATTGAATCCATCGTTGTTAGTGCCTGTTACTGGAAGAACCTTTTTCGTTCCGGCCAATACTTCACGAACTACTCCATTTCCGGCATCGGCAATAAATAAGTTACCATAACTATCAACTGCAACTCCCGCAGGATTGAACAAATGCATGGTGTCAGCATTCCCTGTAAACCCATTGAATAGGGTATCTCCTGTTCCAATAAGAGTAGAAATGATTCCGTTTTCATTTACCATTCTAACCAGGTTGTTTTTAAAATCGGCAATAAATATTTTACCGGAATTATCTACAGCTACACCGGTTGGGTTATTTAACTGAGCCAACTTTGCAGGGCCGCCATCACCAAAGCGTCCTGCCTTGTGGCTGCCTGCCACAGTGGTAATAATTCCTGAAGCAGCATCAATCTTCCGGATAACATTATTGCTTTGATCAGCAATAAAAAGATTCCCATTTTTGTCAATGCAAATACCGACCGGATAATGGAGATACGCATTTGTCGCTTTACCGCTATCACCTCCAAAACCCTCCTGCCCGGTACCTGCAAGGGTGCTTATTTTTCCGGTGGTTGCATCTATCTTGCGTATGGCTGCATTCCCGGCATCGGAGAAATAAACATTACGTGAACCATCTACCCGCACACAGATAGGGTAGGTGAGCTGTGCATCGGTTGCGGGTCCTCCATCGCCACGAAATCCGGCTTCCCCTGTCCCTGCTATGGTTGCAATCTTTCCGTTCTTCTTATATACTTTCCGTATGCGGTTGTTCTGTGAATCGGCTATATACACATTACCCGAATCATCCACCGCAACGCCGCTGTTCTCGTTGAGTTGGGCTGTGGTGGCTTTAATGCCATCGCCATTATACCCCGGTTTACCGCCACCTGCAACGGTGCTTATTATTCCAGTGGGATTATTTGGAGTTAAGAGCGAAGAACTAAGAGTTAAGAGTGAAATAGATAATATTTTATTTATCATAAAAAGGCTAGTTAAATGGCGTTAATTATTTGTACAAAGTAAAGGAAATTAAATTAGCTGCTGTCAAGCTACAAGAAGGAACCATTTCGAATTAGTGAACTCTTAATAAAAAATCATTTTTTTCAAAGCGAATTTCTACTTTACCTCATGGGGACCTGAAGGAAGTTCCGATTCAAGCAATTTTAAAACCACATTTGTGAGTCCAGATAATGTATGGAATGAGTTATCTGGTGCATTAAATACAATAACCGGAATTTGGTATTTCTTGAAATTTTGTTGGTATCTGAGGTTTTTATCAAACGTAAGGAAAGCATCGAATCTATTTTCAATCATCAATTTTAATAATGCTCCATTCGTAATTCCATTCCAACCCATATCCCGAACCGTGAATACAGAGTGAGGGGATAAAATATCCTTTAAGCGCTTTGGCAGATTTTCATCAAGCAACAGCTTCAATGATTTTTTCAATATTTACGGATGTGAGAAGCTTTTCTGCAATCTCCAGTAAACTTACAACCTGTTCTTTATTGACGGTAGGAAAATCAATCAGGAATTCATTTACAGATATTCCTTTTTCAAGGTGCATGAAAAGGCTTTCTACAGGCACTCTCGTACCTTTAAATACCGGTTGTCCACCAAGAATTTCTTTATCGACTGTAATTAGGCTTTTCAATGATTTCATAATACAAAGTTACGAAATTTAGGATATTAAGTTGTGGCATAAATAAGTTAAAGTTCCTGATTCATCAATTTCAATATCTTTGACATTTAGACAGATACCCACATGGATTGCAAAATAGAAGTAAATGAAACCTATAGCTACTATAGCCGATGTGCTTTCAGTGGGGTTATATGGGTAGCGTTTTTAATAGTAATGATAATTGCGGGGGACAAATATCACTACATGAGCAACGGAGCAAATGCCTTTCTAATTATTTCAATTACCGCTGTTTTCTATTATTATTCGGATGATCCGCTCGGAACCCGTTATTTTTTGCTGAGTTTTGAGAAAAAGGGAGAGGATGTTTCTATTACATATAAAGATAAAACGGAGACAAAGGAGATTAAAGGAAAAAGAAAAGACTTTACTGCGGCAATAATATACAGAAGGGCATCTTATATAGAAATTAAGCACAGGGGCGAAAGGCTATTACGTGAATACTATTACCGGGGTTTAAGCAAAAGCGATATGAATAAAATAATCGCCTGTTTATCAAATAAGCCTGAAATTGACAGTTAAGCAATAGTATTAATTCTGGTTTAATAAATTTATTAGTTTTGTTCGATACAAATGAATAAAACCAGAATAGCTTATGATTAAAAAGTTTACTACCTCGCTTGCAATTGCATGTTCTTTACTAATTTCCGGTATAAGCGGTTCTGCGCAAGGAACCTGGCAAACTCTTACCAATATTGCCCCGCATGATAATGGAGGAGTTATGTTGTTGCTTACCGATGGAACCGTAATGTGTTTAACAGAATTTGACCCTACAAATAGCGGCATTGGAAACACGTGGGATCTGTTGACCCCCGATAACCATGGGAGTTACTTAAATGGAACATGGAGCGTTCTTACACCTATGATAAGTACCCGCCTCTATATTGGTTCGCAGGTGCTGCCAAATGGCAATGTATATGCAGCGGGTGGCGAGTATGGCACAGGCGGATCATTAGGAGAAGTGTACAATACAACCACGAAAACATGGACCGCCATTACCGGGATCCCTGCTTTCTGGGATATTTATGACGGAAATTCGGAGATACTATATAATGGAGATGTTTTGCAAGGTGTTCAAATATCACCAGACTGGTTAATCAGCGGTATGAGTATTGACAATATGCTCTATCACCCGGGAACCAATAGTTGCGATACTGCCATGCGTTGTTTTGGAAGTCACGATGAATCATCATGGGTAAAGCTGCGAGACAGCAGCATTATCAATGTGGATATGGGGACAAAAAACTCCGAGAGATATATACCTCAAACAGGCAAGTGGGTTAAAGATGCCAACTTACCAATTGACCTGTATGACCATAAGTTATTTGAAACCGGAGCCGGATTTTTATTGCCAAATGGCAAGCTGTTCTTTTTAGGCGATTCTATCTATACTGCCATCTATACCCCTTCGGGCAATGCTAGTCCGGGTAGTTGGGTGCAGGGGCCACAGATGCCGGTTGTTAATGGCGTGCAATTGGGTTGCTCCGATGCGGCTGCAGCCATGATGCCCAATGGAAAGATCCTCTGCGATTTTTCTCCTGCAGGAACTTACAACAACCCGATTTACTTTTTTGAGTTCGATTATACTACGAACACGTTTACCCAAATAAAAGCTTTTAACGGAATTGATACCGTTAGCAACAACAGCGATTTTGTAAATATGCTGGACCTGCCTGATGGAACAGTACTTGTTTCGGAACAGGGTGACAGTGCATATTACCAATACACTCCGTCGGGAAATCCACTTGCATCGGGTAAACCAACTATTGATGACATTACCGGAACCTGCCCCAATTATGTAGTTACCGGAAAGTTGTTCAATGGTATTTCGGAAGGTGCAGCTTATGGCGACGACTGGCAGTGCTCCACTAACTATCCTATAGTAAGGCTTACCGATGGAACTAATGTATATTATGCTAAATCGACCAATTGGAATAGGATAGGAGCGGTGATGACCGATAGTCTACCTGATACCGCCGACTTTGTGATTCCAAATGGAATGCCTGCAGGTACTTACTCAGTGGTTGTAATAGCAAATGGAATTCAATCAAATCCAACTATGCTTACTACTAACTGTTCGCCAAATGCGGTTCAGGATATTAAAGGTGGAAATGGTAATGTGACAGTTTATCCGAATCCAGGCAATGGGCAATTTACATTGCAAATCAGGAATTACGAATTAGGAATTAGGAATGTGGAAGTATTCAATGTATTGGGTGAACAAGTGTATTCTCAATCCAATATTCAAAATCCCCGTCCGAACGGTTCAGCCGGGCGGGCAACATTCAAAATTAATCTGGGAAGCCAGCCTGCAGGGGTTTATTTCTACAGGGTTTTGAGTGAAACTGGCGTAGTAATAGGGGATGGGAAGATTGTGATTGAGAAATAAAATTTCAACTTATGTAAAGAATGGTTTGAAACAGTTCCTGACGAAATCCTAACATTAAGTTAGTTGGAATTGTCCTGGGTACTAATGACACTTTGAATTGTATTTGCAGGAATAACGACAGAGAGTTTTTTTTCGTTATCATAAAAAAAGTAGAAATCATTTGTTTTACCTAGAAACAAAGTATAGCTATTTGTTTTGAATCATTTTTTAATAATTCTATTTTATTTTGACCAACCTCAGTTTTCCTTATCTCATACCATGTTAGGCAACAGGTAAAGCATAGTAAGGTTGTAAAAGCTGAAATTAGTAAAATGATTTTACCTTCATTTACCTTGAAGACCGAAACTAGAAGAATTAAAAGAAATTGAAGGAAGCAGATAAATCCAAAATATAAAAAGGCTAGTTTGACAAAAATAAAAAACAGGCCTAAAAAAATAACTACAGGAATAAATAAAGACGCAATTAGGGAAAGTGGCTTTTTATCAAAACCTGCAAAAGCCTCTTCAAGACCTGACATAATCTTTTTTGAAACCCTTACCTTTGGTTCGGGGTTAATAATAATTGCGGTATTTTGAACGGTAGAATCTTGACTTTCACTTGGCTGAATAAGGGCTGGTCTTAGGTGCTTCTGAGAGTCTTTATCTATAAATGCAATTAATGCAATACTTACTGTGGTCTGGAAAACAACTAATAGTAAAAAAAATATAAAAATGTTCAAATCATTGAAAAAAGATAAGGCGATTTCTGAAAAATTAAGGTATCCAATTATATTGATATTCCAATGACCGTAATAGAGCCATAATCTACCATAACCAAGAAAAATTAAATAAGCACCTATTAATGGCGATATTTCAGCAAGTCTTTTTAAGTTCATAATTAAGTTTCAATAGTATGTATTAGATTTCTTGAAGATGCCCAGCCATAAATATAGTCAGCTATTTCTTGTACTCTATCCTCAGGTGGATTTTTACCATTTCTAATACTGACGGTTGAATCAAGTGCCAGTAAGAAGTTCATTATGCCTAAATAATCAAAATAGCCGATATCATTTTGGTCTTTATGCCCAGGATTCAACCATTGTATATATAAGAAGTAGTCGTTATCAGAAAAATAGTCAATTGTCTTCGTTACTTCTTTTGTATACTGCATTGAACATAGAACAATTCTTGCTTTAACACCATCTAGCCTTTCTCCCACATAAATCCCAGTTTCTTCAGGGCTCCCATTTATTAAGAAAACCTCGACATATTCAGTTTTTGTTAAATAAAGCTGCCTAATGTAATAGCCAGTTTTTACCGTATCTTCAAAAAGATAGTACCAAGTTTTTGATTTTCCTGAGTTTTGATGCCCTAAAACCCCAATTAATAAATTGTTTTTCATATTATGTGGATAGATAACAAACGTACAATAAAATACTTTAAGTTTCCTTTTTCCCTCCTTTTCCCCTCATTCCTCACCTCATATTTTCAACTTGCTAACAAAGTGTTGAAAAAAAATGTCCTAGATATGTGTTGCAAATGAATAATTACTACCTTTGCAACCCCAAAAAATAGGATTGGGATATATATTATTTAAGCTAACTAACAGAAAACCAAGATAATCAATGCCAACAATACAGCAGTTAATTCGCACAGGCAGAACGAAGGCAAAATATAAAAGCAAGTCGGGAGCATTGGATAGGTGTCCGCAACGCAGGGGTGTTTGCATCCGTGTGTACACAACCACACCTAAAAAGCCAAACTCCGCATTGCGTAAGGTAGCCAAGGTGCGTTTGACCAACAAAGAAGAAATTATAGCTTACGTACCCGGAGAAGGTCACAACCTTCAGGAACACAGTATCGTATTGGTACGTGGAGGCAGGGTAAAGGATCTTCCTGGTGTTCGTTACCACATTGTACGTGGCACATTGGATACCGGAGGTGTTGATAACCGCAAACAAAGCCGCAGCAAATACGGAACTAAGAGACCTAAAGCAGGTGCCGCAGCAGCAGCCAAAAAGTAATTAGAAATTAATAATTAGTAATTAGAAATTAAAAACTGATAACTGTCCACTGACCACTGATAACTTAAAGACATGAGAAAAGGTAAGGCAAAAAAAAGAATTCTACTGAACGACCCACGTTTTAATGATAAACTGGTTACCCGTTTTGTAAACAACCTGATGGAAAGCGGAAAGAAAAATACCGCTTACAACATTTTCTACGGTGCTATTGATAAGATTCAAGATGTTACCAAAGAAGATGGTTTGGAAGTTTGGAGAAAAGCAATCGCTAACATTTCACCGGCTGTAGAAGTAAAGAGCCGTCGTGTTGGTGGTGCTAACTATCAAATTCCTATGGAGGTTCGCCCTGACCGTAAAGTTGCTTTGGCAATGAAATGGATGGTGGATTATTCACGCCTTCGTAAAGAAAAGAGTATGGTTGACAAGCTTGCAGGCGAAATTATGGCTGCAGCTAAGGAAGAAGGTTCAGCATACAAAAAGAAAGAAGATACTCACCGTATGGCAGAAGCGAACAAAGCTTTTGCGCATTTCCGTTTCTAATTTTAACTAACAACTGATAACTGACCACTGACAACTGAATTATGGCTGATTTACATTATACAAGGAACATAGGCATCATGGCGCACATTGACGCCGGTAAGACTACCACTACCGAGCGTATCCTGTTTTATGCAGGTGTAAACTACAAGATAGGAGAGGTGCACGATGGTTCCGCTACTATGGATTATATGGTTCAGGAGCAAGAACGTGGTATTACCATTACTTCTGCTGCTACCCGTGTATTCTGGGATTATAAAGGTGAAAAGTATAAGATCAATATTATTGATACTCCGGGCCACGTGGATTTTACTGTTGAGGTAGAACGTTCACTGCGTGTATTGGATGGTGCTGTTGGTCTGTTCTGTGCGGTTGGTGGTGTTGAGCCTCAATCAGAAACAGTATGGAGACAAGCTAATAAATATGGTGTTCCTCGTATTGCATTTGTAAATAAGATGGATAGGGCAGGAGCTGACTTCTTTAATGCCGTAAAGGAAATTAAGGACAAGCTAGGTGCTAACCCGGTTCCAATTCAAATACCTATTGGTTCTGAAGAATTATTCAAAGGGGTTATTGACCTCGTTAAGAATAAAGCTATTGTATGGCTCGGCGAAGACTTAGGTGCTAGCTGGGAATATTCAGAAATTCCACCTGACCTGAAAGAAGCTGCTGCCGAATGGAGAGCTAAGATGGTTGAGAGTGTTGCTGAATATGATGATAAAATGATGGAGAAGTTCTTTGAAGATCCAAACTCTATCACTGAAGATGAGATTAACAACGTATTGCGCCAGGGTACCATCAATATGACCATTACCCCGGTTCTTTGCGGTTCTTCCTTTAAAAATAAAGGTGTTCAACCTATGTTGAACGCTGTTATGGCTTATTTGCCAAGCCCAATGGACCTTCCACCTGTAAAAGGTATTAACCCTGATACTGATCTGGAAGAATTAAGGTCACCTGACCCAGCCGGTAAATTTGCAGCATTGGCTTTTAAAATTACTACTGACCCATTTGTTGGCCGTTTAGCATATTTCCGTGTTTATTCAGGTACTCTTAAATCCGGTTCTTATGTGTTGAACACACGTACCGGTGATAAGGAACGTATTTCCCGTATATTCCAGATGCATGCTAACAAGCAAATCCCTATTGACGAAATTATTGCTGGAGATATTGGTGCTGCCGTTGGATTTAAAAATATCCGTACAGGAGACACCCTTTGCGAAGAGAAGTTCCCTATAACATTAGAGCAAATGACCTTCCCAGAGCCTGTTATCTCTATTGCTGTTGAGCCTAAAACTCAGGCTGACCTTGAGAAGATGGGTGTCGCACTCGGTAAACTGTCTGAAGAAGATCCTACGTTCCGTGTTCGCACTGATGATGAATCGGGACAAACCGTGTTGAGCGGTATGGGTGAGCTTCACCTTGAAATTCTCTTAGACCGTATGAAACGCGAGTTTAAAGTAGAATGTAATCAGGGTGCCCCTCAGGTTGCTTATAAAGAGGCTATTACAGGTACTGTTGAACACCGTGAATTATATAAGAAACAATCAGGTGGCCGTGGTAAGTATGCTGATATGACAGTGATTATCAGTCCTGTTGATGAAGGCAAACTCGGCTTACAATTTGAAAACGAAATTACAGGCGGTAATATCCCACGTGAGTTTATCCCTGCTGTTGAAAAAGGATTTAAAGCTTCTATGTCGAATGGCGTATTAGCTGGTTTCCCTGTTGATAGCTTAAAGGTAACACTTATAGATGGTGGTTTCCACGCAGTTGACTCAGATGCATTATCATTTGAAATTTGCGCCCGTTCAGCATACCGTGAGGCTATGAGAAAGGCTCGTCCAGTTATTCTGGAGCCTATCATGAATGTGGAAGTAGTTACCCCGGAAGATTATATGGGTGACATTGTAGGTGATTTGAACAAACGCCGCGGCCAAATGCAGGGTATGGATCAACGTCACGGAGCAAGGGTTATCAAAGCTCAGGTTCCACTTTCCGAAATGTTTGGTTACGTAACAACATTACGTACTCTTTCATCGGGTCGTGCAGCTTCAACCATGGAATTCTCTCACTACGCTGAAACTCCAAGAAACATTTCTGAAGCAGTTATAGCACAAGCACAAGGTAAAAAAGCATTAGCAAACTCATAGTCGGAGCCCGACTGGCAATTAAAATAAAGAAATAGAAATTAAACAATAAGATGAACCAAAAAATCAGAATCAAGCTCAAATCATACGACCATAACCTGGTAGACAAGTCTGTTGAGAAAATCATCAAGACTATTCGTGCGACAGGAGCTGTTGTTAGCGGACCTATTCCACTGCCAACCGATAAGAAAATCTTCACCGTTTTACGTTCACCCCACGTGAATAAGAAAGCTCGTGAGCAGTTCCAGGTGTGTGCATATAAACGTCTGATGGACATTTATATAAGCTCATCGAAGACAATTGATGCTTTAATGAAATTGGAATTGCCAAGCGGCGTTGAAGTTGATATTAAATAATTAGATAATTAAACGATATTATGTCAGGATTAATAGGTAGAAAAATTGGAATGACCCGCTTAGCGGATGAAGCAGGCAACTTTGTTGCATGCACCGTTATTCAGGCAGGTCCTTGTGTAGTTACTCAAATTAAAACCGAAGAAAAGGATGGCTATGCTGCTATTCAATTAGGGTATGAGGAAGCTACCGATAAGCATACTCCAAAAGCTGAACAAGGCCATTTTAAGAAAGCCGGAACCACCAACAAGAAAAGGTTGATTGAATTCAAAGGCTTTGAAAAGGAATTGAAAGCAGGAGAAGTGGTGGATGTTACCATCTTCAATGAAGGAGACTTTGTTGATGTGGCTGGTACTTCCAAAGGAGAAGGTTTCCAGGGTGTGGTAAAAAGATGGGGCTTTAGCGGTGTTGGTTCACGTACACACGGTCAGCATGACCGTCAGCGTGCTCCCGGTTCTGCCGGTGCATCATCCTTCCCATCACGTGTATGGAGAGGTAAAAAAATGGCAGGTCGTACCGGTGGCGTAAGAGCTAAGGCACAAAACCTTGCAATCTTTAAGATTCTTCCTGAAAAGAATGTGTTGTTGGTAAAGGGTTCTATTCCCGGATACAATGGTTCTTATGTTATTGTAGAAAGATAGTAGGATACTGATAAAAATAAAAGATATAAAATGGAACTGAATATTATAAATACAAAAGGAGAAGCAACCGGCAAAAAGGCCAAGTTGAACGATGATGTTTTTGCCATCACTCCGAATGACCACGCTATTTACCTTGATGTGAAACAAATCCAGGCCAATGGAAGACAAGGAACTCACCAGGTGAAGGAACGCGGAGAATTTGCAGGTAGTACCAAAAAGTTGAAAAGACAAAAAGGTACAGGCGGCGCACGTTCCGGTAGTATTAAGAACCCAACCTATGGTAATGGCCGTGCACACGGACCACGCCCAAGAGATTATAATTTCAAATTGAACATCAAGTTGAAGAGATTGGCCCGCAGATCAGCTCTGTCACAAAAAGCACTGGAAAACAGAATCACCGTTATTGAGGATTTTACATTCGAGGCTCCAAAAACCAAACAATGTATTGAACTTCTCAAGAACCTGAATCTTGAAAACAAAAAGATAATTCTTGTATTAGGAACCAATGATAAAAATGTAATTCTTTCTGCCCGCAACATGGAAAGATTTACTGTTGCTCAGGCACAAGACCTGAACACATTGGATATCCTTAACTGTGCACAACTTATTCTTTCAGAAAACTCAATCCCGGTTATTGAAACCGTTTTAAGCTAATAAACCATGAGCGTAATAATTAAGCCTGTACTTACAGAAAAAATGAGCAAGCATACCGAGAAGTTTAACCGGTATGGGTTTTACGTTGCTACTAAAGCCAACAAGATCCAGATAAAGGAAGCTGTTGAAAAGATGTACAACGTTACGGTTACCAATATCCGCACCATGAATACCCCCGGTAAAGTGAAGAGCCGTATGAAACGCAGTGGTGTTCAACAATCGCTGGTAGGTAAATACAAAAAAGCAGTAGTGGCTTTGAAACAAGGAGACGCAATAGATTTTTACAGTAACATTTAATATTAGAGAGTAATGTCATTAAAGAAAACAAGACCCCTTACACCGTCCCAACGTTATCAGTTAACTGATAGCTTTGAAGACGTTACAGCGAGCAAGCCTGAGAAGAGCCTGCTTCGCCCAATGCGTAACAAAGGCGGACGTAACAATACCGGAAAAATGACCATGCGCTATATTGGCGGTGGACACAAACACAGATACAGGGAAATCGATTTTAAGAGAGACAAGCATGGTATTCCTTGTGTTGTAAAAACGATTGAGTACGATCCAATCCGTACCGCGCGTATTGCTTTGTTACACTATGCTGACGGAGAAAAACGTTATATCATTGCACCACATGGCTTAAAAGTGGGAAGCAAATTATTATCGGGCAAAGGAGTAGTTCCAAACGTGGGCAATGCGCTTAAATTAGGCGAAATGCCATTGGGAACTACCGTTCACGCTATTGAATTACGTCCTGGTCAGGGAGCAAAGTTAGCCCGCGCTGCAGGCACTTATGCCAACCTGAATGCCCGTGACGGAAACTATGTAATATTAAAGATGCCTTCCGGCGAAACCCGTATGATCCTTGCGGCTTGCATGGCAACTGTAGGTTCAGTATCAAACCCTGACCATAGCTTAGAAGTTCATGGTAAAGCAGGACGCAGACGCTGGTTAGGACGCAGGCCTCGTAACCGAGGTGTAACCATGAACCCTGTAGATCACCCAATGGGTGGTGGTGAAGGTAAGGCTTCAGGAGGTCATCCACGCTCCAGAAATGGTATTCCGGCTAAGGGTTATAAGACAAGGAACCCTAAGAATAGCACAAGTAAATATATCATTGAAAGAAGAAAGAAATAAAATAAACAGTATACAGCATGGCACGTTCAATTAAAAAAGGACCTTTTATAGACTTCAAACTTGAAGAGAAAGTTACCGCGATGAATAAAGCAGGTAAAAAAGGTGTTATTAAAACCTGGTCGCGCAGGAGCACTATCTCTCCGGAGTTTGTTGGAAATACATTTTCAGTTCACAACGGACATAAGTTTATCCCTATTTATGTTAGCGAAAACATGGTAGGCCACAAACTGGGTGAATTTGCACCAACACGTACCTACAGAGGTCACGCAGGACACCGTAAAGCTGAAGCATCACCTGCAGGCGGAAACTAAAAGAATTTAACAAAGAATAACCAATGGGCTCAAGAAAACAAAATACAGCTAGTGCAAGAAAAGAGGCAATGAAAACCACCTATGTGGCCATGCTTAAGAATTGCCCTACCTCACCCCGCAAGATGAACCTTGTGGCTGAATTGATACGTGGAGAAGATGTGTACAAAGCATTAAACATCCTTCGTTTCAGTACCAAACATGCTGCTAAGAAAATGGAAAAACTGCTTCGTTCAGCAATTGCCAACTTCGAAGCGAAGTCAGGCGAACGTGCTGAAGATGCAGGCTTATATGTAAGTGAATGCAGAGTGGATGGCGCGCCGATTTTAAAGCGTTTCCGTCCTGCTCCTCAAGGCCGTGCTTACCGTATCCGCAAACGTTCCAACCACATCATTCTTCAGGTAAATAAGAGAATGGAAAATGGTGCTAACGCTTCCGTTGCTGCCGGAGAAGATGTTCTTGAAGAACCACAAGTGGAAGATGCAGAAGTAGTAGAGACAACAACAACCGAAGAATAATATTATAACAAAGAAAACATGGGACAAAAAGTAAACCCTATAGGAATTCGCCTCGGAATCATCAAAGGATGGGATTCGAACTGGTACGGCGGACGCCACTATGCTGAAAAGCTGGTAGAAGACGAAATGATTCGTAACTACCTTATGGCACGTCTTCCTAAGGGAGCCATTTCACGTATTATTATTGAGCGTACACTTAAGCTCATTACTGTTACTATCAACACCTCACGTCCAGGTATCATTATTGGTAAAGGTGGTAAGGAAGTAGATAAACTGCGTGAAGAGTTAAAGAAGATCACCAAGAAAGAAATTCAGATCAACATATTTGAAATAAAGCGTCCGGAATTAGATGCACGTTTGGTTGGAGAAGGTATTGCCCGCCAGATTGAAGGCCGTATTTTCTACAAAAGAGCTGTAAAAACTGCTGTTTCCACAACAGTTCGTATGGGAGCAGATGGTATCAAGATCCGTGTATCAGGCCGTATTGAAGGTGCAGATATTGCACGTTCTGAAACATTCAAAGAAGGACGTACCCCATTACATACTTTCCGTGCTGATATTGACTATGCAGTTTGCGAAGCGCATACTACCTATGGTCGTATTGGTATCAAGGTTTGGATTTGCCGTGGCGAGATATATGGTAAACGAGATCTTTCTCCAAATATCGGAATGATGAAAGAAAAGAAAAACCTGAGCTTCAACAAGGGCGGAGGTAATGACAGAGGCGATAGAAGAGAAAGAGGTGGTGACAGAGGAGGCGACAGAAGAGATAACAGAGGCGGCGGTGGCGGAAGAGGCCGTGGCGACAGAAAATAATTAGTTAAAAGTTTGTCCCGAAGGGATTCATAGAATAAAGTTCATAAAGTTTATAAAGTAATATGTTACAACCAAAGAAAACAAAGTTCCGTAAAATGCACAAGATGCCACCTAAGGGTAATACCAAAAGGGGCGATCAGTTGGCATTCGGTTCATTCGGATTAAAGGCCCTGCAAGGAGCCTGGGTTACCGACAGGCAAATTGAAGCAGCCCGTGTTGCTTTAACCCGCCACATGCAACGTAAAGGACAAGCCTGGATTCGTATATTCCCAGATAAGCCTATTACCCGTAAACCTGCTGAGGTTCGTATGGGAAAAGGAAAGGGAGCTCCTGAATTCTGGTCAGCCGTTGTGAAACCGGGAAGAATCTTATTCGAAATTGAAGGTATACCAATGGCAGAAGCGCAAGCTGCATTCCGCCTGGCCGGACATAAGCTTCCTATTACAACCAAGTTTGTAGTTAGACGCGAATACGTTGAAACAGCAGCAGAATAATATTTAATAAAGCAAATCATGGCAAAAGATAAAGATCCGGGAATAAAGCCGCTTAACGATAAGGAGCTGGCTGAAAGATTGAAAGAGGAAAGGGCTCTTGAAACCAAGTTGAAAATTCAACATGCTGTTTCCACTATTGAAAACCCTGCAAGAATTACTGCACAAAGGAAACTGATTGCAAAAATTCTTACCGAACAAAGAGCAAGAAGTATTAAGGCAGCATCTGCTACCGTTAGCAAATAAGTCGGAGCCCGACACGCAATAAAAAAAGACAATGGCACAAACAGAAGAAACCAAAGCAACAACCGAAACCCGTTCACTCCGCAAGGAAAAGACCGGTTTAGTAACCAGCGACAAAATGGATAAAACCATTGTTGTGAGCGTTGAAAGAAGAATTAAGCATGCGAAGTATGGCAAGTTCATTAAGAGGACTTCCAAATTCTTCGCACACGATGAAAAGAACGAAGCTCACACTGGTGACTTGGTTCTGATTGGCGAAACCCGCCCACTCAGCAAAAACAAATGCTGGAGATTGGTTAAGGTAGTTGAAAAAGCTAAGTAACAATTGAATTTTAGATTTTAATTTAAAGAGAAATGATAACACAAGAGTCCAGATTAGTAGTAGCTGACAACAGCGGAGCCAAAGAAGCCCTTTGTATCCGTGTGTTGGGAAACAGCAATATGAGATACGCCCGCGTAGGTGATAAAATTGTTATTTCCGTGAAGGATGCAATCCCAACCGGAGGTATTAAGAAAGGTGCAGTATCGAAGGCTGTTGTGGTGAGAACCAAACGCGCTATAAAACGTGCCGATGGTTCTTTCATCCGTTTTGATGACAATGCAGTTGTATTGTTAAATGATGCAGATGAATTGAGAGGTACCCGTATTTTCGGTCCTGTTGCCAGGGAATTACGTGAAAAACAATTTATGAAGATCATTTCCTTAGCACCGGAAGTACTTTAAAGATAAACCAAGAGACCAAACGATAAAAAGATTAAATTCGCAACCCCAATTTTCAGGGTATTATGACAAAAATAAAGTTAAAAAAAGGTGATTTAGTTAAGGTTATAGCCGGAAACTCCCGTGGGAGAGAAGGTAAGATCCTTGATATTGATACCGACAAGTACAGAGCATTTGTAGAAGGTGTGAACATTGTTCACAAACATACCAAGCCTAATCAGAAGACCCCGAAAGGCGGAATTGTGAAGAAAGAAGCATCTGTGCATATTTCAAACCTGATGATCATTGACCCGAATGGAGGAGCTCCAACACGAGTGGGCCGTTCAGTAGATGAAAAATCAGGCAGACTGGTTAGAATTTCAAAGAAATCAGGCGAAGCCATTAAGTAATTACGAATTAAAAATTACGAATTACGAATAAAAAAGATAAAGAAAGAAAATGAGTACAACAAAAACATATAACGCTCGCTTAAAAGAGCAATATTTAAAACAAGTGGTTCCTGCTATGCAAAAGCAGTTCAATTACCGCAGCAGCATGCAAGTGCCAAAGCTGAAAAAGATCTGTTTGAACCAGGGTATCGGTATAGCTGTGTCTGACCGTAAGCTGGGTGAAGCAGCAGTAGTTGAAATGACAACCATTGCCGGACAAAAAGCAGTTGCAGCTAAATCACGCAAGGATATTGCAAACTTTAAACTGCGTAAAGGCGTAGCAGTAGGAGTAAGGGTTACCCTCCGCGGTAACACTATGTATGAGTTTCTCGACAGGCTTATTTCTGCATCTTTACCACGTATTCGCGACTTTAAAGGAATTGACCGCAAAGGTTTTGACGGGCATGGAAACTATACCCTTGGAATTACTGAGCAGATCATTTTCCCGGAAATCAATATGGACAAGGTGACTAAGATCATGGGAATGGATATTACGTTTGTAACATCCGCTAACACAAACGAAGAAGCTATGGCATTACTGGAAAATTTCGGTATGCCTTTTAAGAAAGAAAATACTAACGAAAACTAAGTCGGAGCCCGACTGGCAAATAAAAACAAAATAGAAAATGGCAAAAGAATGTGTTAAAGCACGTCAGGTAAAAAGAGAAAAACTTGTAGCAAAATATGCTGACAAGCGTGCTGAATTGAAGAAAGCAGGCAACTATGTTGAATTATCAAAGATGCCCCGCAACACTTCAAAAGTTCGTCTTCGCAACCGTTGCAAGATGACCGGCAGACCGCGCGGATATATCCGCCAGTTTGGTGTATGCAGAAACGTATTCAGAGAAATGGCTTTGATGGGAAAAATACCCGGAGTAACCAAATCAAGCTGGTAATACCATTCAATAAAAAATTAACAATTGACAATTAACAATTTAAGATGACCGACTCAATAGCAGATTATTTAACCAGACTTCGTAACGCGATTAAAGCCAAACACAGGCTGGTAGAAATTCCTTCCTCCAATTTAAAGAAGGAAATTACCCGTATCCTCCATGAAAAAGGATATATCCTGAACTATAAAACCGAAGAAGTACCCGGCCATCAAGGCATTATTAAAATTGCATTGAAGTACAACGGTAATACTCGTCATTCAGTAATTAAGAAACTTGACCGTGTGAGTTCACCCGGTTTGCGTCGTTATGTTGGAGCTGATAACCTGCCACGCGTTCTTAACGGACTAGGCATTGCAATCGTTTCAACCTCTAAAGGTGTTATGACAGACAAGGAAGCCCGCACCCAGGGTGTTGGCGGAGAAGTAATCTGTTACGTATACTAATATTATTTAAATCCAGAAGAAATGTCCCGTATAGGAAAATTACCAATAAGCATACCCAAAGGAGTTGAGGTGGCTGTAGCCAAGAACGTGATAAACGTAAAAGGCCCTAAAGGCCAGCTTTCACGCACTATTGATGCCGATATCACCGTAAAGGTTGATAACGGAGAATTAGTGTTAAGCCGCCCGAGCGAACAAAAAAGACATAAAGCCATGCATGGTTTATATCGTGCACTCATTGCCAACATGATCACCGGAGTTAATACCGGTTTCAAAACCGAACAGGAAGTTGTTGGTGTGGGTTTCAGGGTTGCTGTTACCGGGCAAGTTATAGATATGACATTGGGTTTTTCTCATACCATCATATTTGAACTTCCAAAGGAAATTAAAGCAACTGCAACATCTGAAAAAGGAAAAGCTCCTTCATTAACCATGGAATGTGCAGATAAGGAATTACTGGGATTGGTATCCTCAAAAATCCGCTCGCTGCGTAAACCTGACGTTTACAAAGGAAAAGGTGTTAGATTTAAAGGTGAAGTATTACGAATTAAAGCTGGTAAAGCAGCAGCTGGTGCATCTAAGTAAGTAGAAGCCCGACAGACAAAAAATAAAGGCAACAAAAAAAGTTAAGCAGTAAAATGAAAAACGACAGAAGGCAAAAAATCAGGTATAAGATCCGTAAGAAGATAGAAGGCACCCCGGAAGCTCCAAGGCTTTCAGTGTTCCGTAGCAACGCGGAAATATATGCACAGGTAATTGATGATATCAATGGTAAAACATTGTTTGCAGCATCATCATTGGAAAAAGCTTTCACAAAAGAAAAAGCAAATAAAACAACCCTTGCCAAAATTGTTGGAAAGGCAGTTGGAGAAAGAGCTTTGAAAGGCGGTGTTGCAACCGTAAAGTTTGACAGAAGCGGATATCTTTATCATGGCCGTGTTAAAGCGGTAGCAGAAGGTGCTCGTGAAGCAGGATTAAAATTTTAATTGGATAATAAAACGTATACATGGCAAACAAAGGGAATGTTTCGGTAAAAAGAGTACGCTCAACAGATGTTGAACTGAAAGACAGGCTGGTGGCAGTACAACGTGTTACCAAAGTTACAAAAGGCGGAAGAACTTTCAGTTTTGGCGCAATTGTAGTGGTAGGTAACGAAAAAGGCATTGTAGGCTACGGGCTCGGAAAGGCACGTGAGGTTACCGATGCGGTTACCAAAGGTATTGAAGATGCTAAGAAGAATCTTATAAAAGTAAGTATTCAGAAAGGCAGTATTCCACACGAACAAAGTGGAAAGTACAGCGGATCAAGAGTGTTTTTGAAACCGGCTGCTGCGGGTACAGGCGTTATTGCAGGTGGTGCAATGCGTGCCGTACTGGAGAGTGTTGGAATTAAAGACGTGTTAGCAAAATCATTGGGTTCATCCAATCCACATAACGTAGTAAAAGCTACTATTGATGCATTGGTTCAACTGCGTGATCCTGCTACCGTGGCTCAACAAAGAGGCATTGAAATGACAAGAGTATTTAACGGTTAGTCGGTAGCCCGGTTAACAAAGCAAATAAACAGAACATGGCAAAAGTTAAAATAAAACAGGTACGCAGCGGGATAGACCATCCGGCTGATCAGAAGAGAACCCTTCGTGCTCTTGGTTTCACCAAGATGAACCAGGTTATCGAAAAAGAAGGAACCCCACAGGTAATGGGTATGATACGTAAAGTGCATCACCTGGTAGATATTGTAAAGTAATTAGAAACTAAAAATTAGCCTGACTGGCGGCAGACAGGGAATTAGAATAACAAAAAGATAAAATGGAATTACATAATTTAAAACCGAAAAGAGGATCAACAAAAAACCGCAAACGTATTGCACGTGGTGAAGGTTCACGAGGTGGTACCTCAACAAGGGGTAACAAAGGAGCTCAGGCGAGAACCGGTTACCAGGCTAAGCGTGGGTTTGAAGGTGGACAGATGCCTTTGCACAAACGTATTCCTAAGTTTGGTTTCACAAACATCAACCGTGTTGAATATTGGGGCATTAATATTGATGCTATTGTTAAAATAGCCGATGACAATAAGGTAACCGAAATCCATAAAGAGTTTTTGGTGAACAACGGATTAGCTCAAAAGAAAGACCTCATTAAGATTTTAGGCAGAGGTTCTGATAAGGTTACAAAGGCATATAACATTACTGCCGATGCTTATTCAGAAACTGCTAAAAACGCAATTGAAGCGAAAGGCGGAAAAGCAAACATAACAGTTAGACCAGTAGCTGCTGCAAAGGAATCTACCAAGTCAAGTAAGTAATAACTAATAAGCCTTCCCGGGCATAAAGGAATAGTGAGAAATTTAATCAATACCATAAAAAATATCTTTGCCATTGAGGACCTCAGGGTAAGGATTCTTAATACGCTTGGCTTTTTGCTGGTGTATAGGATTGGCTCTTATATCGTTCTTCCGGGGGTTGACCCGAATGCGCTAGCTGCCGCACATGGCAATGGCGACAGCGGTATTTTAGGGTTGATAAACATTTTTGCAGGCGGTGCTTTCAGCCGTGCTGCCATTTTCGGATTGGGAATTATGCCTTACATCTCTGCATCCATTGTAATGCAGTTGTTGGGTATAGCAGTTCCTTATTTCCAGAAATTACAAAAAGAAGGCACCAGCGGACAAAAGAAAATTGAACGTTATACACGTGTTTTAACTGTGTTTGTAACAGCATTCCAGGCTCCGGGTTATATAGCATCTCAAATTCCGGCATCCGCAATGACAGGCCCAGTAGGGGTTTTCTTCTACATCCGGTCGACATTGATTTTGGTTGCAGGTACTGTATTTGTAATGTGGTTAGGCGAAAAGATCACCGATAAAGGTATCGGAAACGGTATCTCCCTTATCATCATGGTTGGTATCCTTGCCCGTTTACCATTCGCATTTACTGCTGAATTATTTGGTAACCGTATGAAATCAGACGGTGGTGGATTGATCGTATTCTTAGTGGAAATTGTATTCTTAGTGTTGGTGGTTATGGCTACCATCCTATTAGTACAGGGCACCCGAAAGATACCGGTACAGTTTGCAAAACGAATTGTGGGTAATAAACAATATGGCGGGGCACGGCAGTTCATCCCATTAAAGGTGAATGCGGCAGGTGTTATGCCTATCATTTTTGCTCAGGCAATTATGTTCTTACCGTTAACTGTGTTTACTTCGCTTTCAGGAACTTCAACAGCCATGTCGGGGTTGGTTGCTACCTTCTCAAACATTGGTGGTTTCTGGTATAACTTAACATTCGGTTTAATGATTGTAGCCTTTACATACTTCTATACCGCAGTTATCATCAACTCCAACCAAATGGCTGAGGAAATGAAACGCAACGGAGGATTTGTACCGGGTATTAAGCCGGGTAAGAAAACGGCTGAACATATTGATGCGGTTATGTCGCGCATTACTTTACCGGGTTCTGTATTCCTGGCATGTGTGGCCATTATGCCTGCCATTGCCATGCAGTTCAAGGTAGATAACCAGTTTGCAAGATTTTACGGAGGTACATCACTGCTCATTTTAGTGGGTGTAATGATGGATACTCTGCAACAGATAGAAAGCTATTTGTTGATGCGTCACTACGATGGATTGATGAAGACAGGAAGGATCAAAGGCAGAACATCATTAAGCGGGCCGGGCGTAGCCGCTGCTTAACGATTTATTTGTCAAGCTTTGGGAAAGATATATTATAAAACCGAGAGCGAGATTCAGAAGATTCGTCAGAGTTCTTTGATTGTTTCAAATACGTTGGCCGAAGTGGGTAAATCCATTGAGCCGGGTATAAGTACTGCAGAACTGGATAAGATAGCCGAAAGCTTTATTATCAGTTGCGGTGCGAAGCCTGCCTTTAAAGGCTACAGGGGTTTCCCCGGAACATTATGCGTTTCGGTAAATGCCCAGGTAGTGCACGGAATGCCCGGAATATATAAGCTTAAAGAGGGCGATATTATTTCGGTGGATTGTGGAGCTATAAAGGACGACTGGTACGGAGATTCAGCTTACACATTTGCAGTAGGTAAAATTTCCGAAGAGCTAAAACAACTGTTACGGGTAACGAAAGAAGCCTTGCAATTGGGTGTGGATGCGGCAATAGAGGGTGGAAGACTGGGGGATATTTGTTCGGCAGTGCAAACCCACGCCGAGAAGCATAAGTACGGAGTGGTGAGAGAACTGGTAGGACACGGAATTGGACGAAGCCTTCACGAAGGACCAGACGTTCCGAACTACGGAAAGAGAGGAAACGGAATGAAGTTGGCCAGAGGATTGGTAATAGCGATAGAACCAATGGTGAATTTGGGAAAGAAAGAAGTGAGACAAGAAGATGACGGGTGGACAATAACTACAACTGATGGAAAGCCATCAGCGCATTTTGAACATACTGTAGCTATAGCAAAAGGAAAACCGGAAGTATTGACAACATTTGAAGAAATAGAAAAAGTAAAAGCGGCGCAACTATAAAATATGACCAAACAACAATCCATACAGCAAGACGGTACCATTACCGAAGCATTGTCGAACGCAATGTTCAGGGTGGAACTCGAAAACGGCCATATGGTTACGGCTCATATTTCGGGTAAGATGCGTATGAACTACATTAAGCTTTTGCCAGGCGACAAAGTGAAACTGGAACTCTCGCCATACGATTTGAGTAAGGGAAGAATTATTATGAGATATTAAAGAAAGTAGTCAGTGGTCAGTTGACAGTAGTCAGAAGCTACTTAACTGACCACTGATAACTGACCACTGACAACTAAGAAAAACTGACCACTGACAACTAAAAGAAACCATGAAAGTAAGAACATCCATCAAAAAACGTAGCGTAGACTGCAAGATTGTACGTCGCAAGGGCAGGCTGTACGTGATCAACAAGAAGAATCCTAAATTTAAACAACGCCAGAAAGGAGGCTGAGTCGCATAACTATGAACGATGAAGTATGAACTATGTGCAAATTGCTCTCCGTTCATAATTCATAGTTTATAGTTCATAGTTCTAATAAAAAAATACCTTGTACCCAATGGGAACAAGGTATTTTTTATTGTGTTTTTTCTAGTTGTTAATTAATTTTTTGGTTGTAAAATGAAATTTGCAGGGTAACAGGAGGCAGAACAGGCAGCTAACAGACCGGCAACAGGAAATATAACAGGAAAACAGGTGAACTGGATATTTTTTAAAGTATTGATAATGATTAACTTGTAAAATTGGACTCCTGTTATTAACAGGGCGGAACAGGAAAAACATGGGTTGTTTATAGCAAATATGAATATTTAAAATTGGCTGCATTGTAAGTTTTATTTGCATCATTTTTATTCTGTTTTGTTCAAACTTTCTACTTTGTATTTTCTACTTTCTACTTTCCACTCTTTCCTGCAAAGATACTGCCCGAAATGCGGTTTTAGTAAAAGTCAATGACCTGCCGATTAGCCCAAAAATTTCCTTATCTTTACTTTCTGAAAATCAGTTCATGAAAGGGAAAATTATTTTACTTGTTTCTGTTTTGTCGTTTGCTGTTAATCTTTATTCACAAACTTGGAAAAGAATAAACTCTCCAACAAGTACGGCTCTTGGTTCATGCTCATTTGTAAATAAAGATACCGGTTGGGTTACTTCAAATGACTCTGTATTCAAAACTATGGATGGAGGAATTACCTGGATAAATCAAGCTACTCCGTCTGTTCCATCTTATGTTACTTTTAGTTTTTATAACGTGTATTTCATCAATTACAAGGTTGGAATTATTGACTGTTTATTTACTTTAGACTCTGCTACCAGTAAGCTTGTTGGAACAATATTATGGACAAATGACGCTGGTAATCATTGGGAATTTAAAGACATAGGAAACCCTTGTTGTAATATGAATGCAACTTTAGTTGATCCATATGTGGCTTTTGGAATTGGGCAATATGGAGTCGGTAAGAAAACTACTGATTCTGGTGCAACTTGGTCTAGTTTTAATTATTATCCACTTTACAGTGGAGAAAAACTATTTGCTTTTAATCCTGATACAGTTTATTTTGCAGGCCTAGATAACTTCCACTTACTTGGTGCATTTGGAAAAACGCTGGATGGAGGTTCCAATTGGAATATTAATACAATTTCCACTAACAAAGGATTTACTGCCATTTATTTTTGTAATTATAATAAAGGCTGGGTTGGAGGCGATATGGGCGTAATAAAATACACAGTAAACGGAGGTAATTCGTGGATCGGAACCGGTTCGCAACTTGTTACCTTAAGTAATATTCAGGATATTGCATTTACCGATACTCTCAATGGATGGGCGATAACCTCAGATGGAAAAATTATTCATTCTACTGATGGTGGTATTGCCTGGTCAATTAATTACAAAGGAACCGATGCACTGTTTGCCATGTGTTTTACCAAGCCAGATGGGATTGGTTATGCTGTTGGAGACAGTGGCAGAGTATTGAAATATGAGCAATTAAGTGCTACCCAAAAAATCAACTATGAGATTGTTTATTCGTTGTACCCCAACCCCAACAATGGCAAATTTACTTTGGAAGTGAATACCGATAGCTATCGGGATGATAATGTAAAAGTGAAAAATATAGAGGTGTTTAATGTGCTTGGGGAATCGGTGCTAAAACAGACCCTTCGCTCCGCTCAGCCTGCCCGAACTGGTACAGGCGGGGGTGACAATCTCATTGACCTTACAAATCAACCCAACGGGGTTTATTTCTACCGGGTTCTTTCTGAGATTGGGTCTTTAATAGGTGAGGGGAAGGTGGTTGTTCAGAGATAGGAAAAAGACGCGCTCTCCCTTAAAGGGGAGAGTAAGGAGTGGGGCAGGTGAGGGGAAGGTAATAATTTAGAAATTGCATTTTTTTTTGCTATTATTTTTCTTTTATCTTTGATGGATGAAAAAAACACTACTCCATGTTAAATCCTTTTCCGGCTTCTTTAAAATAGGAATGCTGTGTATTTCCTTATTTATATTCAGGCAAAGCCCTGCCCAAGGCACATGGACTGCCATTAACAATTTAGCTCCTGCACCCGAAGGCGGTGGCATGGTTTTGCTGACGGATGGAACTGTAATGTGCAAAACGTATTCGCCGGGAGGATGGCCAACCCCTGATAGTGGCTGGGTTCTGCTTACTCCCGATAGTCATGGTAGTTATGTGAATGGCACCTGGAGCACATTGCCCAATATGCACTATGGCCGCTTTGCGTTTTCTTCTCAGGTTATGCCCGATGGCAACGTATACATTGCCGGAGGCGAGCATGGCAACGGAACCAACACTGCAGAGTTATATAATACGGTCACTAAAAAATGGAAGGATATTCCCAATTCCCCGGGTTTTGATATTGAAGATGCTAATTCGGAATTACTATACGATGGCACAGTGCTCGAAGGTTGTGGGAATCCCTATAATCCGCCGATAGATACAATAAATCTTATGTACATGCCAGGCACCGGTTCGTTTATTGCCGGACCATCCAGTTTTGGAACCCATGAGGAAAGCTCCTGGTTAAAACTGCCTGACAGCAGCGTATTATCGGTAGATGCTATTACAAGAAATTCGGAACGGTACATTCCGCAGCAACATAAATGGGTGCACGATGGCACTCTTCCGGTTGACCTGTTTGACCCGGGATCGTATGAAACGGGTGCCTGTGTACTACTGCCTAATGGCAAAGGTTTTTTTATTGGCGATATACAATACACCGCAATATATACTCCGAGCGGCAATGCTAGTCCCGGAACCTGGTCTACAGGGTCTGCCATGCCAACACGGGCAGGTATTGGTCAGTTAGCTTCGTGGGACGGCCCGGCTGCTATGATGGTGAACGGGAATGTACTATGTACTTTTAGTGCTCCGGCGAGTGAAAGCGAACCAACCTTTTTCTATGAATATAATTACCTCACCAATGCATTTACAGCAGTGTCAGCCCCCGGCAATGTTGATTCGGCACTTACCTGGTCTAATTTCATGACCCTGCTCCAATTGCCCGATGGAAGCGTAATGTTGGGATATACCGATTCTACCCGGTTCTATATTTATAAACCAAGCGGTTCCGCTATTCCTCAGGGTATACCAACCATCAACGAAGTGGCTTCCAATAACTGTGATACATTTAGAATTACCGGCAAATTATTCAACGGAATATCTGAAGGGGCGGGCTTTGGCGATGATTGGCAGATGTCTACCAATTATCCGATTGTAAGGGTTACCGATGGTACCAATGTTTATTATGCTAAAACATTTAACTGGAACCGGCTTGGTGCACTAAGGACAGATAGTTTGGAAGATACAGCCTATTTTACTTTCCCGAATGCAATACCCGCAGGTACCTATTCACTGGTGGTAGTTGCAAATGGTTTCCCGTCCAAGCCTGTTCTATTTGGTCCTTGCATTACTGCTATTGCAGATATAAAAGACCAAAAGAATATCAGCATTTTTCCTAACCCTTCAAAAGGCAAATTCACAATACAGTCATCAGTGCCCGCCCGGATGAACCGTTCGGACGGGGTCAGTGCTCTGTGGTCAGTGGATGTTTATAATTTAATGGGGCAGCGAGTTAAGAGTGAAGAACTAAGAGCGAAGAGTGAAGAAATTGACCTTACAGGTCAACCTAATGGGGTATATTTCTATCGGGTTCTTTCGGAGAATGGCGGTTTAATAGGCGAGGGGAAGGTGGTGATTCAGAAATAGGGTTCATTCATTAGCCCCATCCTTTAGGTCAGGGTATAAAATGCGCTAATTATTAATTCAGAGGGCTTTAGCCCTTACATGTTAAAATTTGTAAGGGCTAAAGCCCTAAAATAATGGTCTTGTATTTCCCCTAACCCCAACCTAAAGGATGGGGCTAATGAATGAACAGTCTAAAATTGTTCATAAATACATAATATCGTATTAAATTTATTCTTACATTTGCAGCCCTTTTAAAAAAAGACATAAAACAATGGCACGTATTTCAGGTGTAGATTTACCAAATAATAAGCAAGGCGAAATAGGCCTTACGCATATTTACGGCATAGGCAGAGCCAATGCTAAAAAAATATTACAGGAAGCGGGTGTAGACTCGACTGTAAAAGTATCGGAATGGAATGATACGCAGTTGAATGCGATTCGTAAAATCATTACCGAAAACTATAAGGTTGAAGGAGCTTTGCGCTCTGAAGTTCAACTTCATATCAAGCGGTTGGTTGATATCGGTTCTTACCGCGGAATGCGTCACCGTTTGGGCTTGCCTGTTCGCGGACAAAACACCCAAACCAACGCACGTACCCGTAAAGGACGCAGGAAGACTATTGCTAACAAGAAAATGGCTACTAAATAATAAGTAAGAATGGCAAAAGCACAAACAAAAGATACGCCGGAAAAAGCGGCGAAATCAACCAAGAAAAGGACTGTTAAGGCTGATATGATCGGACAAGCGCACATTAACGCTACCTTCAACAATATCATTATTACATTTACCAACTTGAAAGGGCAGACCGTATCATGGTCGAGCGCCGGAAAGATGGGTTTCCGCGGAGCGAAGAAAAATACTCCGTTTGCTGCCCAGTTAGCGTCGGAAGATGCTACCAAAAAGGCATTTGAAGCGGGTATCCGTAAGGTGAAAGTATATATTAAAGGCCCTGGTTCAGGCCGCGATTCAGCTATGCGTTCAATCGGTAACAACGGATTGGAAGTAACTGAAATTATGGATATCACTCCAATGCCACACAATGGCTGCCGCCCTCCTAAGAAAAGAAAAGTATAACACGATAATAATTAACAAGTAATGGCAAGATACACAGGCCCCCGTTCCAGAATTGCACGTAAGTTTAAAGAGCCAATCTTTGGCCCTGATAAAGTTCTCGAAAAGAAGGCATACCCACCGGGAATGCACGGTTTTGGGAAGAAACGTGGCGGAAGAAAGTCAGAGTATGCTGATCAGTTAGCTGAAAAGCAAAAAGCCAAGTACACCTATGGTGTTTTGGAAAGACAATTCCGTAAGACTTTTGCAAAAGCAGCAAGTACTAAGGGTAAAACCGGTGAGTTGTTGTTGCAATTGGTTGAATCGAGACTGGACAACGTGGTTTACCGTATGGGTATCTCTCCAACCCGTGCAGGAGCACGCCAGTTGGTAGGCCATAATCATATTCTGGTTAACGGTAAAGTGGTAAACATTCCGTCTTATACCGTTAAGGCAGGTACTAAAATTGCAGTAAGAGAGCGTTCCAAGTCATTGGAAGCTATTACTACCGCTATTTCCCGTTCAAATACTGCGGCTTATCCGTGGATTGAATTTAACGGAAACTCAATGGAAGGTACATACCTTTCAGTTCCAATACGTGAGCAAATTCCTGAGAACATTAAGGAACAGCTTATCGTGGAATTGTACTCTAAATAATAAATAACAAAACACAAAGTAAAAATGGCAATACTTGCATTTCAAAAACCCGACAAAGTTGTAATGACTTCTTCTAACGAGGTAGAAGGCGAATTTGAATTCAAACCATTAGAACCCGGATATGGCATCACCATTGGTAATGCACTCCGCCGTATTTTGCTCTCTTCATTAGAAGGGTTTGCAATTTCTTCTGTAAAAATTCAAGGTGTTGACCATGAATTTTCAACCATTAAAGGTGTTACCGAAGATACAACCGAAATCGTTTTGAATTTGAAACAAGTTCGTTTCAAAAAGCAAATTGAAGGTACCACAAACGAAAAAGTAACTATTTCTGTTAGCGATAAAGACGTATTTACCGCTGGCGATATTGGCAAATTCACATCAGCATTCCAGGTATTGAACCCTGATCTGGTTATCTGCCGTATGGAGCCTAACGTAAAACTTCGCTTGGAAATTACAATTGCTAAAGGCCGTGGATATGTTCCTGCTGAAGAAAACAAGCCACTTACACCTGAAATTGGTTTGATTCCGATTGACTCTATCTTTACTCCTATAAAGAACGTAAGATATCAAGTTGAAAACTTCCGTGTAGAACAAAAGACAGACTTTGAAAAGCTTGTTTTGACTGTTGTTACCGATGGTTCTATTCATCCTAAAGAAGCTTTGAAAGAAGCAGCTAAGATTTTGATTTACCACTTTGCATTGTTCTCCGATGAAAAAATCACTATTGATTTGGACAGCAAGAACCAAAGCGAAGAACTGGATGAACAAGACCTGCGTATTCGCCAGTTGCTTAAAACCAAATTGGTTGATATGGACTTGTCAGTACGTGCGCTTAACTGCTTAAAGGCGGCTGAAGTTGCTACCCTCGGACATTTGGTTCAATTCAACAAGAACGATCTTTTGAAGTTCCGTAACTTTGGTAAAAAATCACTTACTGAAATTGAAGACATGATCAAGACCAAAAGTCTGAACTTCGGTATGAACGTTGACAAATACAGACTCGAAAACGAATAAATAAAAGTAGTCAGTGGTCAGTTATCAGTAGTCAGGGACTACTCAACTGACCACTGATAACTGACTACTGACAACTATTAAAAAGAAATGAGACACCAGAAAAAACATAACGCATTAGGCCGCACAAGTTCACACCGTAAGGCTATGCTTGCTAACATGTCTAACTCTCTTATCTTGCATAAGAGGATCAACACCACTGTTGCCAAGGCAAAAGAACTCCGCACCTTTGTTGAGCCGGTTCTTACCATTGCTAAGGACGACACTACCCACTCACGCAGAACTGCATTTGCTATTCTGAGCGATAAGGAAGCAGTAAAAGAACTTTTCCGTGTAGTTGCTCCGAAGATTGCAACCCGTCCCGGTGGATACACCCGTATCCTGAAGACTGGCAGCCGTCCCGGTGATAATTCAAACATGTGTTTCATCGAATTGGTTGACTTCAACGAACTGATGCTTGGCACAGGCGAAGCTAAAGCTGCTGAAGAAAAAGCTAAACCAACAACACGTCGTAGCCGTAAGAAAAAGACTGACGGAGATGCTGAAGGTGCTGCTACTACAGAGAAAGCTCCAAAGGCTAAGAAGAAGAAAGAAGATAAGGCAGGCGAGTAATAACGCCCAATACATACAAAAGAAAAAAGAGTGGTCAAAAGCCACTCTTTTTTTGTTTGTAAATTCAGATAAGAACATAAAAAAAGCCCCATTAAGGGCTTTTAAAATAGTAGTATAAAATTACTTGCTCTTTGATGATGTATCAACCTTGGCGGCAGGCTGGGTAGCCTGACCTGCAGGTGCAGCCGCAGCAGAATGAGTCATGGTATGAATAGATGTGTCTTTGCCAGTACCATTACCGGTGGTAGTTGGGGTGTTTGTAGTGGTAGTGTTGGTATTTCCCGGACATCCATAAAAACTGATTGTAAAAACAATAAGCAAGATGGACGCAGGTATAAAACCCAATGCAGCTTTAATAGTTTTGGTTGAGGTCATTTTTTTATTTATTGATTAGACTGTAAATGTAATGATATTATTGACTTAAACAGTCTTATTTTTATATTTTTGACGAACAGTATAATTCAAGTTTAGTGAAAAGAATTCAGGCGAGAGTAAGTTGGGGAAAAATCAAAAGTAATTTGATAACAATTGCATTTCTAATTCTGAATATAGGCTTAGGATACTCACAGCAGGGAAAAATTGATTCACTGAAATCCTTGGTGAGGATTCACAACGATGATACGGTTGCCATTTATGCAAGAGGGTTGCTTAGCAAGGAATATTATAAGTTAGCAAATGCAGATTCAGCTATACTGTTTGCAAATGATGCTATAAGGACAAGTGAACAAAGAAATTATCTGAAAGGGAAGGTGATTCCGTATTTGGTTTTGGGAAACATTGCGTCTGATAAAGCTGATTATGTAAATGGACTAATAAATTATAATAAAGCCCGAGAGATAGCGGAAGAATTAAAAGATTATCCGGATATGTCTGGGGCCTATAATAATATTGGAATAGTATTTTATAATCAGGGTAATTACTCGCGGGCTATTGATTTTTACTTTGAGGCTTTGCAGATTGCCGAGAAATTCAATATCACCGAAAAAATGTTTTTTGCGTATATAAACATAGGTATTATTTATGAGGATACCCGAAGTTATAATGATGCTTTAAAGTATTATGAGAATGCCTTGAAGTTAGGGCGGATATTGGGTAATCTGCATCACATTGCGCTGGCGTATGAAAACCTTGGGAATTTAAATACCAAAATGAGTAAGTACAACGTCGCGATTTTGGATGAAGACAGTGCTTTGTATTTTGCCAATCTCGGCAAACGAAATCAGGTGATTAGTGAATGCTACAGCGACCTTGGGGAGTTATACCAAAGCCTTAGAAAATATGACAGCGCAGTTTTGTATTATAAAAAATCACTTACAATAGATAAACAGATAAGCAGTTGGAAAGAAGTAGGACAGCAGTATGGAAACCTAGGTAAGGTGGAACTTGATTTGAAGAACCCACAAACGGCTAAAAAGTATATTGATACGGCTTTTCAGGTTTCAAAGCGAATAAATGACAAGCAAAATCTGAAAAATTTATATAGTTATTATATCACGCTGGATAGTGCTTTGGGTAATTATAACGATGTTTTACCGCATTATAAATTGTACAATACTTACCGCGACAGTTTGTCCAATGAGGATAACATACGAAAAATAGAAAGTGAAAAGTTGCATTATGATTTTGAGAAGCAGGTACAGGCAGATAAGGAAAGGCAGGATATTGAGAAGATTGAGCAAACCCGGAAAGCAGCAAGGCAAAGGTTTGTAAGGAATTTATTTATCGGTGGGTTTGGAGTTGCATTTGTGTTTTTATGGGTGTTTTTTTTCCAGCGGCGCAGAATTTCGATAGAACGGGATAAGAGCGACAAACTGCTCCTTAATATCCTTCCAGCCGAAACAGCAGAAGAGCTTAAAAATACAGGCGAATCGAAAGCACGGAACTATGAACTGGTAACTGTTATGTTTACCGATTTTAAAAACTTCACAGGTCATGCGGAAAATATGACACCGGAAGAACTCGTATCAGAAATTAATTATTGTTACAAAGAGTTTGACCGGATAATTGCACGCCATAATGTAGAGAAGATAAAAACAATGGGAGACGGATATATGGCTGCTGGTGGGGTTCCAAGAGGGAGTATAACCAATCCACAAGATACGGTTGCATCGGCTATGGAAATTCAGAATTTCATGGAGAACATGAAAACGGATAGGGAGAAACAAAACAAACCTTACTTTGAAGTAAGGATAGGAATCCACTCAGGGCCGGTAGTTGCGGGCATTGTAGGGATTAATAAGTTTGCCTACGACATTTGGGGCGACACAGTGAATGTTGCATCGCGTATGGAATCGAGCGGTGAAGCAGGAAAGGTAAATATTTCCGGTTCTACCTATGAATTAGTGAAAGATAAATTTAATTGCACATACAGGGGAAAGGTCCTTGCAAAAAACAAAGGTGAAATTGATATGTATTTTGTGGAAAGTGAAATTTAATACCTATCCTCAACTTATCGGTTGGTAATATTGCTCATCTCCATTTTAAGTTAAAACATTACCTTTATTGCCTTGTGAAAACAACCCCCTGTTTTAAAAAGGAACATAAATGGCATTTGGTAAGCCTATAATTGATTTCGTAAAAAGGTTATATAAACATTTCGATACTCCGCCGGCGGTTATTGAAGTGGTTAATTACCGTTTTTATATAGTATCAAATATTGGCCAAACTGTAGCATGGGCAGCCCATTTGGAATGGATGTTCATATTCTATTTTCTGGGGGTATTTAAACTTGCCTTCATACAAATTCCAAGTATTTTAGTCTATGTAATTGCCATTAACATCAACCGGAGGGGGCATCACATGCTGGCAATGGTTATTTCGCTTACCGAAATAGTGGCGCATCAGATGTTAGCTGTCTATTTTATTGGCTGGGATGCAGCCTTTCAGTATTTTATTCCTGTAGTAGCCATTTTTCCGTTTTTGATCCCGAAAGGCAACTGGTTTTGGAAATGGTTTATGTTATTGATGTGTTTGGGCAGCTATGTATTCATAGATTTTTACATGAATAATATTGTCCCGGTTTATTCTTTAAGCAGAACTACTTTAACTGTTTTCCACGTTACCAATATTATGCTGTCATTTGCCTTGTTTGCAACTTGGGCCATATATCTTTCATTTGCGGTTAACCGGGCACAAGTAATCATTGAAGAAAAAACCAAGGAACTTACCAAAGCCGAGGAGGCAGTTAAGCAAGCCGAAATTCAATTAAAATTGGAACTAAAGGAACAGGAAAATAACATCATTACCAAGGAAAAGCAACGCTACGAAGAATTGTTGCTGAATATTCTTCCATACGAAGTGGCACAGGAGCTAAAAGAAAATGGTAAAAGCGAGGCAAAAATGTTCGACCATGTTACTGTAATGTTTACTGATTTTAAAGATTTCACCAAGATAGGGGAACAGATGAGTCCGGGGCAATTGGTTAAGGAGATCGATTATTGCTTTAGTTCGTTCGATAAAATAATTCAGAAGTACGGAATAGAAAAGATAAAAACAATTGGTGATTCTTATATGTGTGCCGGTGGTTTGCCGGCGGTGAACAAAACACATGCTACTGATGTAATTCATGCGGCTATTGATATTATGACCTTTATGCTCGAGCATAAAAAAGAGAAAGAAGCTAAAGGTGAAACGCCTTTTGAAATACGTATTGGTATCAATACCGGGCCTGTGGTTGCCGGTATTGTAGGTATCCGGAAATTCGCCTACGATATTTGGGGCGATACGGTTAACATTGCATCCCGCATGGAATCAAGCGGCGAGCCCGGCAAGATCAATATTTCCGGTTCAACCCATGAGCAGGTAAAAGAGAAATTCCGTTGTACCTATCGTGGTAAAGTAGAAGCGAAAAACAAAGGCGAAATTGACATGTATTTTGTAGAAGGTTGATTTCGATTCATTTTGTAGTAGTATTGTGAAAAGTTTATTTTTTTCTATAATTTGTTATATTTGACGAATTATACTAGTAAAATATTTAAATAAATTACCTTTATTTAGCCCCTGCACTCAACTCAAAGCCTCCAAATAATAACTTAAAAATCTATTCACTATGGACACACTTGCTTACAATGGAACCCTTTACTATTTGCCCGAAACAAATGCTGATGTTTCAAGTCTGATAACCCAGGCCAGGCAGAATAATGTTAAAATTCGTGTTCGGGGCTCCGGGCACTCATTCCCTCCGGGTATAATTTTAGAACCTTCAACCAATCCGAATTCCGGGCCACAACCTATTAATGTTATTATGTCTAAAATGAGGACAGTAACCATTGGCGGGTCTGCTCCGGCGCCTTATTCCGGAACCTTGGTAACAGTTCAGGGTGGATGTAACCTTGGAATTGATCCATTTGATATTACCGAAATTTCTACCCAACAGAATAGCGTATTATACCAAATGCAGCAAGCAGGGCTTTCATTGCCTGATCTGGGAGGAATAACTCACCAAACAATTTCAGGCTTTTCATGCATGGGTTGTTCCGGTGGCAGCACAACGTATTCTTTCGATGATGCTATTTATTCCATTACACTTATTCCGGCTGATGTAGATAATCCACAGCCAGTAACCTATACGGCAGGCTCTGATAATTTTAATGCAGCGGCCGTTTCTATGGGCTTGCTTGGTATTATTGTGGAGGTTGTATTAATTGGTCAGCCTACATTTAATATTCAGGGTTCGGAAATGATCAATACCATTGGTGCATCTACTCAGGTAGATTTATTTAACAGCATTACCACACCTAATCCTCCACCCGGCTTGCAGGACTGGCTTCAAACTCAGGAATACACCCGTATTATTTGGTGGCCACAACCATTATATGGTGCAACCACATCAACTTTTACAACCCAATTAAATAATACCCGTTCTGTTGTTTGGCAAGCCTCAAGGGTTGCTCCGGCACCCGGGTTTCAACCAAATCCTTACCAGGAAGTACAGCCAATGCTAGGTGGAGAATTTGTTCCTGAGGTATTAGCAGGAGGTATTTATTCACTGATCGGGAAATGGCCATCCTGGATACAGGAACTTTCAGGAATTATTGGAAACCCTGTATTTACTGCCATTGCAGACGGGCTTACCAAACTAGTTACACCTGATTTCTTTTATAAAGAAATATTTCCGGTTGTGTTAAACCAGTTTGTTGTACTAGGACAGATTCCGGGAAATAACAATTATAACCCACAAAACTTCCAGGATTACTGGTGGCATGGGTTACCAATGGACAACCAGATGAACGATAAACTTTTCCCTGTTTGGTTTACTGAATTGTGGATTGATATCAATCAAACGGAAAATGTAATGAATACACTTTCCCAGATCTATAATGATTATTATAACAATGGCAAGTACAACGAGAATAACATGAGTCCGTTGATACCAAATGGAGCTTTCTCAGTTGAAATATATGCAGCAAAAAGCAGCAATTTCTGGCTGTCTCCCGCTTATGGAACTAATGTTGTCCGTATTGATGTAATGTGGATTGCAAACAATGCAAGCAACCCTGCTATATTCTACGAAATGTTCTGGGATCAAATGCGCCAGTATGATTTCCGTGCGCATTGGGCTAAATACAACCCGGATTATTCAAGTACAGAATGGAGTGGCTACTTGCAAACTGTTTATCCTAAGTTGCCGGATTTCCTTGCGTTGCGTTCAACCAACGATCCTAAAAATGTATTTGTAAACGATTATTGGGCACAGCAGTTTGGACTATAATCTTTAATCAAACCCCATTTGTAGGTATATTAGCTGAATGGAATCAACCGAACGGGCAACAACATACACTGAAAAATTAAAAAATAAAGGTATTGTTGCCCGTAATTGGATCAAGGCCATTAATGTTGGCGTAGATGAAAACACCTCTCTTCTGGACAGGAAAAGAGCAAGGCTGCTGAATGGCATTTGTGTTATTTCATTTATGGCTTACGTAGGTAACACGTTTAGTTTATTAAAACACGAGTTTTCCCTGATAGAATGTTTTGTTGCCATGACAATGATTCTATTTACTATCTATCTGAACAGCCTTAAGCGGTACTCATTAGCCTGCCATGTTTACAATATATGGAACCTGGCCTTCTATAGCTTTATGGGAATAGTACAGGGAGCCAATGATGCTACTGAGCTTTATCTGGTTCCATCCAGTTTGCTGGGTATGCTTTTCTTCCGTAAGACCAGCATATTTTTTCTCTATTTCTTTTTGAATCTGGGGTGTTTCGGAATTGTAAAATATTGCCACCAGATCTGGCCGCCATTAAATGTATTTCCTGAACAAAGCGGATTGTATGTTTCAAATTATATTTTGCTGTTTGTAATTCTATTTGCCATTATCCTCCACTTCCGCTCGGAAAATATAAAACAGGAAACCCTTTTGGAAGAACGCAATGAAAAGTTGGGGGAAGAAAAGGAACGTTCGGATGAATTGCTTTTGAATATTTTGCCGGCCGAAACAGCAGAAGAGTTGAAGGCAAAAGGAAGTGCCGATGCAAGAGAGTATGAATTGGTGACGGTACTATTTACCGATTTTAAAAATTTCACGAAAGCCAGCGAGTCTATGACGGCTCAGGAATTGGTGAATGAAATAAATTACTGCTACAGTGCTTTCGACAGGATTCTGGCAATACATGGAGTGGAAAAAATTAAAACCATTGGTGACGGATATATGGCTGCAGGTGGGTTGCCCGCAAAAAATACTACCAATCCTGTGGATGCAGTAAATGCAGCATTGGCAATCCGGGATTTTATGGAGAGTGAAAAGCAAAACCGGCTGAAAGAAGGAAAATCATTCTTCGAAATAAGAGTAGGCTTGCATTCAGGGCCAGTGGTGGCCGGAATTGTGGGTATTAAAAAATTCGCGTATGATATCTGGGGTGATACGGTAAATACCGCATCCCGTATGGAAAGCAGCGGCGAAGTTGGCAAGGTGAATATTTCAGGATCAACCTATGGATTAGTGAAAGATAAATTCAAATGTGCCTATCGCGGTAAAGTAGAAGCCAAGAACAAAGGCGAAATAGATATGTATTTTGTAGAATCATTAACTGGTCAGGCTTAATGGTTAACGGATAGAAAAATCGGGCTGCATTTTTATTTTTATATTTGTCTATGGTCTCGAAGCATTATAGGATAGCAATTTCGTTATTGGTAAGTTTTCTTTTTTTGTGTGGTATTGCATTTGCGCAGGAAGCAAATAACACGCATTCCGAAAAAAAAGATGAACTTTTTGCCAAGTATCTTAGTGATACTTTAAATGCACCTCAAAAGATAAAAGAAATTTTAGGGCTTCTTCAAAGCAATAAATCTTCGGATAAAACAGAATCTCTGGAGGAATATGAAGTGGCTTTTTCACTGGCACCTTATGTAGGCGATTCGGCCTATATTCTTACCCCGCTTTATGCACAGTTTTCGGGCTTGCTCGATAATGTTGGTGCACGGGAAATGGCTATTGAATATGCCAAAAAAGCACTTGCCTACCGGCAGAAAGGCAGTTTAAAACAACCCGGTTTCGAATATAATTTAATAGGACGGATAGCCGGTTTTTATGTCCGTTCAAAACAATATGATACCGCCATGTATTATTATAAAATGGCGGAAAATGCTGCTATTACTGCAAAAGATATTTTGTATACCTCCTCATCACAAAATAATATAGGCCTTCTTTATATGAAAGAAGGTATGTTTGACTCTGCTTTCAATTCATTTCAGCGGGCACTCGTATTATTGAACCCGATGGTAAAACGAGCCGATTCGGTATTTAAAGGAGCCATTTTGGATAACCTTGCCGAGAATTATTTTGCTGACAGGGAATATCAGAAATCAATAAATGCATACAATACCAAGATTGACTGGTCGAAAATAATTCACAGTTCTACAGGAGTTATTGTGTCTCAAATCGGGATTTCAAAATGCCTTGTCGAGTTGCATAATTACCAACTGGCCTTGAATTATTTAACGCAGGCCGAAACAGGTTTAACGAAAGAACCTATTCAAGGCACCAGAGGAATTAGCCTTAATTTGCTTGAGGCAAAAGGGTTTTATGATTCGGCTGCCGGAGATTGGAAAGGCGCACTACAGGTAAAGAATGCATTAGCAAGAATAAAAGATTCGATTGTGAATGAACAGAAAAAATCGACCGACGGATTAATACGAACCTTAACTGAAATGCAGATTTTAAAAGCCCGCAGAGATATACAATATTTTCAATTGCAGCAAATGCAAAAAGAAACAGTACTTAAAGAACAGCAACGAAGAAAGGAACAACGCTTCAGTATCATCCGAAATGTTTTAATTTTAGGATTGATACTATGCCTGGCATTTGCTGTCATCTTTTTTATGCAGCGTATCCGTATTTCAAAAGAAAAGAAGCGTAGCGAAGAACTTCTGCTGAACATTTTACCCGCCGAAACAGCGAATGAATTAAAGTCAAATGGAAGCATCCGAGCCAAAGATTATTTAATGGTTACCGTATTATTTACCGATTTTATAAACTTCACCAAGTCCAGTGAAACCATGAGTGCACAAGACCTGGTAAATGAAATTCATTATTGTTATAGTGAGTTTGACCGTATAATTGCTTTGCATGGCATCGAAAAAATAAAGACCATTGGTGATGGGTATATGGCGGCCGGAGGCCTGCCAATAGAAAATAATACAAATCCTTTTGATGCGGTTAATGCAGCTTTAGAGATCCGGAACTTTATGGAACTTGAACAACGTAAACGGAGTATAGATGGAAAGCCTTTCTTTGAAATGCGTATTGGTTTACATACTGGACCGGTAGTGGCCGGAATAGTAGGCATTAAGAAGTTTGCTTATGATATTTGGGGAGATACAGTAAACATTGCAGCCCGTATGGAGGCGGGTGGGGAAGCGGGTAAGGTTAATATTTCCGGGGCTACATACGAATTGATTAAGGATAAATTCAACTGCACATACAGGGGCAAAGTTCAAGCCAAAAACAAGGGAGAGATAGATATGTACTTTGTAGAAGGGTAGAATATTTAAATTTTATTTTATTTGTAATTTATTTTGCTAATTTTGTTCTACAATACAAACGTAGCACAATGAAACGGTTTGGCAGAATTTTATTTGTTTTGTTGTTTATTATTAAGTTACAGACTACAGCTTCTGGCCAGTTGAATGCCAATCGTTTGTTTTACATTAACCCCGTTGGCGGAGGGATATTCTTCAATACCGGGTATTCATTTTTCAATAACCAGATTGGTAATTATTTAACAGGCCGTGTTTGTTTTAACGGTGGTTTTGAAGTCACCAATAAAAAATGGTATTATGATTTCAGGGTCTTTAATTTGGAAGGGAAAGTTGCAACAGGCTTGAAAGATAAATTCTGGCAGAATGGCGACCTTATCAATGCTGTTATGGTGGGAGTTGATTTTGGATATACGTTTGTCCGTCTGCCGAAACTGTTTATTACACCATTAATAGGAATTGCTCACGGGCACACCACGCATTATACTTCCCATGATACTACTGGTGGGCCACCGTTCTTTCTGCCTAATGCGTCCTTAAAAATAGATTATAATCTTCTGGGGAGTAAAAGAAGAAGAAGGGGCGATAGGATGTATTTCTCCTATGACCGGGAATATGAACATTACATGCAAATAACCTTAACAGAATCCTATTACCCTTTCGGAATGAAGCCTTCCGTTGGATTACCCGGCTCCATTGTAATGATATCAGTTGGTGTGAGCTACTATTTTCGGGGATAAAGTTGGTAGTGCCGACTATTTCTAGACGCAGCTTATAAGTTCCTGTATTATCAATGTTAAATTGTTAGTTAAATAGCTTATAATTTAAGTGCAATATTCCAAAGCAATAATTTTCTTAACAAGTGTGTTACCGATATCGTAATTTCAATATATTTGTGCTGATATTCAGTTTTTAATAAATGGAAATATTTTTCGGATCACCAAACGTTATTGCAGTTGGGGCCGTATCAGTGGGTAAAATCTAAAGTTGTAATCATTATTTCATCGAAATGAAAAGTGAAAAAATAGTAAATAAAATTACTGCTGCATTATTTGTTGTTTCATTACTCGTTTCCGGAGTTGCCCATTCGCAAGGCAGTAACTGGATACAGAGCGGAGGTGGTCAGAAGCCTGATGAAGCCTATGAAATTTCGACAGATGACAGCAGCAACACATACACCACGGGGTATTTTACGGGCATTGCAACATTCGGAACAATATCGGTAAGTACGGTAGGTGTTTCCGATATTTTTATTGCTAAGACGGATGCCAACGGTAAATATAAATGGGTTCAAAAAGCAGGTGGTTATGGCTCGGACAGAGGGCTGGCCATTAAAACAGATTCAAAAGGCAATAGCTATATTACAGGGTGGTATTACGGTTCGGCAACTTTCGGAACCTATACGGTTACCAGTGTTGGTATGCAAGATGTGTTTGTTGCCAAGTACGACAGGAATGGCAACTGCAAATGGGTTGTTAGTGCCGGTGGAAGGGAAGGCGACATAGGGAATGATATTACTATTGACAACAGCGGGAATGTATTAGTTACCGGAGAGTTTATGGATACCGTTCATTTCGGGGCGTATACACTCAGTGCCACGGCTGGACATATAAATGTATTTTCAGCCAAGTTAGATTCGGCAAATGGTAATTTTCTTTGGGCTAAAGCGGGCACAGGCCCGCACACCGATAGGGGGTTGGGGGTAGCCTGCGATCCGGCAGGAAATGTATACGTAGCGGGTTCTTATTCCGACACGATAACTTTTGATACGGTAAGGTTGGGTAACATATATAATGCCATTTTCCTCATAAAATATAACAGTGCCGGTAAGGAACAATGGTTTACCAAAGCGGCAGGTTCAATTTATGGAATATCCAATGCAATTGCAGTTGATAAAAATTCGAATGTTTATTTAACCGGAGATTTTCAAGGGGTTCTGACGTTCTTCTGGAAGAGCCATACAACAACGCTATCGAACCCTTATGCTAATGATATTTTTATTGTGAAATATGATAACAATGCAAATCTTGTATGGGATGTAGCCGATGGTTCCAGCAATGCAGTCACTTCCCGTAATATCGCCCTTGATACGGCCGGAAATGCATATATAATTGGTAATTTTGATTGTAAAATGAACGGATATGCCGACCAATATGGTCAAGGGACATTCAATACAGTTGGGTTTTGGGATATATTTATTTCAGAATACAGCACCGTAAACAGCAGTTGGAAATGGAGCCGGCAAATTGGAGGCGATAAAAACAACTATGGCAACGGAATAGCCCTGAACAAGGCCGGAAACATATATACGGCCGGAAGTTTTGATACCAATGTTACAATGACCGCAGGACTAAATTATATTGGTTATGCATATTATACTTATGCATGCAATCCAGCCTATTGTTCTGACCCTTACTACGGTGAATTTGCAACCCTTAATACAGCAGGAAACCTTGATGTATTTATTGCAGAGCCAATTGACTTAAACCGTCAAACTTACGATTACTACACCCGGACAGGATTGGGCTGCGCTAAGCCGTATGAAGGTGTTTGCATTGCCGGAAACCTTGGTAGGTGTCAGGATACTGCCCAATTTTGCGTTGCCGGAAGTTTGAATGCTATTTCTAATACATGCCCCGGATATTATGGAGCCGGACCCATATTTGATTACAAGTGGTCTACAGGTTCAACTTCCAGCTATACCAGTGTTTTTACTCAAGGCTGGTATTCTGTTACACAGACATCCAGAGATGGTTGCTTTAAAAGTTCCGATAGCATATACGTTATCCTTCATCCCTTGCCGGCCAAGCCAACCATATCAGATAATGTCGTAATTAATACAAATGCAATTGACCCCAAGCCAATTGAATTATGCCGCGATTCAATTATTCTTACTGCAGGTAATTTTGGCTCGAATACTTATTACTGGACTGATACATTGCGGACATTTTATACACATTCCACAACACTTACAATACATGCTCCGGATAGTAACTATTTTGTTTTTGTAGTAATTGATTCGTTTGGATGTGAAATGACAAATAAGGTGAAAGTTGTTCTGGATAGTGTTATTCCTCCTATTATTCCAAAACTATATTGTGCGGAAGATCCCTTAGACCATGATACTGTTACGCTCTGCCAGGGGAAATATTTTCAGATGTTAGCGTACGATAGTATTACTAACCCTAACCATATATATTATTTATGTATTCCTCCTTATGATAAAACGACTATTAACTGGAAAGTTACGCCATCAACAATATTGTATGGAACACCAATCGATTGTCATCACTCTTCCTCCGATGACAATTATTTTTATCCGGCAGATTCGGGTTGGTATAATATAACCGCAACCATCATCAGGGTAAATAAATGCGATACAGACATTAAAATTGTGAGCGATTCCATTTATGTGAGACTTCATCCTAACCCTATTATTAATTTAACCATTTCAGGGAATAGATTTGTTTGCCCCGGGGGATTAGATTCTACCTTATTGGTCGCAACCTGTAATTACCCTTTTAAATGGTCAACCGGAAGCACAAAAGATAGTATTTGGGGTAAGGTTGGTTCATATTTTGTTCATTGCTCAGTAACTAATTCCTTTGGATGTACAAGTTCTAAAGAAGTTTCCCTTGTAATTGAAGATACTCCTCAGCCAAACGTCACCATGTTTCCATGGACAGGCTTGATATGTCCGAATGATTCGGTTCATTTGTTTTGTTCCGGTGCAGGTACGTTCCAGTGGATGGGGCCTTACGGGCCGATTCCCGGCAACATAAATAATATTTATGTGAATATTCCCGGCTATTATTATTGCATTTTAACCGACACCAACGGTTGTGTTTTGTTATCGAATACAGTTTTAGTGGAACAATATACCACCCCATTTATTTACGCAACTCCTAACACAGTTATTTGTCCCGGCGATTCGGCATATATACATGTGGCGGCCTCAATAGGGGCCATCCTGCAATGGCAGTATCCGCTTAGCGGGCACGACTCGGTTAAAGTAATAACTGCTCCAGGCACCTATACCTGCAAGGTAATCTCATGCGGAATAACAACGTATGTCACCATAACCATTACTATGCCTAGCCCGTTTGCGAATATTCATGCCTTTCCGTCTCTTGTAATGTGTTCGCTTAACGATAGTGTCGTTCTGTCGGCCGACAGTGGTTTAGCATTGTATATATGGACTCCGGGTAATATCAATTCCCAATCAATAACTGTTAAAACTCCGGGCACTTATACATTAACCACATACGATAAAAATGGTTGTACAGCATCAAGCTCAGTTACCGTTAAGCAATCATCGGCTATGTTTGATTCGATTGTTTCCATTCAGAATGTACTTTGCTATCTTGGAAATTCTGGAAGCATAACAGTAGGGGTGAAGGGAGGAACCGCCCCATTCACATATAGCTGGTCGCCTTCCGGCGGAAGTTCGGCTACAGCTTCCGGTTTAACTGCGGGAACTTATACTGTAATTATTACAGATGCAAATGGTTGCACAAGCACTATTACTGCTACCATTTTACAACCCCTGAAAACACTGTACGATAGCGTATCCTATGTAAACCTTTCCTGTTGCAATGTTCCGACCGGTTCTGTCACGGTTTATCCATATGGAGTTACGGGTAGTTTTTCTTATAGTTGGAACCCGGGTGGGCAGACCACAGCAAGTATTTCCGGGCTCAGTGCAGGAACCTACACGGTTAGTGTTACCGATTCATCGGGATGCACGGTCACATCTGCCGTTACCATAACCCAACCCGATTGTCTGGCGGCAACCATTACTTCAACCAATGCTACCTGTAGGAATGATAATGGTTCTGCAACAGTTACCGTCACAGGTGGAACAGGCCCTTATACCTATCTCTGGAACCCAGGCGGAAAAACAACTTCATCTATTACCGGACTAAGTGCAGGAACCTATAGCGTTGTTGTTATTGATTCGCACGGTTGCATGGATACTTTGTCGGTTACTGTTGGATTGACAGATGACCTGCATATTCTGATTACCAAATCGGCCGATTCCACTTGTCGTGGCGATAATGTTACATTTACTGTTACGGGGGCCTTGACCTATCAGTGGTCTACAGGAGCTACAACTTCATCTATTAGTGTGAAAGCGGATTATAACCCATGCTGGGTTATCTGCGATTCGGGTGCATGTGCCGATACCGTTAAAGTTAAAGTGTTCTGTTATCCGCAATTATCAGCCTTGCACCATAAGAATGATACAATTTGCGCAGGAAATCCGGCTACTATAAAAGCAATAATTGCGGGAGGTAAAAAACCATACACTTATTCCTGGAACAATGGTATTAGCTCCGATAGTCCGGGGCCATTTACAGTTTATCCGAATGGACCAACCTTTTATGTCTGCAATGTAACCGATCAATGCAATTATAAAACTACCGACTCGTCCTTTGTTTATCCGGCTCCGTTTGCAGATGTTTCATTCAATTATACCTCCGGAAGTATTCACGCTGGTGATGTTGTTGAATTCACAAATACCAGCCAGGGTGGCTCTTCTTACATGTGGAGTTTTGGAGATGGTGATACTTCTCAGGGCTATTCCGTTTCTCACATGTATAACAAAACGGGAACTTATCTTGTAATACTTACTGCCTACAATAATTCAGGTTGTAAAGACACTTCCGACAGGTTTGTAAATGTTATAGATAAGTTTACCATTCCGAATGTTTTCACACCGAATGGCGACGGGTTTGATGATGTGTTTTTAGTGAAAATCCCGGGAGCTTCCTGTTTCGATTGTAAGATATATAACCGTTGGGGACACCTGGTGTATGAATGGAAAGACCTGAATACAGGATGGGATGGAATGGATATTCAAACTAATATGCCATCGGTGGAAGGAACCTACTATTACTTTATTAATTACTGCAATTCATCCGATGGAACAAAGGCAATAAAGGAAGGGGTTGTAACCCTTATCCGGACTAAGAAATGATAAACGATGAACTAAAAACCTTTAGGAAATAGTTCATCGTTTTTAGCTCATCGTTATTAAAGTTTCTCAATAACTACCGCGGTTCCGTAAGCCAGCACTTCATTAATGGCTCCGGCAACTTCGTTGGTATCGTAACGCATACCAATAACGGCATTTGCGCCCATTTGTTCGGCATGTTGTATCATAAGCTCGTAAGCATCGCTTCTCGCTTTTTCGCATAACGAGGTGTAAAGGGTAATATTACCGCCAAAAAGTGCCTGAAAACCTGCACCAACATTGCCTGCTAATCCGCGGGAGCGTACTATAAGCCCCTTTGTTAAACCAAGATACTTGGTTATTTTATACCCTTGAAAGTCAAATCCTGTGGTTACTAATTGTTTATCCATATTAATGTATTGATGTTCTTAAAAAAAATACTTTTGTAAATATAAAACTAATTTTAATCTCCATGAAAAAATCGACAGTTATCCTTATATGGGGAGGCATTACAGCCATTGTCTCCACCGCCTTTAGCCAAATTTTATACGCTACGGGTCAAGATGAATCACCTTTAAAATGGATTAACACCGCGTTAGTTTTTCTAGGGTTATTAATAGGAACCTTCCAGGTACGCAGCAAAAGCAATGGAGGGTATATTACCTATGGTGAAGGCTTTATGGCGGGTTTTTTAATGACCTGTATAAATACGGTAGTTGCCGTAATAGCCACCATTGTTGGTTTGCAGATTCACCCGGATATGATTGACAAAATAAGGGAAAGAGGGCTAACCGATATGATAAATAAAGGATACGACGAAAAGCAAATTGAGATGGGAAAACATATGATGGAAACCTTCACAACTCCGGTAGCCATAGTTATTGAAGTAATAATCATAACCTTGTTCTTTGGTTCGTTATTTAGTTTAATTACTGCTGCTATCTGCAATAAAAAGAAACCTATTTTTGATGACAGTGATACAACTGCAAGCAACACTCCACAAGTCTAATAGTACATTGAAGCACAAATGAGCAAAACAAAAATCATATTAACCTGGGGAGTTATTGCCGGAGTGGTTTGTGCCTTGCATAAGGTTTTACTAACAGTGCAAGGGCTTTCCTTTTCCGGCTGGGCCTACCTTAATTTTTTAATTTTCTTTCTGGGGCTTTTTATAGGTATTAAGCAAGTGAAAGAGAAAATTAATGGTGGCTATATCAAGTTTGGCCAGGGATATGTTGTTGGTCTTTTAATTACATGCGTTATTGTAGTTATTGGCCTTATTAGTGTTTCTATTACATTAAAATTTATGCCCGACCTCGGGGCTCGTTTGCTCGACCAACTTCACACCGGTATGGTTGATTCCGGCTTCAGTAAAGACTTTATTGACAAAATGATGCTCGTAGAAGCCAAGGAGTATACCCCAACTATGATCATAGTTAATAATGTTTTTGGAAACCTGTTTGTAGGAGCAATTCTAAACCTTATTGCCGCCGGAAGCAATATTAAAAAGAAACCTTACATAGACGAAGAGGTGCAGGAGTTGCCGAAGGATTAGGAGGGGAGATTACCAATATCTGAATTTGAGATTTAGTTTTTTGAAGAGGGTGTTGTCTAGTTGAATTCTGTAATACCTGAAACCCATTTTCCAACTATAATAATTAATCTCATTATAAGGAAGCCATGCGCATTTATCAGCAGTTGGCATAGTATATGGGTCGTTTAGGTGGGTTATTACCCCAAGTGATTTTATTTCTCTTTTTACCCGGAAGCCATAAGGAAGGTAGAAATCAGTTTTATTTGAGGTTGAAGTATCAACTGTCCATTTTTCTGCAACCCGAATTGAAGAAACATCACATTCTTCTAAAACTACTTTTAAGTTTCCATCTTCATCTGTCACTGTATCACCACGTGCGTATATATTATTTATTTCTTGCTCTGTTAATTTCTTACCATCACATTTAGAATCGTTATAGCAAGGTATTTCTCTTTGTATAGCCCATTCCTTAAACTGACTTACCCACAAAGCTAATGGCATTAATTGAAAATTGTCTGCCTTGTTCAGGTCAATTGTTAGAGAACTTAATGTAGAAGTGTCAGAATAAATTTCACATGCGAAATTAGTATCTCCCGTAGGAATAAAGCCATGAGTAAGTACTCCTGTATCTTTACTAATGTAGTTAAGAAGGCTTTTTTCAATTATTTTGTATAGTCTGCTAACTTGCTTTTGAGAAAGAAAAGTTTTATATTCCCCTAAAGGGACATGATAAAAGGGTTCAAGATAAAACCCGGGTGAGGATTCAATATTATAGCCTCTAAAAGCATATTCTAATAAATCATAACAATATAATTTGGAAAACCCGAAAACATAACCCTTAGTATTACTCGAATCCCATGCAATGGTAAGTTGGTATTTATAAGTTGGAAGATATTTTTTAGGTAACTGATTGTTTTTTATCTCATTTTTAGTCAAACGATATCGCCAATCAGCACCATCGGTCGGATTTACATTCACCACTTGAATTGGCGTTTGTAATTCTGAGATAGTTTTCAAAAGTTTCGCCTCAACACTATCTAAAAAGTTTTGTTCATCAGGGCAATAAATGGTGACATTAATACATGTGGAGCCGCCCTGAGCCCCCGCCAATCCGTTAAATATCGTTAAAACGCTTAGTAAATAAAATAATTTACGCATAGTTTTAGTTGTTTAGAGGGTGGTTTTATGCTGCCTGTTTCTAATTTATATAATGCGGTTGGATGAAAAAGATACAGGTTTTTTCCCGATTTTTTACAGAAAATGTCCCAAAATAAC
>CAIPDV010000009.1 GCA_903863935.1 uncultured Bacteroidota bacterium
CTTCCTGGCATTACCTGTACTGAAGTTCATCGACCGGTACATGAATATTTCAGTATTTTTCCTGCTCCAGTTTCTTTACACCCTAGTGCTGATAAAGAATGGGTGAAGGAATTGTCTTGTCTGCAACCTAAGGAAACATCCATGATCCGGGGCTCACAAATACGAATGAAAATTACAACATTTGAGCTAAAGAATTTCTATGGAACAAGCTCAAATCAATTACGATCAGGTTGTAGCCTGTGGATGCGGTATTGATGTACACAAAGATACCATCGTAGCAACCGTCCGAGGACAGGGCTTCAGGGAAGAAACCCGCACCTTCAAAACCTTTACATCGTCGTTAAAGGAATGTGCAAGTTGGCTTAAGGGCCTTTGCATTACGCACATTGCCATGGAGAGCACTGGCGTTTATTGGAAGCCGGTATACAACATTATGGACGATGATTTTGAAATTCTTCTGGTCAATGCCCGGCATATCAAGAATGTTCCCGGACACAAAACGGATCGTAAAGACAGCGCATGGATTGCAAAGCTATTACTAAGTGGATTGCTTAAAGGCAGCTTTATACCGCCGCGTTTTAATCGGGAATTACGGGAACTATATCGTTATAAGCGCAAACTAATTGGACAGCGGGTATCGGAATGTAACCGATTGCATAAAGTTCTGGAAGATGCAAATATCAAGCTTGGCTCAGTAGTTTCCGATGTCTTTGGAGCTACAGGATGGGCGATAATATGTGCTCTGATCAATGGGGAAACAGATGTACAAGTGTTGGCAGAACTATCAAGGGGAACACTCAGGAACAAAAAGCAAGAACTCATGCTGGCTTTGGAAGGGCGACTAACTGAGCACCATCGTTTCATGCTTAAGATGTCTCAAAACATAATTCTTAATATCGATGGATTTATAGCTGATATTGACATGCAGATAGATAAATACCTGGAACAGTGCCCCGACAAATATGAATTGCTCCAAACGATTCCAGGAGTAAATAAACAGTCTGCACTTGCTATTGTTGCGGAAATGGGAACCGACATGGATGTTTTCCCTACCCAGCATCATTTGGCCTCGTGGTGTGGAGTATGCCCGGGCAGTAATGAAAGCGCAGGAAAGAAAAAATCGGAACGAACTAACCAAGGTAATAAATCGCTAAAGACAGCACTAACTGAAGCCGCTTGGGTTGCCACCCACATGAAAGGCACATATTTTAAGGCAAGGTTTGAGTCTTTAGCAGTAAGAAGAGGTAGAAGAAAAGCACTGATTGCTATTGCGCATAAAATCCTTACTTCGGCTTATTTTATTCTTAAAAACGGAGTACCGTATCAAGAACCCAATCAGGAAAAATGGTTAGAAAAAAGAAAGCAGGCGCAAATTAAGACGTACTTAAAGCGCCTGCACGAGCTTGGAGTAACTCCATCTCAATAAAACAAATATATTACCAAAGGTCGATACTTTATTGGTGCCACAGAGCCTGAAAAAGAAACTGACTTAAAGACACAAAGCACAAATAACTGTTGCTATAAGCACGTAGAAGAAATTTTTATCATTTTGTGTCTTTCTACTTAGTTTGGTAATCGACTATTTTCAGAAGAAAGCAGGAAAGAGGCAGATGATGAGCGCCCTTTTGGATATGGAAGAGAGCTGTATTTCTGGTCATTTATGGTATCACTCGTCATGTTCCTTTTGGGCGGTTGC
>CAIPDV010000010.1 GCA_903863935.1 uncultured Bacteroidota bacterium
ACGTAACAATCACGCCAATAGTTGTGCCAACTATCACAATCTCAGCTAATCCAAATGGAGCAATTTGTGCAGGTACGTCAATCACTTTTGCGGCTACTCCAACCAATCAAGGAAATGCACCTACTTATCAATGGAAGGCTGCTGGAAATGATGTTGGCTCTAATTCTACCGTATACACCAGTTCTTCGCTTAGTAACAATGAAGTAGTTGTCTGTGACTTAACTAGCAATGCCAATTGCGCTTCTCCTGATAAGGTCACTTCCAACAGTATAACGATAAACGTTGATGCGGTAGTAGTGCCTTCGGTTCATATTGGAGTCAACCCGGTCGGCGCAGTCTGTGTGGGCACCCGAATCAGTTTTACAGCTATACCAATTCATGGAGGAACTACCCCGGCCTATAGATGGATGGTGAACGGTAATTTGGTATCGGATACTTCTACAACTTATTCCTCTGCATCACTTGCAAACGGAGATACTGTTTTCTGTGAACTTATTTCTAATGCAAATTGCGCGGTTCCCGATACGGTAATTTCAGGTACCGCAGTTGAAGTGGATTCTACTATTACCCCAACACTGATTATTTCTGACAACCCCGTTTCAGCAACTTGCGCCGGTACACCAGTCACTTTTACTGCAACCTCAACCGGTGGGGGTGCGGCCTTTTACCAATGGAAAGTAAATAGCAATAATTTGGGCAGCAATTCCTCCACTTTGCAGACCACCTCTATGTCTAATGGTGATACGGTTATGTGCTTTATGACAAGTAGTCTATTGTGTGCTAATCCTGACACTGTAGAGGGTAATATCATAATTCTGCAAGTCAAGCCTTCGCCGGTCGCTACTATTACTCCAAGTGGGGCTATCGCAATTTGTGCGGGAGACAGTGTGGAGTTGAGTGTCTCCGAAGATAATCCTTTGTATCATTGGAGCACCGGTGCCAGTACGCCCAATATTTGGGTTAGTAATGTGGGCGGCTACCAAGTAACGGTTACCAATATTGAAAATTGCTCGGCGGTATCTCCAATGGTTACTGTTACAGTTAATGCACTGCCGACATCGGCAATTATTGTAAAGCTTGCAGATACTTTATTTACTACTTCGATTGCAACTACGTATCAGTGGTATTTAAATAACTTGGCTATTCAAGGAGCAATCAATCAAACGTGTATAGCAGTTCAAAATGGGCCATATCAATTGGAGGTGACTGATTCAAATGGCTGTAGTAGTAAGTCTAATGTAATAAATGTATTGGGTGTGGGTATTAATGAAGTTAGCGGTATTTTCAACTTCACTATCTCTCCTAATCCTTCGCATGGACAATTCCTTCTTAGATTTGAAACTTTAGCAACTGAAGATGTGTGGATACAAGTGTTTGACCCGATTGGGCGGATCATCGATACAGAATCATCGCTCAAAGTTCTTGGTTCCTATTCCAGAGAGATTAACCTTGGTGGTAGAGCTTCGGGAATATATATTCTAAGGTTAAAATCGGGAGGTATGCTTATCAACACGAAGCTTGAAATTAATTAGCGCATGTGCTTTCCGTTTTAAAAATAAAGTAAAAACTATTGTCGTTCATGACCCGTTTTGATGCAACATTTTTGATTAACCGATTCAAAGTTTGACGTTAATTGAACCTCTGCGATGCAATTTAAATGCAGTCGGGACGCGTTAAACCTAAAATTGAATAAAGCCGGTCTTTATCCAGGTCTGAAACTACATTGGATAATGCCATTTGAGGCGCTTTTTGGTATGTTGGCTATATATTGGAATAATTGCTCAAGTCTTGATAACTGCACTTCATCTAATCCTATTTATACAGCGACAGCTACCGGCAACTATTCCGTTCAGCTTACAGTAACTGATGCCAATAATTGCACAGGTTCGGGCAGTGTTACTCTCCATGTATTAGATTCATTAAATGTGAATGTTAGCGCTGACACAACTATTTGTGATGGCAATGTTGTTCACTTACAATCCAATGGGGGAGCGAGTTATCTATGGTCACTTCTTTTAATCCCAATATTGCTCTTGTTGGTATTCACACGATAACGTATACATATACTAACGGCAATGGATGCAGTAATTCCGCCAACGACACCATCTTTGTGAAGAGCACCGTGGGAATCCCGGCAATACAAATAGAGAACATAGAAATTGTTCCAAATCCGTCCAACGGCTCGTTTGCTTTGCGATATGAAACAAGTGACGTAGAGGAAATGAGCATTTCCGTTTTTGATACGCTTGGCCAGATTGTATGGAACGGTGTTTTTGATACCCTTAAAGGTTCAGAAGAAATACATCTTATCAATGTTTCCAAAGGGGTTTATCTCGTACGCATGATTGCAGGGCAAAGAGTTTTGACCAAGAAAATTGAGATTAAGTAATGGTGAAAATATTTTAATTTGCCTGCAAAATAAATCAAGATGGAAAAGGTTTTTCAAGTATTTCTGATAATATTTCTGGGAATTACCTCAATTAAAGCAACTGATTGTCCTCCTCCAAAGGAGGCTCCTTTCAAAAAAGTAATGAATGTTTCTTTTGCGGAAGATTATTTGGAGTGCCCCACAATTGTTCATGCACAATTATTTTCATCTGATAGGCCCAAAGCATGGACGTTTCCCAACAATTTAAATGACTTTGTAATATTTCAGTGCGTAGGTGTTGGAGAAGACCCGAAAACAATGCCCCTTTCGGGGGAACTAACGGGAGAGTTTATCGCTATCCCTAAAAACAAATCGGACTTAATTTTTGAACTTAAAAGAGGAGACAAGGTCAAAATTACCGGTGTTACTTGGATATATAAAATTGATTCGCCAGGTAGTTCCTTTCAGAACGTATATTTTATGGCAACGGCTATAGAAAAAGAAACTCCATGAACTAGTTAAAACCGCAAAAAGAGGAATTGCTTGAAAAACATCGCCATTGGCATCACCTTTGGTAAAGCCAGCTTAAAAAAGCAAGTCTGCTGATATATATAATACCGTGAAATACAGCAGGCTAAAAGCTACTTAAAAATAAAATATCTATATGTTCACGCAGGAGGGATACTTCTGAGCCGATAGAAAAATACCCGTGGTATGGATAATTCAAAGCAAGCGCAATATTCACTCTGATGTTTTCAATCCGTATATAGAGTCAATTTGCTGGATAAAACGAGATAACCCAGCGGCAAACTACTTTGTATCAAGAAACTAGTATCTATAGGATTGAAAAACTCTTGCAATCAGTGCATGCATAGCTATTTGTTTCAAGTATTGTCCTGGCTACAAATAAAAATACAAACCCTGCTTGTTATCTGTAACTGCCATCAGTTCTCCCACCTTTAATATTTTGCAATGTCAAAAAAATATGCATGTTGAAATGCTTTCCGTAACTTTTACCTTCATCTAACCTTTCCATAATTACATTTTCCAGTATTCCACTTAATTTAATTGAATCATTTTTCCTCCAGCTATTACAATCAAATTCATTCTTGTTATAGAATGCTTCAATTCTTATCGTGATTTGATGATACTCATAATACCCAGTGTATATTAAAACCCTATCCTCCAACACATCGGTAATAGGTAAGCATCCGGTGAAGTGCATCTTGCGCATGGCGTAACCGGTCGCTAAATTTGCGCGCAAAACATACACCATGCTCGAAGTCTCTGAAAAATACTTTCCACTAATAGAAAAACAG
>CAIPDV010000011.1 GCA_903863935.1 uncultured Bacteroidota bacterium
AAGGGAGACCTTACTAATATCAAAGGTATTGCTTTAAATGGAAAATTCAGAAGGTTTATTACCATGCACCCTGACAGAGCTTATTTAATAATCAGTAATGGAAAAAATGACTCTATAGCAATTACAATTCCATATGAATTTTGGAGTGAAAGCAAGTATCTTGTAGTTGCAGAAAAGTAATTAAGAGTAGTTTTAAATTTAGCATCAAGTAAGTCCTGTAGAAATGCAGGACTTACTTATTTAGCCTTGCTTATATAAAAGAGAAAGGAGTGAGTACTTAATTCCCCACTCCTTTCTCCTCGTTAAAGGAAGCAATGTAAATATAGAATAGAATTCAATATAAACCATATTTAGAAGAGGGTTTTTTATTAACAATAAATGAAAAGTGTTAATAAGTGCATTCGAAAACATTAAAATGGAGTATCGTAGTATTTTGTGATATTTGTTGGCTATAAACATGAATAACACTGCACTTACAAACAAAGAGAAAGGTTATTTTCCAACCGTAAATTTATTACGGGGAATAGCAACCCTGTTGGTTTGCTTTTGCCATTTTACATCTTACAATGATTTCAGAGGTGATTTATTTCCCGCAGACAGTGCAATAGTAAAACTGGGTCTCGCAGGGTTTTACGGTGTGTTTATGTTTTTTGTTATATCGGGTTTTGTAATCCCTTTTTCCATGGCCCGGTCCGGATATAAAATCAAAGATATTCACCGTTTTCTTTTGCGAAGGTTTGTAAGGATAGAAATACCCTATGTGGTTTCCATACTCCTAATGATTTTGATTGAATCAGTTTTTGCCCTGAAGAATGGAGATTCATTTTCAGTTCAACCAGTAAGAATTTTATATCACATACTTTTCACAATCCCATTTTCAGGTTATAGCTGGTACAATCCAATCTTCTGGACGTTGGCTATCGAGTTTCAATTCTATGTTTTAATTGCTCTTATTTATCCGCTGATAACACACCGAATTAAAATAATTCAATACGTAACTATAGTTTTATTTGGTGCTTCGGGGTTTTTACTGGATGATATCCGCTACTTGTTTGGGTTTTCATTATTCTTTTTACAAGGAATGTTATTGTTTTTAATAATGACCAAGCGCATAAACCTAGCTTTGGGCTGGATATTTTTAATTGTTTGCACGGCCTTAAACCATTACCATCACGCGAATGCGGAAATTGCATTTTCAATTGGGGCTGTTTTAAGTATTGCATTTCTGAATATCAATACTAAAATAACCAACAGTATTGGTGAAATATCCTATTCACTCTATCTTACACATGGCCTTGTGGGTATGAATTTGATATACCTCTTAGCGCGTTATGTTCACAATGATGTTCTAAAATACCTGCTTATAGTATCGGCCTTTGTAGTGTCGGTTGCTTTTGCTTATGTGTTTGCGAAATACGTTGAAGATCCTTCAGCAAGATTGTCGAAGAAAGTAAAAGTGCACGGTGAATAATTTCTGGAAAATGGAATACTAGAAATTTAAATAAAACTCCCTTGTAAGGTTTTTATATTCGTTCGAGTACGAACGGTTTTTTATTTCACTTCCAGCATCCGGTTCGTTTTCAATAATTAGGGTTTCTTCAAAAGGAATTGATTTTTCAAATCGGAATTGCATTAAAATTCTTTTGGCAGGTTTTGAGCAGGTTGTTTTTACACTCGTTTTCCTGAATGGATAAAGTCCATATCGTTTGGCAATAGCAACCAGATCTTCGGCTTCTTTTAGCGGTAAGATGGTGGCAAATGAACCATCTTGTTTCAAGATAGAGGCGATTCCATCCACCAGTTCTTCAAAGCTGAGGTTGCAAGTGTGCCTTGCAAGTGTGCGTGATTCTGAAGCAGCCTGAACACAATTTGAAAAATAGGGCGGGTTACTTAAAATCATATCATACTTTTTATGCACAGAAGGAATAAATTTCTGGAAAGCAATATGATGAACCTGAATACGATGGTTCCATTTGGAATTATTGCAATTATGATGCGCTTCAATATATGCATCCTTATCAATCTCAATTGCATCAATATATGCTGCTGAACGCTGTGCGGCCATCATGGCAATTATACCGGTGCCGGTTCCTATATCAAGCATGTTTCCTGTTTCAGGCAGAATACCCCAGGCACCCAACAACACAGCATCGGTTCCCACTTTCATGGCACAGTTGCTTTGTTTTACTTCAAATTCTTTAAATGCAAAAGAATCGGCGGACATAAAGTAGGGTATTTATATTCTATTGGCGTATACTTGTTTTACAAATATATGAAATACTTGCATCAGTAGTAAAAGAGATATTAAAAAGCTAAGGGTCAAAATGTTTAAGTTTTCAATTATGGATATTTAGAAACCGGAATATAAGAGCATGCCAGCATGAGCTATACTACATATTTATGTGATTTAAAAATTAAATCATAATTAATGTGGAATTTGGTATTGGTTAATTTCTATATTTGTAAATAATTGTTTAACCCTAAAATTAAAAAACATGAAAACAAAAATTCCTTATTACTTGCGGTGGGTTTATTTAGCCTTACTGCAACAACCTTGAAAGCGCAGGTTGCGATCAACAACACGGCGGCAAATCCTGATGCCTCCGCAATTCTTGACTTAAAGTCGGGAAATACAGGCGTGAAAAAAGGCTTTTTGCCTCAAGCAGTTTCTCTTACTGACGTAACCGTTGCAACTGTTACCAGCCCTGCTACAGGTTTAATAGTATACAGCCCTACAGCTCCAACAGGAGGTAATGGTGCAGGTTACTATTATTGGACAGGCACAATGTGGGCAAGTATGAACAGCACCTTGAATGGTTCAGGAACAGCAACCCAGGTTGCTTTCTGGAATAGTAGCAATGCACTATCAAGCAGCAGTAATTTATATTGGGACAATACTAATAGCTGGTTAGGTATCCAAACAAGTAGTCCTGCATTTGTATTGGATGTAAATGGATCCAATTTTGCTTCCACTGCAAAATTAGGCGGTTATGATCCGGTATGTTTTGTATCTAATAGCCCTATGGTTGGTTTTAACGCCTATTGGAGTTCTCTTGGTCAGGAAACATATTACAGTAGCGATTACGCAGGTATGATTGAATTTAATCAGAATGTAGGCGGCGGATTTCAATTTTTAACCGCTCCAAGCGGAACAGCCTTATCAGGAGCTACCATGTCACCTGCAATGACCATTGCTAACAATGGTCATGTGGGTATTGGTACATCTATCCCTGCGTATGAACTTCATGTATCTACTGTTGCTGATGCAGTTACTGCCCAATTTGATAATGCAGCTAGTTCAGGAGAAGGTTTGTATGCAAATAGTACCGGAAGTTTTGGTTATGGTTTGGTTTCGACAGGAGACTATGAAGGTGTACTTGCAACAACTAATAACTCAAGTTACTATGGATTGGCTGCCGGAAATAATGCGGCTGATGTTGGTGGTTCAGGTGTTGGTATTTACGGTGGAACCAATCAAGACTATGGTTATGGCATAGAAGGTTTTAACTTCGGCGCATCTGGTATAGGTGTTGGTGTGTTGGGAGAAGGTGCCGGTGCATCTGGCTCAGTTGGATATATTGGAGAAGGTGTATTTGGAGAAGGTGTCAATTATGGTGTATATGGCCATGCTGACAATGGAACATCAGGTACTTCTGCAGGAGGTTATTTTGACAATGGATATGGTGATTATGATTACGTTGGAGCAAACTATGGTTCTACTGCGTATAAAATTATCGGTATCGGTACTGTATCTACAATTGTGAAAGATCAAGACAACACTCCTCGTGTTATGGCTTGCCCTGAAGCTCCTGAAATTCTTTTTGAAGATTATGGTACAGCTTCATTAAGCAATGGAAAAGTTCACGTTGATCTCGATCCAACCTATTCTAAAAATGTCACCATTAACAGCAAGCACGAATTGCGCGTGTTAATTACATTGGAAGGTGATTGCAACGGAGTATATGTTACCAACAAAACTGCAACCGGTTTTGATGTTGTGGAATTGAAAGGCGGAACTTCAAATATCAAATTCACGTATGAAGTTATTGCAAACCGTGCCGATGAATACAATGCTAATGGCAAACTGGTTTCAAAGAATGCTGATAACCGTTTTGTTGAAGGTCCTGGTCCATTGGCAACTCAAGCTAATGTAAAGAACACAAGCGTAAAACCTGTTACTGCCGTTCCTATGCATAAATCTACTTATGTAGCTCCTGTTCGTAAGAATACCAAAGGATCTACTGTAGCTAATGCAAACCTGGGCAGCAAATAAGTTTTTTAATTATTAAATAAAAGACAATGAAGAAATATATAGGCCTAATAACAGCGATGCTGCCGATAATGGTATCAGCGCAACTGGTGATGACAGGGTCATACTATGTTGTGATGACCGGAGGCACGCAAGCGAATCCAACGAGTTTGGTATTGACTAATCCGGCGACGACAGGGATTACCAATAACGGAAGTGGATGGATCATATCAGAGAATGAATTCAACCAGGTAAAGTGGAATATTGGAACCGGCACAGGTAGCTACGTAGTACCGTTCGGATACAGTACAGCCAATTACCTTCCGGTGACTTGTAACATAACAACAGCCGGAGTAGGAAGCGGAAATATCAAGTTCGCGACCTATCATGGAGCTACCTGGAATAACAGTACATACGAACCATCAGACGTAACGAATATGGCTGATTTTTTGTCACCTGATTATTCTATAAGCACGGTTGACCGTTTCTGGACCCTGGATGCAAATGGATATACGACCAAGCCAACGCCGAACATTACGATGACCTATCAGCGTAGTGGAGCATCGGAGATAGCTGTGCCGAATTACATAGTAGAAACGACCCTTATAGCACAGAGGTTTAATACCTCGTTGAGCCAATGGGATGATTTCTATGGAGCAACAGGAACCGATGTAACAAACTCAAATACCGGAGCGGTATCGAGTGGAGCAGTAACTCCAGCTGGATTTTACCGTTCATGGAGTTTGTTCAACGACAGTACCGAGATCACCAGTGTGCCAGTAGTAAATCTGAGTTCAGGAATAACCGTGTACCCGAATCCGGGCAATGGAAACTTCACTGTAAGCGGATTGAAGGCAGGACAAGTGGTGCAGATGTATAACTACATCGGACAATTATTAACGAGCAATGTAGCTGATAACTCGAGTACATTACAAGTTAATATATCATCCTATGCGAACGGAATATACCTGATGCGGATACAGAACCGAGATGGAAGTGCAGTTACAGAAAAGAAGATTGTAAAAGCACAATAAATCATAAGTCAATAGCGTAAGCTATAAACTAAAAAGGAGGACAGAAATGTCCTCCTTTTTTATTTTCTGAACGCGAAAATTATTTCCCAAATTGATAACCTAATCCAATAGTTGCGTTTACCTGCGAGATGGTCATAGTGCCAGTTATTGTTGGGTATGATTCATACGTTATAGAGTTCGCAGTACTGTAAGGTGTGTAGTCAAGAACCTCAGTAGCACTGTAAGATACTTTTGAATAAAGAAAATCTACATTAAGCATGGCACAAAGTTGCCTATGACCAAATTTTGCAATGAGGTAACGAATTCCTATGCCAGCATCGAAAGCAAATGAAGTTGGATAGGTGGTAGGGAGATCATATACATTAACAGCATTAGATGTATCCACCTTTCCATAATATTGTTCAGGGAGACTGTTTAAAAGTGCTCCGATCATAAGGCGACCATCGATGGATAGCCTGCCTACAGGAGCGGTAACATATAAACCGCCCATAATGCTGCTTTGCTGATACACATTATTACTCCCTGGACCTGCCTCGTAATAGGCATATGGGTCGTGAGTATTATTATAATTTATAAAAGTATTAATGTCGTAATTATTACTACTGCTACCGAACATGAAAGCTAAACCGAAGTTGGAATGATCAATTGGAAAAGCAAACGAAAAGTGATAAATGGTTCCCGATTGGGCATAGCCCCCATACACGTTACCATAACCGGCTCCATAACTTCCTTCAGGATATGATAAGCCAAAATTTATTGACATATAGCCGCTAGGTTCCGGATTAGTTCCATCCTTGTCCTTTGGTTTATTGCTGTCATCCGGTTTTTTTCGCCAGGAACCATTTCCGCCTCCGTAGTAATCCTGAGCAATTGTATGCAAACCTATCGAACTAAACAAAAAACAGATTGCCAGGGTTTTAAAATGTATTCTCATAATGTTCTGTTTGATTTCTGAATTTTAGTAAGACAAAGGTAGTACAACTAGGTTTAATAGTTAATTTGACGACTTTTGAAGGATAAACCTGTTAACTTTATCTATGGATCTGTTAGGTAAAAAGCAAGGTATTGATCTTACTATCGTCAAATTACATGAAGATGTTTATGAAATATAGCTTTTAAAAATACAGGCTTCTTTGAGGAAATTTATACATATCCTGTTCATTTTGTTTTTAACTTCATCCGGAATAATGATCGGACAAGTTGCCTTGCAGAAGAGTATAAAAATTTCAGGTAAAATAGTTAATGATACGGATAAGGCAGTATTGGCCGGGGTGGCAGTAACACTCTATACTCCTGACAGTGTAAAACAATATTTTGCCGTTACAGATAACAGCGGAAATTTTGTCTTCGAAAATGTTCCTGTATACCGATACAGGCTCAAAGCAAGCTATATTGGTTTTGAAGATTTTACTATAAGGTTGGCTGCTTCGTCAACTGATATCAATATGGGAGTTTTGAAAATGAAATGGAATTCAACCGCTTTAAAGGGAGTAACTGTGAATGGCATAGTACCGGTAAAGCAAAAGGAAGATACCACTGAGTATAGTGCAGATGCATTTAAAACCCATCCAGATGCTTCAGCAGAAGACCTGGTAAATAAAATGCCGGGAATAACTTCACAGAATGGTTCCGTCACAGTTAATGGAGAGCAAGTGACTCAAGTACTGGTTGATGGAACCCCTTTCTTCGGTGATGACCCGACTATAGCATTAAAGAATCTTCCGGCCGAAGTAGTTGACAAAATTCAGGTGTTTGACAAACTCAGCGATCAGGCTCAGTTTACAGGGTTTGATGATGGAAACACACAAAAGACCATCAATATTGTGACCAAACGAAACAGGCGCAATGGTACGTTTGGCAAGGTGTATAGTGGATACGGAACTGATCAGCGTTACCTTGCCGGAGGTAGTATGAATTTCTTCAATGGTTCAAGCAGGTTCTCCATAATTGGGCTTGCGAATAACGTAAATCAACAGAATTTTGCAACTGAAGATATATTGGGAGCATTAGGGGGCGGAGCCGGTGGGGGAGGCCGTGGTGGTTCAGGTGGTGGCCCACGCAGTGGCGGGGGATTTAGCGGGGGAGGTGGAAGTAATGTTTCTTCTTCAGGAGGTGGATTATCGAGGGGAACAGGAAATTTTTTGGTGGGACAACAAGGAGGTGTAACCACTACCAATTCAATTGGGTTAAATTTCAGCGATGCATGGAATAAAAATAAAGTGAAACTTACCGCAAGCTATTTTTTTAATAATGCTGTAAATACGAATAGCACCGCTTCAAATACTACATACACTGGCGGAACAACCAACAATAATGTATATGCCCAAATAGCAAATACCGGAAACACCAATTACAACAACCGTATAAATACAAGGCTTGAATGGAACCTTGATTCGGTTAATTCTATTTATATAACGGCTAAGGGAAGTGTTCAGCAAACGAAAGCCAATTCCATAGCTTCTCAATCTCAATTTGATTTATTAAGCGATTTCGTTCAAAGTTTTACTCAAACTAATACATCATCAGGCAGCAAAGGATATGACTTTTCTGGGAATATCCTTTACATGCATAAATTCCATAAGCGCGGAAGAACTATATCGCTGAATATTGGTTCGGACATAAACAATAAGAATACTCCCGGAAATCTATATTCTTTGGATGAATACCTAAAAGATACTACATTGCTCAACCAGCAATTTACCCAAATAACCCGAGGATACACGATTTCATCGGGCCTTTCATATACTGAACCTATTGACAGCAATAGCATCTTGCAGTTCAACTACAACCCATCCGTAAATGTGAATAATACCAACAAACGAACCTATAATTTCGACTCGGCCGGATGGATGTACTCTCTTCCGGATACTGCACTTTCAAATCAATATCAAAACACATATATTACTCAGTCAGCAGGCATTAGTTATCGCCTCAATCATAGTAAAAAATATTTCCTGATGGTGAGTATCAATCCGCAATATTCTACCTTAACATCTCAACAGGAATATCCGGTTAACCCGATTGCAATAGAACGCAATTATGCAAGTATATTGCCCCGTCTGGTTTTTAATTACAGGTTTTCTCAAAATAAGAATTTGAGAATTATGTATCGCACCAATGTTACACCTCCCACTATTTCGCAATTGCAAAATGTAATTAACAATTCCAATCCTCTATTGCTGAATACAGGCAACCCAGCACTGAAGGAAGATTACGAGCAAAGCTTTATAGCGCGTTATGGAGCTACAAATCCGAAGGGGACAACCTTTCTGGTCTATATGTATGGCAACTATATTCAAAATTATATTGGGAATGCATCTTATATTCCGGTGCACGACAGTACACTTTCCGATGGAACAATTCTGCACAGCGGTTCTCAACTTTCGCAACCGGTAAATCAACAGGGTTATTGGAATGCCAAAACCTTTGTTACTTATGGATGGCTCATTCATCCGTTGAAAATAAATCTGAATTTAAACTCAGGCTTAATATATACGCATACCCCTGCCTTAATAAATAATGTGACCAATTTTTCATCGAATTATACTGCGAGTGAAGGTGTTGTTTTGAGTAGCAACATAAATGAAAAAGTAGATTTCACATTAGCTTATACAGGTAATTATAGCACGGTAAAAAATAGCTTGCCTAATCAGGCTGACGACAATTACTTTACTGAGGTGGCTATGGGAAAGATAAACGTGATTCTCCTCAAAAACATTATTCTAAATACCAGCCTTAGTCAAACTTCTTACACCGGGCTTGCCCAAACATATAACCAGGCCATTTATTTGTGGAATGCTTCTATAGGATATAAGTTTTTAAAGAATCAAACTTTACAAATATCACTGAGTGCAACAGATATACTTAACCAGAACAGAAGCATTACACGCATTGTTACCGACACCTATATTCAGGATAGCCAAACGGAGGTATTGAAAAGGTATTTCATGTTGAACATTCAATATAATATAAGGAAATACAAATCTTCCGGTCTGGGAGGAAAAGACGGACCAAGCAGAGGTTAGTCGATTTGAATCAGTTAGTTGGTATTCAAATTTTTGTATATTTGAATTGCTTCCCCCGAAGTAGTAAAAACATTATATCGACTAATAAATGAAAGAAATTACTAAAAAGTATTCGAACGGGGAAGTAATAGTTATTTGGAAGCCCTCTATTTGCAAGCATTCTACCATATGTTGGAAAGAAGCAACAGGGCTGCCGGAAGTTTTTAACCCGTCGAAGCATCCATGGATAACACCTGAACAAAGCACAACCGATAAGATTGTTGAACAGGTGAAAAAATGCCCCAGCGGAGCACTTAGTTACTTTATGACGGAAGAAGCCAGGAAATAAAAATGGAGAACCTTATAGTCTTCTTTCACTGATTTTTTCACTGCGAACCCCATCCCATCCATTTGTCGGGTGGAGCTGTTAAATTTCCCTTACCATCAAAGGTCATGTCAGTTGATATCTTAGGGGACATTCGTAGTACACCTATCCTTACTGATTTAATGTTTTGGGTTGTATCGAAATAAACATCAATTGAAATATAGTCGCTTTTTCGGTAATGGGTTCTGATGTATCTCCTGATTGGTTTTGGTAAATAATGAATATCATTTACTGTGGCAGCACGTACCTTATATTTTTTGTTCACCAATTCAGCACTAACGCAGGTTTTAACGTCACATATTTCTAATGATATTTTTTCAGGGTATAGCGAGTCATTAAATGCAATAGAACCTTCAGTGTGGTTGTCTTTAAATTCTAACCCCCCATTTTTCTTTAGATTAATGCTATGGAAAGTAATATAACAATCAACAATTGTGTCATGGGAATTATGGACAAAGGGCTTTCTTTTTCCAGCCAATTTATAGGCTGAGCTGTCTTTATTTAAACGAAGAACAGGGATGCTGTCAAAAAACTTCTTTATTTGATCTAATAAGCTGATTTTATTGGGTGCTGGATTGCCTAATGGCAAGAATATTTGTTTGGAATTTAAATTGAAACTAACATCGAATACTGTATCTCCCTTAGGAAGATTGTCTACAAATTTCTTAATGCTCCAGTCCTCATTGCTGGCATTCGGAAAGCAGGAATTAAATTTGTCGAGTATTGCGGTCGGAACAATTACGGAATCCTTCTCAAATATTAATGCTTTACCATTTAAGGGGCCTTTACATTCATACCGCCCATAGTTTATCCTGAAAAATACATTGGCGGTGTAATAATTGAAAGAGGCGGAATAAGTATTTTCGTTTAAATACCAATGTACTTGTTTAGCATTGGAATATTCTGAGTTTAATAAGTTGATAATAACTTTAGGAACCTTGGATTCCTTAATATCCTGACCGGTAACCAGGTTGCTACAGATTAATAGATAAATAAGAAAAACCCACTGTTTCAGCATCATTAATACAAATATAGGACTTACTTCTTTATAGATGGGTAGTGTAAAACGGCAAGAATTAGTAAAAATACCTAATGCTTTTTGTGTATTGATTTACAGTAATATATGTTCGTTATTGATGTTCTTGAATACACTCAACTAACTAAAAAACTGGATAAAAGTGTAAATTATAGAAGGCCAATTTCCTGATATTAACAATAGTAAATAGTTTGCGTCAATTCCATAGTTACATATTTTATTAGCCGTAAGGGCATTTTCAAGGATAATCAGACTGCATTTTTCACTACTTTTGCACGCGTTCTAAAAAAATCACACAAAATACTGTTCCAAAAATGAAATTCTTAGTCTGTATAAGCCATGTGCCTGATACAACAACCCGAATAACCTTTACGCCTGACGGAAAGGCTTTTAATACGGCGGGTGTTCAATTTATTATCAATCCCTACGATGAAATGGCACTTACCCGTGCCCTTGAATTGAAAGAAGCACAGGGTGGTACTGTTACTGTAATTAATGTGGGGTTAGCTGTAACCGAGCCAACCATTCGTAAGGCATTGGCCATTGGGGCTGATGATGCCATCCGAATTAATGCTGAACCTATTGATGCACTATTTGTTGCCAATGAAATAGCTAATGTTGCCAAAAATGAAAAGTACGATATTGTTTTCGGTGGCCGAGAGTCTATTGATTATAATGGCTGCCAGGTAATGACCATGGTGGCTGAGTTTCTTGAATTGCCTTCTGTTGCCATAGCAACCAAGTTAGATGTTAATGGTACCAGTGCAACCCTGGAAAGGGAGATAGATGGAGGCAAAGAAATTGTTTCTGTTAACTTGCCATTTGTGGTAAGTGCCCAGAAAGACTTTGCAGAACCCCGCATACCAAACATGCGCGGAATTATGAGTGCCCGTACAAAGCCATTAAAAGTGGTTGAACCAACAAATGCAATTAAGGCCAGTGCTTCTGTAGCATTCCAAAGCCCACCTGCTAAGTCAGAGTGTAAAATGATCTCCGCAGAGCATCCTGAAGAACTCATTCAATTATTACATACCGAGGCTAAAATAATTTAGTTCGTAAAGTTTTTAAAGTAAATGTTCAATTATCAAATCACCAAATCATCAAATTAGTTTATAATGTCAATACTTGTATACGCTGAAACATGGGATGGCAAATTTAAAAAGCCATCATTCGAAGCAATGACCTATGCTTTTGAACTCGCCAAATCAACCGGTGACTCTGTTACCGCTGTAGTAATTGGTCCAGCAAGTGATGATGAATTGAAAAGAGCAGGTGAATATGGTTGTGCAAAAGTGCTTCATGTGAATGACGCTAAATATAACACCTTTTGCCCGAGTGCGTTCACCACTGTTATGGCTGATTGTGCAACATCTGAAAATGCAAAGACAATTGTTTTTTCACAAACATATTCGGGTAAATCAGTTGCACCAAGGCTTGCTGCTAAACTAAAAGCCGGACTTGTTTCCGGGGCTATTGCGTTGCCTTCTTCATCACAACCATTTGTGGTTCGTAAAAAGTGTTTCTCAGGTAAGGGATTTACCGATGTTGAGGTTTCTTCAGATATCAAAATAATAGCTGTATCGCCAAATGCACACCATATTGCACCCAATAGTGTAAGTGTAAATATTCAGGTAATTACCCCTGTAGTAGCTGATTCACAGTTTAACGTTAAGGTGAATGAAGTTAAGAAGACCTCCGGAAAAATAGCCCTTACCGAAGCTGAAATTGTGGTTTCTGCCGGCCGCGGAATGAAAGGACCTGAAAATTGGGGAATGATTGAAGAATTGGCCGATGCCCTGGGGGCTGCTACTGCCTGTTCCAAGCCTGTGGCTGACATGGGTTGGAGACCACACCACGAGCACGTTGGGCAAACAGGTATTACCATTGCTCCTAACCTTTACATAGCCATTGGAATATCAGGCGCAATACAGCATCTGGCGGGTATAAGTTCCTCGAAAGTAATAGTTGCTATTAATACTGATAAAGAAGCTCCATTCTTTAAAATAGCTGATTATGGGATCATAGGAGATGCCTTTCAGGTGGTGCCAAAACTAACAGAAGCTGTAAAACAGTTAAAATCTTCTCATTGATTTTTAAATTATGGTAACTTTGCAACTTCTGTTTTGATTTAAAGGCTGTAAAATTGGAAATGAAAAAGATAGCATTGGATATAGTAGGTTTATCTTACAGCCAGACTCAGTCGGGGGCTTACGCTCTTTTACTGAATGAAGCGAAAGGCAAACGCAGGTTGCCAATTATCATTGGCGGGTTTGAAGCTCAGGCTATTGCTATTGAAATGGAAAACATGAAGCCCAGCCGCCCATTGACTCACGATTTATTCAAAAACTTTGCTGAAACATTCGAAATTAACCTGAAGGAAGTAATTATTTACAACCTTGTAGAAGGTATTTTTTACGCCAAGCTTATTTGTGCCCGCGATAATAATGAGGTAGAAATAGATGCCCGTACTTCAGATGCTATTGCACTTGCTGTAAGGTTTAACTGCCCTGTATATACATATGAGTTTATACTTAACTCTGCTGGTATCGTTATGGATGATGAACTGGCAAAAGAGGGCGGAACGGCAAAAGAAACCACTACTACGAAAGTTGAAAAATCGGTAGAAAAGCAGGAAGATGATTTTCATAAGAAAACGCCTGATGAACTAAAGGATCTTCTTCAAAAGGCACTCGACAGGGAAGATTATGAAAGGGCTTCACGCATTCGGGATGAAATTAACGCCCGAAAAAAATCCTGATTGCTTATTAAAATTCTTACCAAAACAATTTATTCTTTATATTTCCGTTTTCAGGAACTATGAATTACATAAAATCATATACTTACGGTAAGGGTAATAGTTGGTTCCCTTACTCAAAATTGCCATTTTTTATTGGGCTGTTTTTCTGTTCTATATTATTCCTGCAATGCAAAAAGAGCACCACTACTACCAGTTCATCCGCTAAGCTTGGCTTCTCGGCAAATCTTTTATTTTTTGATACTGTATTTACTACACAGGGATCTACGGTAAGGGTATTTGTGGTGCGCAATAACAATAACCAGGCAATAAATATTTCATCCATTAAACTGGCAGGGACCTATACTTCACCATTTAAAATAAATGTGGATGGGGTGGCAAGTTCCTCTTTCAGTAATATTAAAATTCCTGCCAATGACAGTATTTATGTTTTTGCAACAGTTAATGTAAACCCCGGAAATCCACAAAACCCTGCCTTTATTAGGGATTCGCTGGTATTTATGACCAACGGTAATGAACAATATGTCGATCTGTGGGCATTTGGTTGGGATGCGTATTATTACGTTCCAAATGTATTTCCACCAATTGGGCCAGCCTACTCTGTATTGCCATGCAGCGGCGGTACAGTAGAATGGAAGAACGACAAACCGCACGTGGTGTTTGGTTATTTGGCTGATACCACACCTGGATGTACCTTCCTTATTGATGCTGGTACACAAGTGTTTTTACATGACAGTGCTGTAATATTTATTGGTAATGGTGCTGCTATTAATGTAGCAGGAACAAAGGCAAAGCCAGTGACCTTTCAGGGCGACAGGCTTGAGCCCGATTATAAATACCTTCCGGGGCAATGGAATAAAATATGGCTTTCAGCCGGAAGTACAAATAATAATATAAGTTGGGCTGTAATTCAGAATGGTTCAATAGGAGTAGAGGCAGATACGAACGGGACTTCCTATTATACTCTTAAAATGGACCATACCATTATTAAAGGAATGAGCAGCTATGGTTTGTTGGGGGCAGGTGCAACCATTAAACTTAATAATTGTGTTATTGCCGATTGCCAGAGTGCATGTGCTGCCATGTTTTATGGGGGGAATTACCATTTTTATCAATGTACTTTTGCTGATTATTGGGGCGTCGATAACTCATTCGGGCAAAGGGGTACATCACTTATTTACATAAATAACGGATATACATCGTATGCCAATGTTCCTCAGCCAAGAAGTATAGATTCTGCTTTCTTTGGTAATTGCATTATTTATGGCCCGTTGGATGAGGAGGTGGGCTTAGACTCCGCATATAATGCCAAGTTCAATTACAATTTCCAAAACTGTGTTATCAAAACCCTGCATAATACATTTGGTCCGAGTTACCATTATAGTACTTCTAATTGGATAAATGGGGATCCATTATTTTACAATCCTGCAATTGATGACTACCATGTTAGCGGAGGTTCCCCTGCTCTAAATAATGGAGATCCTATAATTGGTGCGGCTTATAAAATAGATCTTGATGGTACTACGCGAGGACCTACATATACTATAGGGGCGTACCAACAATAATTCTGGGATTCCGGTTTTCTTTTGTTTATCAATTCAATTTATTAACTACTTTAGATTCAAGAAGAATCAAAATATTAATTGCTTTATTAATTGTAGTATAGCTTGAGAACGAAAATTAACATCCATAACCTGATTGGCATTATAGTGCTTTCAGTTCTGCTTACATCGTGCAATAGCAGCAACAATGTCGTTTCATCCTTCGGGAAAAGGAAATATACAAAAGGATATTACTTCAATACAGTAACTCATAAAAACCTGAAGGAGCCAATCCTTTCGAGCCATAATTGTTCAGTTAAAACATCTAAAATTAATACGGATGAGAATGCCTTCTATAAGCTGGCACGAAAAGCAATCTCTATAAAAATAACCCGACCTGAAAATTCCACAATCTTTATTACCAAGCATGTGAAACTGGGTGAATTAAATGTTGCTTTAGCACCAAAAATTACCCTAGATACTAGTAATGGACTTCACCCGAAAACCAATTCAAATTCCATTCAACATTCGGTAGACTATGGTATACCGGGGCATCAAAACACCCTTGATTTAAGTAATTATAAAGCCGATAGGTATGCCACAACAGGATTTATTTTTGGAATATTAGGTTTTGTTGTGTTCCCGCCATTGTTAATTCTAGGACTTATATTTAGCATATCCGGGCTAAAAAGCAAAAATCATCATTCATTGGCGGTTGCCGGTTTGGTGCTAAGTATTATTGGACTTGCAATCATTGTAGTTGTTATACTTCTTTTAGTTACAATGTTGCTTCCATAGGTGATAGAACTAAGAAGTTGAGAAAGCAGCAAACATAATTTAGTACCCATGTGTTTTTCACAGGGTAAAGAAAAAATGATCTATTAGTTATTAGGAAACCGGAGGCTGTTGTTCAGGAGCTTTTTCCTTGTACATAATTGCTACAGCAACTGTAATGTATCCAATTAATAAAATAATTGGCGCAGTAACCATGCGTTGGGTTGAGAACAACTCATAACTGAACTGATTCGGGTCTTTGGTTCCACCGCCCGAAAGCAAAATAAATCCAATGATAATCAGGAAAAGCCCACCTAAAAGTATCATATAGTTCTTTCTTCCGAATGCAAACTGCATTTTGGGTTTTTGTTCAACCGGTTTAAGCGGTTTTCTTGGGAGCGGTTTCTTTACTTCAGTGGCCATTTTAGTTGAATTACAATTACAGGTTTTATACTGATTGAGGCACAAATGTATAAAAAATCTGCCAGTACCCAAAATACAAACTAAACCATCATGTATATTTAGCTGTCTTTAGTTGTGAAAACACTTGTCAAATTTGTAGATTTGCCCGTCTATTAAATAATGTTAAACCCAGAATGGTACGCCTAGGATTCATATTGCTTTTAATGGGATTTATTTCCGGATGCACCCCTCACGGTGACTTTGAGGACTACACTCATCCGGCTGCACCCGATTATAGTAAGGATGAGGCCTGGGCTTGTATTCCAACACGTCATAATGCATCCGATACTGTTCCCTTTGGTTCTGGGGAGAAGGATCTTCAGACTTCGGCGCAAGTAGATGTATTTTACATTTATCCAACACTAGACTTGAGTGGTAAAAACTGGAATGCCGATATTCATGACAAAAAGTTAAATAATACAATCGAATCCACTGCCATTCGCGCACAGGCAACTGCATTCAATGGCTCCTGCAAAGTATATTCACCACGATACAGGCAAGGGACACTCGCTAGTTTTTACAGTCTTAATGGCAATGGGGGTAAGGCTTTGAAATTAGCCTATACAGATGTGGAAGAAGCGTTCAAATATTATATGAAAAATTATAATCACGGACGGCCATTTATTATTGCCGGGCATAGCCAGGGAACATTAATGGCGTATCAACTTGTGCAGGAATTTATTGATACCACGCCATTGAGAAATCAAATGGTGGCTGCATATCTTATAGGTTATCAGATCAGAACCAATTTTTTCAAAAACCTGAAACCATGTGATTCTGCTACTCAAACTGGTTGTTACATTACCTGGAATTCAATTAAATGGGGCGAAGAGGATAAGAATTTGAGTAAATTCTTTAAGGGAGTTTCAGTTAATCCGCTTAGTTGGAAAAGGGACAGCGGTTATGTTGACGCACTTTATAATCTGGGAGCCGTAAATAATAAATTTAAAATTAATGAACATGAAGTGGGTACTGAAAATAAAGATGGTTTACTCATGGTAAGTGCCCCAAAAGATGGAGGATATAAAACCTTCGGAACAGGATACCATATTTACGATTACAGCTTTTTCTACATGAATATCCGTAGAAATGTACAACAACGTATAGATGCCTATTTGAAAGGGCATTGAGTAATAAGGTATCGAGCAAGATTTTAGTCGGTCATTTGTAGAATATTCATTTTACCTACCTTCGCAATTACAATTAAATATTTAATAATAGAATGAAAGCATATGTATTCCCCGGACAAGGCTCGCAGTTTAAAGGTATGGGCAAAGATTTGTATGATAATTCTGCCAAAGCAAAAGAGCTTTTTGAAACCGGAAATTCAGTTCTTGGGTTCCGATTGACTGATATTATGTTTGAAGGTACTGACGAGGACCTGAAACAAACTAAGGTTACCCAACCTGCTATTTTTCTGCATTCCGTTGTTCTGGCCATTTTGAAGGGTGAAATTTTTAAACCTGCTATGGTTGCAGGACATTCACTTGGTGAATTTTCTGCACTTACAGCCACAGGTGCTCTAAGCTTTGAAGATGGTTTGAGACTTGTGTTGCAACGTGCCCTTGCTATGCAAAAGGCTTGCGAGGCAACTCCTTCAACCATGGCAGCTGTATTGGCTTTGGAGGATAGTAAAGTGGAAGAAATATGTGCCTCAATAAAAGATGATATTGTAGTTCCTGCAAATTATAATTGTCCCGGTCAGCTGGTAATATCAGGTACAGTGCCCGGTGTTACAAAGGCCTGTGAACTATTGAAAGCCGCAGGTGCTAAACGTGCTCTTATGTTGCCAGTTGGTGGTGCATTTCATTCCCCCCTGATGGAGCCAGCCCGCATAGAGCTTTCCAAGGCTATTGAAGCTACTACATTTAATAAACCTGTTTGTGTGGTATATCAGAACGTGAACGCATCACCTGAAACCGAACCGGAAGCTATTAAGCGTAACTTGATTGCCCAGTTGACGGCCCCTGTAAGGTGGACACAAACAATACAGCGAATGACAGCAGACGGTGCTACGCAATATTATGAAGTAGGCCCTAGCAAAGTGTTGCAAGGTTTGGTTAAGAAAATTTCTCCTTCGGTTGAAGCTATGAGCATTTAATATATGAAAAAGATAAATTTAATAGTAGCTATATTTTTATTTTGCAGTTTTACTGCCGGAGCCCAGTTCTTTTATTCACTGGGTATTGCAGCAGGAATAAATTATGGCAAGGAAGGGTGGAGTTCCGAACGTTATTCTGCTCAGGAACAATCCATATTAAAATACCATGGTGCTGTGCTGGCTGAATTTTTTTCCAATCCTAAATATAAATGGAGGTCGGAGATCATGTATAATGCTCTGGGCACTAAAGAGCTTTACCTCACAAATAAATATATTAATTCAACAAATTTTATTTCGTTCAATAATTATTTGATGATACGTCACGAGTATTTTAAATGGATACCGTATGTTCTCATTGGTCCCCGGGTAGCATATTTAATGAGCAGGGGCGGGGTGTTTGGAGATGTGATAGGAGGGGAGTATCTCATACATGTTTCTGGCGCGGTAGGTATAGGCATAGAGCCTGTTTGGTATAGTCATTTTAAAATCTTTATGGAAGTATTTTATAACCATGACATAATGCCATCGTTTATTGGTAATATTGATTCGTATACTCCTCCACCGTACAATTACACATTATCTGAAACAGTAATGAAACACGATTTTGAGTTGAGAATAGGATTGAAATACGTGTTTGATGCGAAAAGCAAGTGCCCTCACGTGGATAACCCTATGGGGAATTAAAAATCCGGGTATAGCTAACTTATAAGTATTTTCCCCAGCGCAGAAATTATTTTTTCTGTGGCCCCCTTGCCGCTGTTAATATAATTGAAACCCGCCTTACCGCATTCTTTACGGTAGTCGGAATCACTTAATAATTTTGATGTTATTCTATTCAATTCATCCTGTGATGAGATTGAGAAGCCTCCCCCTTTTTCAATCAGTTCAAAAGCTTCTGTAAACTTGCGGTAGTTAGGTCCGAAAAGCACCGGAATACCATAAACTGCTGCTTCCGGAAGATTATGTATACCCTTTCCAAACCCGCCACCAACATAGGCTATATCACCATACCGGTAAAGAAAAGAGAGTACCCCAATTTTATCGAGAATGAGCACATTCGCTGCATAAACATTGTTTTCGGTAGCCTTGGAATAGCGCAATGTCATAGAGTATTTACTCTCGATAGATTTAATGCGTTCTTCGCTTACTTCATGTGGGGTGAGTAATAGTTTAATGTTTTGCCCTGTGCGTATAAGATTTAGAAAGATAGGAAAAATAATATTCTCATCCTCTTCCCATGTGCTGCCGCATATCCAAAGGGGTTGATTGTCTTTAAACTTTTCCACCAATGGGTCTGAAAATGCTTGCTGTGAAATATTTATTACTCTGTCAAACCTGGTATCACCGCATACTTCAACATTATTGATACCATATTTATTTAAAAGGGTTTTAGAGTTTTCATCCTGGACAAATAAGGTATTATAGTTCAGTAACTGCTTCCTGAACCATGCTCCGGTGCTCTTGAAGAAATACTGGTCATCCCGGAACTTTGCTGAAACGATAAACGAAGGAATATTTTTATTTTTTAATACACTCAAATAATTGAACCAGAATTCATACTTAACAAAAACGGCAATTGCCGGATTTATTATTTCGATAAATTTCTTCGCATTTGCTGATGTGTCCAGGGGTAAGTAAAAAACATAGTCGACCTCTTTATAATCTTTACGGGCCTCATATCCCGATGGGGAGAAAAATGTAAGCAGTATCTTATATTTTGGAAACTTTTTGCGGAACTCTTCAATTAGCGGCCTTCCCTGTTCAAACTCTCCTAGCGAAGCGCAATGAAACCAAGCCAGTGGCTCTGTTGAACCTTGTATTGCATCGGTAAGCTTTTTGAAAATATCCACTCTGCCTCCCCTCCATTTTTTTGCTTTTTCATTAAAAAAACCTGCTAAAAAAATAGCAAAACCATAAAAGCGGATGCTAATACTATATAACCCTCTCATTTTAATGAGTTAGGTTGAAGGGTCCATATTTTGCAGGTAGGCAGCACTTCTGCAAGATAAGGCTTTTTATCAAATATACCGTAAAGAGCGGAGCCGCTTCCGGTCATAGATGCATAAAGTGCACCTGAGTTATAGAGGGTATTTTTTACCTCGGCTAATTCCGGATGTAGATCGAAGATAGGTTTTTCAAAATCGTTTATTACTGTTTCTTTCCAACTATCTATATGCGTTTCGAGGATGGTCTGCATAAGATTGTATTCTGGTTTTTTAGGCGTAATCAGGCTATATGCATTCTTAGTATCTATATGTACTTTGGGGTGAACGATGCAAATAAAATACCCACTTAAATCAAGTGGCAGGGGTGAAACAACGTCTCCGGTTCCACTCACGAGGGCTGGAATATTATCAATAAAGAAAGTACAATCACTACCAAGCTTAGATGCGTAAAGTTTTAAGTCCTCAGTATTTATTTTTAAGTTAAACATTTCCTTCAGCATTTTAAGGAAAAAGGTTGCGTCGGCCGACCCTCCACCTAAACCACCACCAATTGGAATATGTTTAAGCAGTCCAAGATTCAAGGATGGTAGTTTGAATTTTGTGTTCAGCAAATTATATGCTTTTATACATAGGTTCGCATCAATTGTTCCTGGTATATCATTCCCGTATGCTGCCAAATGAACTGAGCCAAATCCTTCATTTTTAGTCGCTTCAATTGCATCACAAATCATAACAGGGTAGAAGACACTTTCAATATTGTGATATCCGTCTTCTCGTTTTGTGAGGACATTTAACCCAATATTTATTTTTGCATTCGGAAAATAGATCATTTATAAATGCTTATACATTTTAGGGTTACGCCTGCGTAACAATTCTTCATTTATTTGTTTAGCAAGTATTGGTCCTTCGTAAATAAACCCGGTATAAAGCTCGATCAGGCTGGCTCCTGCGTCAAATTTTTCCATTGCATCTTCCACCGAGTGTATTCCACCCGTTGCTATAATAGGAAAGCTTCCCTCCGATTTATCGTATAAATATTTAACAACCTCGGTAGATCTTTTTAACAAAGGCCTGCCGCTTAACCCTCCATTACCGAACGGAGTAGTATCAGTCTTTAATCCATCCCTTGAAATTGTGGTATTGGTTGCTATTACCCCGGTAATATTACATTTTTGAACAATATCAATAATGTCATCCAGTTGTTCGTTATTCAGATCCGGTGCAATTTTTAGAAAGATGGGTTTTTGTGCAAAGTGTGTCTCATTCCGCAATTGAAGTTTGGCAAGCAAATTGGTGAGCGGTTCTTTTTCCTGTAAACTCCTTAACCCGGGTGTGTTTGGCGAACTTACATTCACCACGAAATAATCTACATAATTGAATAATAGTTCGAAGCATTTTTCATAATCTACGTAAGCATCTTCATTGGGAACTTCTTTGTTTTTTCCAATGTTTCCACCTATTATCAGGGGTTCATTTTTACGGTAAAGCCTCTTAACAATTTTAACTGCTCCGTCATTATTAAAACCCATGCGGTTTATCAAAGCTTCATCTTCCGGAAGCCTGAATAAGCGTGGTTTTAAATTGCCCGGCTGGGATCTCAGTGTTACAGTGCCTATTTCTACAAAACCAAAACCCAGGTAACCCATCTGGCGGTAAACTAAAGCATTCTTATCAAAACCTGCGGCCAACCCAACCGGGTTGGGAAACTTAATTCCACCAACTAAAGTCTCAAGTTCAGGAGCTGTAACTAAATATTTTTTTTTAAGAAAATAATCAAAGAATGGAATAAGAGAACCCAGGCGTAATAATGTTACCACAAGGCCATGAATAGCCTCGGGAGGTAACATAAAGAGCAAAGGCCGAATAATTTTTTTATACATGTTCAGGATATGAATATTTTGGCAGGGTATTCAATAGCAGTAAGGTAAAGTCCGCATGCAGCAACCGATGCACCGGCACCCGAGCGGTTTTTATTTTCAATTATGTTGGTAAAATCCTTTAGGGTGAATTTACCATTACCCACATTCAGCATGGTGCCCACAATAGCTCTAACCATATTTCTAAGAAAGCGGTCAGCGGTAATAGTGAATGATAATTTATCTCCTTTCATTTCCCAATGGGCATATTTTATAGTACAAGTATCGGTTTTATTATTGGATTGGGTCTTTTTAAAACTCGAAAATTCTTTATACTCTTGTAAAGCCACACAAGCCTTATTCATTTTATCTATATCTAAAGGGTATGGGAAAAACAATGCAGTATTGTAGAGAAAAGGATTTTTCTGAGTATAAATATCATACCTGTAGGTTCGGGATGTGGCATCAAACCTGGCATTAGCGTTGTCTTTTACTTTTCTTATGTCCTGAAAAGCGATGGTGAATGGAGTAACCGAATTGAATTTATGCAACCATTCATTTTTCTCTGTAACCAGGTTTTCTAATGGTGTATCAAAATGAGCAAAAAAGGTTTCGGCATGAACACCCGTATCGGTTCTTCCGGCTCCGGTAAGCTTCACAGGGTGTTTAAGAACCTTTGCCAAAGCCTTATTGCATATCTCCTGAATGGTATCAGAAGCATTGCTCTGTTCCTGCCATCCATGATAACCTGTTCCCTTAAATGAAAGTTGGAGAAAGTAGCGCATCGGCACAAAATTAATAAAGGTGGAGAATAAAAAGCTTTAGGTTTTTGAGCTTTGCAGTACTAAATTTCAACTAAATGTTAATTTCTGTGTAAAACGAAAATATTACGTTTCTCATAAGGTAAATAATTCTGGTAGGAATATAGTTTAATAATGGAATATCCGTTAAAACTCCGGTAGGTAACAATATATTCGTCATCATCTACAAACCAGTTGCTTCTGGTAGGATTTTTAGGGTTGATAGGGAAGTATGTACCAATGTTCCATCCGTTAAATTCATATCCTCCGTCAATTTTATGGGGCGATATTTTTAACTCTTTAGTAAGGTAATCGGTTGCAGTCCAACGCGCTTCATTCCATTGCATATAATTACGAACCTGAACGCAACTGAACAGGCCAATTGCAACTAAAATTGAATTATAACTCAGAAACTGGAAAGTACCCGGATTAATTTTTAGATCGCTACCAACAATAATTGCAATTGCTGTTAAAGGAATAAATGGAAGGGTGTAGCGGTCGAAAAAGAAGTGAGGAATAAATAGTAAAATGGCGTAACCAAGCAGAATAGTAAGTATCATTAGTTGCTTAATTAAAGTTTTTGATAAACTATTCGCTGAATAAGCCTTGATAATATTAGCTACCATTACACTGATATTAATGAGCAGCAGTAAGCCTCCAAAAAAGGCCATTGTTTTCAATATGCCAAGTAGGGCAGGAGGGAAACCCGGGTTTGGGTTGGCTCTTGTATCCAATCCTTTCAGTGTTTCGGCCCCAATACCATAGGTGTGGACTATATTTCCCCAGGGCAGTCGGTGAAGTCCGGTAATCAACACAGGAATAAAAAGCAGAACAAATCCAATAACTAGTATTTTCCCACGCCGGGAAGATTTTGCTAAAGGTTGCCAGGTTGTAAAGGTCAACAGAGGAAGAAGGAAAAAACCAGTGTACATCAAAATTAAACGTCCGCGTTCAAATGCATTAGAAAAAATATCGCTAGGTTTCTTAAAAAAGTCTATGACTTGGGCACCTTCATAAGGTCTAAGTTCCGAGCCTATATGTTTAAGCCACCACAGCGTTAATTTTAGCGAGGCCATTGTTAAGATGGCAGGAAGAATATATTTCCACCATTCAAGAAACCTTGGTTTTTTATAGATTAGCGAAGCAATTGCATAAGCAACCGGAATGATGAGTCCATATTGCCTAATAAGCGTTGCACTGATTGCAAATAAGGTGCCCAGAATGATATGTACTGGCTTGCCTGAATCAATAGAATTAAAGTAAAAGTAAACAGCCAGTATAGAAAAGAAAAGGAAAGGCACATCTGTCATGAAACTACATGACATGGAAATATAAAATGGATTAGAAGCTAATATCAATGAACAGAGAAAAGAGATTTTTTTATTATTACTTATTTTTAAAACAAAGAAGTAAAAAGCCAGTACACCAACTAACGACAAAATGAGGGTTGATAGCCTAAGTGCAGTAAATGAAAATCCAAACGGGAGGCAAAATAATGTACCCCATAAGACTTGTAATGCAATAATTGGTGAGTACTGATCCGGAGAAAAATAATAGCCTTTATTTATTAAGTACCATACTGGGCGTGAATATTGCCAGTCATCATTCAAAGGGAAATTGCCGGTCGGATTGATAATAACAATCATTATTAGCCACAACAAAACAAGTAAAACCGGAAAGAAAATGCGACTTTTTTTCATTGAAGCAAAATTAAAAAAAGATATGTTAGATAGAGGTTTGACTTAATGGGATTGTTAAATACCATATATAAGGACCACCAAACCCCTATCCATTAATATTCGTATAGGTTAATACAAATGGTCGTTTCAATGAGTTTGTTTCCTTCAGCCCTTTTCCTAAGCCTGAATAACTATAAGGGCAAAAATATTTGTTGTATCTTCGTGTTTGATATATATCGCATAAGCCGATGAAAAGATTGAGTAGCATTCTTATTTTATGGATTTTCTGTCTGAATGTTAACGGGCAAAGGAATGATACGGCCTATATTTACACGTTCGGAGGCATTCAGAATGAGGGCTGCCGGCAAATTATGCCAACCCCTGATGGAGGCTATATTTTACTTGGAACAACAAATAGTTTTGGAGCAGGTAATACCGATTTTTATGCCCTTAAATTAGATTCATCTTGTCGTTTTAAATGGTCCAGGTGTTATGGAGGTACAATAAATGAAGAAGGGTATTCCGTTGTTACTACACTAGATAAGGGCTATGCATTTTTAGGGTTTACCGATAGTTACGGTGCCGGAGGGTATGATGTTTTTCTTGTTAAAACCGACTCACTTGGTAATGTTCAATGGCAAAAGACCTATGGAGGAAGCAACTGGGATTTTGGTTATTCTTTGAAACAATTAAAAGATAGCGGATTTTTAGTTAGTGGTGTTACTTATAGTTATGGAGCAGGGAATGGCAGTATGTATCTAATTCGTACCGATAAAAAAGGCGATACTCTTTGGGAAAAGACCGTTGGAGGAAATGGATATACAACAGGAAATTCGATTGACATACTTAATGACTCCATTTATCTTATTGCAGGAGGAACAACCAGTTTTGGCCTGAGTGATACCAATGCCTGTATTTTTAAAATTAAAGATTGTAAGGATAGTGGCTCAGTTGTTTCAAAGTGGATATATGGTGGTAAGAAAACAAGCACATTCAATTCAATCCGAACAGTTTCAGATAAGGGATATATTATGTATGGTTCATGTGATAGTATTCCGGATAGTATAAAAGCATGTGCATTTCAGGATGAATATTGCCCGAAGATTGATAGCAACGGAGTTATGAAGTGGTGCCAGTTAATTCATTTTCCTGCTGCAAGTATCGGTATGGATGCCATTGAACTGAGCGATCACTCTATCCTGTCATTAGCTTCTACATCCGGTGGAGGCGCAGGTAAAAATGATTTTCACGTTCAGCGTTTTGATGCCGGAGGAAACTGGTTGCAGGCAACCACTTTTGGCGGACCTGAAGATGAAATTGCAAGTTCAATTGCTGTAGGAAAGAATGGTGATTTATTATTTGCGGGTTGTTCAGATACCTATCCACTTTATTCAGAGGGATTGTTTGATATTTTCTTGGTGCGCTTAAGAATGACCGATACGATTCCAATACCATATATACCTAAAGTCCATAACGTGTTAGATACAACACAATTCACTTCGGCAATACCTCAACAACATTCACCTGTAGGTGTGAATATTTTTCCTAACCCGTTAGTTACCTCGTCAACCATTTTGGTTCAGGGTGAAGATAGAAGAAAATACTCTTTTAGCCTTTATAACATTAACGGACAGTGTTTGATAAATAAGGCTCCGCTTAAAAATACAAGCAAGGGACAGGCTGTGGCCGTTCTTCAAAAAGGGAACCTTACAAGCGGGGTTTATAGCTATGAGATTATGGCTGATGGAAATACGAAAGTGAATCAAGGGAAAATAATTGTACAATAAATGAAGGAAGAAAAGAAAGAACTGAATAGTGGCGAACGGTTAAATAAATTTATATCAAATGCCGGATATTGTTCCCGCAGAAAGGCCGATGAATTAATTTTTATGGGACTGGTAAAGGTGAATGATAAGGTTGTTGATTCACCAGGTTACCGGGTTCAGTCGCACGACAAAGTGAATGTTGAAGGGCATAAGATAAAACACGCTCCTAAGCAATATATTTTATTAAATAAGACAAAAGATGCCATTTCAACCGTGTCTGATGAAAGAGACCGTAAAACCGTTATGGATCTGATAGAAGGAGCTTGTGAGGAAAAAGTGTATCCCGTAGGAAGGTTAGACAGGAATACTACCGGTTTGCTTGTTCTGACCAATGATGGAGAATTTGCAAATTTGCTTTCACATCCATCAAGCGAAATACGTAAAGTTTATAAGGCAAGATTGGATAAACCACTGGCTTACGACGATTTAAAAAAGATTCGGGAAGGGATGATGCTTGAAGATGGTTTTGCCCAGGTTGATGAAGTAGAGTATTCTAAAGTTGAAGGAGATGATTCTATTGTACTTACCCTTCATAGCGGCAGAAACCGGATTGTTCGCCGTATTTTTGAGGCTTTGGAGTATAAAGTTAAAGCATTGGATAGAGTAGGGTATGCCGGACTTACATTGCACCATTTACCGCGCGGTGCATGGCGTTACCTTACTGCCGATGAAGTTAGAAAGCTTAATGCCTTGGGGCAAAACAAAAAAAGTAAAATAAAATAGTCGGTAGCTTATCCACGTTATCTATCCGGCCTATAGTACTTCCTGAGGAGTCATAGATATAATTGCCATCAATTCTTCCAAGAGTACTACCTGAAGCATTGTAAATATAATTCCCATCAATACGTCCAATAGTACTGCCGGAAGCATTGTAAACGTAATTTCCATCTACTCGTGCTATCGTGCTTCCGGAGGCGTCATACACATAATTTCCATCTATCCGCCCAAGTGTACTTCCTGAAGCATCGTAATAATATTTCCCATCATAGTGCCCAATTGTACTCCCGGAAGAGTTATACATATACTGGGCGGAAGCATTGTTTGTTAAAGCAGCAAAGCTTGTTAAAACCAAAAGTTGAAATAGAAATGATTTCATATTGGCAAAGATAAACCAAATAAAAAACCACTATTACCTTGTCAGGAAAATAGTGGTTTATTAGAACTATAATATTGTATCAGTTTTTTCTGTAGTTTATAATTACCACTGAATGGTAATAAATCCATTCCCAGCCTGAGTACCTTGTGCGTTGGAGTTTGTAGTAGTTAATCCACCGGTGTAGTTACTTCCACCACCACCGCCTGACCAAACACCACCGCCACCGCCATAGTAG
>CAIPDV010000012.1 GCA_903863935.1 uncultured Bacteroidota bacterium
GAATACGTCTGCATCCTGAGACAGAAATACTGGCTGACTTAGGATACCTTGGCATGAAAAAGATACACAAAAACTCTTGTATCCCTTATGTAGGCTACAAAAAACGTCCGCTCACAAATGAAAAGAAACGATTTAATCACCTGCTCAGCCGAAGAAGGATACGAATAGAAAACATCATTCGTGAATGCAAAATATTCCGCATTGTTAAACACATCTACAGATGTAAACACAAGAATTATTGTCTGGACTGGAATGTTGTTGCCAGATTAGTAAACTTTAAAAATAAACACTTATTTAGGAAAGATGTCTAATGAGATTGTCATCCTGAGGGAAACGAAGGATCTGTTTTAGTACCTTCTCCCCAAGAACATTATAAACTTCTACGATTGTTTGCGATGCTGAAACAAATTCAGCATGACTGAACGAAATCGTGAATACTCCATTTGAAGGATTGGGAAAAACCTTAATCAGTTGAGAGTTCAACGATAATTCATGGACAGAATTACCAATATTAGTAGTATCAAGCTTAAAAATAACACCATGGCTGTCTGTTCCACCTAATTGAGTCATTCCATATAAACTGTTGCCATATATCATAACATCTCCATAAGGGTTTGCTCCATCTGTACCATTAAAATTAAACAATTCTTTGTAATTCATGCCATTAGTATCTACTTGAAAAATACAACCACTATCATGTAAATTCCCTCCAAAATAAGTCATTCCGAACAATTTTTTCCCTGAAATTGATAATGAACCATGAGGGAGCAAACCATTAGTAACGTTAAAATCTAAAATATCTTTAAAAATATTCCCATTTGTGTCTATAGAGAAAACACAGCCATCATCAAAAAAGCCTCCAGCTTCTGTGGTACCATATAAAATACCTTTATAATAAGTTAATGAGCTTACTGGGTCTCTTCCATTTGTGCCATTAAAATCATGCATATCTTTGTATCCGCTTCCATCAGTCTTGATGGAGAAGAGAGACCCATCTCCGTTTGCTCCACCTTTGCTTGTAGTTCCAAACATTGTATTGCCTAAAATAACTAATGAACAAAAAGGATAAGAACCATTTAACGAATTAAAGTAAAGTAGGACTTTAAAGTTACTTCCATCGGTATCTATTTTGAAAATATTCCCATATTGATGTGGTGGAGCTCCAAATCCTGTAGTTCCGTACAATGTTTTCCCCGATAGGGCTAATGCTCCATAAGGTTCGTCACCACTTGTATCATAAAAATTCCACAATTTATTAAAATTGGCTCCATTGGTATCAATTGAAAAAATCGTACCATAACCCAACCCACCAAACTCTGTCATACCATACAGTACTTTTCCTGAAAGAATTAATGAACTCCTAGGACTTGATCCATTAGGGCCTGTAAAAAGCAAAATGTTCGTAAACCCATTACCATTTGTATCGACTACGAAAAGCGTATTGTCAGAAGTCATTCCATAGAGTCTGCTGCCTGATAAAGTTAATGAACCATAGGGGCCAGCTCCATTTGTAACATCAAAATTAAGCAGGACACTGTATTGTGCCTTTATTGGCCCTATAACTAAAAGAAACAAAGCAATAACCAATAAGTAAACCCTTTTCATCCCGTAAATATAAGAAATCCATTATAATAGCGATTTAACCCACCCCGCCCCCTGCTATTAATGGGAATTTCCAGTCGGGCTCCGACCATTTATCAACATACCATGTTACAGGTATCAACATAAATTAAATCAGGCTGTTACGGGTAAATCTAGTGTATCGAAAATCATACCCTGATAAAAGTCACGTAACTTTTAAAGTTGGCCTAAGTATAATATGCCATCTAAACAATTATCAATTAAAAACAACAACTAATAATTACTAACATGAGGAAGCACTTGTTAAGCATTATTTTAATCGGGTTGAGCCTTGAAGGCTTCAGCCAGGTTGAAACAGCAAAAGCCACCAAAAGTGGACAGCATTACACAACTACAAAATTTGATTGTGTTATTTTTCCCGCCGATTTCGACGGAACTACCAACGACAAAGTATTTACGCCTACCACCGACCAGGTGAACATTGCCGAAAACGCTATGGGTAAACAATTGAAAGATGCACCAAACCTGCATCCCACCGAGATGAAATTCGTTTTGAAACATCTCGCAGATTATAAGAGGCAGTACTTTGGTTATATTGACCATAAGAACCATCATATACTCTATATTAATTGCTTTATGAGCGATGAGGATAATTCAGATGATAACACCACAACCTGGCTCTCGGAAGAGATCAAGTCAGCCCATGGCGGTGCTTACTACTGGCAAGCTACATTCGACCTGGATGCAAATATGTTCATCAAGGTTAACTTCTCCGACGCAATGTAATACTAGAATATCTTACAGAAAACCCTCTCAGACTTCGGTTTGAGGGGGTTTTTTATTGAAGTTTACTTTATTTTAAACGGCGGCTCAGTTCTTACTAAATATCGCAGCCGAAGCAAATGAGATTAACCTTCTAATTTTCAATAAAATATAGGCAGATGGGTGATTGCAATTCCATTCAATACTGATTTTTATCATGAAGATGATAAAATAAATTTAGGATATTGCTCTCCGATACGCAAGATTTAGCTTTTTAGTTACTACTTTTACTTTTTCAAAATACAAAAGCGTACACACGATACATTGTTCCATTTATAGTTGTTGAAAGAAGCATGAAGAATATTTACGACAGACTTATATTACTGGGTTATTTGGCGGCTATCGTCATTCTTGGTTTTATTGGTTTCGAGTCGTTCCGCAGCACATCCAACTATATTGAATCGGATAAGGATGTCACCAATACACATCACATTATTGAAACCCTGGTAACTATTCAGTCTACATTAAAAGATGCAGAGTATGCACAGGCGCGTTACATCATCACCAGTAAAAACACCTTTCTCGACCCCTATATCAGCGACCGTAACCTGTTACATAATATTATCAAACCATTAATTACGCAGCCTGATTATACTCCACAGATGCGTAAGGATTTCACTCTCCTCGATTCGTTAATAACGCTGCGTATAGGTTTGCTGAATACAGGGATTATTTTACGCAGCAATGCCGGCGGCTTTGATGCTGCAAGGCGCATAATTGCATCCGATTCGGGCAAGAACATATCTGATTCAATAAGCACTTTAATTGCACGGGACCAAAGGCTCACCAACGACCTTTTGGTAGAAAAGGAAAACGATTTAATACATAATGCGGGATCTACGGGCAAGTTTTATTCAGTCGGAATTGTAGCGAGTATACTGCTGTTGATACTCACGTATGTATTGCATTTGAACGACCGAAAAAAGCGCAACCTGGCAGAACAGAAACTGCTGGACAGTCAGAAACGGTATGAAATGATAGCGCGAAACTTTCCGGATGGTACTATTAATGTGCTGAGCCGCGACCTGAAATACGTTTTTGCAAACGGTAAAGAACTATCAAAATTCGAAATAGCCCCGGAAGACCTGATAGGTATGGAATATTTAACCCGTTTTCCATTGGAAAAAAGAGAGGGTATCCGCGATATACTGATGGATGTTTTTGAACGCAAGAGTCTGAATGTTACATTTGAATTTACCTATCGTGGCTTGCTTTATACAGGCATAGCAGTTGCTTTATGGAACAGTTCAAAAAATGTGATAGATGAAATTTTGCTTGTGGAACAGAATATAACCGCACAAAAGCGCGCTGAGCAGGATGTACGCACCTCGCTCGAAAAAGAAAAGCACCTGAACGAGCTTACTTCCCTTATTGTTTCTATAGCTTCGCATGAATTCCGCACACCGCTTGGCACCATTATTTCTTCAACTGAACTGATAGAAAAATACATAAGAAACACCAACGAAGTAGACCTGATACGTGAAAAGAGCAACAAGCATTTACTGCGTATAAAATCGTCGGTAGACCATTTGGTGGAGATCCTGAATAGTTTTATTTCGCTTGAAAAGCTTGAACAGGGCAAAATTGAAGTGAAGCCTACCTTGTTCAACATTGTTTTATTTTCCGAAGATCTGATAGATGAGTTAAACTCTTCCCTCAAAAAAGAACAAAAAGTAATATACAAACACATCGGTAATAACACCGGTGTTTTCTTAGACCAGCAGATGATGAAAAACGTAGTGGTTAACCTGCTATCCAATGCCAGCAAGTATTCTCCCGAAAATTCACAGATCGATTATACAACAACCCTGAACGGTTCCGGGCTCGAAATAAATGTTACCGACCATGGCATGGGTATTCCGGATAGTGACCAGGCTCACTTATTTGAAAACTTTTTCAGGGCTAAAAACGCTATAAATGTCAGAGGTACGGGTTTAGGGCTTAATATTGTAAAACGATATACCGATCTTATGAAAGGCTCTATAAATTTTATAAGTAAAGAAGGCGAAGGCACAACATTTATTATTCAAATACCGTTAACTAACACACTCACTTAACCCCTACTCAATAATTTTGTATTATGAAAAAAATCCTACTCATTGAAGACGACGCTGAAATGCGCGAAAACATTTCAGAAGTTATTGATCTGGCTAACTACACTGTAGTTTCGGCTGATAATGGCAACAAAGGCGTGGAACTGGCCCTGAGTGAAAAACCGGACCTTATCATTTGTGATATTATGATGCCCGGATTAGATGGATACGGTGTTCTTCAAAGTGTATCGCAAAATGCAAGCACAGCAGGTATACCATTTATATTTCTTTCAGCAAAAGCTGAAAAGACCGATCTGCGCAAGGGCATGAACTTGGGAGCCGATGATTACCTTACCAAACCGGTAAGAGAAGCTGATTTATTAAATGCCATCCGAACCCGTTTGCGCCGTGCAGAATTTTTCCGTAAGAATTATTCCCGCGATATGAGCGGACTGGCCGATTTTATTGATGAAGCCAAAAAATTCAGTTTGCCGCTTTCAGTAGCTGCGGATTACCGTATTGAATCATTCCGTGGAAAGGAAGACTTATATAAAGCCGGGGAAAAACCTGCGTCGGTTTACTTTGTAATTAAAGGCAAAGTAAAAACCTGGAAAGTGAACCAGGAAGGAAAGGAATTTATTACTGAAATATATGGCCCCGGTGACTTTTTCGGATATGTAGCCTTGCTTGAAGGAGTTCCATTTTCTGATTCTGCAAGTGCTTTTGATGAGGCTGAGGTAGCACTTATCCCTAAAGAGGATTTCCTTTCTCTCATTTATTCAAATCAGGAAGTATCGGCACGATTTGTAAAGATGCTTGCCAACAACATATCGGAAAGAGAAGAAAGATTATTAAGCCTTGCTTATAATTCGGTTCGGTCAAGGGTGGCCGATGTATTGCTGCAATTGTACCGCAAACAACCACAAAACGATAATATCCGCATTTCGCGTGAAGAATTGGCAAGTATTGCAGGTTCTTCTACCGAATCAGTCATCCGCACACTATCTGACTTTAAACGTGAATGGCTGATTGAAACCGACGGAAGAGAAATTAAAGTGCTTAATCCGTTTGGATTGGAAAGGATACGGAAGTTTTCGTAAACTGAAAAGGCTCAAAATAATATTGAGCCTTTTTAATTTCCTTTTTCTTAATGGATAAATTTGTATTTTTACATAACAATCCATTGAATATGAGGTTTAGACCCTCTTTATTTTTCTTGTTCTTTTTTGTTGCCTCACGTTGCTTTTCTCAAAATGGTGTATCCAACCAAATTCAGCTGAATTGGTCTGTTAGGAATCCTTTTGAGCACAACGTTTTTATAGAGAATAAAGGGCAGTTTACCGAAGAGGAAAAAACTTCGGTAGGTGATTCTATTTTATTTTATAGCCGGAAAGGTAAGCTCTTTCTATATTTTACTAAACATTCAATAGTATTTCGTTACGATAGTATCTATAAAGAGAAAGAAGATATTGAAGATGACAAAATGAAAGCGAATAACGAAGAAAACGAAAGTATAAATGTGAAGCATTTGTATTATAAAATGATGTGGGAAGGGGCCGCCTCAAATACTAATGTAGTCTCCCAAAATGTTGTTAGTGATTATTATACATACAACAACCCAAATGATAAAACTGGTCATTCCGGAATTAAAGCCTCAGCTTATAAAAAGCTAATATACTACAACTTATATCCTGGGATAGATATGGAGCTTTATTTCCCGAAAGAAAAAGACGGTTTTGAATTTGATTATATTGTAGATTCCAGAGCCAAGCCTTCTGACATAAAAGGTAAGAGTGATATTAGATTGAATTCGTTTTTTGGGATTAAACAAAATTCAGTTTCAGATTATGACTTGAACACTAAAAGAAGTGCTAGATTAACAATTCAAAACTGGGACACTGCCACAAGTTTAGGTGACACCAATGTTGCATATGATATTGATTGTGACATGTATGGTAATATCTATGTATATGGTGGGCAAGACCCATATCAATTGCAGAAGTACAATTCTTTGGGTAAACTTCTTTGGACATACACAACGGGCTTTTCTGGCGGAGGAGGATATAATGAATATTGTGGTGATTTCACTGTTGATGCCCGAAATGGCACTTCATATATTTGTGATGGCGTAGATTATACGTTCGGATGTCAAATTGCAAAAGTTAATACCTCTGGGATACTAACTAAATTAAAAGTTCCCTGTGATTCAGTCTGGGAGATGTGGAGAATCAGGTTTGATTATTGCAATAATGAACTTGTCGTTGGAGATGGCACACCGCCATATCCATATCAGGCATGTATTTCAGATACGAATTTAAATTGCACAAAACTTGGCAATATACTTGGAACAACAGACCTCTATCATGATATAGGTTTACTTGCTTTAGATCAGTGCGGTAATTCTTATTTCGCAACGGTTCACCAAGATTCTCAAGATTCGCTATTTGACAATGATTTAATAAAAGCTCAGTTACCGAATCTTTCCCCAATTCCATTTATCAAAAGTGACGGTTATCATTTTAGGGAATTGGTTACTTTGTTTTATTATCCATCGCACCCTGGTTTTGCTAATGGTTTCAATGGTATGGCAGCAAATAGAAATGCAGTTTTTATGTACGATGGTTCCGTACTAACGAAACGGAATTCTATTAATGGGGGACTAAAAGATAGCATTAGTGTAACGAAAACATCTTTTCAATGGGGAGGGCTAGACATTGATTGTGCCGAAAATGTGTATGCAGGTGATAGGGATAGTATCATTATGTTTGATTCTAATTTAACACGGATTGGTTTTGCAAAATTGCCCAATACTGTTTATGCTTTAAAGGTTGGTTATACTGGTCAGGTTTATGCATGTGGTAATGGTTTTGTCTGTTCATTAAATGCATTAGTACCACCTGCAAAAACAATTGCTACTTTTACGGCATCAACATCCTGTGCAGGATGTAATGGAACAGCAACTGCAAATCGCACCTGCGGAGTATCTCCCTTTAAATATAGCTGGAGCAATGGTGCGACAACCCAAACTATTACTGGCCTTTGCCCGGGAACATATACGGTTATAGCAACTGATGCATCAAATTCATGCCTTCTGTTTTTAGATACGGTAGTTGTAACTATCCCAGGGGAAAAAGGGATACTCATAACTCATACTGATACTAATCCAAAGTGCCTGATTTCACATGGTAATATTACGGTATATCCCAATGGAGGTGAGCCACCGTATACGTATTTGTGGAATAATGGGATATCGACACAAAAAGATACTGGGTTAATAGCCGGTTCTTATTATTGTATTGTTACCGATAGTTCAGGTTGTAGAGATTCAGTATCCATTACATTAGATGACCCTTCCCCGCCAACCATTAATATAATATCTTATAATCCTTCAACTTGCGATGGTTGTCCAGACACGATACTGACATCCGGGGCAAAAAATTATTCTTGGGTTCCTTCAATCGGACTTAGCTGTACGAATTGTTCTAATCCGGTTGCTACAATTTCTGTTACTACTACGTATACTGTTACGGGAACTGATAGTTTAGGTTGTGAAAATGAGAAAATAATAACCATAGTTATCGAAAATCTCTGCGAGGATTTGAAGATACCGAATGTGTTTACACCGAATTATGCTGGCCAAAATGGAGAAAATAATAAATTCTTCATTAATACTGGCAACATTACTAATTGGACTATCAATATTTATAACAGATGGGGTAAAGAAATGTTTAAATCGTCCGACCCTTTGAGATATTGGAATGGAACAACTGAATCGGGCAACATTGTGCCAGACGGGATTTATTATTACGTAATTACCTATTCATGTAATGGAAGTAATTACAATAAGCAAGGTTTTGTAGAGGTAATTAGATAACCCCGGAAATAAGTCCGGGGAGAGTATTGCTTTGCCTGAATCGTTAACGCCTATGAGAACAACCTTGGCTTAGTGCTATATCTCCCCCCGTACTTCCCGGAGTTCTATTTCAAAATCTTTTTTTAACCTTAAGCCGCTTATTTAAAAGGAAAAGGGCGGAAAATCTACCAAGCAAAATCGTTTACGCCTATGAGATGTAGCTTAGTATGTTTGTTGACTCCCGCCCTTTGATTGTTTACCCTTTCCTTTTAATTCTTTATAATCTTCGTTCTTAGTATTTGTAAGAAGCATTGCGTTCGCTTAACTTATATGCAATGTCTTCTAATTCTTCGTGCTTTTTGTTTGGAAATATTTGTTTTAATTGTTCTACACCAACCAATTCTAAATTGGAATAGTGCTTTCTTATATAACGTATATTTGTTTGATGAACAAACCAATCTTTCATATAGGCGAAAGGTGCAGATAACAGCAATATTGGCAATGGTGCAAATATTAATAATTCGAAAGCGTGTGTTAAGACTGACTGAATTGTTATTGTTATTGCCATGTTGTTATTTTTTGGTTTGACAAAGGAAGTTAACTATGAATAGTAATTCCATGATTTGAACCCCGGGTGCGGGTGATATTTGTCATTTTTTCGAATGATTAATATCAATTTTCATTATCGATGCATTTTTCGCTATCGTTTTTGTGTTTTTTACTCTTTTCAACATGTTTTTTCAATAAGTAAGTAGGAATAGTAGATACACATGTGTTATTATTTATATTTTAATTATTTAAAAATATAATTATTTGATTTGA
>CAIPDV010000013.1 GCA_903863935.1 uncultured Bacteroidota bacterium
CTTTGCCCGCGCCACTGCTTAAATTTCTATAATACTTCTTACTATCTCTTTCCTTTCTTTTTGCCTTTGCCTCCTGAATCATCGTCCGATTCCAGGTACATAACAAAGTCAAGCAAGGTTTTCTTTGTAATGAGCGGCTTATTCGCATTGGCAGTAGAAGCTGTAGCTTTCGGATTTGAAGGCATGTCAGGGAAACCTGAAGAAGCAAGGTAAGCACCATCTTCCAGGTTATAGGCAAACTGAACATATTGCAAACCTCCGCTAGGTGCAGCACCCAGATCGTAAGGAGCAACAATAGCTACCGCATATTTAGCATCAGCAGAATCAATTATTCTGGCAACTGTATCCGGACCTGCAATCATATAAGGATAAGGATATACCTTCAGGATTTCGGCCGGGGTTAAGCGTTTATCCAACCAATCTCTGCGTATCAATAAGGTTTTATCCTTCAAGGTTTGTTGATTTTCCTTAAGCATTTGTTCGTCCAGCTTTTTAGGATTGTCCTTACGGTGATTAACACGGTACATGATATAGGCATTAGCAGCATTCAATGCATAATCCAAATCAGCCTTCGAAGGAAATAGATCAGGTATTGTGAATTGGTAAAATGGAGCACTCTTATCGAATTTATCAAGCAAGGCTACACCTAATACGGTCATCTTATCGGAGAAGTCTTTATCGTGTGCTACTTCTTTAAAATCAGGCCACCACCACAAGCCGTGATTTGCCTTATATGAAGTGCTGAGGTCAGCCTGTTTTGCCGAGCGGCAGAACATCACGCAATAGTTTTTCTTATCGGTAATATCGTTCACTTCATCAAGGGTTTTATATTGAATTTCGCTCTCGGTTATCTTCCAATATTTGGCAACAGCTGCTGCAAAGTTTTTGTTAAAACCATCAACCGCGTTTTTATAAGCGTCCGCTTTATCCGACTTTTTCTTTTTCCCTAACTTTTCAATAACAGGGTCGGCAGGAGCTTCAACAATCACTATTAAGGTTCGGTTATGGAGTTCATCCATATCGTCCGGTTTAATATAGTCGAACTGGGCTTTGGTTGTACCTGCAATAGCAAGCGATACTAATGCGGCAGAGAAGAGTTTGAATTTATTCATATACGGGATTTTTTTCAGAATTGATTGGAGTTTCAAAATAAGTGAAAAAAAGAATACAACCTGCAAATTTTGAATGTTAATTATTTAATGCCAGTGACCTGAGAAGGGATATATTGAATTTCCGTTCAACATTCCTTATTTTGCTATATTTGTCCGTCCCGAAATAGTTCGGGCCTAACTGAATCATTTATTTGTGAACCCCACTTTCCTGCGCCGGCTAACACTTTTTATTATCCTTATTGCTCCATCTTTTATTGTGAATGGGCAAAAGACTGACAGTATTCCTAAACTTGGCCAGAACTGGACATTGGAGCAATGTATTAATTATGCCTGGGACCACAACATACAGGTAAAGCAAGCAGAGTTAACCCAGAAAATTACCAAGAATAATTATACTGCCAGTAAAGCATCCTTATTGCCAAACCTGAATGGAATGGTATCTCACACCTATAACTTTGGTAGAACAATTGACCCGTTCACCAATACCTTTGCAACAAGTGAAGTATTGTCGGAAGATTTTTACCTACAGGCAAGTTTCACCATTTTCGGGGGTATGCAAAACGTGAATATAGCCAAACAAAATGAGGCAGCGTATGAAGCCAGTGGCTTTGATCTGCAAGCGAACAAAAACAATTTAGCCCTTTTGATAGCTTCGGGATATTTGCAGGTATTGCTCGACCAGGAATTGCTTCAAGAAGCGAAAGACCAGCATGAAGTATCTGCCCAGCAAGTTGAAAAAACCAAGAAACTGGTTGATGCCGGAAGTCTTGCACGCGGCAACTTGTTTGATGTTCAGGCACAGGAAGCGAATGATGAGGTAACCATAATAACCACCGAAAACCAGTTGGGAATTGCAATGCTAAACCTGGCCCAGTTATTGGATATTGACTCAGTACAAATGTTTAAAATAGTCCGTCCTGAAATATCTATACCGGATAACCCTTCAATAAATTCTGCCGATGTAATATACTCACAGGCGTTAACCAACCAGCCCGACATAAAAAGTGCACAGTTAAAATGGCAAAGTGCTATCATGGGCAGAAAAGCTTCAGCCGGTGCCCTTTATCCTAAACTCAGCCTTTCCGCAACACTGGGATCTGGTTACTCAGGAGCCAACAAAGAAATAATTAATAGCACCATACAAGGATATGAAGTTGTTGGATTTGCAAATAGCACTTCATCAACACCTGTGCCGGTTTATATTCCAAATGAATTGTACACCTACAAAGTTTCATCGTTCGGCACCCAGCTAACCGATAACTTTAATAAATCTATAGGCTTCCGCCTGAACATCCCTATTTTCAATGGACTTCAAACAAACATAGCCTTTAAAAATGCGAAATTAAATGAACTAAATGCCTACTATAATTTTGAAACTGCCGATTTAAACTTGCGCAAGAATGTTCAACAAGCATACGCCGATGCATTGGGAGCTTTAAAGAAATATCACGCCACACAAAAATCGGTTGAATCATTTACCGAAGCTTACAATTATACACGTGCTAAATATGATGCCGGAGCAGCCACTGCCCTTGATTATAATACGGCAAAGACAAGCCTTGCAAAAGCAGAATCGGATATGTTGCAGGCAAAATATACCTATGTATTTAAAATGAAAGTGCTGGATTATTATGAAGGCAAACCTTTGAAACTATAATAAAATGAAAAAAGTATTTTTATATATCCTTGCGGGAAGCCTGCTCTTTGGCTTTTCACTCTTTCTGAAATCCTGTTCAGGTGATAAAACATTGAAGGTTACAACTGAGAAAGCTCAGAACCGCGAGATAATGGAAACGGTATCAGCAGACGGAAACATACAACCTACAACAATTGTTAAAATAAGCCCCGACGTACCCGGCCAGATAATTGAATTACCGGTTGTGGAAGGTCAACGGGTAAAGAAGGATGTACTGCTTGCCAAGATTTTTCCGGATACATACGAATCAGCATTTGACCAGGCACAGGCTGCATATAACAGCAGTAAAGCTGCTTTATCCAATTCTCAGGCGCAATTGGTAAGCGCACAAGGGCAGTTCGACAATCAGAAAGCCATATTTGAACGGAACAAAAAACTATTAGATCAGGGTGCAATTTCGCAGGCTGACTATGATGCGTCCAAAGCCGCCTACCAAACAGCAGAAGCCAACCTGAAAGCAGCCAATGATAATATTGATGCAGCAGGTTATAATGCAAAAAGTGCAGAAGCTACCATGAAAGAAGCTCATGACAATCTTGTTAAGACCAGCGTACTTTCTCCTATTGACGGTGTAATTGTAGGTCTCGTGGTTAAACAAGGGGAACGTGTGGTTGGAACAGCCCAAATGGCAGGTACCGACATGATGAGTGTAGCTGACCTTTCGAATATGGAAGCAGACGTGAACGTAAATGAAAATGACATTGTAAACGTTAAGATTGGAGATACCGCATTAATAGAAGTAGATGCCTTTATCAACCGCAAATTTAAAGGAGTAGTGAGCAATGTTTCCAACTCTGCCAATGTATCTGCAAACGCAAGTTCTTCGGTTGACCAGGTAACCAACTTTACGGTTAAGATACATATCCTTCCCACCTCTTACACCGATTTGATGCCCGCAGGAACCAATGATTCTCCTTTCAAACCGGGCATGTCGGCCACTGCGGAAATACAGGTAAAATCAGGTAAAAATTTGTTAGCTGTTCCCATTGGTGCAGTAACAACCCGTAAAGGCAAAGGAACTGCCAGTGATACCGGAAAGGCAAAAACCGGAAAAGGCACAACTGCACAGGATAGTGCGCATGAATGTGTATTCATATATGATAATGGAAAATGCAAACTAGCCAAGGTAATAACCGGCATTCAGGATGCTGATTATATTCAAATAAAAAGTGGTATTAAAGCCGGAGATGAGATCATCAGCGGACCTTTCACTGCCGTTTCTTCAGCCTTGTATGATGGCTCGGTTGTAAAAAAGGTTGATAAGAGCGAGTTGTTTACAATGGATGCTAAATAGGCGCAAAACGCCTTGCATAAAATGGTTTCATTTATGATTTAATGAAAACTACAATTTCAAAATCAATTTGTTTCCTCTTATTTTTAAGCTTGCTCGGAATCATATGTTATGCCGGGCAGAATCCCCAAATTAAAGTAGCAAGTAAACTTAAACCTCGTTTTGATAGTATTAAATTTGTAAAAATAAATAAAGATGGCTTTCTCCTTCCTGATACGTTGCAAATTTTCGACAGAGGATTTAATTATTTAAGAACACTACTTGTGCCTAAAGTAGAGAGGGTAAAAATCCTTTCTATAACCAAAAAGATGTACTATTTAGGCCTGGATTCTGATGAATGTTTTCGAGGCTATTTTCTTGAAATTCTTTATAAGGGCGATAAATTAATTGTTTTTGGAAAATATGTTTTCGGGCTTAACCGATACATCCCTATTAAGTCAGTAAAATCCGGTGGAATCACCTACAAGATATACACAGGAGAAAAATATTCTATTGGTGCTGCAAATGAAATTGGCTTGGTTGGATGTGATGATTATAGTATTCTTACTATTCGCAAATTACCCGGGAACAATTATTCACTGATAAGAAACCCCATTACAGAAATATGGGACAATGGAGAATATTGCCAATTACGCCATGATGATGGTGCGACCGAATCAATAGATTCTACTTGGTCGATTAAAGATACACTTGTATTCAAAATTCATGCCGAATATCAGAGTGCCGGCGGGAATTATCTTCTTAAAGTAATTTATGACGATTCGCTATCCAGTGCCATTATTACCAACTACGTAATTTATGATGGCGACCAGGTAATACCTCAACCGGATATAAAATAAACAGAAAGACTTAGTCAGGCTTATTTTCCGGCTGTCGACTCTCCCCTATTGGGATAAACCTCGTAGTTATACCGGATTATTGAAATGGTTGCTTTCTCGTCATTCCGGTCGAGTTGGTTTGAGATAAGGCCTGTTTCACCATCGTACATGAATTCGATATGGTGCTTTTGTTTACCGTTTATCCATATTGCCTGTGCTGACATTTTACCTAGAGAATCATAAGTAATAGTAGTACTTTGGTTTAAATCACCGTTCAGGTTTCCACTATTGTTGTAGCTAATAATATTCCCTTTGGAATCGTAATTCAAATCAACCTCCGAAAAGAGCCATCCAACGGCATAATGGCTGTTGCGGCTTAAAAAGCGTTTGTTCTCATCATACTGAATGATTGTCTTTTGAAAAACTTTATTATCTTCATTATAGCAGTATTGTTGTAATTGCTTAGGGTATGCTATATAGGCAAAACTGTCGCATGAAATAACTTTTTGGGTTGCAACTTTAAAATTCCCTTCATTATTAATACCGCTTGTTTCATGAACGTGTGCTTCCGTTTGAATCATATTATCCTTGGTCCATTTGTAATACCAGGTATCAAAAAAGTCGCCTTGCTTGGTGCGTTTGATCGTTATGTTTCCCGAATTATCATAATAATAACGGCAGGTTATAGAATCGCAATGATCCTGCCCTGTATTTATGGCACAAACTGATTCCACTATTTTTCCGGTTGTGTCAAAATAAAAGCATCTAACAATCCCGTCATCATTAATGGGAGACCCATCGGGTTTGGTAAAATAATGCACCGTTATCTGCGAGATCTTTTTGGTTTTGATAATATCTTCTTTAAAGTTCGGGGTAACCACAGCATCCTCATCCTGAAAAGGTGAAAGCTGGGCATAGCCACTTGCGAGCATACCTAAGGACATGACTATAATTAACAGATACCTCACTTTAAATTTTTAATGGCGTTAATGGCTTCTCCTACTGAACTAAACGGCCTGAGGCAGGTTTTATTTTCGCAAACATAGACCAACGTACGGTCTATGGCAAATTTTTCCTTTAATAAATCAAGCTCAGATGCATTTTCCGCTCCTAGGATTACCATATTGGGTAGGTATTCTTTATTTATCTTATCCCGGAAGGTAATCGCCAATTTACCCGTAATTGCCACCTCAGTAAAACGAAGTTGGTGATGTAGCATTAACATAGCCCAATTGGTATACCCCTGAGGGTAATTCAGCATATTGTCTTTTACTGCCAATACCATCCCTTCAGCAACTGCCAGGTATTTATCATTGCCTACTAAATGGCCAAGTTTATAAAGCACAACAGCTATTTCGGAATTAGAAGCCGGTATTACATTATCTGATATATCTGCCTTACGAACAATGATTTGTTCATGGTTTCCATGAGTGTAATAAAAGATGTTTTTCTTTGCATCATAAAAGTGCTCAAGAGCATAATCAGTAAGAGATTGCGCATCTTTCAGCCAGGTTTCATTAAAAGTAGCTTCATACAGACTGATAAATGCACTCGCAATAAAAGCATAGTCATCTAAAAACCCTTCTATGTATCCTTTGTTCTTTTTATAACAATGCCATACTGAGCCTTCGGGAGTAAGTAATTTATTCTTAATAAAATTCGCATTATTAATGGCGGCATCTAAAAATGCACTGTCTTTAAAAGTTTTGTAGGCTTCTGCATATCCTTTTAACATAAGGCCATTCCAGGAGGCAAGTGTTTTATCATCCAGTCCGGGGGGAACCCGTTTTTCCCTTTTTTCGTTAAGGATCAAAAGCCAATTTTTCTTTTTAACAGTTAAATCATTTATGGAAATATTTTGCTCATCACTAAATTCTACATCAGTTCTTTTCCGCTCCAGGATATGTTTGCCATTCTCCCAAACATCTTTATCATTCACGTTATAATAGGAGGCAAATAAGGCATACTCATCTCCTAGCAATTCTTTTAATTCATCTTTGGTCCAAACATAAAACTCACCCTCTATTCCTTCGGAATCCGCATCCAGAGCGCAATAGAAGCCCCCATCCTTCGAAGTGAGTTTTTCTGAAACAAACGTGTGTATGCCATAAACAGTTTCTTTATAAAGTTCTTTTGGATTGCACTTATATCCATTGGCATATAACGACATCAATTGCCCATTATCATACAACATTTTTTCGAAGTGCGGCACTTTCCAAAAGGAGTCAGTAGAATATCGGGCAAATCCACCGCCTATCTGGTCATAAATTCCACCCATCGCCATTTTGTCTAGGGTAAGGTAAACCTGCGCTTCAATAGGTTTTGCTTCCTCTTCCCTTCCCAAATTTTTCAGAGCATACGTATAATAGAGCAGGAACTCATAGTTATTGGGCATTGGGAATTTAGGTGCATAGTTATATCCCCCGAAAGCCTTATCAAATGAAGTAGCTATCTTATTTGCAAGCTCCTCAACAAATTTGAAATCCTTATTTATTTTCCCCTGAGTTGAATCGGGTAAAAGTGAAATGGAAAGGATGCCTTTTTCAATTTCCTCGGAAAGCTCGCGAACTTTTTCAGGTTCTTTCCGGAAAAGATTATTCAGGTTTTGCAAAAGCTGCATCCAGTCTTCTTTATGAAAATAGGTTCCTCCATAAATTGGTTTCCCGTTGGAAAGTGTAAAGCAATTGAGTGGCCATCCGCCACGACCGGTAAGCACATTAATGGCATCCATGTAAAGCATATCCACTTCCGGATGCTCTTCCCTGTCTACTTTTACACACACATATTTTTCGTTCATCAGTTCGGCAACCTCAGGGTCTTCGAACGATTCATGTTCCATAACATGGCACCAGTGACAGGCCGAATAACCAATGCTTACAAGTACTAACTTATTTTCTTTCTTTGCTTTTTCAAAAGCCTCTTTACCCCATGGATACCAGTCAACCGGGTTATGAGCATGTTGCAGCAGGTAAGGGCTGCTTTCATGAATCAGGCGGTTGGTATGGAAAAGTGTGCTCATTTTTTGCGTACGAATTTTGCGAAAATAGCACTTTCAGCAATCGTTATTCATACGACTTACCCAATAATATCAACAAAAAAAGTCCCGGACACTCCTGCCCGGGACCAACACACCCTAAAAACAACTTACCAAGATCGATTATAGTCCGAGACCACTCTCCGGCTTGGAAGCTGACGAACCGCCTCTCCTCCTGCCGAATGGGTGCCACCCGCGACCCCTTGTAGCAGAGGCGTAACGCCTGCCGCTTCCAAAGCTTCTTAATGCTCTTCTTTGATCTTTTTGTGCTTGTACCACTTGTTTATTATCAAGTGATGCAACATATCTCCTTCCGCTACCTTTTGCAAAGGCCGCCACCGAGATACAGATGACGAGAATTAAACTTGCGAACTTTTTCATTTTGTTTGGTTTTTTAATTGTGTTTTAACTTGCTTCCTTTTTTAACGATTTGCTTCTTTAGTATCTTATAATATTTTTTTTAATCCTTTTCTTTTTAATTTTGGTAAGAGACGTTTACTTCTCTTAATCTGTTTTTTTATTTTTCGATTCATCATTTAATTTTGAAACACGGGGTTTTGTACGCCCACAGTTTTTATTTTGTTTCGGAATTTTTTTTTGAAATGAAAAATTGCTGAAATATTGAATTCACAACAAACTTTTTATCAGCTTGTTATAGACAGACATGGTATGTTAATAAGTCGGCTCAAAAAACCGAAACCATAGGTTATTTTGGAAGATGTTTTTGAGAAAAAGGAGAATGAGAACAGAAAATAATACAATTAAATACTATTCTATCAAGTTGTAATTTGCATTTAAATAAATCGGTACTATTCCTGTCAATGCTTTTGTCATCCTGAGGAAGGAAGTATCAGTATTACAAAACAGATTCTTCACTTCGTTCAGGAGTAAAACGCTGAAATTGAGGTAAAATAATGGTGTAATAACTTCCTTTATTGGTAAGGGATTCGGGTTAATTTGCAGCTTTTTATTATACGATTATTTCACCAAAACAACAGTAAATTTGGAACTATTTAAGGAACTATAATAATGCGCTCCTTCCTGCTATTTGTATTTACTTTTAGCCTTGAAAATTATGTTTCCAATAGTGCAATTCTAATTTTACTCATCTAAAAGTCGTAATTATTGCATTTTTAATTGATTTTCAGCGGCTAATAAATTTAATCAGGTTAAAACCGATATGGCTGGCTTTAGAAAACCTACCTTGTACGGTAGATTTACTTTCAGAAAAACCGGAAAGAGTTGTATAATTGTGAAATGGAAAGAAATTAGAAGGGTTCAACTCCAATTGGTTCCACCAAGTTTGCATAGGTTAAATTCAATTCGGGAATACCCACCTTCTTTTTCTCCAAAGCCTGTATCCTTTCTACAATCCACAGGAACGATGAATTAAGTTTTGGAGTTCGACAAATGTTAATTCGCTTGTTATATCTTATACCATCTGGAAAGAGCAAATGTTGCAACCAGCATTTCTCCTTATACCCCACAGAAGCCCATACTTTAGGCAGGTTTCCGGAATAATCAATAATCGTATCCATACATTCCTCAAGGTTCGACACTTGTTGAGAAGATTTTTGTAGAATCTTCTCAATTTCTTTTTTTTCTTCCTTAAACTTCCCTTGATACTTTACAAACATTTCGTGATTAATTTCTTCCATAATAAATCTCTCTTCCAGCCTTTCAAGTTTTCCATTTATTTCAAATAGCTGCTGATTCATGCGCAAGCCGTTTTCAAGATTATCTTTATTCAAACGGATATAGGTTCTTTTCATTTGGGCTTTCATCAAATCCTTGTACTTATCAACCGCTTTAAACCTTGCTAAGA
>CAIPDV010000014.1 GCA_903863935.1 uncultured Bacteroidota bacterium
CATTGTTATTCTGTTGTTATTTCACTGTTATTTTCATTGTTATTTTGGGATATTTTCCACAAAAAAAGGCGGTCAAAATTGCATCGCCTTAATTTCTCCTTGATTTTTTTTCAATGGCAGGAAATACCTTACAGATAATTTAGTGGTCTTCATATAACTCATTTCTGGAAATAAAAAGACTAGGTTTCTCTACTAACTTTTTATTCTTTCCATGATGATGTTTCCAATGAATATTTTCTTTAACAAGTTTATATTTCTTCCCATTAAATCTGTATCTGTCAGTTAATGTAAAATCAAAATCATCATGTTGCTTAGCTACATTTTGAACTGCATCCGATGCCTCCTCGGGGCTTTCTATTTGCATTGTTGAATCGAAGCCACTCCGAAGATAATCACCATACGAAGTTGTAATAATATCAGGAAATAATGAGTCCATTTGCAAGGTATCTATATCAAACCAGGTATCCCAAACATTGCGTTGTCTGTATGTACGGCAAACATTATCTTTCTGGAATAAAATTTTAAAAGTATTACCTTGAATTTCAAAAATAAAAGCGTTAATATATATAGGCTGTGAAGCACCGCTGACATACGAGCCAAGCAAGCACGCAATAGTATGCTTGCCTAAATTTATTCTGTGTATTGGCGATAAATCCACTGATTCACCATAGAAACCTAAGGCAGGGCAGAAGGCTTCCAGTTTCCAATTGCCACCCTCTTCAATAAATGATGCTAACCCAAGGCAAGCACCCACATACCTGCCTCCTCCATTATAAAAATCGTCAACAAAATGAGCCGTGGAAAAGGAAGCAATTATATGCCTTTTTCCATCTAAATTATATATCAAGGTATCATGGACAAATGTTTCATTCATACCTTCCATAGGAAAATCCAAGGGAACTTCGCGATCGCAGTCATCTTTATAGCTATGCCTTGGGGTTAGAGGGCTTTGCCAATTTTCAAAATCAATAGAATCATCTGATGAATTCCAAAATTCATAATGGTTGCCCGGGAATAATTTAATAAGGGCACTATCTAAATTGAATGCCCCGTAAATAGTTATATCCCGAAACTTGTAGAGGTTAAAGCCAATACTCTTCGACTTGATTTTTTCAAAAGCATCTTGCCTTTCCTTTCGTTCTTTCGTTGTTACCTTATGCTTAGGTTTCTTAGCCGAATCCTTGTAAACCACATTACGACCTATACTTGATTCTCCGCAGGCAGAAGCCAGAAATGATGCATGTATTACTGCATGACATATTATTCCTGTTAATGATAAAACTAAAAATAAAACAACTAATTTCCGTGATAGTGCCACTATGCAAATATCACAAATATTTTTGTTAAGAAAATAATTATCCCGCTAAATATTTCTCTTATAATGACCCAATCATCTTGGAAGGCACCACCCATTGGTCGAACTGCTCACTGGTTAGCAGCCCTAATTCAATAGCTGCTTGTCTCAATGATTTGTTCTCGTGATGGGCTTTCTTCGCAATCTTGGCGGCATTCTCATACCCGATATGAGTATTGAGGGCGGTTACTAACATAAGTGAGTTCTCCAAGTTCTTTTCGATGGCAGGCATGTTAGGTTCAATACCAACAGCACAATGTTCGTTGAAGGAATTACAAGCATCACCAATCAAACGGGCCGAATTGAGCAGGTTAAAAATTATTACCGGTTTAAATACATTCAGTTCAAAATGTCCGTTCATTCCACCAATGGAAATGGCAGTATCGTTACCTACTACCTGAGCACAAACCATGGTCATGGCTTCACATTGGGTTGGATTTACTTTGCCGGGCATAATGGATGATCCCGGTTCATTTTCCGGAATGAGTATCTCTCCAATGCCGCAACGTGGACCCGAAGCAAGCAGACGAACATCACTCGCAATTTTCATTAATGATACAGCCAGTTGCTTTAATGCTCCTGATGTTTCCACCATGGAATCATGCGAAGCAAGCGATTCGAACTTATTCTCCGCCGTTACAAAAGGCAATCCGGAAATCTCCGATATTTTTTTTGCTACCAACACCGAATAACCATTAGGTGTATTCAATCCTGTACCCACCGCCGAGCCGCCTAATGCAAGTTCCGATAAATGCGCCAAGGTATTTTTCAACGCTTTAATGCCATGCTCCAATTGAGAAACATAGCCCGAGAATTCTTGCCCTAGCGTTAGTGGAGTAGCATCCATCAGGTGTGTACGGCCTATCTTCACTATATCTTTAAAAGCTTTTGCTTTCTTATCGAGTGTATTTTTAAGCAGTTCAACGTTCGGGATTGTGTGCTCAACAATCATTTTATAAGCCGCAATGCTCATAGCAGTGGGGAATGTATCATTCGATGATTGTGATTTGTTCACATCGTCATTCGGGTGAATTGATTTCTTTTCGTCCATCAAACTACCTCCGAGAACCACATGCGCACGGTTAGCCACCACTTCATTCACATTCATATTCGATTGTGTTCCCGAACCTGTTTGCCAAACCACCAATGGAAATTCATTATCCAAAGCTCCGGTAAGTATTTCATCACATACATTTGAAATAATATCGCATTTGTCTTTTGGTAAAACACCCAGTTCATTATTGGCTTGTGCTGCCGCTTTTTTCAAAATAGCAAAAGCATAAATAACTTCTTTTGGCATCAGGTTGCCCCCTATTTTAAAATTGTTGCGGGACCGCTCAGTTTGTGCGCCCCAGTATTTGTCCGCAGGAATTTCCACAGGACCCATAGTATCTTTTTCTATTCTGATTGACATAGGAATTTATGTTTAATTTTTGTAATGCAAACCTATAAAAAAATTGATTGTGAAAATGTGATTCTTTCACAGGACTAGCACTATCAGTAAACTTGCTAATCTGAAAGAACCTTTATCTTTACCTACCTCAAAAAACCCCTGAACTTTATGAAAACAATTTACAAAACCTTATCAGTAACAGCAATTCTTGCATCTGCATTAATAGCAAAATCACAAAACATTTACACATATGCCGGTAACGGGGTACAAGGATATAGTGGTGATGGTGGCCAAGCTTCTGCTGCCGAATTGCGTTTCCCATCGAGTATGGGTATGGATAATTTGGGGAACGTACTAATTGTTGACCAGGGGAATTATGTTATTCGTAAAGTGAGCCCTTCGGGCGTAATTTCTACAATTGCAGGAATTGGAGTTTCTGGTTTTACCGGAGACGGAGGACCAGCCACTGCTGCTGAATTATACTTTCCTCAACAAATTTGGGTTGATACGATTACCTCATTCATTTATATTGCCGACGAAGGTGTTAATCGCATACGCCAAATTGACAACGCAGGCATTATAACTACTATAGCAGGTAAAATGGGAGGAGGAGGATACACGGGAGATGGGGTGCAGGCAACCGCAACCAAACTCAATGGCCCATGGGGGGTTGCACTTGATTTAGCCGGAAACAAATTTATTGGAGACAGTTATAACAACAGGATTCGTAAAGTTGATATTACCGGTATAATATCAACAGTGGCGGGCAATGGAGTTAGCGGGTATACAGGAGATGGCGGACCTGCAACTGCCGCTGAAATTTTCGACCCCACAAGCATGAGAACAGATGTTTCGGGAAATATTTATTGGGGAGAACTGGGAAACGCAGTAATAAGGAAAGTTGATTTATTATCGGGGAACATAAGCACAATTGCAGGTACCCCCTATGGTGGTTATTCTGGTGATGGTGGGCAGGCTACAGCTGCTGAACTAAACCAACCGACCGATGTTTTTATTGACGGCTCAGGCAATATTTTATTGCTGACTTTTATAATAATGTGGTTAGAATGGTTACTCCGGCCGGAATCATTACCACTGTAGCAGGCAATGGTTATGGTGCAGGATTAGGAATTGGCGGGTACACGGGTGACGGAGGGCCGGCAACAAATGCTGAATTAATGTATCCGCAAAGCATTTATGTAGATAAATCAAGCAATCTTTATATCGCAGATTTCAACAATAGTGCTGTAAGAGTTGTTACTCCGGTTCCAAGCAATACGAACCATATTACTGTGGCTGATGAACAGTTTACTTTGTACCCCAACCCCGCCAATAGCGTCATTACAATAACAGCAAGTAAAAACATTGATGCCGTTAAGATCTATGACCTAACAGGACAACTTCTTTCAGAGTATACAAGGCAAAATGGGAAAACAGCACTACTTGATGTAAGTAATTTTGCAAATGGTTTGTATTTTATTACAGTTTTAAGTAACGGTAAAACGACAACAAAAAAGGCTATTATAAATAAATAATTTTTTTTCGTTTTGAGGTTTTATTGTCCTTAGCTTGGCTCCTAAACGATAAATATTTTACCTTTATGTCCTGAATCAAACTGAAGTTACTATGAAAATATATTACAAAATATTGACTGGAGCATTAATTGCCATTGTACCGGTACTTACACAATCTCAAAACATTTCCACATTTGCCGGCACCGGACTGTCGGGCTATTTTGGCGATGGTGGTCAAGCCACAGACGCAGAGTTAAGTTCTCCCGGAGGGTTATATATGGATAAAACCGGAAACGTTTTAATTGCCGACCAGGGTAATGGTTCCATACGCCAGGTATCCGCTTCGGGAATAGTAACTACAATTGTTGGGGTTGGTGCAGGTGGTTATTACGGTGATGGCGGCCAGGCTACTGCGGCGGAATTAAGCGCACCGGAACTCTTATGGGTTGATACTTCTTCGGGCAATTTATTTATTGCCGACCAGTTAAACAACAGGATCCGGAAAGTTGATAACTCAGGTATTATTACCACCGTTGCCGGGATTGGTGTAAGCGGCTATAGTGGTGACGGTGGGCAGGCTACCGATGCAGAATTAGCAACTCCCATTGCGGTATCATTTGATAATTCAGGCAACATGTATATTGCCGATTATAGTACCCATCATATTAGAAAAGTTGACAATAGCGGTGTTATTACAACTATTGCCGGCACAGGAATAGGAGGCTACAATGGAGATGGTATTCAGGCTACGGCTGCAGAATTGAATAATCCTTCGAGCGTGCGGGTAGATGCAGCAGGGAATATTTACGTATCCGAAATAAACGGTCAGCGAATCCGGAAAATTGACCCTAGCGGGATAATTAGTACAATTGCCGGAACGGGTGCAGGAGGATATAATGGAGACGGAATTTCTGCTACAAGTGCTCAGATCTCTGACCCCTTTGATGTTTTTCTGGATGCTTCGGGAGATGTATTTATTGCTGAATTTATTGGAAACAGAGTAAGAGAAGTGAACACCTCCGGAATGATAAGTACCATTGCGGGAATTGGTGTAGGTGGTTTCAGTGGCGATGGTGGGCTTGCAACAGCAGCTGAACTGAATTATCCTTTGGCTATTTATGTAGATGCTTCAGCCAATATGTACATTGCGGAATGGGGAAATAACCGCGTTCGTTATGTAGGTGGAATTCCTACAGGAACAAACAGAGGAGTTAGCGGAAGTGCACAAGTCTCAGTTTATCCTAATCCTGCAAATGATTTGCTTACTATTTACTCCTCAAAAAACATTGATGGTATAAGAGTCTATAATCTTACTGGCGAACTGCTCGACAATTACGACTATGGAAACAAAGCCATGATATCAAAACAAATTGATGTGAGCAAATATCCGGCAGGAGTTTACTTTTTAAAAGTAAGAAGTAATGGAGAAGAAATAATTCGTAAAGCTGTAATAAGCAGGTAGGGCAATCAGTTCAAGATTTCGAAGAATTGCTTGTAAATGCTTTACGCTTTCATTCTTTTTATTAGAATTTCAATCCAGTTATTGAATCGTGGGCACTTAGCTAGTATAGAATCGAAGCCATTTTCAAGTGCTATCATTGGGCCATGAAATGTCTTTCGATATTCAGGTATCAATCTTAATAATCTTTTAGAAGGTGCCGTTGTTGGCCCTTCATTTATTAACTCAGGATTTGGATACTTATCTACAGTATTAATAAGTTCAGTCATATTTTCTGAAGGTATACTGGTAAAAAGTTCAAACCCGCTTTTTCCTGAAAACAACAACCCTTCAAATTCATGCAATTGAATATATGGAACGAATCTTGAAGAATCAATATCCTGCGCTATTTCTTTTTCCAAAAAACTGACCCTTTCAACAACATTAACTATTCTTTGGGCCTCTGTATATTTAGGAAAATCATTTTCCAATCGAAAGAAATCAATCAACGAGGTAACTATTATATCATTCTCTCTTTTTAAAAGATTCAGAATATTCATTTTAAACCTTACATAACTCATAGAACCACCTTTATGTCCGCGGCTTGTTTGCAGTTTAATTGCCCTGACATCATTAATTCCTTCGCGGGACATATAATCATAAATGCTACTATTTATGAACTCTTCTTCAGTTGTACCTTCGGATATAATGTATATTCCCCTCATTGCGGACGGCCTCCTATAACATTTTTATCCCACAAATCCCCTATAGAGTAGTCCTTAAGCCAGTCACTCAATGATTCAGTACTTTGTCTTTTAAATATCGTTTGATTATCTTTCTTTTCAACCACAATTACATCGTCCGCCTCAAAGTTATTCAGTAGTTCTATTGATTGAGTTGAAATAATAATCTGCATTTTAACTGATGCACTTCGAATTATCGCAGCCAGTTTATCAATAGCAAATGGATGCAAGCCTAATTCAGGTTCATCAATAATAATAGTCGCAGGAGGTTCAGGCTGCAAAAGTAAAGTTGCAAGGCAAATGAATCTTAATGTACCATCTGATAAATAGTGTGCATCACGGTATGCATCACTTCCTTTTTCAAACCATTTTAAGGAAATATTCCCAGTTGAATCAGGTATTAAATCGAACCTATTAAAAAATGGAGCAACAGAACGTATTGTCTTTTCAATAATATTAAAATGCTTAGGGTATTCTCCTATTAATCTGTATAAAAATGCTGCGAGATTACCTGCATCTTCATATAAAAAACGATTATCATTTACATTGCAAAATCTTTTTACAGAAGCAGTAGCACTAGTATCATGAAAATGAAAAATTCGAAATGTTTCAAAATATTTACGTCTTATTTCCGGTAAATTGGATTCCTCAAAACCTCTTTCACCCGTAAAATTGCGTAAGTCCTGAGGGACTTGATTTTCAAATCCACTCATTTCACCAAGAAATATCAATCTACTATCTTGGGTCGGAAATAGTCTAAATAAGTAAGTATTTGCATCCACATTATTAATACGGAGAAACTCTATCCTACCTTCTAAAAATGTGGATTGTTTTGCACCAAAATATAAAAAACTATCTGCCTTGCCGCTATGATATGCGACATAGCCTTGAAGATTTTGGTTCATAATATTTTTCAGGAATCTAAAAAAACTGATTAGATTGCTTTTTCCTGAACCATTTGCACCAATTAGTATATTGACAGCTCCTAGCTTAATATCATTAGCCTCTCGAATTGACTTAAAATTTTTTAAACTAATAGAATGAATACTCATTTGTTTTTTATGTCTTATGCTTTCCGGGGCGAAAATTAGCAAAAAATATGCTAACTTCAATTTCAGTCTATTTCAATATTTCCACAACCCGCTCTGCCGGGCGGCCAATAATGGCCTTATTGCCATAGATAGCAACCGGACGTTCAATAAGAATAGGGTTAGTACTCATTACCTTAATCCATTGGGCATCCGTGAGTTTTTTGTCTTTGTACTTTTCGGCAAATAAAGTTTCTTTTTTACGGAGCAGATCCTGTGGTTTTAACCCTAACTTTTTAATTACATCTTTTAATTCCTTTTCCGTAGGAACATCTTTTAGGTACTCTATAATTTCTATTTCACAACCTTGTCCGTTAAGAATATCATAGGCCTCTCTGCATTTTGAACAACGGGGGTTATAGAAAAGAGTTACTTTCTTTTTTTTACTCATCTCTTTGGTTCATATTAACAGAGGCTGCTTTCAACGGGTTTGCTGTTGCCTGTTTGTAGTTTTTACGGGTACGAACCAGATCGCAGGCAAGATATACCGCATTACGGAATGATTCTTCGTTGGCTTCATTCTTTCCTGCAATATCAAATGCAGTTCCATGGTCGGGCGATGTACGAATAACAGGCAATCCTGCGGTGAAATTAACACCCGAATCGAATGCCATATACTTAAATGGGATCAATCCCTGATCATGATACATAGCCAGCACCGCATCAAATTTTTTAAACATCATGGCACCAAAAAATGCATCTGCCGGATAAGGACCATATGCCAGGATGCCCTCTTGCATAGCCGTTTTAATTGACGGTGCAATTATTTTTTCTTCTTCCTCCCCTATTGTTCCTGAGTCTCCCGCATGGGGGTTAAGGCCTAGCAAAGCAATTTTGGGTTTATTGATACTGAAATCCTGTTTTAATGAAGCCGCCAGAATTCTTAATTTCTTTAAAATCCGTTCATGTGTAATAGTTGCAGCAACCGATGCAATTGGCAAATGTTCTGTACACAATGCCACTTTAAGGCTATCAGAAACCAGCATCATAAGCGAATTGCTCTTACCGAATCTGTCATCAAGATAGGAAGTATGCCCTGCATAGGGAAAGGAATCGGAATGTGTATTGTGCTTATGGATTGGCGCGGTAACCAGCGCATCTATTTTATTTTTAGACAGTGCCTCACATGCCGCCTCGAAGGATTTGATGGCATACATTCCTCCACTGGAAGTCAGTCTTCCAAGTTCTATGTTTACTTCTTCGTTATATACATTTACCAGATTAAACTTGCGAGGTACAGCAGCCTCTGCTGAATTGATAGTATTATAATTAAAGTTGTCCAGCTTCAGTGTTTTTTTATGATAGGAAATCGTTTTACCGGAACTGAAAAGAACAGGAGTGCATATCTCAAGCATTGCAGGGTCTGCAAATGTTTTAATAATCACTTCCAATCCAATTCCATTAATATCGCCCTGCGAAATGCCTATAGTCACGGGCTTTTGAACTGGTATGGAACTCTGATTGGGCGTTGGTGTCATATATTGAATTGTGAAAGTTATGCGTTAGTTAATATCCTTTTTATTGTACTACCTCTTTATTTTCGGGAAGCTTCATTCTTTGAACGGTCACTCCAAATTTCTGCAAAAAGTCAACCCCTTCATCGGTTGCTATTTTCTTATAATCTCCATAGGAGTGCAGGTAGAACACATGTTTTATTCCTGCTGTGTAAATTATCCTTGCGCAAGCAAGGCAAGGTGATAAGGTAACATACATGGTAGCACCTTCCATTGAAGCCTTATTCTTGGCAGCATATAAAATGGCATTCTGCTCGGCATGAATTGCGAGTGAACAACCGCCTTTGCTATCACGAGGGCATCCGTGTTCAGGCCATTCGTTGTCGCAGTTATGAGTTCCTGCCGGAGGGCCGTTATATCCAAGCGAGATGATTCTAGTATCCTTGGCAAGAACTGCACCAACATGCATTTTTACACAGTGGGAACGCTTTGCCAGCTTATCGGCGAGGTCCATATATATTTCATCGAAACTTGGTCGCATAGTGAGAAATGAAAGTGAAATTTGAAAAATCAAAAATTATAACCTGCCAAAGGTAGGAAATAAAAGAATTTACACTACAAAACCAAGGCTTTGCTCAGGACTAGGCTTTTACCCCGGTATCACTTAAAATAAGCAAAGGCATGTTTGCATGAAATGCCAGTTTTTTGGCATGATCAGTTCGAAATAAACTGGTCATTGTACTCCGTTTGTGATTAACTACAGCCACCATGTCAATATCGCTTTTCACTTGCAGGTAATTATTTATACCGTTTAAAATATTTCCTGCATTAATTATTTTGAATGTATGTTTCACATCTTCGCCAAAAAAATTATCCTCTTCAACACTTTCACTCATATGTTCACCGGAAGGATGTTCCTCTGAATTTGTCCTGATATGACATATCCTGACCTCTGAATTAAACAGTAAGGCCAAATCTTTAAGGGGCTTTAAACGCTCTATATTTTGATGATTATTGAAATCAGAACAAAAGAGGATCCGTTTCATCTGCTGGAAGAATGTGTTTCTTGGCACCGCAATAATTGGCTTATCAATTTTTTGGGCGAGGTTAAAGGTATTGCTCCCAATAAATACACTTTTGAGTCCATCAGCTCCTTTGGTACCCATAACCACAAGATCCATTTCGGCTAGCATGCCGGATGAAAGTATTCCTGCCAAAAATTTTGTATTGCTTACTACATGAAAGGAATATTTAACGCTTAATTTCAACCTGTCGTGCCTGCGTAGGGCGTGCATGGTGAATGTTAGCATTTTATCTTCTATAATTGGTGCGATATTCTTCAATGGCCGCGTACCCGAATACACATGAATGGCAAATATTTCCGCCCCGCTTTTAAAGGCTATTTCGCCTGCAAACCTTAATGCATCGGATGAATTATGCGAGAAATCTACCGGAACTAATATCTTTTTCATTACGTAATTTATTGCTTTTTAACAGGCTAAAGATATTTGAAATACATACATGATAAACTGTCATTTATCACATTAAAGCAAAACAAAAATCATTTTAAAACCTTACTTTTACCAAATCAAAAAATTTATATTAGTACCTAAACCTTAACAAACTATACACTATGTCAGCTATACAGGAATTTAAAAAATTTGCACTTCAGGGCAATGTTATTGACCTTGCAGTAGGTATTGTAATTGGTGCTGCTTTCAGCAAAATAGTAACCTCCGTAGTTGATGATATAATAACTCCTGCGGTTCTCACTCCGGCTTTAAAAGCAGCTAAACTCAGCGACCTTAGCCAACTCGTAATTCCGGGCACAGCAATTAAATACGGTAACTTCGTTTCCAATATTATTTCATTTATTATTTTAGCAGCTTCCCTGTTCATTGTAATCAGGCTAATAAACCTAGCAAAGAAAAACCAACCTGTTCCGCCACCGACACCAAAAGAACCTTCTTCTACCGATGTTTTACTTACCGAGATAAGGGATCTGTTAAAGAAATAATTACTGAATCTGAAAAGCAGTATTCTTGCTTTCCTTTCCTGAGCCACGCAGGGGACTCGAACCCCCGACCTGCTGATTACGAATCAGCTGCTCTAGCCAGCTGAGCTAACGTGGCGGTTATTTAATTATGAATGTTGAATTGTGAATTATGAATTAAATGGCTGTTATTAAATAATAGTTTTTCTTTCCTTTTTGCGCAAGAATATATTTAGTCTTTATAAGGTTATTCATACCGACTACTAAATTCATATCCTCTACTTTTTCCTTATTGATAAATACACCCCCACCCTGTAGCATTTTTTTTGCTTCTCCTTTTGATGGAAATATGTTTGTATTCAAACTCAGGAAGTCAACAACCGGAATTCCTTTTTCAATTTCCGAAAGAGGTACACTCACCTGTGGTACTCCTTCAAAAACGGATTGTAAATCCTGCTCAGATAGCTTTAATAAACTTTCACTGGTACCACGTCCAAAAAGCAATTCCGAAGCTTCTAAAGCAAAATTATAATCGGTTTCCGAATGTACCCTTATAGTAACATCCTTTGCAAGAACTTTCTGCAATATGCGTAAGTGTGGAGCAGCATTATGTTCAGTTTCTAAATTTTCAATTTCTTCTTTATCGAATAAGGTAAAAATCCGGATATACTTTTTCGCATCCTCATCTGAAACATTCATCCAGAATTGGTAAAACTTATACGATGAGGTTTTATTAGGATCAAGCCAAACATTACCTTCTTCTGTTTTGCCAAACTTAGTTCCGTCTGCCTTGGTAACTAAATGGGTTGTTAATGCATAGGCTTCTCCCCCACCCATTCTTCCGATTAATTCAGTACCAGTAACAATATTTCCCCATTGATCGGAGCCGCCCATTTGCAATTTGCAATTTTTGTTTTTCCAGAGATAATAAAAATCGTAGCCCTGCACAAGCTGGTAGCTGAACTCGGTAAATGAAATGCCCGTTTCCATACGGTTTTTAACAGAATCTTTAGCAAGCATTTTGTTCACTGTAACATGCTTGCCCACATCTCTAATAAAATCTAAAAACCGGAATTCCTTAAACCAATCGTAATTATTTACTATTTCGGCAGAATTATCTCCGCAATTAAAATCGAGAAATTTTTCCAGTTGTTTGCGTTGGCTATTCAGGTTATGCTCTAATATTTCAGCGGTCAGCAGATTTCTTTCCTGCGATTTACCTGAAGGATCTCCAACCATTCCGGTTGCTCCGCCAACTAAAGCATAGGGCTTGTGCCCTGCTTTTTGAAAATGCAGTAAAGTCATAATTTGAGCCAGATTACCTACGCCCAATGAATCGGATGTAGGATCAAAGCCAATATAACCACTCACCGAACCGCTGTTAAGCAACTCTTCAGTGCCGGGCATTATGTCGTGTAACATACCACGCCAGCGTAATTCTTCTGTAAAACTTAGTTTCATGCGGCGGCAAAGATATTAAGTTTATAAAGTTCATAAAGTTTATAAAGGAGAAAGTTGTCTAACTTTATGAACTTTTTACTTTATGAACTTTACAAGCTTATTATGATTTTTGTAACCGGAGGTACGGGTTTTTTAGGCGGACACCTGCTAAGTGAATTGGTAAAACTGAATGAACCCATATTAGCCCTTAAAAGACCGACCAGTAAAACCATTAACACCGAAAAACTATTTTCTTATAAGTTTGGAAGAGAGGGTGCCTCTTTATTTAAGAAGATACAATGGGTTGATGGAGATATAATGGACTCTTGGTCACTTTCGGAGGCTATGCAGGGAGCTACCGAAATCTACCATTGTGCGGCAGAAGTAGATTTGCGCGATGACAACCCCGATTCTATTATTTCCACTGCCGAAAAAGGAACGGAAAATATTGTTAACGCTGCTCTATCATCGGGTGTAGAAAAATTTTGCCACGTTAGCTCTGTTGCAGCTTTGGGCAACCCGCCTGAAGGAATGATAACGGAAGAAAGTTTTGAAGATTTCTCTTTCAGGAACTCGCCTTATGCCATTGGAAAACATTTAGCTGAACAACAAGTTTGGCGCGCCCATGCGGAAGGGTTAAATGTAGTGGTTGTTTGCCCAACAATTATACTTGGCCCATGGAGCGATTTGAGCAACGGAAGCATAAGTATGTTTCCGTTTATTGATAAAATATCCAAATTTTATACCTGCGGAACTATGGGTTTTGTTGATGTTGCCGATGTTGTTGAAGTTATAATTCGCCTAATGAAAAACGGACCTTATAATGAACGCTTCAATGTAACCTCCGAGAACCTGAATTTTAAGGATTTTTTTAGTGCTATTTCAAATGGTATCAACAAACCTCTACCCAAGCACGAATTAAATAGCTTCATGCTGAAAACATTTCAGTTCTTCAATAATCTTGCAAGCAAACAAAAAATAACCAACACTATGGTTGAACATGCTACGGGTAGACATATTTTCAGTAACACAAAAGTAAGAGAGGCTTTGAAGTATGAATTTATTCCCGTTAGGCAAACCATTGCAGCTACCGCAAAATATTATTTAAATGAGAGGGGGAATAAATAACGCCGACCGGGTAATACTTGGTATTGATCCGGGTACAACCATTATGGGATATGGAATTATAAAGATATCAGGTAAGGATGCAAGCCTTATTCACATGGATATTATAAGTATGGGCAAACTGCCGAACCATTTTCTCAAGCTCAAAAAAATATTCGAAGAGACTATCCGGATCATTGAACAATATAAGCCTGATGAAGTAGCTTTGGAAGCTCCATTCTTTGCCAAGAACATTCAATCGATGTTGAAGCTAGGAAGGGCCCAGGGCATATCGATGGCGGCAGCACTATCGCATAACCTTCCGGTATTTGAATATTCACCCCGAAAGGTAAAACAATCAATAACCGGGAAAGGTTCATCCAGCAAAGAACAGGTGGCTATAATGCTTCAACGAATTCTCACCATTCAAACTATGCCTGCCAAGTTAGATGCTACGGATGCACTTGCTGTGGCTATCTGTCATTTTTTTAATAATAAAGGAGGACTCAGCGCAGCACAACCGGAAAAGAAATTCAACAGTTGGCAAGCGTTTATTAGTGAGAACCCTGGTAAGATAAGCGGGTTATAAAAATTTGCAGATAGCTTCCTGAGTAAATTTAAGTTCTTCGGGAGTTGGTTTCAATTTGGGTTGCGTGAAATTTATATCGCCGATTTTATTTAAAGGAACAAGGTGGATATGTGCATGTGGCACCTCAAGACCAATAACCGCTACTCCTATCCTTTTGCAGGGCACTGCCTTTTCAATTGCTTTTGCTACTTTTTTGGCAAAAATGTTCATTTCCGCCAGTAGCTCATCATCCACATTGAATATGTAGTCAATCTCCTTTTTGGGAATAATAAGAGTATGTCCATTAACTAAGGGGAAAACATCAAGAAACGCAAGACAGTTTTCTGTCTCAGCTATTTTATAACATGGAATTTCTCCTGTAACTATTTTAGAAAATATTGACGCCATTATCAGATTGAAACTTCCAGAATCTCAAGCCCCATTTCTCCGGCAGGAGTTGTCACTTTAACTGTATCGCCCACCTTCTTCCCTAACAAGCCTTTTGCAACAGGGGAATTAACAGATATTTTACCTTCTTTAAAGTTGGCTTCGTTTTCTGTTACAATATTGTAGTTAAGAATAGCACCGGTTTTAAGATTCTTTATTTTAACTTTTGAAAGAATAAGTACCTTGGTATGGTCCAATGTAGAAGGGTCAATTACCTTAGCATTACTAACTATATCTTCCATTTTGGAAATCTTTAACTCCAATAAGCCCTGAGCCTCCTTAGCAGCATGATATTCGGCATTCTCCGATAAATCACCTTTATCCCTGGCCTCTGCTATTTGCCTTGAAATAGATGGCCTTTCAACTGATTTTAAATGATGAAGTTCCTTAAGGAGTTTATCTAGCCCTTCCTGGGTAAAATAGGCAGCTTGTGACATGAAAAGTACTTTTTAATTATACGTATCGGTTTTATTTATTGAAAAAGGAGAGAATATTCAAACTCTCTCCTTATGCAAATATAGAAATATTTTTTCAGGATTTACAAATCCATCTTAATTCCGATGGTATGGCAACCACTGTATGGATTTGTTGACCTGTAAGAGTACGAAATACCAAACAGGGTATGCTTTTTACCAACAGGATATTGTAGTGTAGCACCGGCACATAATCCGGTGAATACGGTTAAACGGCCTCCATTTGTAGGGTCGGTGCTTAAATCAGATGTGATACCGTTTTGAAAAATGTAACCCGCTCTGATTGCGAAATATGTTTTATAAGCATACTCAACACCTGCCATTTCCTGGTCTTGAGTAAATGAGTTTGATGTAAAGTTGGCAGCTACAGTTAATCTGTGGTTGCCCTTTTTGCCTGAATCTTTTGCCAAGTAGAAATCATAGGCGGCACCAATATTAACGCGCGAAGGTAATTCATAGGTTTGAGAACGCTGTTGTGCAGTTTCTGTTTGACCGCTTGTAGTAACCGGCAGCGCGGTTTCAAATGCAAGTCCGTCACCTGAATATGACATAGCAGGGCCTACGTTTTGCAAAGCAATACCAAAGTGAATATTCTGGTTTTTTCCGTCAACATACTGTATTCCTGCATCAATTGCAGCACCAAATGCATGAACACTGGATATAGCTTCAGAAATTAATTTAATATTTACTCCACCATAAATTTTATCGGAAAAGTGACGGGCATAGGAAGCTCCTATATTAATGATCTGAGGAGTAAAATAACCGATCCCTCCATCCGGATTATCAAATGTGGTAACATTAATATTTCCCATGTTCATTGACATGATGCTGATACCAAAGGCACCCGATTCCCCTACCGGTTGATTTAATCCTGCGGTAGAGATATGAATACCCGAACCTACAAGGTATTCATCACTGGCTAAAATAACTTCAGTTCTATTCAACCTGGCAGTGCCTGCAACATTTAAAAATTGTGCCTCAATACCCTGCACACATGCCGTATTTGCATCTGCAAAACCGGTAGTACCGGCCCATGGATCAATTAGCAATTCAGATGCACCAGCCTGCCCTGACCTTCCGGGGTTGCCTGCTTTTAAATCACTGCAATAGTAGCTTGCTGCAAAGCCTATCATGATTGCTGCTACGGTACTCTTGTTTTTCATATACACATTTAATATTTTAACTATTCCTTTTGTTTACTCGAAAAACTACCTCTCCGCCGGGGCGGAAAGGTAGCATTCATTTTCTTTATTTATTAATACAGATCAATATGATGTTAAATCTAAAGGTCTCATTACTCCAAACCATTTCAAGGTTACTTCCCCAACATTAGGAACAGCCACATGGATCAAATACAAACCACTTGCTATTGGCACGTTGTATTGGTTTTGCAGATTCCAGTCGGTAAAGGTATCAGGGCTGTTTTTGTTAATCACTTTTACCAAGGTTCCACTTAAAGTAAAAATGGAAATCGTACAAGTAGGTGGCAAATTGGTAATTCTAACCCTGGTATCAAGTCTGTTGGTTTCATACCCGGCATAAGCATAGTAAGGATTTGGAACAACATTGATAAGTGCAAGTGCAGCTTGTGCCGAAGCATTATCATTTGTTACAACCTCTAAACCAGCTGTAGTAAATGAATACATTGGGAAGTTACTGTTCGATGGATTTGCATTCCTCCAGATTGAAGCCGCATGAAGATTTTTATGTCCGGCGTTCAGGAATGTTTCACCATAAGTAGTATCGTAAGGTTTAGCAACTCTCAATTTAACCGTAGCATCTGTTTCCAGCAGTTGGTGACCTCTGTTAAGCAGCGGAATATTCACCCACATAACATCATCAAGTGTTCTTTCCTTCCACCACGGTGGTCCGTTAGGTGATGTTCTCCTAAGGTTGGTAATAATCGTTTTACCAGCATCATAAGAAGGTACACTATAGTCAACTTTATTAGCTATGTTATGATTATGTCCGAATACATATATATAATGTTTTCCACCGAACACGCTAGTTACACCAAAGTACGAACCTGCACCTGAAGTACCTCCGGAGGAGAATATGATGGAATCAGGGTTCCATTGCATATCGCGTCCATTTTGCCCGTTAAGCCATGAATCTTCGCCATAAGCCATGTTTAACCTTTCGCCAGTTTCCAGGTTAATAGCATAACCAGGGAACCAACCCATACCCATAGGGGATATATAGTTTGCATCACTTGGATTATTTGAAGTATCTGTGGTCGTAGCAAAATGGCCATACTGGTCAATAGAGGCATGTTTTCTTGGCTCCATTTTAGCCACATTACCTTCAGAAAGAGCTGTTGCATCTTGTTCTTCAAGAACAACGCATCTTGTCCACTTGCTCTTATCTGCAGTAAATACAATATCAACACTGGCAATGTTTCCAATTGAATCCGCGGTTAAAGGAACTCCTCCCTCACCATATGAAGGGCCATTGTCGCAATCCTGATTTTGACTTGAAACTGCAGCTAATCCGTAAGGAGCCCATGTTCCGCCAACAATTTGGTTATAATATTGTTCAGGATCGTATGGTCCGTAAGAAATAAATGCTCCGTCAGGATCGGATGTTTTAGGATCATCCGCATGAACACCTGAACGAATCCAATACATTGGATTAACAGCAGGCTGAACTGTTGGAAGACTGCTCAACCAGTTCTTATAAGGGTCTGCAAATGTAAGGCTACAGTCTGAATCAATAACCAGCTGATTTGCTCCGCCAGGGTATGCAACATTTTGTATGGTTACAGATATTCCAAATTGAGGGAATATTTGTTCGTACGCATATCCTATGGTAGTATCAGAGAAATCGGTCTCAGTCTGACCGGTTATTGGATTGGTGTAAATTAATTCCCATTTGGTGGAATTGCTTACACCTTTAGCATCTGGAATGAATTTAACAACAAAGTTCCCGTTTACAACGTTAAGCGGGTCAACCACTTTAACTGTGATTGGACCTTGCCCAGCTAGGTAAGAAGGGTGCTCCATGTAGCCGTTTGCCAGAATGGTATTGATACTGTTCTGATCTAACTCAATAGAGTTGAAGCCGTTTCCGTGTCCTTCAAGTCTTGTGATAGGAACACCGGATCCGTAAGAAGAATTTTGAATTGTTCCATATGACTGAGCTTGTGGAATATGAGGATATGCTGTGTACACTTTAATATTCCTTCTTCCTTGCAGGAATGGTAATTTCTGACCCCATCTTAGGTTAGTGTCAGGGCCACTTGGATTGTAAGGGAAGTAATTATTGTAAGCATATGCAATTGCCATATAATAATAAGGTCTGTCATTCACTAAATTTGATTGACCATCTAACTGGAATGCATCACCTTTAAGATCAAATGAGTGTACAATACCTTTATTAGTACCGCTAACCTCAAGTGTAGGGATAACTGCATTAAGACCGCTATTGAAGATATAGTTGATAATTTGCGATACATTATCCTGAATATCGCACTGAGCAACCAAACGTGCTTTGGTAGCATCCATAAGTTCAGATGAAGTAACAGTAGAATCAACTAACTGGTAAATCTCGTACCCCTGAAATGCATAATCCGTATCAGTGAACGGAGGCAAAATAGTTGGTGATTTTTCAGCATAATGTTCTTTATAGTTATTAGAGGTAACACCGTTTGTAAGGGTAATGATAAGTTCATTATTCAATTCCTGAATTGCCATATCAGGTGCATCCGGACCGTTAACAACTTTAAAGCAGTTATTAAACAAACCTTGCGCTAAGTCGGCATCTTGCTGAATCAAACCAATCGGGTAAACATTTCCTAATCCGCTTGTTCCCGGCTGATCCCAAACACAACCTACAATTACATAATTTACAGCTCCCGGTTGCAGTGTGAAAGGCCCCGCTGACTGCAACAACCTCCTGTCTGCAGCAACATCTTTCGATTGTACCTCATCCCACTCTGCTGATTGAACAATATTGTTTGTTCCATAACCGGTTGGGTCAGTATTAACAGCATTTGCTGATCCTAAAGCCCCTGCCGGAGTCCATGGGAACATATAACTGCATGGGGTTGAACCTCCGTATCCTGTTCCGCCATAGGTCATAGGAGTTCCATCTTGCCATAAACCGGTCAGGTATTTATAGTAAGAAGTCTGGTTGGTTGGGTTACCCGTAATTGTAAAGTCATTATTGTAATATACAAACCTTGCCATACCTATGTATCCATTCTTAACATAATGGTTGGTATCGCCTTTATCGGCCTTTGGACCCTGGAAGAACACATCACCTACAGCCGCAGGGCTTGAGTGATATCCATATTCGCAGGCGAATTGTCCACTACCATCGGCATTAAAGGCATGTCCATCGTAACCATAACCCATGTTTCTGCCAACGTCGCAACCAACAAGGTTATCGCCACCATTACCCAGATCAAAGTCATCCCAAAAACCAAAGTAGGTTTTATACAAGGCAAATGTTGAACGGTTAATTACCTGGTAGTGGTAGAAAGTCATATTGTTAATAGCATCGTTGGTTTGGAATGCAAACGCTTGTTCACGAATTTCCAATCCGATAGGAACGCCTCCTGATTCTGTGTGAATATTACCCACATCGTTAATTACCCACCATAAGCAAGCATCACCATAAAGTTCGTTCTGGCAATATCCGTTTCCGGTAAGGTCAAATGCAGGGTAATCACCTAATGTAGGATCATAATAACCAGTTCCGCCTACATCAATAAAAGGAGCTAAATGGTTTGATTCGCCATAAGCTGGATTACCGCTTCCAGGCCAGTTTAAAATATCGGTTGGAATGCTACCGGCAGGTCCACCATTCGGATAGTTGGTATGGAATGTTGAAACCTCCGCACGGGTACAATAGAACATCTTATCCCAGGCAAGACATTCTGATGCAGTAATACCACCGGTCAATGTATCAATTGGTCCTGCCCAAAAATCTTCCCCATTCTGACGGTAGGTCATCGCGGCAACTTTAAGCTGATTACCGGCATCGTAACCGCCAATCCATAAGGCTGCTGCAAACTGAGCACTCACATTTCCGTTAGCAGGTGCAAAGTATTTACTGCAATTTGCTCCCGGATCCCACCACATATCACCTTCATCCATAATGCGGCACCGGATGTTATTCACATTCAGATAAGCAGCTCCCAAATCCTGGGTACACCCCGACGACATGGTGGAGTGGGTTGTTTTTGAATGCCCTTTCAGTTCAACATTAACTGCTGCGTAGCTATAGCCCGCCAACAATAAACACAGAGCCGAAGAGATTAATAATTTACGATGCTTGTTCATAATTCTGATTTTTAATATTTACACTGTCAACTTACTATTTGTTTTGTTCTTTTCCGGTTAGAAATTAAACACCAACCCAAGACGAGCCTGGCGTGGCAACGAAAAATAAGATGGTTGTTTTTCCTGTACCTGATATTGAGCACTATAAGATGCCGGAGAAATCTGACCTGCAACGGTTTGTTTTCCTAATGTGGAGGCAAGGAATCCGTCGTCGGTTGGGCTACCGGTAAAGTTATACACGTTCAATATATTTTCTGTATTTAAAATATTGGTGCCTTCAATATAAATGGTAAGCTGGCAAGCATGTTTCTTTACACTAACATGGAACATCTTATCAACTTTTACATCAATACGATTCTGCCATGGAAGGTAAGATCCGTTAATGCTTCCAACTTCAACTACACGGCTTGGCAACCCAAGACCCTGTTGGGTTGGGGCCGCCCAGCGGGTATATGGTGTTCCTGAACCTGCAAGGAAGTTAATGTTAATACCAGCATTCGACAGTATCTGAACATCCTTACCACCATGTGTTTTGATTGTAGGACCATCATAATTTGTTCCAGATGAGAAATGGAAATCAAGATTTGCGGTCAGGGTGTGGCGTTGGTCGTAATTCAAAGACTGAGGAATTTGCAGGTTAGGTTCGCCAGAACTTGCAAGGTTATATCCTGATGTTGGACCTGAACCGGTACCGGTCGCAAATCCTAAAGTATAGTTCGCTCTGAATTTAACATCACCTACTCTTCTTAGGTCGAATGCTAAGGTTAAACCTTTTACGGTTCCAAAGTCAAGGTTAGCATATGCTAAATAACTGGTAGGATAAGCATCCAGATATCTGTATGTTTGTACTTCATCCTTAAACTCACGATAGTAAGCAGAAATAGTAATTGCCATAGTTTGGGCTTCGTTAAGTACTTGGCTAAATCCTAATTCATAATCGGTAGTTTGTTGAGGTGTTAACGCAGGGTTGCTGAGTACACCGCTAAGGTTACTTTGAATATATAAGTATTGGGTAGGAGTGAAAATATTATAACCTACACCCGGAGGACGTTGGGTTAAGATATCGTAGTGAGCAAAGAAGTTGGCCTTATTAGTTATAGGGAAAGAGAAGGCCAAACGTGGGAGTATATTTGTTTTAGGTGCATACGTTGTAAATGCATTCGAACTTATCGTTGTCTGGCTTGGATTTTCCAAATATGGCTGAATGTTTCCGCTGGTGGTTCTGGATGCAATAATACCGGGATCTGAAACCAGGTTTCCACTTGCATCATACCAGTTGTTACCGTTTCTATAACCTACAATGGCTGTAGGACTAAGCGAGTTGTTTACATAAACAACATAGTTTGTTCCTATATTCGATGGAACTTCACCGAGTGATGAGTTGTAACCAACTTCGCCAACTGTTTTTGCAGGATACAGCAAGTACGGATCTTTCAGTTGATATTCATTCGCATTGAACTGGTCAACACGCAAACCTACGTTGAACATGATAGATTTGATATCGAAGTTATCTTCAATATAACCTGCCATATATATAGGGCGGTAAGCCCCCATTGCATAGGATAGATTGCCTTTCGAATCTTTCTGATTAAAGAAATCATTAATCGAAGGTTGGGTACTGAGTAAATTACCTTTGTAATCATACCCAAAATAAGTTACATAAGAACTTCCGTTGTTCAATAGATCGGCAGCACTGAACATATCCAGTGAATAGGTGCTTGGAGCATAGTTATCCGGTTGTATCCATTGTGTAGAACTTGCGCCGATCTTTTCGCGCAGACTCTTGTCAAACTGTGATTGAGCCGAACTGTTTGGCAAGTAGTTATAATTATAGTATGCATTTGTACCTGATTTAACGAGGACAGGGTTAGCAGTATCCAATGCTGACAATTGGAAGTTTGCCAATTGACGCATTAAAGTCCATAGTCCTACAGCGTTAATGTTGTACTGACTGATTGAGTTTTGTTCGTATTCAAATCCTAAGTCGATTGAGTTATTGGCAATTTCAGCCGCAAAATCAGCAGAAAAACGGAAGTGATTATCACTTTCCTGGAACAGGCCACCATATGACCTACCTACGTTATACCATAAAGAATATACGTTACCCGGACGGTCGCCGTTCATAAGACCTAGGTTTTCTTGTACAGTAGGATAGTTTGTAATATTGCTCGCACCCAAACCATTATACACATCTGTAGTATAATTTGCTTCAATAGGGTTTAAAGTACCCGGGGTAAATTTCAACACGGAATCCTGGTAAGAATCCATATAATAAGCATATCCCTTTTTACCATCCTTAAATGCATAGTGAGGAACAATATATTGGTAGAAATTTCCTACATATCCATAGTCGAAATAGTTTTTACCAAAATTGGCATTTTCAATTTCATTGGCATGGTGAGAATACTCAGCCTGAATGCTATAATAAGCATGTTTTATCAATGATTTTTTATCCTTTGTATCAGGTGGGGTGTAGAATTGCTGGGTAAGCCTTATATAACCCTTATAATCTGTTGTGATATCAAGCGGATCTTCATCCGAGTTATACATTTGGTAAACAAACGTCCAGTCATGCTGGTGTTGGTACTGGTATGAACCACCAACCGTAACTTTTACAAGGTCATTAATATGATAATTGATTTTTCCGTTAAATCCGATTATATTTTGTTCATCACTTTGATGCCAGGACTGACTAGTTATTTGATTTGAAGTTATGAATTCTGCTGAACGGTCGAAACCTCCATTTGGGTTTAAAGTAAGTGGATTCGCTTGCATTGTTGCAAGGTCTGTAGGGTTTAAAAAGGCAGTACCTACAAAACTTGGATCTTTATCTCTTTGGAAATGATAATCGCCGGAAAGAATGAAATCTATAATAGTGTGCTTGCCTGTATCACCATATTTTGCACTGTCTTTTCTCGACCAAATTGGTCCGCCAACAACAAAGTTCGCATCATTATTATGAAACTTATCGAACATATTGGATGAGAAACCCTGAACACTGCCGAAGTAGTGGTCAGATCCTGCAAGGGTATTCACTTCTACAATACCACCGGTTACGTCACCATACTTGGCAGGTGTACCGCCTGTGATAACGTTTATCTGGTCAACCATACCAATTGGAATGGAACCCAATCCCTGATCGGCAGTTACTTTTTGGCCGTCAATAAAATATACGGTTGCATCTGTTCTGCCACCTTTAATGTTCAAACCACCTCCTACATCTGATGAATAAACCCCAGGAACAGAAGCTGCTATTGAGTTCACGTCGGTTGCAGCACCTGCATGTATTTCTCCGCTATCCGCTCCCCCGCCTGTAATGGTAGTAGGAGAAACTAATGGTTTTCTATAAACAACTTTCTGAACTTCTTTAAGAGTAGAGTCACCTGCTTTTACCATAGCAATTTCAAGGTGAGTGATTTTGTCAGGTGATACAGTAACACCAGTAATGATATAATCGCGATAACCTAAAAATACGGCCTTCACATTATACGCTCCCGGATCGAGTGGCTTTAACTCAGCGTCACCATTAATATCGGTCGCTGTTCCACCAATTTGTCTGTCACCTTGTTCTACTACAACATTAGCAAAGGGCAATGATTCTTTGGTAATCTTATCTACCAAGTGCATTTTAATACCTTGGTTCTGGGCAAATATACTGCCTGTGATTAGTAGGGCTACTGCGGAAATGCGTATCTTTCTGAACATAAAACTTAGTGTTTTGTTAATTTATGTTAAAGCAAACGCACAAATGTAAAATTAATTTGCTCTTGAAGTAAACCATTTTGTCGGATAGTATTTTCATAAACCACATTAAATATCTAATTTACAGTTACTTATTTTTAATTTTAAAGAAAAAATCATTTTTTTAATAACCTGTTAAAAATCATGTTTTATATTTGGCCCCTATCCGTTCAAATTTCCACCTCTGCTCTCCTATCCCTTGTGCAATAAGGCATTCAGCATTTCGAACACAAAGATAATTCATATTAATACCATGTCAAGCCACAATTATTATATGGCGGGTTTCACTTATTAAACGGTGGGTTTCACTTATTATATGGCAGAATGGGAATTCAATTACGAATTAAAAACGGCGAAGCCTTTATATGTTCAATTGTTAAAAATAGAAATTACACGAATAATTACGAATTTGCGTATTGATAAGGTCGTTATTCCTAATTTTTAATTCGGAATTCTAGTATATCCCGCCATTATTGGTCGATTCAGCTTTCTTGGCATCCTTTTTCATACGTTTTCGCACCGCTTTGGTCTGGTGTTTCATATGCGCTTTAAGGGCTGAATCTCTTGCCTGCTTCGCTTTGCGAGCCATTTTCCATTGTTTCTTTTTCATGTCCTTGGCGGTTTGGGCTCCTGATTTAGGGCTCTTATCCTGTCCAATTGAATTTTCAATAGAAAACACGCCAATAATTAAGGCGACAACTACTATTGCAACATACTTTAGCTTGCTCATATAATTTAAAATTCAAAAATACGTTATATTTGTGAAATATAGTTAACAGTTGTCAGTCATCAGTGGTCAGTCAATATTCTCATTTTGCCAGCTGACTGATAACTGACAACGGACTACTGATCACTGACAACTTATGTTCAAACGACTTTTCATATTTAGTTTATTTCTTCTTGGGTTAAATTCCGGATGTAAGAAGAGTTCTTCTACCAATACGGGTGTTCCGAATGTAGCAGTAAACTTTACTATTGACACTAACAATCCTCAATATAATAATCTCACCATTGTAGGCGGGTGGATGTATGTTTCGGGTGGCTACCTGAACCATGGATTAATTATTTACCGTGCCAGTTCAACCCAGTTTTATGCCATGGACCGCACCTGCACCTATAATAACAGTGGTGTAGTTCAGGTTTTAAAAAGCGGTATTATGGCGGTCGATTCAAGTTGTGGTTCACAGTTCACCATATCCTCTGCCGGAATGGTTAGCAAAGGGCCTGCCAGCCTGGCACTCAAAAACTACCAAACTTCGTTCGACGGGGAATACCTTACTGTAAGCAATTAAATTTTGAATGCTGAATTTTGAGTTAAAATTCAAGCGGACAGTAACCCGAACATTATTCCATGCTCCCGATTCTAATACTTACGAAATATCAAACTTCTCTTTGTTGCAAAAGGGAGGATATATTAAAATCGCTTTACGAACTTCATTCGCGCGATTTATCGATTCCTGCGCCAAAATAGCACTTTCCGCTGCCTTTTGATAGTTGCCTTCATTCAAATGATAGGCAGCTTCTGAATGATATGCTTCTGCTGCATCTAAATGTCCTTTTGTTTGTTTTTGATACATATCCTCCGTTCCGGTTTGAGGTAACATGATTATCTTCTTCATTTTAATGGTAGTTACACGAATCCTCAGTCTTTTTAATTTGAACTCAGCTAACAAAAGTGCTACTATTGATCAATTGAAGAGTTACACCTTGAGATAATAATCTTACACATATCACTGCTTATCTATTTTAATCTAAATACAGATGCAATAATCCACACGTCACTGATTACATGCAGTAAGTTTGACTCACAAATATTGATGTTCTGCAAAATAAAAAGAGATGAACAGTTTCCCGCTCATCTCTTATAACTTTAGTTATTAATAAACTTAGTACCTGTAGTATTCAGGTTTGTAAGGACCGCTTACCGGAACACCAATATAGGCAGCCTGATTAGGAGTAAGTTCATCCAATTCCACACCAATTTTCTTAAGGTGTAAACGGGCAACTTTTTCATCCAATATTTTAGGCAAGGTATATACTTCGTTTTTGTAAGCTTTATGGTTATTCCACAATTCAATTTGAGCCAACACCTGGTTTGTGAACGAGGTTGACATTACAAAAGAAGGGTGACCCATAGCGCAACCTAAGTTTACCAAACGGCCTTCGGCAAGAACGATAATATCTTTACCATTCACAGTGTATTTATCAACTTGTGGTTTGATGGTATCTTTGGTATGTCCCCAGTTTTCATTCAGCCATGCCATGTTAATTTCAACATCAAAGTGGCCAATGTTGCAGACAATAGCTTTATCCTTCATATTCAGGAAATGCTTATCGGTAATAATATGGTGGTTACCTGTTGTGGTAACAACAATATCAGCAAGTTTAACCGCATCTTCCATCTTGCGTACTTCATAGCCTTCCATTGCAGCTTGCAAAGCGCAAATAGGGTCTACTTCGGTAACGATTACACGGCACTGAGAATTCTTAAGTGCTTGTGCCGAACCTTTACCTACATCACCAAAACCGGCTACTACAGCCACTTTTCCTGCAAGCATAAGGTCGGTTGCACGGCGGATGGCATCTACCAATGATTCGCGGCAGCCATATTTATTATCAAATTTCGATTTGGTTACAGAGTCATTCACATTGAATACCGGCATTGGAAGGGTTCCTTTTTTCATCCTTTCATACAAGCGGTGAACACCTGTGGTGGTTTCTTCGCTAATACCTCTTATTCCGGCAATCAATTCAGGGTTTTTATCCAATACTATATTAGTAAGGTCTCCCCCATCATCCAAAATCATATTCAATGGCTTGTTATCTGCACCAAAGAACAAGGTTTGTTCAATACACCAGTCGTAATCGGCTTCGTTCAGGCCTTTCCATGCATACACAGGGATACCTGCAGCAGCAATAGCAGCAGCAGCATGGTCCTGTGTAGAGAATATATTGCATGAAGACCATTGTACTTCAGCACCTAATTCTTTAAGGGTTTCAATAAGCACCGCAGTTTGAATGGTCATGTGAAGACAACCAGCAACACGAGCGCCGGTAAGAGGTTTGCTCTTGCCATACTCCTCGCGAAGTGCCATTAACCCTGGCATTTCTGCTTCAGCAAGGCCTATTTCTTTACGGCCCCATTCGGCAAGTTTAATGTCGGCAACTTTGTAAGTCAATTTCTTTTCTTTTGTGGTTGAACTCATAATTATGAATTTTGTTTAGGATATTAAGGCTAAATTATCTGAAAGAGGCGCAAAGGTATGAAAAAGGGTATTAATATTGTAGCATTATGCCTGTAATACTTAAAATTGAACATGCTGATGGCCAGAAAACGGCCGTTTGGGAAATTACCGAAGACGAATTTAAGCTTTTGGAATTGGCTAAACTGAACAAGACTGATTCTATCAGGTTATCCCTAATTTCAAACCATGGCAGAAGACTTGAATGGTTGGCAACAAGGGCTTTATTGACACAATTCTATACAGCTATTCCATCTATTGACTACAAGGAAAATGGGAAACCGTTTTTTAATGATCTGAAGGATAAAATATCAATCAGTCATTCCGGAACTATGGTAGCAATTGCATTGCACTCAACCCAAACTCCGGGTATAGATATTGAAATGTTGAATCAAAGGATCTTTAAAATTGCCACCCGTTTTTTGGGAGATGAAGAGAAAGTTGCCATAGGGAACAATCCAACTGTTGAAGAACTTACCATTGTTTGGGGTGCAAAAGAAGTTTTGTTTAAGATATATGAGCATGGAGAGGTTTCATTTAAAGAAGACCTTTTGGTTAAGCCTTTTAAAATTTCACCCAGAGGCAGCTTTTCAGGAATTATTAAAAAAGATGATAAAAACGCACATATCCCAATGGAATACATGCAGATTGGAAATTATATGATGGTCCATACGAATTATAGTTATAGTGATTTTGAAAAAAATTCCGAACTTTGACACTTTAATGCTAAAGCCTGTGGGAATGTCTGCCATCTACGATTCAATAATTGACGGAGTAAAAAAGAAGCGAAAGAAAATTGCGCTTTTGATAGATCCGGATAAATTTAAATCAGCAACTGCTCTTAAAAATGGAATTGCAGCCGGAGTAGATTATATTTTTGTTGGCGGAAGCCTTTTATCGGAAGGGAGTTTGCAACGCTGTGTTGAAACCATTAAAAAAACTACTGATATTCCTTTAGTTCTGTTTCCCGGCTCAACGGACCAGATTGACCCGCATGCTGACGGAATTCTGTTCCTTTCCCTTATCTCTGGCCGTAATCCGGACAACCTGATTGGAAAGCATGTGGCAAGCGCACCCATTTTAAAAAAGACCTCACTCGAAATTATTCCAACAGGATATATGCTGATTGATGGAGGCAACATTACATCCGCTTCCTACATGAGTAATACTATTCCAATTCCATTTAATAAAAGCGATATTGCGGTTTGTACTGCCATGGCAGGAGAAATGCTCGGTTTAAAACTGATATATCTTGATACTGGCAGCGGCGCACTTAAGCATGTCTCGCCAGCTATGGTAAAGGAGGTCAAAAAAAACATCAACATTCCATTAATTGCCGGTGGAGGAATTAAAACGGCAGAAAACGCTTATGACCTTTGTACTGCAGGGGCAGATATGATTGTAATTGGCACTGTTGCCGAACAGTCCCCCGAACTGATTTCAGAAATTGCCAGTGCAGTACGTCAAAGTTCTGACTATATTGCGGCCACAAAAGAGTAGAAATGAAGCTGATAGTAATTACACCATCGAAGAATATAGAGAATGAGCATTACATTTTAGGGAAAATGATTGATATGGGCCTTCCGGCCCTGCATATTCGAAAGCCCAAATTGTCTAGTGAAAATCTGAAGAGTTACATTAACCAGTTTACCAAAGCCCAGCAAAAAAAGATTGTTATTCATACACATCATAACCTGTTGTGGAATTTTAACCTGAAAGGCATCCACGTTTCGAAACGGCATCGCAGAAGAAAATTCTGGTTTGCTCTTTCAAAAGCTAAACTTCGTTTGCGCCGCGGTAATTTTTTGATTGGTACCGCTTGTAAAAGCCTTTCATCTCTGGATGAGACTTATCCTAACTTCGATTACGTCATGATTTCACCGGTGTTCACCAATCCGCACGGACACCGCCCTAGCTTTAATCCCACTACACTTAAAAGATTAATACCAACATACCCCGGTAAAGTAATTGCCAGAGGTGGTGCCACGCTCGACAGTATTCAAAAGGCAAAAGAACTAGGCTTTGCAGGTATAGCCTTCCAGCGATATATTTGGGATAACCCGGAACCACTTGTTACATTTCAGAATATACTGAACAAGTTTCATGAATTGGCTATTCCTGTGGAGTAGTTGTTTTCCTTTATATTTCTCTTTATTTAATATCTTAAAAAAATGGATACACAATCCTATTTTGTATATTTGAATTTCAATATACAACAATGAAGAAATTCCTGAAGTGGGTAGGATATGTTTTATTGGCAATTCTGATAATTGCGAATGCCATAATTTTTTTTACCGGCAGGTTCTACATATATAAAGCAGTAGCTAATACATATCTGAAAGGCAGAACAGGTGTAAGTATTGATGAATATGCCATTTTTTCCAACAGGATTGTTAAAACCGGAAATCCGCAGCCATGGCCAGTTTCTAAAAATTACAACAAGAAATCGATTTATCCACGTTACCTGGCCGAGTTTAGCAGGTACCAAACGGAGGCTTACGTAATTATTAAAAATGACTCTTTGTGCTTTGAACAATATTGGGATGGGTACTCCGATACATCTCATACCAATTCCTTTTCCATGGCCAAAAGTATTGTAAGCATCCTTGCAGGGATTGCAATACAAGAAGGTAAAATAAAGAGTATTGATGAACATGTATCTGATTTTATTCCTTCGTTTAAATATGGCATGGATAGCCTTCTTACAATTAAAGATCTTCTTACCATGAGTTCCGGAATGGATTTTGTGGAAAGCTATTCCAGCCCTTTTGCATATCCTGCTGAAGCATATTACGGCACCAACCTGTTGGAAAATACCCTTAGGTATAAAGTTGTTAAACAACCGGGCAAAGAATTCTTCTATCAAAGCGGAAATTCTTTTTTATTGGGATATATTATCTCAGTAGCCACCGGGGAGAAACTGAGTGACTACGCAGCAGAAAAATTATGGCAACCACTCGGAGCCGAACACCCTGCCTTCTGGAGCCTTGACCATGAAGGAGGTTTGGAAAAAGCGTATTGCTGCTTCAACTCGAATGCACGAGATTTTGCAAGATTAGGTCAGCTTTATCTCGACTCCGGGAAATGGGGTGGCAAGCAACTTGCACCACAAAACTATGTACTCCAATCCATGAAACCTGCATTAGATGAACACTATGGTTATAACTGGTGGATATTGAATTGCGACGGGCATAACGTTCCCTATTGCCGTGGTATTCTGGGACAATATATTTTTGTAATTCCAGATAAGAACATGGTAGTTGTAAGGCTTGGTAAAAAGCGCGGCCAGGTTGAAAACAATGTGCCCTCCGATGCTTTAACATATCTTAGAGCGGCATTCGAAATGAATTGATGAGGATATGTCTTACACCAAACATATTGTAATTATCGGCGGTGGTTTCTGCGGCTCAATTACCGCTGTTAATTTAATGAAGAATGCAAATAGTCCATTAAAAATAACGGTAGTTAATTCCGGCGGGCCATTTATATTAGGTGTTGCATTCAACTCTTACACCTCAAACCACCTTTTAAATGTGGCAGCCGCCAACATGAGTGCATTTCCGGACGATATGGCGCATTATGTGAACTGGGTAAAAGGAAAAAAAGAGTATAGCGAATATGAAACAGAGCTTTTATCGAAAACATTCCTGCCAAGAAACTTATTTGGTGAATATTTGCGCGACACTTGGGAAACAACAATGGCTTCCAAAAGAAGTGATGTTGAAGTTAATGTTGTTGAAGACTACGTTACCGACCTTGAATTAATGCAAAATAATTCGGTGAAGGTTTTACTTAAAAGTGGATCTCCACTCATAGCAAACTATGTTGTTCTGGCGACAGGCAATTCCCTGCCCCGTAACCCACACATTGCCAATATGGGGTACTATGCAAGTCCAACTTATTTCAGAAACCCGTGGAATATAAATTCTGTAAGTAACCTGAAACCGGAAGGTGATGTATTAATTATTGGGAATGGACTTACCATGGTAGATACAGTGACCGGACTATTGGAACAGGGGTTCAAAAACAAAATTTATTCGCTTTCAACGCATGGGTTTGGGGTGCTTCCACACCGTCATTTCGGAATAACATATACCGGATTGGCTAAAGAATTACAAACCAGGTATGAATTATACAGGCTTGTAGGTATAGTAAATAAACATATTAAAAAAGTACGTAAGCTTGGCATCAGTGCGGGCCCTGTTATTGATTCGCTGCGGCCCTACAGTCAACGCATTTGGGAATCGCTTACACTCGAGGAGAAGAAAAAATTCCTTTCCCGGTTACGGCATTTGTGGGGTGTTGCGCGCCACCGCCTGCCTGTATTTGTTTATGATCTTATTCAGAAGCTACGACTTGATGGACAGTTGATAGTTCATGAAGGCAAACTAACAAACATAACAGAGCAGGAAAATGAGGTTATTGTCAGTTTTTACAACTCTAAGGAAAAAGACAACGAATCTATATCAGTTCAACGCGTTATAAATTGCACCGGACCTGAAACAAGTATTTTCAAAACTTTAAACCCACTCCTGAAAAAACTTGCTGAAAAAGGTATTATCTCGTCAGACCCTTTGGAGCTTGGTATTAACACAGATATTAAAACATTTAAAGTAATTAATAAAGAGGGTGACAGTTTTGGCAATATTTTCACATTAGGCACCAACCTGAAGGGATTATTGTGGGAAACAATTGCTGTTCCTGAATTGCGTATCCAATGCAAACAACTATCGAAGGTTTTGCTGGAAGCTTGCGAAAAAGACAAATAAAAAAGTCCCCTGTTTAAGGGGACTTTTTTACAAATCCATTTTATCTATTCCTATTTGATCAGGCTTAACTTTCCGGTATACGAGTGGTCATTACCCTGGCTATCGGTAACATTTATCAGGTAAACATAGGTGTCTTCCTGGCAAATGGTACTTCCATTCTTAACAACTCCCGTCCATCCGTTATTCATATCATTAGAATGGAATAACTGCATTCCCCAACGATCGAAAATGTACATTTCAAAAGTTTTAACATAGGAGCCTTTTGCCATGAAAATATCGTTTATTCCATCTCCGTTCGGAGAGAATGCATCCGGTATATATAAAGTGAATACTGGGTTCACAACAAAACAATTCGTAATACTATCAACGCAACCATGCATATCAACTACTATTAAAGTAGCACAGAAGGTGCCAGTATCAGGATAGAAGTGCGAAGGATTGCGCAGGTAACTAATGGAGTCACCCTGGCCAAATCCCCAGATCCATTGAGAAATAGGATATTTTCCGGTACTGAGATCTGTAAACTGAACTTCCGGACTTAATATATTAATTGGTTGCGGTGAATAGGTGAAGTTAGCAACAGGAGGAGGAAATACCTTTATCAGGTTTACCGCTTTAAGTGTGCTGCTGCATCCACTATCCGATGTAGCAGTTAAACTTACTGAGAATACACCTGTATCTTTATAACAGTAAACCGGGGCTTCTACTTTAGAACTGTCACCATTACCGAAACTCCAACCCCATTCTGCTATTCCACCGGAAGGTATAGTTGTCAGGTTCCTGAACTGTAAACAAAGTGGAATACAACCTTGATGAATATCAGTACTGAAGGATATCTTCGGTAGTGGATCAATGGTTATTGGAACGGTTTCAGTCAGCATAGATGAACCACATCCATCCGTTAATTCTATTGTAACAACGGTATCATTCTTTGGAGTGAAGGTAACTGATTGAGTAGTTTGACCACTTGGCAACCAGAGGTAGTTGTATAGTCCATCGCCTCCTGTTCCGGTTGCAGTTAGGTTAATAGTTCCACCCGGGCAAACTGCAGTTCTTCCTGCAAATAATAAGGCCAGCGGAGCATCGGTAATTACTTTTACTGAAGCCGTTGCAGTACATCCGTTGTTATCGGTTACAGTAACCGTATACACCGTTGTTGAAACCGGGAATGTTGTAGTAGTAGCAGTTGTACCACCTGCCGGTGCCCAGCTATAGGTATATGGAGCAGTACCGCCTGTAGCACCAGCTATTAATATAGCCTGAGCTCCTGAGCATACACTTTGAGGTCCGCTTGCAGTTGCTTTTAGTCTGGTTGGTGAAGTTAATGTTATTGCGGCGGTAGCAGTACATCCGTTCACATCGGTTACAGTCACAGTATATGAACCAGCCGACATACCCGTACCTGTCGCATTGGTTCCACCGGAAGGTGACCAGGCATATTTATATGGCCCTGTTCCACCGGCAGGTGTGGCGGTTGCCGTTCCATTATTACCACCGAAGCAACTTACATTGGTTGTTGTTGTAGTGGCAGTTAATACCAATGGTTGAGTTATTGTAGCAGTAACAGAAGCAGTACATCCATTGCCATCCGTAACTGTTACGGTATAAACTCCGGCTGACATACCTGTACCTGTTGAATTAGTTCCACCGGAAGGTGACCATGAATATGCATAAGGTGCTGTTCCGCCATTTCCTGATGCTGTTGCCGAACCATCACTGGCGCCGTTACATAATACCCCGGTTGTGCCGGTAATTGTTACACCCAGCACCGTAGGTTGGGTTATTGTTGCAGTTGCAGTTCCGGTACATCCGTTGATGTCGGTTACAGTTACAGTATACGTTCCGGCCGACAAACCCGTGCCCATTGCATTTGTTCCGCCAATAGGCGACCATACATAGGTATAAGGATTTGTACCACCTGTAGGGGTTGCATTTGCAGCACCATTATTTCCACCGTTACAACTAACGTTGGAAGATATTGCAGTTGTAACAGTCATTGCTAAAGGTTGAACAATATTCACTGATATGCTGGCAGTACATCCATTCGCATCGGTTACAGTTACAGTATAGGTTCCTGCGCTTAACCCTGTTCCGGTTGCACCTGTACCACCAATTGGAGCCCATGAATATGTATATCCCGGGGTTCCGCCTCCGGCAAGCGAAGTAGCAGTTCCATTGTTACCGCCGTTACAACTCACATTAGTAACTCCCGTAATGCTGATCGTTAATAATGGTGGTTCGGTTATTGTAACAGAGGCTGTTGCAGTACAGCCGTTATTATCGGTCACAGTCACAACATAATATCCTGCTGCCATGCCAGTGCCTGTTGCACCGTTTCCACCGCTTGGGTTCCATAAATAAGTATACGGCAATGTACCCCCAACAGCTGTTACTGTTGCTGTTCCGTTAGAACCGCCATTACAAAGCACATTGGTTGATGCAGTAATGCTTGCAGTTAGCACCGGAGGTTGAGTAATTGTTACTCCCGCAGTGGCTATACAACCATTGTTATCGGTTACAGTTACTGTATATGAACCAGCAGTAAGACCTGTTCCGGTAGGATTGATTCCACCCGCAGGAGTCCATAAATAAGTATATGGTGTTGTTCCACCAGCTACCGTTACAGTAGAGCTTCCGTTACTGCCGCCAAAACAACTAACATTGGTAGTTGCAGTAATATTGGCAGTCAATACAGGAGGTTCGGTAATAGTAACTGTTGTTGATGCAGTACAACCGTTGGCATCTGTTATTGTTACGGTATAAGTTCCGGCTGTTAAACCACCCTGCGTTGCATTTGTTCCTCCGGGAGGAGCCCACAAATAAGTGTAGCCTGGAGTTCCACCTCCGGCAGTAACAGTTGCGCTACCGTTATTACCACCATTACAAAGCACATTGGTTGATGCACTTATTGTAGCGGTTAATAAGGTAGGTTGAGTTATAGTTACTGTTGCGGTTGAAATACATCCATTATTATCCGTTACGGTTACAGTATAATTACCGGCACTTAGTCCGGTTGCGGTTGCATTGGTGTTTCCACCCGGGTTCCATAAATAAGTATAAGGTAATGATCCGCCTGCGGCAGAAACAGTAGCCGTTCCATCGGCTCCCCCGAAGCAACTAACACCTGTGCTGCCTGTCATAGTAGCCGCAACTACGGATGGTTGAGTAACGGTTACGGTAGCAGTTGTAGTACAACCATGGTTATCGGTAACAACTACTGTATAATTACCGGCCAATAATCCGGTTGCTGTTGAATTTGTATTCCCGCCGGGACTCCATAAATAAGTATATGGATTTGTTCCGCCAACTGAGTTTACAGTGGCTGTTCCATTTGCAAGGTTACATGTTGCTTGTGTAAAGCTGGTAGTTGCTGTTAACACTGGTGGCTGAGTAATAGTTACAGAAGTAGTAACCGTACATCCGTTCGCATCGGTAACAGTAACAGTGTATGTATTGGCAGATAAATTAGATGCAGTTGCATTTGTTCCACCTGAAGGTGTCCAATTATAGGTATAACCAGGGGTTCCGCCTCCGGCTGTAACAGTTGCACTGCCATCACTCAACCCATTACAGCTAACATCGGTTGTTGCCGAAATAGTTGCAGTGACAGGTGTTGGTTCTGTAATAATTACAGGTGCTGTTGCAGTGCATCCGTTTGCATCGGTTACGGTAACCGTATAGGTTCCGGCTGTTAATCCAGTTCCGGTTGCACCTGTTCCGCCATTCGGATTCCAGTTGTAGGTATAACCGGGGGTTCCGCCTCCGGCAGTAACAGTAGCACTTCCATTATTTCCTCCGTTACACAGATCATTAACAATAGTAGTTATGTTGGCAGTAACGGGGGTTGGTTGAGTTATCGTTACTGATGCGGTGGAAATACATCCATTGTTATCAGTAACGGTTACCGTATAATTACCTGCACTTAATCCGGTAGCAGTAGAATTGGTATTTCCACCCGGATTCCACAAATAGGTATAAGGAGTTGTTCCGCCAACTGCAGTTACAGTAGCAGTGCCATCTGCCCCGCCATTACAACTTACAGGCGTGCTTCCGGTAATGGATGCAGTTACGGCAGAGGGTTGGGTAACGGTTGTTGTTGCCGTAGCAGTACATCCGTTTGCATCAGTAACTACTACCGTATATGTTCCGATAGATAATCCCGTTGCGGTTGAATTAGTTCCGCCACCCGGTGTCCATATATATGTATAGCCAGGGGTTCCGCCACCTACGGTAGCCGTTGCTGTTCCATTAGGAAGGTTACAGGAAGCTTGTGTAAACGTTGCTGTAACGGTAAGTACAGGAGGTTGCGTTATAGTAACTGTTGTAGTTCCAATACATCCATTGGCATCGGTAACAGTTACAGTGTATGTATTCGCTGAAAGGCCAGTAGCCGTTGAAGCCGTTCCACCGGAAGGTGACCATGAATATTTATACCCAGGGGTTCCGCCTCCGGCTGTAACTGTTGCACTGCCATTGTTTTGCCCGTTACAACTAACATTTGTAGTTGCTGTTATAGTTGCAGTAACCGGAGTTGGTTCAGTAATAGTAACAGTAGTTGTAGCAGTACATCCTTTTGAATCGGTGACAGTAACCGTATATGTTCCGGCTGTAAGACCAGTACCCGTAGATCCTGTTCCGCCTATTGGTGTCCAGTTGTAAGAATAGCCCGGGGTTCCGCCTCCGGCTGTAACTGTCGCGCTGCCATTGGCACCACCGTTACAAAGGTCGTTCACGGTAGCGGTAATAGTTGCAGTTACAGGTGTAGGTTGAGTAATGGTTACCGTAGTAGTTCCGGTACAACCATTCGCGTCTTTAACTGTTACCGTATATGTTCCGGCTGATAAGCCCGTTGCAGTAGCATTGGTATTTCCGCCCGGGTTCCATGAATAGGTATATCCGGGGGTTCCGCCTCCGCCGACAACTGTTGCCGAACCATTGGCACCTCCGTTACAACTTACCCCTGTGCTTGCCGTTATGGTTGCGGTTACCGGTGAAGGTTGAATGATTATAACTGTAGTTGTGGCAGTACATCCATTCGCATCTGTAACAGTAACGGTATAGGTTCCCGCCGAAAGGCCTGTTGCAGTTGCATTAGTTTGATTGGAAGGTGACCACAAATAAGTGTATCCGGGTGTTCCGCCACCAGCGGTAACTGTTGCGGTGGCATTATTCCCACCACTGCAAAGCACATTTGTAGAACCCGATATGGTTGCCGTTACAACAGGAGGCTGCGTAAGCGTTACGGTAGCCGTGGCTGTACATCCTTTACTATCGGTTACAACAACCGTATACGTTCCTGCTGAAAGGTTTCCAACAGATTGATTCGTTCCTCCCACCGGGGTCCATACGTAAGTATATCCCGGAGTTCCGCCACCTGCGGTAACCTGCGCACTTCCTTTTCCTCCATTGCATAATATGTTTGAAGTGACGTTGGCGTTAGCCGTCACCGGGGTTGGTTCTGTTATCGTTTCCGATACAGTTTGCGAACAACCATTATTATCAGTCACGGTGAGCGTATATGTTCCAGCGGATAATCCAGTAGCATTAGCACCGGTTCCGCCACTTGGCGTCCATAAATATGTATACGGGTTTGCACCTCCGGAAACACTCACAGAAATACTACCTGTAGCACTTCCATTACAATTCACGTTCGTAATACCCAACACCGTAATTATCATTGGTGGCGGCTGTGTGATAGTATAAATTTCCTGTATCTGGCAACCATGGTTATCAGTAACTGTAACCGTGTAAGAGCCTGCGGTAAGGCCTGTTGCAGTTGCGTTAGTTTGTCCGCCGGGGGCCCATAAATAGGTATATGGAGCTGTACCGCCTGCGGGAGTTACCGTTGCTGTTCCTGTGGCTCCTCCATTACACTTATCGTTGGTTTGAGATACGGTTGCCGTGAGCACGGGTGGCTGGGTTATGGTTACTGTTGCAGTTCCGGTACAACCGCTGTGATCGTGCACCGTTATGGTATACGTCCCCGGACAAAGGCCTGTGGCCGTTGCATTGGTTCCACCGGTAGGTGTCCACGAATAAGTGAACGGAGCTGTTCCGCCAACTATTGTGGAAGTTGCTATACCATTGCAATTTCCATTACATAAAACATTTTGGGTAATCGTTGCGTTAACTGTTAAGGCACTGCCAACAAGAGTTACCACCGTTGTTGCAGTTGAACATCCTCCTGCATCAGTAACTGTACATGTGTAAGTACCTGCACTTAAACCCGTGGCTGTTGCTGTTGTTTGTCCGCCGGGATTCCATAAATAGGTATAAGGCGCATTACCACCCGCCACTGTAACGGTGGCACTTCCGTTATTCCCACCACATGAAGGATTGACCTGTGTGGTTGTTAAAGTCATTGTGGTAGCAGGTGTGCAGACCTGGCAGGTTGTATTTTGCCAGTAAAAACCTGCTAAACTCCAGGAGTAACAATCGCCTCCGTTATTGGTGTAAGGATTGAAAACAACGCTTGTCTGACCTGCTGTTGCGCTGGTATTAATTGCGTCCCAGTTCCAGAAAATATTCGGAAAAGTTGCTGTAGTACCGTTGAAAGTTTCTGTATTTAAACCACCATTTACGTTTATCTGCATATCTCCAAACACACCAAAGGCCGAAGCTGTTCCGGTTGTTGCACAAACATTAATACCGCTGTAGGTCATGGGCCCCTGCAAATAATACTGAACTATGCAACCATCCCAAAGGCTTATACTTCCGGAATAGGTTGCCGCAGGGTTTTTATAAATTACAATAAGTGTGCATCCATCTACTTCCCAGCCCGGATTTGAAAATCCGTTCAGGGTAATTTTATAGGCACCATTCCCGCTGATTGCAGCGGTTACGTTAGCCCTGTAGGTGGCACATCCTGTTTCGCCCCAGCATTTTGGACCCGCCTGACCAATCATGGTTGCCGCATAGGTTGCTGTGGCCGGAACAGGATTGGTAATAGTAGCCGAAGTAGCCGGTGGTGAAGCCTCTGTGTATGATGCCTCGTAGTAAAGATAAGCCTGTAAAATATTTGAATTTCCTCCGCAAGGCAGCCCGCCGAGGGTCATAGTTGTAGGAAAACCGGTTCCGTTTGCATTGAAAGCATAAATAGCACTCCTGGTTTCTGTCAGAACCGATGACTGGGTGTAATTTAATCCGCATACATTTTGCAAAACATAGCTCTGTCCTAGGGAACTATTACCATTCCCGGTATGGCGTGGACTTTTTAATGAAGTACTGTCTAAAAGTGAATCTATCATCAGACCCTTTGTGCCCTGATGACAGGTGGGGCAAGGGTTTTGAGCTTCAAGCCCCAGTGTTAAAAATGATAACAGAAGGATTGGTAAATATTTCTTCATGCAAGAGTAGTTTTAGAGGTAGTTTCGAGGTAGTTTATAAATATAACTAATAATATCTGTTTTTATTGTAACAAGTATGGGTCAAATATAAAATTTATTATGTTGTTTCCAATGATTGAGGTTTATGAATTTACAAACAGTGAATATTTTTTGTTAAAAAAGAGTGGATTTTGCGATATTTGCCCTCCAAAACTGACAAATTACCCTTTATACGTAATTTTTCATGATAAGTTATAAAGATACTTTTGTACTAATTTTAATCGGACCTCACACAATCTAAAAATACCATGGCAGAAGACAGGCAAATTATATTTTCAATGGTGAATATCAGCAAGATATTACCATCGGGCAAACAAATTTTAAAGAACATTTATTTATCGTTTTATTACGGTGCAAAAATCGGGGTAATCGGGTTGAACGGCTCGGGTAAATCTACCCTTATGAAGATCATTGCCGGGATAGAACAATCTTACGACGGAAAAATTCACGTTTCACCCGGATATAAAGTGGGATATTTAGAACAAGAACCCAAATTAGACCCTGATAAAACCGTTATAGAAATCGTTCGTGAAGGTGCTGCCGAAACTATGGCGTTATTAAAGGAATATGAAGATGTAAATAATAAGTTTTCCGAGCCTATGTCGGACGATGAAATGAACAAGCTGATAGACCGCCAGGCCCGACTAAATGATTTACTCGAACAACACGATGCATGGAACCTTGACAACCGCTTGCAAATAGCCATGGATGCGCTCCGCTGCCCGGAGGGTGATGCTCCGATTAAAAACCTTTCTGGTGGTGAAAAGAGAAGGGTTGCACTGTGCCGATTATTACTTCAAAAACCCGATATTTTGCTTTTGGATGAGCCTACCAACCACTTGGATGCTGAGTCAGTAGATTGGCTGGAGCATCATTTGCATGAATATGAAGGAACCGTTATTGCCGTAACGCACGATCGTTATTTCTTAGATAATGCAGCAGGCTGGATATTGGAATTAGACCGTGGCGAAGGTATCCCATGGAAAGGAAATTACTCGGCCTGGTTAGAGCAAAAAGGAAAAAGACTAGCTCAGGAAGAAAAATCGGAATCGAAACGGCAGAAGACGTTGGCAAAAGAGTTGGAATGGGTGCGTGCAGGTGTTAAGGGCCGTAACGTAAAAAGCAAGGCCAGGCTTGCCAACTACGACAAAATGATGAGCGAGGATGTAAAAGAAAAAGAAGAAAAACTGGAAATATTTATTCCTAATGGACCACGCCTAGGTAATGAAGTTATTGATGCCACTCACGTTAAAAAAGCATTCGGGAATAAAGTACTTTTTGATGATTTAAACTTTAGGTTGCCACCTGCCGGAATTATTGGAATTATTGGCCCTAACGGAGCAGGAAAAACCACACTCTTCCGTTTGATAATGGGACAAGAAAAAGCGGATGCCGGAGAATTCATAGTAGGCTCAACGGTTAAGATTGGGTATGTGGACCAGGAGCACACCAATGTGGATCCGAACAAATCTATCTGGGAAGTTATTTCAGGAGGCAATGAAAACATTATGCTGGGCGGGCGTTTGCTCAACTCTCGCGCCTATGTAGCGCGCTTCAATTTTAGCGGACAGGATCAAGGGAAAAAATGCGGAGTACTATCGGGTGGTGAACGAAACCGCTTGCACCTTGCCCTCACCCTACTCTCCGAAGCCAACGTATTACTCCTCGATGAACCTACCAACGATATTGACGTAAATACACTCCGTGCGCTTGAAGAAGCTATTGAAGACTTTGCCGGATGTTGCGTTATCATCTCCCACGACCGTTGGTTCCTCGACAGGGTTTGTACCCACATACTCGCTTTTGAAGGCGACGGACAGGTCTATTATTTTGAAGGCGGCTACTCCGAATACGAGGAGAACAAAAAGAAACGCTTAGGCGAAGATGCTAATAAGCCTTTCAGACATAAGAAACTGGTGCTCTAGATATGAGTTATAAGTTATGAGTTATGACCGTTAGTGAGTCATTGCGAGGCTTTGCGAAGCAACCCCGAAGGGCTCATGAACACCCCAAAAAAATAGAGATGTGAATAATCTTGCCGCTAGGTAGCCCGTTTGCCCTTGCTAAGCTAAGTGAGATTGTCATGCTGAACTTGTTTCAGCATCCCAATAATACGGACATAAGCCCTGCTTGCCTTGGTCAAACCCTGTGAGATTGTCATGTTGAGCGGTGCGAAACATCTCTTTTAAAATTCAGATCCTTCGTTCCTCAGGATGACAATCTCACTGGAAAAAACCACATTGCACTTGCGCCCCAAACCCCTAAAGGGGCTTCCATTAGCCCTATTCAAAGCCCCTTTAGGGGTTTGGGGCAAACAAAATAACGGCATAAAACGGCTTATTATTTAATTTCATTACCGTTTTCGTCGAAGTTTTTTATAACCTTATCTCCTGAACGGTAAAAAACTGTCTCACTTTTTACTTTTCCATTTTCATAATAGTTTTTAGCTTCATCAATTTCCCAACCCCTCCCTGGGTATGAAACTTCTTCTCTTATATTTCCATTTTTATAATACCCTTTAAAAATTCCTTTCACCATATTATTAAAATACGGTATCTCATATTCTAATTCCCCTGTTTCATAATAATCCTTTTCAATTCCATTTAAACCACTATCAGTAAATGGCTGCTCAGCCTTTAGTTTCCCATTTTCGTGATACCATTTTATTACCCAATTTCTCTTATTATCATTATCAGGGTATTCTACCTCCAATGTTCTGTTTTTGCGATATTTCCTTCTTATACCGTAACGGTTACCAAATTTATAAACCGTCAAATAATAATATTCCGCATTAGTATCTGTTGTTTCATTTTCAATTCCATCAAATACTATATTTACATATTCCAACCACTTCCCTTCTTTCAACCCATTCACCATTAAATTCTTTGCTTCCGCTTTATTGGTAAAGCCGCTATCAGGGTAATCTTGCTGTGCATAGCCAACAAAGCCAATAGAAAAAAATAATATAAGTGACAGAAAAGCCTTCATAAAATAGTTGACCAATTTACAAAATAATTTAATTAGGTTCGTAACCCAAAGTGGATCTCTGACACTAATTAGGTCCCACTAGTTAGTGTCTTTTGTTTTCTGTTATCCCTGTTATTTTGAAAAACAAGTCTCGTTTTTCATTCCTAATTACTAATTATTAATTACTAATTAAATAAACGGTCAATGACTTTTTAAGAAAACACTTTTTCATGCATTATATTTGCATACAGAAACAAGTTCAGCACAAGTTTCAGAATAAAAACACATGATTCTTTTGAACATAATTTTAACGATTTTTGGGCTTAGCGGTTTCCTGTTCTGCCCTGTTAATAACAGGGATGTTTGGCGTAACACATTAATAATCAATGTGCATAAAAAATCAAATTTCCTGTTATTCCGGTATTATTTCCCTGTTACAGTCCTGTTATTGCTCCTGTTACTTCCCTGTTATTTTGCACAATTTTTATACCAAAACACATGCTAAATTTATAATTCTACATCAAACCTAGTGTGCATTTCTCTTTTGAACTTAGTGGTAAAATTTGTTTCCGAATTATTGAGATGCTGAAACAAGTTCAGCATGACCGAACGCAACTCTTAGCTCTTAGTTCTTACCTCTTAGCTTAAATACTTACCTTTGACTAAAATAATAACTATGGATTGCGCACCTTTTACAGTAGATTTTACAGGAACACCTGAAGAACTTTTCATCCGGATGCAAGCAGCAGCAAGCGAGCAAAACTTTACTCTTGTAAGAGACGCGGATACTATTTCGGTTAAGGTTTTTGGGATGACTATGGTACAAGCAAGCTATGCCGTTAACGGGCAACAAATAACAATTACTATCACTAAAAATGCTCCCGGTTATGCTTGCGAGAAGACCCAGCATATTATTACTAAATTTATTACGGGAGGGAAGGCAGCGTAAAATGAGATTGTCATCCTGAGGAACGAAGGATCTGTTTTTAAAGCAGATGTTTCGCTGCGCTCAACATGACAAAGGCATGGGGTCTGATAAATAAGGTCTAATTGCCAGTCGGGCTCCGACTCACATACGCTCGGGAACATCAATTCCCAATAGCCAAAAAGCATTTTTAATAACCTGGCCCGTTTGTTTGGAGAGGGCAATACGAAAGCTCCTTACATCTGGATTTTCTTCCTTCAATACTTGGTAGTCGTGGTAGAAGCCATTGTATTCTTTTACTAAATCGTAGGTGTAATTTGCCACCAATGCAGGGTTGTAGGTATTCGCTGATTCTTTAATGACAGAAGGGAATTCATAAATCTTTCTTATCAGATTTCTTTCTTTATCGGCAATATCGGTAACATTGAGGGCGGAGGTGAACCCCGCCCCTACGGCGCGGGATAATAATGAACAAATCCGTGCATGGGTATATTGTATGAATGGCCCTGTATTACCTTCAAAATCTACCGATTCACGAGGATTGAACAACATCTTTTTCTTAGGGTCAACCTTCAGAATAAAATACTTGAGCGCACCCATGCCAATGGTTTTATACAACTCTTCCGCTTCCGCCGATTCAAAGTTTTCAATCTTGCCAAGTTCTTTAGTAATGTCCCTAGCAGTATCTACCATTTCCTGCATCAGGTCGTCGGCATCAACAACCGTTCCTTCCCTAGATTTCATTTTTCCTTCGGGAAGTTCCACCATACCATAAGAAAGATGATAACACCCACTCGCCCATTTATAGCCAAGCTTTTTCAGGATTAAAAACAGAACCTTAAAATGGTATTCCTGCTCATTAGCTACTACGTAGACCAACTTATCAAACTTATAATCTTGTGATCGCAGAAAGGCGGTACCTAAATCTTGTGTGATATAAACAGAAGTACCGTCGGAACGCAAAACGAGTTTTTCATCTAGTCCGTCATGGGTTAAGTCCACCCAAACGGAGTGGTCGGTTCTCCGGTAGAATACTTCTTTAATAAGGCCATCGTCCACTATTTCTTTACCTAATAAATAAGTTTCCGATTCGTAATAAATCTTATCAAAATCCACACCCATGGCTTTGTAGGTTTGGTTGAATCCTTCATACACCCAGCCATTCATAGTCTTCCACAAATGAATTGTTTCCTCATCCCTACTCTCCCAGTTACGTAGCATTTCCGCAGCTTCTGCCATTAAAGTAGACTTCTTTGCAGCTTCCTCTTCTGATAAACCAGAAGCAATTAATTGCTTTAACTCTTCCTTATAATGCTTATCGAATAACACATAATACTTACCGACAAAAAAGTCTCCTTTCAAGCCCGATGAATGCGGAGTCTCTCCCCCACTCCACTTTTTCCATGACAGCATGGACTTACAAATATGTATGCCTCTATCGTTAATAATATTCACCTTAATTACATTATTACCGGCAGCTCTTGCTATCTGTGCAACCGCAAAACCTATCAGGTTATTTCTAACGTGACCCAGGTGTAAAGGTTTATTCGAATTAGGGCCCGAGTACTCCACCATCACCGAAGGTGAGTTTGTAGTTGGCTCAGTGAAACCATAATTTTTATCCTCCGAAATGGATTTTAAAAATTCAATCCAATAGGATTTTGCTACACTAAGATTCAGGAAACCTTTAATAACATTGTAGGATTCTATCTCATTTAAATCGTTCTTAATAAACTCGCCCAATTCCTTGGCAGTATCTTCCGGTTTCTTTTTAGAATGAGAAACAAACGGAAAAACCACAATAGTAAAATCCCCTTCAAACTCCTCGCGGGTAGATTGAATTGCAATTGAGAGGTTTTCAGTTGGTACATTATAAAGGCTGTTGACTGCCTTTTTTACAGATTCGGAAATTAGGTTGTGGATGCTTTGCATAGTTATATAACTCGGGTAATTTGGTTAGCGGCTTTCTGCAATATTTCAAAGGCATTTTCAGCCATCAGGTTCTCTCTGTCTAGGGTTGGGTTTATTTCAGTTACTTCAAGGGAAACAATCTTTTTGCTGTAGAGAAGACGAGAAATAAAATTACCTGCTTCTCTTTCTGTTAAACCGTTTTTGGTAGGAGTGCCAGTGCCACGAGATATGGACGGGTCCATGCAATCCACATCAAATGAAATATGAATGATGTCGCATTTATCGAGGTAGTTCAAAACTTCTACACCTGCACGTTCCACACCTTTGGCACGTATTTCAGAAACAGGGTAGTTACGGATATTTAACTTTTTAATGATAGAAGTTTCCTGAATTTCCAAATCGCGCATGCTTACATATATCAAATCGGAAGGAAGAATTTTTGGTTTTATTCCACCTAGCGATTTGAGTTTTTCCCAGTATTCAATAGTTTCTTCTTCGGGATTGTTAACACGGTTCTCCATATTGTCCTCGTCAAGCATTGCTGCAATTGGCATACCATGCATATTACCCGACGGCGTTGTATAGGGCGAGTGGATATCGGCATGGGCATCAATCCAAATTACGCCAAGCCTCTTATCAGGACAAGCCATTTTAATTCCTGCAACTGTCCCAATAGATGAGCTATGGTCTCCAAGTAAAATGATAGGAAATGTATTAGGCGCTTCAACTGCTTTCTGAACTTCCTTCGAAAGTTTATCCACTACTGTATATACTCCTGCAATACGTTTGGCAAATTCGTTTTTGATTGGCTCCAGTAAAAGACGGTTCTCAACAGGTATCCGGATAGATTTATTCCTTTTAAAGAAGTAGCTTCCAAAATCTAGGGCAGCAATTTTCAATGCCTCTATACCCATACTAGCCCCACGGGTGCCTGCTCCAATCTCCGATTTTACTTCTATTAATTTTATCTGTTTCATACGTTTTAGTCGTCAGTTATCAGTGGTCAGTTATCAGTTGGGGTTGATAGATTTTATTAATCCTGTAATTATCATGGAGACTTCAGTCACTTTATCAATTAGCAAATTTCGCTTTTTTACATCAATATATTTCAGCCTTTCGGCTAAGTATAGCATTGATTTTACTTCGCTGCACGAACCTAACGCCATATATAAGAAGCGACTGAAATCGGCCAAACTACTTCTGTCAAATCCCTCTGCAATATTATTAGAAATAGATACAGACGCTCTGCAAACCTGGTCTTTGAATCCGTAATCTTTCAATATTTTAAATTCCAAGTATATGTCTACAACCAAGTCCTGAGCCTTTTGCCAAGCTATAATATCTTCAAACTTCTTAATTTTCATTTTTTATTCTAGTAACTTAAACTGACAACTGATGACTGACAACTGACTACTTGCTCCAAAAGTAACTCACTTACTTTACTGTATTTATTTCAATGTAGATTACTTACATTTGCGCCATCAACAAAATTTAACTAGCCTGAAATGGAAAACACGTATCTCGATCTCATTCAACAAACCTTCAATTTTCCTCAACAAGACTTTCGTGTTGAAGATAATGAACTCTACTTTCATGATATCAATTTAATGTCCATAATCAAGCAATATAAAACACCTCTCAAACTTACGTATCTTCCCAAAATCAGTTCACAAATTCAAAAAGCCAAAAAACTATTTAACGTAGCAATGGCAAAAGCCGATTACAAAGGTAAGTATAGATACTGTTACTGCACTAAAAGCTCTCATTTTTCTTTTGTACTTGATGAAGTCCTCTCGAATGAGGATGTTCACCTGGAGACTTCCTCAGCCTTTGACATCCCTATTGTTAAAGACCTTTACAAGGAAGGCAAGATAACCAAAGAAACAACAATTATCTGCAACGGATACAAGCGCCCGGTATATAAACAATACATCTGCGAATTAATTAATAGCGGGTTTACCAACCTTATTCCTATACTAGATAACAAAGAGGAATTGGACCATTACAACCGTTATGCAAAAAAGAAATTCAATATTGGAATCCGTATTGCTGCCGAAGAAGAACCAACCTTTCCATTTTATACCTCCCGCCTAGGAATTCGCTATCGTGATATTGTAGATTTCTACAAAGAAAAAATCCAGAAGAACCCTAAAGTGCAATTGAAAATGCTGCACTTTTTTATTAATACTGGTATTAAAGATGCCATTTATTACTGGACCGAACTTGCAAAATGCCTCAAGGTTTATCACCAGCTAAAAAAGATTTGCCCTAGCTTAGATTCTCTCAATATTGGTGGAGGGTTGCCGATACGTAACTCACTGGCTTTTGAATTCGATTACGAATACCTGATTGAAGAAATCATTCTCCAGATTAAAAATTTTTGTGACCAGAATGATATTCCCGAACCTAATATTTATACTGAATTTGGCTCATTTACTGTTGGAGAAAGTGGTGCTGCCATATATTCTGTGCTCGACAAAAAATGGCAAAACGACCGTGAACTTTGGTATATGATCGACAGTTCCTTCATTACTACTCTGCCTGACACATGGGGAATTAACCAACGCTTCATTATGCTTGGTATTAACCATTGGGACCATGAATACCAAAAAGTAAACTTGGGCGGGCTTACCTGCGACAGTCTCGATTATTACAATTCTGAATTGCATACTAATGAGGTTTACTTGCCAAAATTCAATTATAAGGAAGATGAACCCCAGTACGTAGGATTCTTCCATACTGGGGCCTATCAGGAATCGTTGGGTGGATATGGTGGTATACAGCATTGCCTGATACCTGCCCCAAAGCATGTAATTATTGATAGGGACGAAGATGGTGAAATCACCACACGCCTCTTTGCTAAAGAACAAAGCTATAAGAGCATGTTGAAGGTGTTGGGGTATTAAGCTAAGAGGTAAGAACTAAAAGTTAAGAATATTCACTTTGCAATTATTTGCCCCCAGGTAGTTTTTAGTATTGTTTTATCATATTCATTGAAGAGTGGGTACCCGCTATCAATAACTTTTAGTTCTTTAAACTTTTTGCTTAGAAATCTCTTTTTAACAAGAACACAAGGTCCACCTGAAATAGGTAACAAATATTGTGATAATTCCGCCCCTCCCCCTTCTCTTGGTATAATTTTAACTTTCTGCCCTTTAGAATAAGAGTTTGTGTTACATCCATCAATCACTCTTATTGTATCCCTTTCGGTTTTGACAATTGATACTGCAGCTAAAGCTAGAACGCCGCAACCACATTCAAATTTATCATTTATAATTATTTCTCCAGTTACTGTATCTGTTAGTTTAAAATAAACCCATTTAGAAAAAACCTGCTTATTTCTAATATCTGTGATTGAATCGTCAATAGTTTGGGAATAGCCAATCGCACTGATTAATAACAACGCCAGTAGCGAACCTATCTTACTCATAATGAAATTTTATTTACCCAAGCCCTTCAATCGTCCTCTTAATAATACTTGCAGCTTCCAGCACTTGGTCTTTTGTTATTACCAGTGGAGGTGCAAATCTTATAATGTGGTCGTGGGTTGGTTTGGCAAGTAGGCCGTTATCTTTCAGGTGCATGCAAACATCCCAGGCGGTAATGCCATTCATGGGTTTAATTACAATGGCAACAAACAATCCTTTTCCACGAATTACTTCTATTCGATCTGAAACAATTTTCTTTAATTCATTCAGGAAAAGCGCACCCAGTTCTGCTGCATTTTCCGCCAATCTTTCATCGCGAATAACCTCCAATGCCGCAATTGCAACTCTTGCTGCAATAGGGTTTCCACCAAAGGTGGAACCATGCTCCCCAGGCTTGATGCAAAGCATTATTTCATCGTTTGCAAGAACAGCGGATATCGGATAAACTCCACCTGACAAGGCTTTACCTAAAATTAAAATATCTGGTTTTACGTCCTCATGATCGCATGCTAACAAAGCACCTGTACGTCCAATTCCAGTCTGCACTTCATCGGCTATAAAGAGCACATTTTTCTCTTTGCATAAATTCGCAGCAGCCTTTAAATACCCCGCATCAGGCACTACCACTCCTGCTTCACCTTGTATAGGCTCAACTAAAAATCCTGCCACATTCGGGTCTTCCAAAGCCTTGCGCAATGCTTCAATGTTGTTGTATGGAATCAATTCTATCCCCGGAGTATATGGACCGAAATCCTTGCGTGCATCTAGGTCGCTGCTCATAGATACAATGGTAGTTGTACGTCCGTGAAAGTTTCCTTCACAGGCAATTATCTTCGCTTTGTTTTCAGGAAGCTTTTTTACGAGATATGCCCATTTCCGGCAAAGTTTAATAGCAGTTTCTACACCTTCCGCTCCTGTGTTCATCGGCAATACCTTATCAAACCCGAAAAAAGAAGTTATAAATTCTTCGTACTCTCCAAGGG
>CAIPDV010000015.1 GCA_903863935.1 uncultured Bacteroidota bacterium
CTACCAAAGCAGATATGGCACCTTTTTTATCGTCAATGTATATATCTTCTCCTTCTACCTTAATAGAGGCTTTCCCATCCTTCATTTTCACCTTAAAGGTAAGGGCTTTGCCGTTCTTATCCATTACCACTACCCCACTACCTTCGGCATCAGGTGGGATACAGGTATTATCACCAAGTGCAATACGGATTATTTGCATGAACGAACTCTTGCCTTTGCCATTGTCAGCCAATAACAATATGTTTTTACCTTTTACTTCTGCCTCAAAGTTTTCAAGACATTTGAATTTTGCGATTTTAACCGTCTGTAATTTCATAAATATAAATTTTCTGTATTATTAATTTCGTATTGTTGTTCTGCTTCGGCAGATAATTCTAAAAAATATTGGTCTTCCATAATGTTCTAAAACGGCAAATCAGTTGCGTAATCCTCTTCTTTCGGCTGCCTTGATTTATATTCTTCTGCCTGTCTTTTTTGTTCAGCTATGGTTGGCAAAGGCTCTTCGCTGTCCAAATATTCCTCCGCTTCTTTATGGGCGTTTGCTTCCAAATTTTCAGTCTTTTTTGCCTTGAAATATTTATCAAGGTATTCCTGTAATTCCTTATCCATATCCTTTGCTATTTGGTCGGTGTCTGCTGATACTGGCAACGCATGGAAAACAGGAGCATTAAAACTATTTGTGCCTTTTTCTTCTTCTTTCCATTCCTTTACGGTAACGGCACATTTCATTACATTTGCGTTCTTGCAAAAGTCAACCCACGGAGCAACGGCAGCACCCATGATTTGAATGTTGTTTATTACCCATTCTTTATCCTCTTTCATCAGCACATAGACGGACTGGCAATACTTAGCACCCTTGCTTTTAAGCCCTGGCATAATATCGGCATATAATCCTTCCGCTTCATCATGCTTGCCCAGCCTAACCTTTAAGGTATCGGTTTTGAAGTTTGCGCCTCTTATTTCATTAGAATAGAATCCCTGCCCTTCTTCTTCATTGAATCCCTTAACGGTATGAAGTATATCAAGCACAAAGAATGTGATTGGTAAAGGAACTTCAATATTCTCTTTTTTCTCCCTGTCATAATAGACAAAATGGTGTTTATTTGTTTCGACAATAGCACCATCTTTTTTCTTGATGCTTATTTCTCCCTTCCAAGAGAGATACTTCTTTGCCGGATTAACTGCTGTAAAATCATTACTTCTGCTCATTTGTTTTTATTTAATTGTTAGTATTTAATTTCGTTTTTCTCTTTATTATCTTCCCAGTCGCTATTGCTTAACAGGGCTTTGGTTTTTTCATCTATAAGCCTATTTTCTACTAGATCGGTGTGAAGGTCATTAAGCCTTTCTGATAGAGGTTTACCAAAGAGTAGATGATTTGATATTACCTCGCTTGATTTTAGAATGTCGCTCATTGGTTAATTATTCGTTGCTTTATGGGATTCAGCTACCTTTCTACCGTATTCGCAAAGATGCCTTAAAAGATTATCTTCATCCTTCACTATAACGGCTCCGGACAAAGCAAATAAACAACCCTTAACAGCAGGAAATTCATCTGTTTTACCTACAAGGTTATCCAATTCTTTTAATAATTCTTCTCTTGTCATACTATTTAATTATTAGATTATAAGTAAATTAAAGCTATTACTGTTAAACATATTCCCAGTGC
>CAIPDV010000016.1 GCA_903863935.1 uncultured Bacteroidota bacterium
ATTGTCATTCTGAACGCAGTGAAGAATCTGTTTTAAAATCAGATCCTTCGCTATGCTCAGGATGACAAAGTCACGTTACTTTCTATAGACCGCATTGGGGGTGAGTCTTGTCAATAATTTGTATTATTGTAGTATGAAATCTCTACAGAACTAATGAGCACCCGCATTTCCACATTTGAACAATATCAAGAAGAGTACAAGAAAAGCATTGATAATCCTGAATCTTTTTGGGCTGAAGTTGCAGAGAATTTCACCTGGAAAAAGAAGTGGGATAAGGTATTAGAATGGAATTTTACTGAACCGAATGTGAAATGGTTCATCAATGCCAAACTCAATATTACTGAGAACTGCATTGACCGTCACCTTGACATAAAAGGCGATAAGCCTGCTATAGTTTGGGAACCTAATGACCCAACAGAAAAAAGTATTACTCTGACCTATAACCAACTTCACGAGCAGGTTTGCAAGTTTTCCAATGTATTGAAAAAGCAAGGTGTTAAAAAAAGTGACCGTGTTTGTATTTATATGCCCATGGTTCCTGAGGCTGCTATTGCTATGCTGGCTTGTGCTAGGATTGGAGCAATTCATTCGGTAGTTTTTGCAGGATTTTCAACTCAATCCCTTTCTGACAGAATTAATGACAGCATGTGTGAAATAGTTATTACGGCTGACGGCCTTTTCCGCGGCGCTAAGACGGTAGAGTTAAAGAAAATAGTGGACGAAGCAATTACGGTTTGCCCTTGTGTACGAAAGGTAATTGTACTGAAACGTACCGGCACTCCAATTGAGTTGAAAGAAGGCCGCGATATTTATTGGACGGATGAAATGGCGAGTGTTTCTGCAGATTGCCCCGCTGAAGAAATGGACTCGGAAGATATGTTGTACATACTCTACACCTCAGGCTCCACAGGTAAACCCAAAGGAGTGGTTCATACAACCGCAGGCTATATGGTCTACACTTGGTACTCATTCCTGAATGTGTTTCAATACAACGATGGCGATGTGTATTGGTGTACCGCCGATATAGGTTGGGTTACCGGACATTCATACACTGTTTATGCACCGCTATTAGCCGGCGCTACCGTAGTGATGTTTGAAGGAATCCCCTCTTACCCTGATGCAGGACGTTTCTGGAGTGTTATTGATAAACATAAAGTTAATATATTTTATACCGCACCGACTGCCATCCGCTCATTAATGGCCTCGGGGTTAGATTTTGTTAAGCCTTATGATTTAGGCTCTCTAAGGGTGTTGGGTAGCGTTGGGGAACCTATAAACGAAGAGGCCTGGTTGTGGTATCATGAAAATATTGGCAAGAAAAATTGCCCCATTGTAGATACCTGGTGGCAGACCGAAACAGGTGGAATTTTGATTTCTCCACTTGCCGGAATAACTGAAACAAAACCAAGTTACGCCATGCTGCCTTTGCCGGGAGTTCAGCCTATTTTGATGGATAGCGGGGGTAAAGAACTTATTGGAAATGCGGTTGAAGGTAATCTTTGTATTAAGTTCCCATGGCCTTCTATGATAAGAAGTACTTATGGAGACCATGAACGTTGTCGTCAAACCTATTTCGACACTTATCCTAATATGTATTTTACAGGTGATGGTTGTCGGCGTGATGCTGATGGCGATTACCGTATCATTGGCCGTGTTGACGATGTATTAAAAGTCTCCGGACACAGGCTTGGCACCGCCGATATTGAAGATGCCATTAACCATTGCCCTGAAGTGGTAGAATCGGCAGTTGTTGGCTATCCACACCCGGTAAAAGGGCAGGGGATTTATGCTTTCGTTACTTGTTATAAAGCAGAGCACGAATTCGCCAAATTAAAGGAGGATATCCTGCATAACGTCACTAACCTGATAGGTCCAATTGCTAAACCAGATAAAATTCAGTTTGTGCGGGGACTGCCCAAGACCCGCTCTGGAAAGATTATGCGGAGAATATTGAGAAAAATTGCCGAAGGCGATACTAGTAGTTTAGGTGATACAACCACCCTTATTGATCCAACAGTTGTAGAAGAGATTAAAAATGGTGTGGTAAGTTAATATGAGTGAAAAGACAAAAATATACTTTGCTTCCGATTTCCATTTAGGTGCACCTGATCATGATACAAGTTTGGCAAGAGAGAAACGCATTGTTGCATGGCTTGAAGAAATTAAGAATGATGCCTCCGAAATTTATTTGATGGGCGACCTCTTTGATTTTTGGTTTGAGTATAAATATTCCATTCCAAAGGGATATACAAGGTTGTTAGGAAAGATTGCAGAGTTGACCGATTCAGGCATTCCCGTTATACTTTTCACCGGCAATCACGATATGTGGATGTTTGATTATCTGAATAAAGAACTAGGCGTTACCATTCATCGTAAACCAATACAGAAAGTGTATTCCGGTAAGAAATTTTTCCTTGGACACGGCGACGGCCTTGGCCCGGGTGATCATGGCTATAAGTTTATTAAAGCGGTTTTTGCAAACCCGGTTTGCCAGTGGTTATTCGCGAGGATACATCCCAATTTAGGTATTGGTATTGCCAATTACTGGTCAGGCAAAAGCCGCATGGCACAGGGAAAAGAGACATTCAAAGGAGAGGAAAACGAATTTCTGATTTCATTCATTAAGGAAAAAGAAAAATCCGAACATTTCGATTATTATATATTTGGTCATCGCCATCTACCATTGGAAATTAAGGTTGGAAATTCACTTTATATAAATCTCGGCGAGTGGGTCAACTTCTCAACCTATGCTGTTTTTGACGGAGAGAAACTGGAGTTGAAGGAATTCAAAAAATAGCGTTAGTTCAACTTATCAGATATGAAACCGGGAGTTAAAGACAAGCTTAAAAAAGTGTGGAAATGGACGAAGTGGATAATGATAATCTATTTTGGAGTAACCCTGTTATCTGTTATTGTATTCCGGTGGGTTCCATTTTTCACAACCCCAATGGTAATGCTTCGTACAGTAAAGGAAAAGTTCAGTAACCATCCGGTTGAAATTCGTAAAAAGTGGGTGCCGATTGAAGATATTTCTCCCAATTTACAACTTGCCGTTTTTTGTTCTGAAGACCAACAATTTTTCCATCACCATGGGTTCAATTTTCAGGCTATTAAAGAAGCCTGGAAGTATGATGAACATTCTAAAAAGCTGAAAAAAGGGGCGAGCACGATCAGTCAACAGGCTGCCCGATGTGCCTTTTTAACCACACATCGCAACTGGGTCCGTAAAGGTTTTGAAGTCTATTTTACAGGATTGATGGAACTATGCTGGAGTAAAAAGCGCATCATGGAAGTCTATTTAAATGTGATTGAATTCGGCCACGGAATTTTTGGAGCTGAAGCAGCTTCCGAATTTTATTATCACAAACATGCAAAAGATCTGACTAGACAAGAGGCCGCTGCGCTTGCATCCATACTACCGGACCCGCTTAAGTGGAGTCCTACGCACCCGGGGCCTTATTTGGCAGACCACCAGCAATGGATATTAGACCAGATGAATAATTACGGTTCTCTCGATATTAACAATCCTCCCAAATAGGAACTTTTTACCTAATTTCACGGCTCAAATTCCACTATGGATAAAGCAATTTTTGATAAATACGAACCTATTATAGGGTTGGAGGTACACATACAACTTCTCACGAAGAGCAAGGCTTATTGCAGCGATTCCACTGAGTTTGGTGCCATGCCAAATACACAGGTTAGCCCAATTTCCTTAGGGCATCCAGGTACTTTGCCAATGGTAAATAAAAAAGTAATTGAATATGCTGTAAAGCTTGGATTAGCTTGTAAATGCAATATCACCAAGGAAAACCAATACTCAAGAAAGAATTATTTTTATCCTGATTTGCCAAAGGGTTATCAAATAACCCAACAACCCACTCCAATTTGTACAGGAGGATTTATTGCCATCAATACCAACGGTGGAAGGAAAAATAAAAAGGTGGAACTGACAAGAATCCATATGGAGGAAGATACCGGAAAAAGTATCCATGAACAAGATCCTGATTATTCACTGATAGATTTAAACCGTGCAGGAGTTCCATTGCTGGAAATGGTTACTGAACCTGTAATTTCGAATGCAGATGAAGCATACAGTTACCTCACAGAATTAAGAAGACTGGTTCGTTACCTTGAAATTTGTGATGGTAATATGGAAGAAGGAAGCATGCGTTGTGACGCAAACGTTTCTGTAAGATTGAAAGGCGCGGAAAAATTCGGAACTAAAGTGGAGGTGAAGAACATGAACTCCATCAGTAACGTACATGCGGCAATACAGTTTGAAATTGCACGACAAATAGAAGAGCTTGAAAGGGGAGGGGCGATATATCAGGAAACCCGCAGTTTTGATGCTAGTACTGGTAAAACCTTCACTATGCGTACCAAGGAAAGTGCCGATGATTACCGCTATTTTCCTGAACCGGATTTGCCTCCGGTAATGGTTACGGATTTGTATAAAGAAGAAGTTCGTAAAACGTTGCCACCATTGCCCGATGAACTTTATGATAAATATACAAGTACCTTTTTGCTGAGTGATTACGATGCCTCTGTAATTATAGATAACAAAGAATTCGCACTTTATTTTGAGGAGATAACCAAACTTACAAAGAACTATAAAGCAGCTGCCAACTGGATAAACGGGGATGTGAAATCATACCTCAATGAGAATGCAATCACAATTGCAGATTTCCCTTTAAAGCCTGCTAACATTGCGGATATTATTGCACTTATTGATTCGGGAAAAGTAAATTATACCATCGCTTCGCAACGGATTTTTCCAGCATTATTGAAAGAGCCAACTAAAACAGCTTCGGAAATCGCGCACGAAAATAACCTGATTCAGGAAAGTGATGAAGGAGTACTGGAAGAGTTTATTAAAATGGCTATGGCCAAATATCCTGAAAAAGTAACTGAGTATAAAAACGGGAAAGTAAGCCTGGTAGGCCTTTTTATGGGGGAAATAATGAAATTATCCAAAGGGAAAGCGGACCCCAAAAAGGCAACCCAAATGCTTAAGGAAGCGTTGGATAAATAAGTTCTGTACTTACAATAGATTAATGCTTTAAATTCATGAAAAATATGAAGATAAATAAAATAGTGTGTAGCGCACTGATATTTGGATTTACATCGGCACTTCTATTTACGTCGTGCCACAATAATCCGAAGAAATCTTCGACATTCGAATTAAGAGGTGATCTGGCACAGGCAGGGCAGGGGATTAAGGTTTATCTTGACCGTCTCCTTCCGAATGATTCAGTAGAGCATCTTGATTCTACTGCCATAGATAAAGAAGGTAAATTTGTATTTAATACCGCAGGCATAAAAAAAGGATTTTACGCTGTAAGGATTACCAAAGGAGATTTTGCTGTTGTTATTCTTGATTCGGCTGAAAAAGCTGAGATAACAGGCAACGCCCAGAACCTTGGCTACACGTATGATATTACCGGTTCACCCGATTCCAAACTATTTTGGGAATATAACATGCGATCAAAAATTTATATGATGCAAGTAGATTCCATGCGGAAACGTTTCGAATCACTTGTAAATACAATGGGTGGTAACAAGAAAAAAATGGATTCACTCAATGATGTATTTGAAAAGCCATACGACAGCCTTATTAATTCACAAAAAAATTTTGTGAAGAATTTTATTAAAGTGAATGCAGGAACCTTTGCAAGTATACCGGTTGCCGAGCAATTGCATGATGAACTGGGTGAAGATAATGATGGAGAATTAGCCTCAGTAACTGACAGTGTATTGTTATTACATTACCCAAATTCGGTGTATGTGAAACTTTTCGATACCAAAGTAAAAGTAATGCGGGGGGTGCCTATTGGCTCTTTGGCTCCGGAAATCAATTATCCTGATACTTCCGGTAAAGTGTTGCCGCTTTCTAACTTTAAAGGCAAATATGTGTTGATAGATTTTTGGGCTTCGTGGTGCGAGCCATGCAAGGAAAGTTTGCCAGGATTAATAAAGATTTACGATAAATACAAAGACAAAAATTTCACTATTTTAGGTGTGTCGCTGGATAAAAATAAAGTAGATTGGATAAGGGCCATTCGATATTTTAATCTTCCATGGAGTCAGGTAAGTGAATTAAAATACTGGAGTTCAAAGGTGGTTAGCCAATATAAATTTGACGGAATACCATTTGCAGTGCTGGTATCACCGGAAGGTAAAATTCTTGCCAAAAGGTTAAGCGATTCTGAACTGGATAAAAAACTGGATGAGATTCTTCATTAATTATTTCTGAAAGAAGGGACTTATAACCTCAATTACGTTATCGGGAACAGGGCAAGGGCGGCCATTCGAGGTTTTTACAAACACATGTGTTGTTTCTGCCTTGTTTAGGCAAATATTCTGTTCGTTTAACGTTTCATAATGAAAATAAATTCGGGTGCCTGAAGGTATTTCATTCACTGTGGTGCGGATAGTCAGCACATCATCAAAAAAGGCAGGTTTAAAGTATTTAATGCTGTACGACAAAACGGGTAACATTACACCTTGTTCTTCCATAAGGCGGTAGCTTAATCCTAGGGCCCGTAATGCCTCAACACGACCTACCTCAAAATAGGCGGCATAATTCCCATAGTATACATAGCCCATTTTATCGGTTTCAGCATAACGGACCCTTATTTTATGTTCGGATATATACATAGGTACAATTGAATTGGATAATGGGGAATAGTATTAGTCCTGCAAAAGTAAGAATAAATGCAGGTGTATAGAAATGTCAAAAAGTTGGATTGGGCTTTTGCACGTAATTATTAAGATACCTTGAAGAAAGTTAAAATCCTGAGATATTCGTTATGATTTCAGGAGAAATCAACATATATTTGCATTACTAAATAGTTAGAAAATGTTTTCTCGAATAGATATTCAGGAAGAGTTAATAAAAGCAAGGCAAAAGCACGCCCAAGTGCAAGGCGTATTGATGCGTGAGGTGAATGATGCATTGAAACAAGGAAAACAGGCCGATGAATATATTCTTAGCCGCCTGCGCAGCGCACCCAAACCGGGTAAATCTAATATAAACCCTGAGTTATTGGAAAAAGACCGTATTTTTTCGGTAGACGATATTAAAACCATTTGCGTCCATTACCGCCTTCGGTTTCTCGACAGCAAATATTTTAAAATGGATGAACTGCCTTATGATGCTGTGATTGCAGTTAAAAACCTTGAAAAACATTTGGGTGAAGACGTAAGCCACTTGAAAATTATGGGCGCAGCAAAGTTTTTTAAACTGGAAGACAGGAACAATGATCCGCTATTATTTGCACGCATAGATGAAACAAATTATTACCTCATTCACAAATGGGGGAATGATATGGAGTGGTATAATAAAATCTTGGCTTTCCCTTTCAGGAGTATATTGTCTTTATTAATATCCATGGCTGTAATTGGCCTACCAGTTGTTTTTCTTCTCCCTTTATTTATTTTTCATACCGCAAAAGAAATTCAATACTATCAAATGCTCTACCTGGCTGCCTTTGTTGTATATGCCTTTTTTATTATGGTTTTCGGGGGCTTTACATTCTATAAAAAGTTCAGTAAAATATGTTGGAATAGCCCATATTTTAATTGATGTAACAAAATATTAGTAATTTCGTATTATCTGATAACTAACCCCAAAACCGAAAAATATCAATGAAATATTTACACCGGATTTTAAAAGCTAAAAAAGGCACTCATGTTAAAGTGCACTTTAGTCAGCCAGCAAAGGTTTTATTACTTGGCGATTTTCATTTCAAAAACTACAAGGAGCATAAAACATATAATTATAGGGGAGGGGACCTAACGCAAAGTCCTCAGCAGTTTACAATACCCAATGACGGACTTTGGCACATTGTTGTTGAACGGGGTGGTTATTTTCACCCAAAAAATATTGTGGCTGCCGTTGAAGTTAGCGAATAACAGAGTTTTCAGATAATCGAAATCTTTTATCTGTAGCATATCTCATTACTCTTCCACTTTCACCTGAATACTTTGCAGGTAATATTGAGCAAATTCTTTTTTAATTTGATCTATTGCCATTGATGTTGGGAACTTACCTATCTGACTGGCTATTTCAATAATTTTTTCCCCCAATACCATAGCCGAATCGGTTACCTGAACCTTTGTACCTGCTACAGTAACAAGTCTGACTGTTTCTTCTGTAGCGGTTTTAACCATTGCCCAGGAAGTTTGCGAAATGTAGATTTGCTGTGATATATTGTGTTCATATTCGCTTCTTACTGTTGCAATAAGTTCAGCTTGAAAAGCACGCGCAGGAATATTACTGCGTAATACCCTTCTAACCAGATTTTCAGGTTGTGTTCTTTCTAAAAAAAGCACGGTTCTTTCATAGGCTTGCATACGCGCAGGCAATACGATTTCAAGCCTGGCCTTGTCAATAGAGAGTTTTTCCTTGGTTTCCTCAAATTGGAGAAATTTCATTACAATATAGATTGCTATCCCTGCTACAATTAGCAAAGGGAATACTATTTCAAGAATTGAGAGCGTATTATTGTCCATATTTCAAATTGGTGTATAAAAGTATGTTTTTTTAATGTATCAGGTTTTAAAAAGAAATTTCGGATGCTTTACCAAACGCATATTTTAAAGCTTTAGTGTAAATACTCTATTTTTTTATTTGTAATACCCAACGTTTTAAAAACCCGGTTCGTTATATCTCTTGAAAGCGAAATTAAAATTAAACTAAACCAATTGGACCGGAATATTAAGATAAGAGTGTTAGTAAGTTGGAGAAGGGTATGTTAAGCCCATGTTACAGAATCTTACTATATTTGCAATCGTAATTTTTCGACCAAACAAATAAAACAACAATGAAAAAGAAAATTACCGCCCTCTTAGCCGGTATTTTTGCACTGGTAATCAACTCCCAAGCACAGGTTCCTTCGGTAACAATTACGAATACTACCCCCACCATTTGTGCAGGGGCGTGTGCCATTTACCAGAATACTGCAACCAATGCTCCGACTACTTGGACCTGGTACTTTCCAGGAGCGGTTACTACTCAAACTGTAGTTACAGGCCCTCCGGGAAATCCACCATGTGTAACTTATGCAAATCCAGGAACTTACCCGGTAATTTGTGTTGTTCGTAATGGTTTTGGTTCTGATAGTGTTACACTTAACCCTGCGGTTAAAGTATTTGCTTTACCTACTGCAACTATTAATCCCCCTTATGGTGGAATATGTGATACCGGGGGTGGAAGTGCATTCGATACCGTTTATTTCAGTGCTACCGGGGCCGTAGGAAATACGTATACATGGCAGCCACTTAATGGAAGTCTTTCATGTACAGCTTGCCCTAATCCTAAGGCAACTCCAACTGTTACAACTGTTTATACTATAACAGTAACCGGTGCCGGGGGTTGTCAAAACACCTACTATGATACGGTTACGGTAGGTAGTATTGTCGCCCACATAACCGGGAAAGATTCTATTTGTATGGGATATTTAGATACACTTGTTGCATCAGGAGGTTCGCAAAGTGCACCGGGTACAACCTATGCATGGAGTAATGGAAAAACAACCTCATCTATTGCAGTAAGCCCTTCGGTACCAACCACCTATTCAGTTACCATATTCTCGGGAACCGGAAATTGCCGCAGTACTGCTGCTTACGAAGTATTCCCTTTCCCTGTACCGCATTTTACTTTAACCAGCCCTGATAGTATTTGTTATCCAGGTTCAGCTACTATTACTGCTTCTCCGGGTGGTGGTGTTTATCAATACTATTGGTTTGGACCTTATGGTGGTCAGGATACTATCAATTACTGGACAGTAACTACCAATGTTTCTACAACATATACCCTGATTGTTAGAAATAAAGGCTGCTATTTTGATTCTCTTATCAAGATTAAAGTTAATGATCCTCCAATTGTAAGACTTACCGGTGCCACCAACTTATGCCAGGGAAGTACTACAACCATTACAGCGACAGGTGGAACCCAATATCATTGGAGTACCGGAGCATCAACATCTTCGGTAAACGTTAGACCTCCGGCAAGTATTACTTATACAGTTCAGGTAGCAAACGGAGCTTGTTTTAAAGATACTACCTTTACTATTATAGTTGATACCATGCCAAATGTTAAGTTTAAAGGCGACACTTCTATATGTGTGGGTGATAGTACTACTATTTATGTTTCAGGTGGTTTAACTTATTCATGGACCAATGGTTCAACTACTGATAGTGTGCACGTTATTCACGGATATCCGATTGGTGGATTATATCCTTACTATGTAACCGTAACTAAAGGAGCATGTTCAAAGGACTCTGCAAAGATTGTAGTGAAAGTATATCCAAGACCTAAGCCTTATTTCTTTCCAGCTGATACTACGGTCTGCGAATATGACTCCGTAAGCCTTTCTGTAACCGGTGGAAATTATTATATCTGGTCACCCAAAAATTCAGGATTGAACCACTATAAATCGTATGCGGATACGGATAGAAATAATGCTGCTCCTAAAACAACCACTAAATACGATGTTAAGGTTTGTACATGGGGTTGTTGCAGAGATACGAATATTATGACGCTGAATATTATACCAGGGCCTAGTGGTAAGGTTTATAGTGATACAACAGTAGCAAGCGGTACACCAGTTCAGTTGGAAGTCGTCTTTGATCCGGGACCATTCAGAGTGTTGAGTTGGAGCCCTACTACAGGATTAAGTTGCTCTACTTGCCCTAATCCTATTGCAACAGTAGATTATACAACCAAATATGTTGTAACCCTTCAGGATTATAGCACAAGTTGTACCGTTAAGGATTCAGTTACAATTGATATCTTCAACTGTAACATATTTGTACCGAACATTTTCTCTCCTAATGGAGACGGCTATAATGACTATTTATATGTGAGAAGTCTTTGCCTGAAGAATATGGATTTCGCAGTATTTGACAGGTTTGGAAACAAAGTATTTGAAACCAGGAATCAGGGAACACCTTGGGATGGTACCTATCATGGAAAAGCTATGGATATGGGAACCTACATGTGGTATCTGAATGCGGTACTTGAGGATGGAACAAATATTGTAAAGAGTGGTAATGTTACCTTATTAAGGTAATTAATACAGATTCACTTAGTAATAGAAAAATCAGTAATATTGCAATCTAAACAGGACCGGTAAAATGAGAAAATTAAAATATGTGTTTTTATTTGTATTGCCGATAGCTATTTTTATCGGATGCAAAAAGCAGGATCAGGTAACCGGAGCTGATGGAGCAACAGGTGTTCAAGGTGTTCCGGGAGGAAATCTATATGCTACGAATAACCCGTATTCTTTGGATGCAAATAGCTTTAGTGGTGCGGGACCATACTATTATAAGGTGGAAATATTCAATAATTACAATCCTAATATTAACTATGCCTTGGAGGTGTATGCCCATAAAGTAGTAGGCAGCGGAGTTCAGAATAAATTACCTTGGTTTAATGTATATACAAACGGAGATGAGTTATTCAGTTCTATGCAACGTGATTCTGTGATAATTTGGTATTATAGCCCAACGGCATGGCCTTCCAGTCCTGGTGATTCCGTAATGTCATTTCAAGTTATGATCTTCCCACAACAGTAATAATAAATAAACACTAACAAATACTATAAAAACAATAAAATGAAGTCAATAAAATATTTATTTATTATAGCCTCCGTAAGTCTACTTTTCAACTCTTGTACCAAGCAAGTTGCCGGCCCTACAGGTAAACAAGGCCCTCAAGGTCCTCAGGGTGCTTCTTCCAATTTCTATGTAATGATTGATAGCGTTTCAACTGCCCAATGGCAAACTTCGATATCTTCTTACTATTGCACGTTCAATCCGGTTAATTATTTAACACAACCAAACACCAGTGCAGTTGAAGTGTACTTGTCTCAAACGTATTCACCTACCAATGGTGGATTTGCAGCCTGGTTTGATTTGCCGGTTTCAAATTTACTTACAACAGGAGATAATTTTAATTTTTCCTACACTACCTATAACTTAACAATCTGGTATACCAATACCTCTCCTCCGTTAAATCCATACATCTACTTTAAAATTGTGATTATCACCAATCCTTAGTAGTATTCACAATAAATGATTTCGAACAGAATCCCTGCCTAAATAGCAGGGATTTTTTGTTTATGGAAGCAGGAAGAATGAATAAAAAATATTTTTTTTGTGCAAGCAAAGGAAAATGGTGTATTTTTGCACCTCTTAAAAAAACGGTTCGGTAGTTCAGCTGGTTAGAATGCCTGCCTGTCACGCAGGAGGTCGCGGGTTCGAGTCCCGTCCGGACCGCTTAGTTTATAAGAACAGCCTGTAATTGAATAGATTACGGGCTTTATTTTTACCCTGTTGTCGGATTTGTTGTCGTTTCGGTTCATTATCCCAATATTTTCAACTATGCCTGAGCTCATTGATAGGTATGGGCTTGATTAATCTTCGTTAGGTAGCATTATAGTTATAACTGGCTCTCCGCTATCACCACCCCCGCAAACTGCGTACATACTTATATTGCGCTGCCATATCTTAACTATGAAATTAACTCTTTGAGGGTCGGAACTCCTTTGAATACCGTATTTAAGCATTGTAAGAATATCCCATACTATACCCTCAAAGTCATTCATACCTTCACTTTTTTTTATTGCATCCTCAATAATGGCATTGATTCCGGCACTGATACAGGTATGAAATTTAATCCCTGCCTCATTTAGTGTCTTTATTGGCACTTCAAATAAATAGCCATCTTCTATTGCTTCCCTTCGGCTATATGTGCTTATAACCTCTCCGAATAAGTCTTTTAGCGGGTTCATGCTGCGATATATTGAGGATTAGTAACTCTGTTTAATGCCTTGCTTCCATACTTGCTTTTGATTTCATCTAAACTCATTGCATGGCGGTTTTTAGTTTTATATTCCTCAGTCCTAAAATACCATGCCACCTTTTTATGTGCGTATATAAATCCTGCACCTTTCAAAGCTGCCCGATGTTCATAGGTGTTACCAGTAACCCAAATCCAAGCCCCAACCAATTCAATGATTAACCCCTGCAAATGGATGATTTTATTTAAAGCCTCCTTATATCTCTCAGCGTTCAAAATTATTTCTTCGGTTTCATCTTCCGAAAGGTTCTGACCTTTGGCAATCATTGCACAGGCAAAAGAATAATCTGAATTAATACGCTGCATTGTTTCAGTATTCCCGCCCTTGTCAGGGTGGTTTTCTTTTGCTAAAGTCCGATAAAGTGTTTTTACTTCATCAATCGTTTTACAGTCTTTAAAATAGTTCATAGTTTTTAGATTTAAAATAATTTATTAATTAAGTTGAATTATTAATTTAACAATGCAAAGATAATACATATTTTCCAAATGTCAAGATATATCGTATTTAATTCAAGCATATCTTATATAAATAGTTAATATTGAGGCGAATTATTTTTATTAAAATATAAGAAATGTCGTACATATATCGAATTTATATATAACTTTGTAAATCTAAGTATGACATTTATGGAAAAACAAATGGAAAAACCCGAATACATTAAGCAAATAAAAGTCTTAATGGCACAGGAAGGAATAAATCAAGGCGACCTTGCGGAGACTTGGAAAATTTCCCGTCAAAGTGTTTCAGGGATTATGACAGGGCAAAGTAACTTATCTTTAAAAAGGTTTGAAAAACTTCTCACTAAATATAATTACACCTTGACCATTACTAAGAAAGAAAAGTAATTTTTTTGAACCGGGAACTTCATTCAGTTTCAACAAGGGCAGGTTGTCTTGACAGGTGGAGGGGCTAAATTAGCTATGTATAGGTTTCAGGGACGGAATTTTTTCAGCAGTTTTTAATGGCCTAAAATGGGGCAAGTTTTTTGATTTATATATTAGTATAATATAATAAGGGATTATTAGTTTGGTTGTAAGCCTATGGAAACTGTATAGAAATAGGTGGGTTCATTAAAAAAACAATCCTTTTATCCTGAGATACCCCCGCCCCCCTGTTTTTTTTATTAGCCCGTCAATGCTCTAAACAGAGGATATTACCTACACAAGCATCCCTTTAACTTTTTTAAAAAATGAAGGGGGCATTTAATCCCCCATTCAACCTGTTGGGCTTCGCACAGGCGTAAATATGAATAAAAAAAGAGGGACGAAAAAATAAAGAACGTTATTCTCTTAATCGTCCCCCTCGTTAAAGGAAGCGAAGTAAAAATAATTCTTTTTCAGGATGCAAAAATGAATTGTTTAAAATAAATTTTTCTAAAAAATAATATAGGGGGTATAATTCAGTATGTCATAGGTAGGGAGAGGCAAACCGATTGAGTTACCTCTGCAACCAATTCAAGTCCACTGGAAGGCTGAATTATTCCAACAACTTGCTCTTTGCTAAGTTACAATGGTTTCAATGAAGATTCTACTTCATTACGTTTATAATATACCCGATTCCCTATACCATACGGTTTTAGCTTTCCCTTTTTTGTCCAGTTATGGATAGTAGAAAGGTCGCATTTTAGTATTTCGGCTAATTCGGCACGAGTTAAATATTCCGGGGGTAATTTCGGAACAAAGTTTTTTTGTATTTCTTCTAACTGAATCCTTAATTGTGTAATATGCAATGAAAATGTTTGTAGTATTGTTGACCAATTAACCAATTAATTTTTTTCCCTTATGAAAACAAAATCACTTCTCAGTTATTTAGTGCCCGTAATTATTTCAGGGGTACTGGTATCTTGCAGCTCTTCCAACAAGGTTGCATCAAACTTTGGCAAAAGAAAGTACACCAAAGGATTCTTTTTTGACCGCCCTGCAAAACCAAGTTCTCCAGCTACAGCAACATATACGGCTGCTGTCCGCAAATCAAATAACACAGCAGTAACTGCACCTGTTGTTGTTTCGCAAAATTCAGCTTCTGTTTCCAATTCCCCGGCAGCAGTTGTAGCACAAAAACAAGTATCTGTAAACACCGGAAAAGTAGCAGCTACCAAAAAGGCAGCAGTTGCCAAGGAAGCTAACACCTCTGTTGTAGCAGCCAACGCTTCTTCTTTCCCTACAACAGTTACAACACAATCAACTGAAAACTCTATAGCAAGCGCTGCTTCTGCAGGAGGCGGTGGCGGTGGCGGAAACTGCAAAAGCTGGATTGCATGTGTTCTGCTTTGCTTTTTCCTGGGAGGTTTAGGTATACACCGCTTTTATATGGGCTATACATGGCAAGGAATTGTACAACTTATTACCGGAGGTGGTTGTGGTATTTGGGCTTTAATTGATTTTACCAGAATTCTTATGAAATCATTAAAACCCAATAATGGCGATTACTGCGAGTAGTATTAAAATTTCTGTCCAATGCGTAATTGGATAAAATATTTTTATTTCGGCGGGTTAATATTGGTTCCCCTTATGTTACTAATATTGCCCGCCGTATTTTTTGATAACGGGCCTCCCATGTGCCTGTCGGTTCTTTTATTTCACAGAACCTGTCCCGGCTGCGGGATGACCAGGGGGCTGATGCATCTAATACACCTTGATTTTCCGGGGACAGTACGATATAACAAACTCGCTTTTGTTGTATTGCCTTTACTGTTAATTATTTGGATAAAGGAAATTATAAGGTTATGGAAATTAATTTTCATTTCCCCGGCTAAATAGAATTCCTAACAATAATCTTTAGCCTATTCTATATTGATTACCCTACCAGTTGCTTGATGAACTGTTTTGAATAGTGAATATCCGGGTAAGCATATCATCCAAATCAGGCAAAATATTTTGTGCCATACCGTAATTCCACTCCATGTAATTACTGCTCATAACCACAGCCTCCAGGTCATCGGAGAAAATGGAGCCATTTAAAGTCATTCCGCTAATAGTGAGGCGATACCTGCCATTTTTAATTTCAATTTTAAATGCTCCCCTTAGTTCTTTGGAATTATTATAATATGATGGGTAAATCTTTCCTATCACACCGGAACAAGAATTACTGTCGTAATTTACCTGGGAAAATATAGCAGAACCCTGAATCAGGGATTTTAGTTTGCTCTTAATTGATTTTATTGAATCCGGCACCTCAAAAACTTTTTGATATTCAATAGATTTCAAACCCGGTTTAGCGCTAAAATTATTAAAAGGCCTATCGGCAGGTTGCGACAAAACAGCAGTTGAAGCGGATAAAAATATACTACATGCTATTATTATTTTAAACATACTGTATAAAATTTAAATGGGTTTATTTAATAAACTTTATTTAATGTTTGAATGTGCCGATTTGTTCCCTATTTCCCTTACATATTCCACTATTTTTTTTTGAAAAACAATAGGAATTAAAGCGATTAATAGTGCAGCGGAAAGAACAAATGTTGCCCCTGCAGCCTGCATCTCATCAAATTTATAAGCTTCTTTTACAAACCAACCGATAGTAGCCATGATGGTTAGAATAACGAAGAAAATAGAATAAATTTTTAAAATATTTTTTCTATAAAAACCATAAGGAACCCTCCAAATCATAAAACAATATTAGGGTACTAAATTACTAAGAAAACTGATACCATACACTCAATTTAATATTCCTTATTTGTTTAATATTATTTGATCTGGGGGGATTGACTTACAGCAACATTAAAGATTTGTACTAATACATTTAATACCAATACAATTGTAAGCTATCGGTTAATACTTCCACAAAAATAGTAAAAAAGAGATTCCAAAGTACTTTTTTTAGCAGGGAAGTAACTCCCTTAATCTGTTGGCTTTG
>CAIPDV010000017.1 GCA_903863935.1 uncultured Bacteroidota bacterium
ATTTGCCCAGCAAATTGTGAACCATTCCAAAGTGCCCGTATTAAGTATTAAACCAATGAGAGGCAATTACGCATACCCGACCTGACTTATTAATAAATGCTGATTACAGCAATTTCCTGGGCTTGATAAATGTCATATTTATAAATGAGGCTTTTCATGCTTCTCCCTTTAACTATACTGTTATTTTGTACTCATAAAGGAAGCAAAAGATAAATCGTAAGGAAGTAAAAGCAAAAGCTCCGGTTCTACAGAACCGGAGCTTTTGCTTTTATGTCTATTAATAGTATTTTTGACCGATGCTATTAACAGAGAATAAGAAAATTGATAAACTCAGGCTGCCTATCATTGTCGGGATTTGTATTATCACTTTCCTTTGCTTTATTCGAACAATTCACAACCAATTCACCATTTGGGATGACGATTATTATGTCACTCTTAATCCCTACATCAAAGCCCTATCATGGGATAATCTGAAAGTAATTTTCACCCAAAATATCACCCTGAATTATTATCATCCTTTCACTATACTATCATTTACTTTTAATTACCATTTTTCCGGGTTATCACCTGCCGGATATTACCTTACAAATATTTTACTGCATATTTCCAATGTCGTATTGGTTTTCTTCCTCGCAAATGCCCTATTTTCCAAAGTAGAATTTGTAACAAATAAGGGTGTACTATTTATTTCATCACTTTCGGCTTTGTGGTTTGGAATGCACCCTATGCATGTGGAATCCGTTTCCTGGATAGCAGAGCGAAAAGATGTTCTATATACCTTCTTCTACCTGGCAGGGTTAATAGGATATGTGAAATTTATCTCAACCCATAATTGGAAATGGTATTTAATTACACTTTTACTTTTCATATCCTCATGCCTTTCAAAGCCAATGGCAGTAGTATTTCCTTTATCCCTATTCTGTATTGACTATTTATTAAAAAGAAAATGGAATAGAAAAATAATTATTGAAAAAATACCAGTGTTTCTGATTGCACTTTTATTTGGATTGATCTCATTTCATTTCGCACAACAATCAAATACGATTACCTCTTTTGGAAATATTCCTATAAGCAAAAGGTTGCTTTTTGCTTCGTATGGATTTGTAATGTATATAGTTAAATTTTTTGTTCCAACACACCTGTCCACCTTCTATCCTTACCCCTGCATCAATATGGAGCTGCACGTGGATATGCCTCTCCCAACATTTTATTATTTCTCCTTTTGGATTGCATTGCTAATAGTGATACTTCCACTTTACTTTACTTATAAAACAAACCGGAATTATTTCAGAATTGTTGTTTTTGGCTTAGGCTTTTTTCTGGCTAACGTAATTTTTGAATTGCAATTCATCTCAGCCGGAATGGCCATTATGGCCGATCGATATAGCTATATATCCTATATTGGTTTAATTTTTATTTCTGTCTTTTTTATTCATGAATTTATAAACAGGCTGCCAGATTTTAAAATCCTGGCAATTACTCTTACTTCCGCATTTTCAATTCTACTGGCAGTACTATGCTATAATCGTACTGCTGTTTGGGCGAATGGCGAAACTCTTTTTAAAGATGCTGTTGAACAATATGGTGATGAAGCTTCTTTATTTTATAAAGCTCTTGGCAACTATTACCAAAACAATAAAGAACCTGAGCTTGCAATTGAATGGTATGCCAAATATGCCAGGCTCAATAATGATGCGGAAGTATTAAATGATATGGACAATCTCTATAAATCATTAAAAGATTACCCAAGTGCTGCAAAGTGCTATGGAAGGTTACTTTATGCGGGGTCAAATCCATCCACTACGTTTCTCAAAATTTCGGATGCATGGGCTACTATGGGTCAAACCGATAGTGCTATTGTATATTTAAGAAAAGCTTTGACCTTAAACCCGCAGAACGAAAAACTATATGCGGATATTGGAACCGCATGTATTAATGTTCAGCAAAATCAAAATGCCATTAATCATTATAATGTCTTATTATCGCTAGCCCCGGAAAACCCCTATTACTATTTCTACCGTGGGGTTGCCAAATTCAATAAAGGTGAACTTAAGGAATCGCTCAATGATTTTATTATGCCTTTGAAACTTACCCACAATGACGCAATTCCGGGTGCTGCCTTCAATATGGCTGTTGTATTTGACAAATTAGGTGATGGATATGACGCCTTTAGGTACCTCGAAATTGCTAAAAATGCAGGGCAGAAAATAGATTCTGCATTTTACAATTCTTTGGCAAAGAAAAAAGATATCAATCTCGGCATTCGAAACTGATACGGGTGCTTTACTATTTATAAAGTATCTTTGTGCCTAAATAAACCGCCAAATGAGAAGAACAAAACCTCTGATTTCAGGGAAACAAATTATTTTTTCAAGTCTTTCTTTTACACTCGTGCTTAGTGCACTACAGGGCAATGCGCAGAACATGCTCCCCGGTAGAAATGAAATTACCGCACATAAAATTTCGGCTGTAATTGCGAGTAAAACAATGGTTGTGAATGAAAAAAGCAAAAAGCAATATGTCGATACTGTGAAGTATGATATGTATGGCAGGATCTTAGAAAAACATATTACAGCTTACGATACGGTGCATGAAAGGCAAATAGCAGGCACGTGGACATACACCTATGACAGCCTTGGAAACCGGGGATTGGAAACGCGAAACTCTCCCAGTTTTAAGGTTATGAATTATTTCAATTATGTGTATGACTCATCAAGGATAAAAAAACAAATCTGGGTTTATTGGGTTAATATGAAACTTTTATTCAGCCGTGTTTACGAGGTAAAATACGATGGTTACGGTCGGCTTAACCTGGAAATGATTGAGGAAGGAACTGAAAAATTAGATTCCATAATTGCTTTTAAATACGATTCGACAAACAGAATGGTAAAAACAATATGCTCGAGCGATAAAGATTTTAAAGATACCATCAATACTGTTTCCTATTTTTATAACCCGAATGGAAGCGTTGCAAAAACTTTGACTACTTCTAAAGCATCAAAATCGGTTGAGGAATTTACCTACGACGCAAACGGGAAACTTACCAAACAAATGAACGATGAAGGAACAACAACCTACACATACGATAAGAATGGTCTGCTAACGACTTCCGAAATTAGTATGAAAGGCAAAAAGGGATCGAAATATAAGTACTCCTATAGCTATATTTACAAATAATATTTTCGTAATTACTTAAATTTAAAAAGCGGGAAACTTTCCCGCTTTTTTATTACTCTAAATTTGCTTTACTTATTCAATTACAAGGCGACCTGTAGATAAGGCGGAACCATTTTCATTGAATATTCTGTAAATATAAATGCCTTTAGATTGCGCACTGAGATTGATAACATTGTTATCATTCTTCAAATGCGATTGATTAATCTCCTGCCCAAGCACATTATAAATTTTCAGGTATGGTGAACCGTTTACGTTTTGCAAAGCAATATTGAATTGCCCTCCATTCGGATTTGGAAAAACCTTAATACTCGGATTAGATGAAATTGAGGCTACACTTGCAGGCACCCCTGATATATTTATATTATCAATATATAGCGGAGAACCATTACCAGAGCGGTTCTCAAAAGCAAACAAAACACCACTTTTTCCGCTGATGGCAGAAATTTGAATTGTGTCGGTTCTCCAATTATTACTGAGCGGTAAAAAACAACCAAGACTGTTTGTATCTGCTCCTGTAGTAACATATTTACCTGTAGTGCTTAACGTTGTTCCGCCTTTGGAATATATCTGGGTGAATGTTTTTCCGCAATCAAGCGAATAATAGATTACAAGTGTATCGCTGTATGTGCTATTGTAAGGTGCATAAGCTACATCAAAAAACATTTTTGGACTTGGCACGCTTATAAAATCATACTCATTTGTATATATCTGCTGCCTTTCGCCAATGATATCCAATCCGGCTTTGCCCGGAGGAGCCCACCATTGGTAACCCTGGCAATTATTAAACTCCATCGATTGGGTGCTAGTTCCATAGCCACCTACACCATTATTCAACTGCCATACATAACTTGAATTATTCGGATTATTTATATACCAGCCTGCAGGTGGAAATGATGTCTGAAAATCTTCTTTAAGCGGCAATGTTCCCTGGCTTGCAACGCCAATATATGCTTTCCTGGTAAGGGTGTCCGAACCTCTGGCATCGCTAATTATCAAACTTACATCGTATATACCTGCTGTATTATAAGTTACCGATGGGTTCAGAGCGTTTGAACTGGATGGGTTGCCACCGGGGAATAACCAGGTGCGGTTTGTAATTGATAAATTCGAATCAACTACTGTTTGATCTGTAAACTGAACGTTCATGCCCGTGCATCCGTAGGTAGGTGTTGCCACAAAATAAGGCGAAGCCGCTGGCGGTTCAATTCCAACCAATGCCTCGTTCCACCAGTTGAATTTATATCCTCCTGCATTCAACGCACTGAGTGTAAAGTATCCGTTATTAGAGCCACTCCAACCCCAGTTCATATGAAAGAGTCCGCTTGTATTATACCCATCGCAAACCCAGGTATGTCCGGAGGCATTGTTGGGAGAAATAGAATCCCAACCGACATATTCAACCGGGCGGCCATGATTTAACTCGTTCTGTATAATGTTTGTCCAGTTAGTTAAATTATAATTTGATTGATACAAACCCTGAATAGTATTTGAATCATAACCGAAATATTTCACAAAAGCTGATTCCGCACAAACCGGATAATCACCGGTAATTACATAAGCTCCGCTTTCAGATGGGCTATAATCCATATCAACACTAACTCCGCAATCATGCATTAACCTTGAAACCTGATAATTTGGGGAAGAAACACTAAGCGGCATGGAGGACCAAACATAATTGGATGTATCATAGTTAGAAGCTAAGTAACCGTAGTTATTTTGAAACCCATATAACTGTTGATCATAATACCCGCTCGAACTATGACCGTGCGCTGGGTATTGCCAGTAACGCATTATTTGCGCCATGCAAGTGGCTACACATCCTGTTACCGAATAGCCCGGGCACATTGTATTGTATGGATAAGGTTGATCCCATGTTGTTTGAACAAGAGGATTGACAAACGACATTGCCGAACGAGTTTTAGCTTGGGTATTATTGATATAGCCACTCCATTCATTGGTCACTTCAGCTGAAGCTGAAATATTATTCGTTCTGGCATAAATAATTTCCTGTTTTCGGCAATTCATCCACCAGGCAAAGTTGTTATTCTCTTTTGGAATTGCAAATTGCCCCCTATTCGAGTACCCTATGATTGGATGCGTGGCATCCTCTGCTGACACAATCACAAAGCCATCCTTGGTATTTATATTGTAAACATAATATACAGGCTGTCCTGTAGCCGACATTTCGGTATATGCTAACGTAATATCAGAGGCCTTTGTTGTAGTGTTCTGGTTATAAAAATTTGATGCAACTGTTTTAGCAATATTCTGATTAACCGGATTTGCATTGGCAACTCCGGCTAATATCAATAAGGAAGCAAATAGGCAATTTATTTTTTTCATCCTGAAAATTGAGTATGATGAGTTCAATGAATATAGGAATACAAAGTAAGTAAAATTTACCGAATTTAACGAGATTTACTTGAAATAGCTATAGTTCGGGGCTAATCTGCTTGGGTACAGAAAATTTTCACCTTGTAAACCATGAGAAAAGTCATCAAAATAAGCTTTGTCTTTTTCAAGCTATCTTGTTTGGTATATCTACTTTTGCATAACAATGTTCATCCCTAAATTATTCACTACCCTTAAAAATTATTCAGGGAAGCAATTCGGTGCTGATCTGACTGCAGGAATTGTGGTTGGAATAGTTGCGCTACCGCTTGCTATTGCCTTTGCAATAGCATCAGGCGTATCACCTGAGAAAGGACTTTTTACAGCTATCATAGCCGGATTCATTATTTCTGCATTAGGCGGAAGCCGTGTGCAGATTGGTGGACCCACCGGTGCTTTTATTGTTATTGTTTATGGAATAGTTCAAAAATATGGGGTGGATGGTCTAACTATAGCAACAATACTAGCTGGGGCCATGCTTATCTTAATGGGATTGCTCCGATTTGGATCAGTTATTAAATTCATACCCTACCCTCTCATTGTTGGGTTTACCAGCGGTATTGCCCTCATCATTTTTTCTTCCCAGATAAAGGATTTTATGGGCTTGCAAATGGATAAAGTTCCGGCCGATTTTATTGATAAATGGGTTGCCTATTTTGAGCATTTAAATTTTATAAGTATTCCTGCAATTATAATTTCGGGTGTCACCATATTAATAACTGTGTATTTTTCAAAAATAACGCATCGAATTCCGGGCTCGTTAATAGCAATTTTATTGTCCACCATTATAGTAAGTTATTTTAAACTTCCGGTTGAAACAATTGGAAGCAGATTTGGTTCCATCCCATCCACCTTACCGGCTCCTCATTTGCCAGCATTCGATTGGAAAACGATTCAGTATTTAATACGACCCGCCTTTACCATTGCAATGCTTGGTGCTATTGAATCCCTGCTTTCTGCTGTTGTGGCTGATGGTATGATAGGGGGAAATCATAAATCGAATATGGAACTGGTTGCGCAGGGCATAGCTAACCTGATTGCTCCTATTTTCGGCGGTATTCCTGCAACAGGCGCAATTGCACGGACTGCGACCAATGTTAAAAACGGTGGTCGTACACCAATTGCAGGCATAGTTCATGCACTTACCTTATTTTTAATTATGCTTTTTGTTGGCCGGTGGGTAACACTAATTCCCATACCCTGCCTTGCGGGAATTCTTATAGTAGTTTCTTATAACATGAGCGAATGGCGATCATTCCTTTCTATTATAAAATCATCCAGAAATGATACAATTGTTTTATTGGCAACCTTTTTCCTAACCGTTCTGGTTGATTTAACCACAGCCATTGAAATTGGCATGGTATTGGCAGCATTCCTTTTCATGCGACGAATGATACAGATAAGTAATGTGGATGTAGTGACAGCAGAACTTTCTGAACAGGCAGATGAAGACGACCCGAAAGCTATCCATAAATATAATGTGCCGGAAGGCGTTGAAGTTTTTGAAGTAAAAGGGCCTTTCTTTTTTGGGGCTGCCTATAAATTTAAAGAGTCTCTCCACCTAATAGAAAAAACGCCAAAAGTGCTGATAATCCGAATGAGGCATGTACCTGTTATTGATGCTACCGGTTTGCACATTTTGGAAGAAGTATTTCACCAGGCTAAAAGCACCGCAACTGTATTGGTTATATCCGGTATTCAAAAAGAGGTGTTTAAAGAGTTTTTCTCCTCCGGATTATTACATAAAATTGGAAGAGAAAACGTATTCACAGTAATCGATGATGCATTGGTGCGGGCCAAAGCAATTGTTGAAGGAAATTTCTCATCAAACAAATAAATTAACGACCTGATTATCTTTTTATTAAAATCTCATTGATAATCAATGTTAGTTTAATAAGCAATATATTTAATTAAATCGTAAGCATACGACCAAGTACATCTTGACAGGGGCTTAAACACATAGTACTTTTGTTGCCAAAAAAAACAAGCAATGGAAGAGCCGACAGTAACAAGACAACGATTGAGCCGCTATACCTCAAAGCAAATAACGGAGTATATAAAACACTGGCGTAAAAGCGGGTTG
>CAIPDV010000018.1 GCA_903863935.1 uncultured Bacteroidota bacterium
AGAACAGGTGTCTTCTTATCTATCTTTCTAATTTGTTCGCAAAGTTGATAGCCACTCATACCCGGTAGCGTTACATCCAGAATAATGAGGTTGAACTGCATCCCCTTAAACCGTTGCCATGCCTCTTCAGCATTCATAAAAGCAATCACTTCATAACCGTCCAGTTCAAGGTTCAGCTTAATGGTGGATAAGAGGTTTTTTTCGTCCTCTACAAGTAAAATGGTATTCATTTCTTCAAATTTTGAATGTTGAATTTTGAATGCTGAATTTTAAAACAGTAACACAATTTAAAATTCAACATCCAACATTCAAAATTTTGCCATTTTGACTAAAATGGTAAATCGTCCTGTTCTTCGGTTGCAGGAAGTGCTGCTGCGCTGGCATAGGATGTTTCCTGGCTGCCTGCATTATTAGAACTGCCTTTTTCAACTCCGTCAATTCTCCATGCATCCAGCGAAGTGAAATATTTGGTAGCACCGTCTTTTGACCACTCACGGCCACTGATGAAAAAGCTAACCTTAACTTCATCGCCCGGATTGAAGTTGTCCAAAATGCGGCATTTGTCTTGCTTTAACTGGAATAAAATATGTTGTGGGTAGTTGGAAGAATTGTCGGTAACAACAAATTCTCTCTTCTTAAATGTATCGGAAACTTTTTGTTCTTCTTTTTTAAGTTTGAGTGTACCTGTGAGTTCGAATTGCATGGCTGTAAAATTTAAGTGTTTAATATAAAATTAGTGACTTCAAATATAGGTAATTTCCATAACCATGCTCAAAAATAATATCGGTATACATCACTTCGTTCGGAATGACAAGATTGGCAGGGATTTTGGATGTAGCCTGGAGGAATCCCGTCATTGCGAGGCTCCGCGAAGCCCGTCCGAACGGTTCATCCGGGCGGGCAATCTCAATTATACAGAGACTGCTTCGTTCCTCGCAGTGACGAATGGAAGTCCGCCTAAGTGGATTTGGGGCTGACTATACCTTTTTTCAAATACCTTTGCACCCGATTTTGAAAACCATGCAAAAACTGAAAATAGGCATCCTTAAAGAAGAAAAGATTCCGGTAGAGAAACGTGTTCCATTCTCTCCCCTGCAATGCAGCGAATTGGTTCGGGCTTACCCGGGACTTGAAATTATTGTGCAACGCTCGAAAGACCGTTGTTATTCCGATGAAGAATATGCTTCCTTCGGACTTCCGTTAACCGATGATTTAAGCGGCTGCGATGTTTTGATGGGCTTAAAAGAAAGGCCTATTGATAAAATGTTCCCTTCGAAAACTTACTTTATTTTTTCGCATACCACCAAAAAACAGGCCCACAATAAGGAAATGTTAAAGGCTTTTATAGCCAACAAAATTAACCTGATAGATTATGAATGCATTACAGATAAGAGCCATTCCCGGGTTATTGGCTTTGGCAGATATGCAGGTATAGTGGGCACTTATAATGGGGTGCGTGGTTATGGCAAACGATACAACCTGTTTGATGTGAAACCGGCTTACCAATGCCGCGATAAAGAAGAACTACTGGAAGAGATTGACCGTGTGCGGCTGCCCAACATTAAAATATTACTCACCGGTGGAGGCCGTGTAGCTAATGGCGCAACCGAGGCTTTAGGACTGCTAAAAATCCGCAAGGTTACCCCTTATGAGTTTTTGCATTGTTCATTTCGCGAGCCCGTTTATTGCCAGTTACATTCTAAAGATTTGTACCAGGCCAAAGATGGATCCTCATGGAATTTGAAAGACTTTTATACCAATCCGGAAAATTATGTGTCTTCGTTTTTGCCCTATACCAAAGAGTGCGATTTGCTAATTACAGGCCATTTTTGGGATGGCAAAGCACCTGTGCTTTTTACCAAAGACCAGATGAAACTGCCCGATTTTCATATAAGCGTGATAGCCGATATTACCTGCGATGTGAATGGCTCTGTGCCCAGTACCCTGCGTGCATCCTCCATCCCTGAGCCCTTTTACGGCTACAACCCCATGACCGAACAACTCGACATACCTTTTGCAAAAAATACGGTTACCGTTATGGCAGTCGACAACCTCCCCTGCGAGCTACCCCGTGAAGCCTCCGAAGATTTTGGCAAAGAACTCATGGAGCGTGTTATGCCCTACTTCTTTGGCGACGATAAAGAAGGCATGATTGAACGCGCCACTATTTGCAAGGGTGGAAATCTTACTCCTGCTTATTCTTATTTGAAGGACTACGTAGCTTAGCAGGTGCTACCGTCATTGCGAGGCTCTGCGAAGCAATCTCATGTCCGTGACTTTGTCATCCTGAGGAATCGAAGGATCTGTTTTCCTTTCCACTTTCACCTTTTTACTTTTAACTTAATTTGGGCACGCCCCCAAGCTAACGCAAGGGGGCAGGCTTTCCGTTTCAAAGCCTGTCCCGAATTTATTTCGGGAGCCTCGCTTTGCTGCGGGCTTTCCACTACAATCCTTCGCGCGGTTTCGCTTGTTATTTATTGTAGGAATTACGCCTACAAATTATTAATCATTTCTTCATGAATTTTATCGCAGCAATCCGAATAGTATTTATAAACTTCATTTAAACTCTCTTCTTCAATAATTTGTGCTTTCAACAGTTCATTGTATGTTACAACTTCTATAAAATCTGATGCTTTTCTTGGCTTAAATGAATCTATGCCTTCTAATAACTTATCAATTTTTATGTTCTCTTTTGTCAAAACTAAATAATGTATGATCGTTTTAAAATAGTCTGAAGTTACTTCATGAATCTTTGTAATTGTTTGAAAACTCTCCTTATTACTTTCAAAATGCCTTTCATGACTATCTCTTTTTTCATCTTCGCTGTCATAGGTTCTTATTTCCGAGGTTCTGTACCAATATTGCTTATGAACTTTATGCATTACTAATTCTCTATAGTATGCTACTAACAATTTTGCAATTCGTCTTTCATCGGCAATAAGTTCCTTTATTTGGTTATTTCTTTCTTTTGATTTATTAAGATAAAAAGCTATTAATTGAGGTACGATGGCACCAATAAAACCAGTGGCTGTAGCAATTAAAGTAACTTCGACAGGAGTTAGTCCAGCGGGATGAGTTGTTACACTTTCAACCACCCTGCCTATTTGTTTTCCTACAAACTCTACCCGTGTTGTATCCATTTTATCTTCTCAATCAGATTTATGGTATAAAAATACATAATGATTTTGGTTTTTTACTTGGGTTTTGTAAAGATTGTCAGAAAAGCAAACCCCATCGGGGTACCCTGTTTGTAGCAATCAAATTATATTATGCTTTTAGCTCCTTCGGAGTGGCCTGTTACAACCTATTAAACAGGACGCACCTACGGTGCTTAAAACATTTCGTGCGTTCTTTTGTACTACAAACAGGCGGCCCCTACGGGGCAACTTTAGAGTTACACCGGAAACCCCGGCGGGGTGATATTTTGGTAGAAACCCATACCATCGGGAACAAAGCCCGCCGACTACCATGTACCTATATAGAATCTGCTTCTTCGGCGGGCATTGCAGTCTGTGTGTATTTGTTTTGCTACCAAAAGGTCACCCCTCTGGGGTTAATTTGCTCAAAAAATTATCTGCGTGGTAAATATTTGCCTGTCGCGCTCCGACCTAATTAGGTCCCACTATTAAGTGGATTTTTTTTATTGCTAGCAATGATATTCTTACTTTTCCCTTTCACCTTTTTACTTTCCCCTCATTCCGGTCATTGACTTTTGATGAAAGCACTTTTTGATGAATTACCTTTGCATCATGAAAACAAAAACGATAGCAATTCTACTAACCTTTTTAGGCGTATTATTTTCATTGCTCTATTGCTTATCATTGCAAAAAGCAATAGATTATTTTATAATACCCTCATATTCTGCCACTATTAAAAATAGGGTTCATTGCTTTTTATTGCAATTCTATTGCACTTTCATTGCAAAAGCGATTGCTAATTCATTGCTATTTTTTGTCTGTTTTGGGCTATATAAACTGAGTAAAAAGTGTGTTCTATTATATTTAATAATGGCAGAAACTTATAACACACTACAAGTCAAAATATTTCAAAATTCAGAGAAAACGCATTCTATTATTAATCCATTATTATTTCATTATAAATCCCATTATTATTCATTATTATTTTACGAACCATTTTCCAAAGGTCCGCCTGTTTATACTTAGTGAAACTTTGTGTTCTTAGTCTGTAAGTGGTGGATACATTGGGTAAGATTGCTTCGCCGAGTCTCGCAATGACGAACGAGCGGAGTTGCGTGAGGCCCGCCCGGATGACCGGTCGGACGGGGATAGAAGCGGAAAGCCCGCAGCTTGCGAGGACTTGCAGCGTATAGCCCGACGGCTTGTTCATCAGCCGACACGCCATGATAATAAAAGCATCAATAGGGTAAGATTGCTTCGCCGAGCCTCGCAATGACGAAACAATTAATTGACATTCGGGCTCCGACCAAAGAAAAACCGGCACCCTATGTGGAATGCCGGTTCGTATTAACCCCAAAAAAACTAACCTCTCTAATTCTCTACCACGCTATTAATCTACATTATCGTGAAGGAAAGAGTTGTTCTGTTTCAACTCTCCCTTATTTTCTTCTCCTTGTGAAAGCGTAAACCTTGACTGGCTCGACTCGGAAGAGTGCTGGGTATTTTCCAACTCAACATTTCTTCTTTTGTAAGCAGGTTCATTTTCCAGTTCGCTGATGCCTGAAGAGGTCCTCAGTTTATAGCTTAACTGTTTCAACTTTTCAATCCGCTCTTGCGATTTTTTGCGTTGTTCTTCAATAAATGCAGGATCGGTTAAATCAACCTTTTCACTCTGTGTTGACTGCGCTGTAGGCTCCACATTCGATTGTTGAATAAGCGGAGGCACTGTTTCATTCAGAGGAGTTTTATTAACGGGAGTCCAGGTTTGTTCTTCCGTTTTCTGAACAATTTCAAACTCAATTCCGGTGGTTTCTTTTGCCTCAACCGGTTTTAAGAATGGAGTAATTTCTGTTTCTTGTTTTGGTTCCACTGACGACTGACCACTGACAACTGACGACTCGTTTACTGGCTTTTCAGCTGTATGTTGAATAGTAGTTTGATTATTCACTAATGGTGTTTTCTGAACTTCATCCAGTCTGCGAACAATTCTTTCCGCTTTCTTTTCTACAAAATTCACAACGGGGTTAGCGTTGAATCCGGTAGCGATAAGTGTAACATTAATGCGTTCTCCAAGGGTTTCATCAATACCATAACCTTTGATGATATCAGCAGTTTGTCCCGCAGCTTCCTGGATAAAGTCGGTGATTTCTCCTAACTCATCCATGGTAATATCATCTGAGCCACATGTGATATTGAGGAGTACATAACGTGCACCTTTAATATCATTGTCATTCAGCAATGGTGATGTGAGTGCGAGTTCAACAGCACGGATAGCGCGGTTTTCACCTTCGCAACATGCTGAGCCCATAATGGCAACTCCACTTTCTTTCATGACAGTCTGAACATCCGCAAAGTCAAGATTGACGTGCAATGTAACGGTAATGATTTCGGCAATACTCTTGGCAGCGATGTTCAAAATATCATCGGCATGTGCAAAAGCTTCACCCAATTTTAAGTTGCCATACATCTCGCGAAGCTTATCATTGTTGATGATTAGTATAGTGTCAACATGCTCGCGGAGTTCTTTCAAACCTTCTTCCGCTTGCAGTTTTCTTTTCTTTCCTTCAAATGAAAATGGCACGGTAACGATGGCAACGGTGAGTATACCCATTTCTTTTGCAACCTGTGCAATAACGGGTGCGCCGCCTGTTCCTGTACCACCGCCAAGTCCGGCAGTGATAAATACCATTTTAGTATTTGTACCTAAAATTTTCTTCAGGTCTTCAATACTTTCTAATGTAGCACGTCTTCCAATCTCAGGAAGGGAGCCGGCTCCCCTGCCTTCTGTAAGTCCTGAACCCAGGGCTATTTTCAAAGGCACAGGGCTGATGTCTAAAGCTTGTTGGTCGGTGTTGCATACTACGAAATCAACGCCTTTTATGCCCTCGCGGAACATATGGTTGACTGCGTTGCTTCCACCTCCGCCTACACCAATTACTTTGATGATGGAGGATCTGTCTGTCGGTAAATCGAAGTTGATCATTGTTTGTGTTGTTTTTAAGGTTATTTGGGATTAAGTGTTGCTTTTGGTTGCTTTTTTATTCGCTGCGTCTACGTCTTCGTTAAAGAAACTCACGGCGCCTGAGTAAAGCCTATCCATGATTCCTTTTTTATTTTTCTGTTGTGAGTGCTGAACTACTTCAGGTGCTTTGATAGTGGTCTGCTCCGGTTGTATGATTTGATTGCGTTGATGCTCGTCAAAGCCTTTCATAACAAGCCCTACGCAGGTTGCATAAAGCGGATGACTTAAGTCAAAATTGCCCGCTGCAAGATGTTCATTAGGATATCCTACACGAGTGTCCATACCAGTGATATATTCAACTAATTGAGGTAAATATTTCAATTGCGCACCACCACCGGTGATTACAATACCAGCAATCAGCTTGCGTTCGAAGCCAGAATTTTTGATTTCATAATACACGTGTTCTAAAATCTCAGACATACGTGCATGTATGATTGCGGAAAGATTGCGAATGGATATTTCCTTGTTCTGCCTGCCTTTCAGACCAGGTATAACTACTATCTCATTTTCTTGCGACTCGGTTGGAATTGCACAACCAAACTTTACTTTCAATTGCTCTGCTTGCGCTTGAATGATTTGACAGCCTTGTTTAATGTCCTCAGTAATTACATTGCCACCAAACGGGATAACCGCAGTATGACGGATAATATCATCCTGGAAAATGGCTACGTCAGTAGTTCCGCCGCCAATATCAATCAACACTACACCAGCTTCCCGTTCTTCGGGAGTAAGCACCGCATCGGATGAAGCAAGGGCTTCAAGCGTCAGCTCACTCATGTGAAGATGAGACTTTGTAACACATTTTTCAATGTTACCTGCTGCCGCCACCTGACCTGTAATAATGTGGAAATTGGCCTCCAATCGAGCACCACCCATACCAATCGGGTTTTTAATTCCCGTTTCATTGTCAACAATATATTCTTGCGGGAGCACTTCAATGATTTCTTCTCCGGGCGCCATAGCAAGCCTCTCCATGCTGTCAATTAAGGCATCCACATCGTCCTGGGTTATTTCCTTGTTGGCATCCACACGGGTAATCACCCCACGGTGCTGAAGGCTCTTGATATGCTGTCCCGCTATTCCGACATTCACATATTCAATTTTCACTCCCGACTTTTCAGAAGCTTCTTTCACAGCCTTCTCAATGGAAGTTACTGTTTGATCAATATTACGCACCATACCGCGCGCAATGCCGAGTGATTCGGCTTTGCCGACACCCATTATTTCTATTTTGTTTTGTTCATTTTTCCGTCCGACAATGGCTACAATTTTGGTTGTGCCAATATCCAAACCGACGATGATGTTTGATTTCTTTTCCATAGAATTTACTTTTTGGTGCAGATTATTTGGTGTTTATATTTAAGGTTGATTGTTGCGTATTCATTCCATTTCCCGTTGTTGTTGAACCCTTCTTTATAGAGCGTAAAAAGTTTATCAAATTTTTGCTTCAGATTGGTAGTATCCCCAAGCAAAATGCGATGCCCTCCCACTCGTGGGATGAGCGTAAATTCTTTTAGGGTATCCACATAAACTTGCGTTATCTGCGCTTTCCAGAATGCGTCATGATTGATGAAAGATGCTATTCTGTATATCCCCGGAAGAACAGAATGAACAGCAGTATCACTCATCATTTTGTTTGCGTTGCTTTTATAATTGGTTGTGTAAGTCTCGTTCACATCTCCATTAACAACAAGGACTCTTGGCGTGCAATTATCTGTGAGAGGCATAAAATATCCTGCCGAATCAACATAAAAACTCTCGTCACTACTTGAAATAATTCTTGCAATCGGGTTTTTCTGAGAAACCTTAATTTTTATATCGCCATCTAACGTTGCATACACCTGGGCATTCGTTACAAAAGGATTGTCCTTTAACATTTGCTCGATTGCAAGAAGATTTATTTTGTTCATTGTCTTGCCTTGCACTTCTCCTTGATCTTTTGTAATAAGCGCACGAATTTCGTCGGAGGTGATAAAGAGGTCGCTGCCTTTTTGATCAATGGTTACATCTACAGATTTGCAGGGAGTATTATTCCTTTTGGTTTTTGCAAACCCAAGCAAAACCGATGCACCTGCAACCAGCACAACCCAACCTGATATTATTAATATGCGCTTAATCATGCGGTCTTCTTTAATAAGGCATTTTTTAATGGTTCAACAAGTCGGTCAATATCACCCGCACCCATGGTTACAAGTACCTCGGGCATATGAGAAGTCACTTCATCAATCAGTTCTGCTTTAGTACACAGTCTTTTATTCTTGATATTTACTTTATCCAAAAGCATGGAAGAAGTAATTCCTTCAATAGGCAATTCTCTAGCAGGATAAATATCAAGTAGAATAAGGTTGTCAACTAATTCCAGGCTTCTTGCAAATCCTTCAGCAAAGTCACGAGTGCGGGTATATAAATGCGGTTGGAATATTCCGGTAATTTTCTTGCCAGGATACATTGCACGAACAGAACTTAAACAAGCTCTTATTTCTTCCGGGTGATGCGCGTAATCATCAATATAAACAAGGTTGGAAGTCTTTATCTGATAATCGAAACGACGCTCCACACCGGCAAAAGATCCAAGTGCTTTACGAATATTATCATCATCCACGTTTAATACTTTTGCAACTGCCGTTGCAGCAATTGAATTCTCCACATTATGTAATCCTGCAACACCAAGTTTCACCGATTTTATTTCTCCGAATGGAGTAACAACATCATACATGTAAAATCCTTCGTGAGTATGAATATTCTTTGCGAAAAAATCCGCTTTTTGGTCGAGAGAATATATGTAAGTTTTGCCACTATGCTGAATGGTTGATTGTACTTTTTCCTTTGTAATAAGGCATCCTTCAATATGTGTACGATTTGCAAACATGGAATATGATTCTTCCATTGCCGCCTTATTATTATAAATATCGAGATGGTCAGGATCTATCGAAGTAATTACTGAAATATCAGGGCTTAATTTAAGGAAAGAGCGGTCGTACTCATCAGCTTCTACCACCATCACCTTATTCTCATTTCCTGATTTACCCAATAAAATATTAGTATCGTAATTCTTCGAAACTCCACCAAGAAAGGCCATTGGATCATTTCCTGAAGAGCGTAATATGTGAGTTATTAATGTGGTCGTAGTAGTCTTTCCATGCGTACCGGCAACCGCAACAGTATAGTGTCCTTCAGTAATCCATCCGAGCACTTCAGCCCTCTTATGAAGATTAAATCTACGCTCACTAAAGTACTTTAATTCGCAGTGGTCATGCGGAACAGCAGGAGTGAATATTACTAATGTCTCATTTGAGGAGCCCAGCAGTTCTGCATTAATCAAATCAATACTATCCTCATAATGAATTTCAATTCCTTCATTCTCCATTTCATGAGTTAGTGTTGAAGGTGTTTTATCATAACCACTCACCGACTTTCCAAGAGATTTGAAATACCTTGCAAGGCCGCTCATACCGATACCTCCGATACCCAATAAATACACATATTTTATTGAATCAAATCTCATTTTCCTGATAGTTCAATTATTTCTTTTGCAATTTTCTGGGCAGAATCTTTTATGGCTAGGGCATGAATATTTTCACTGAGTGACTTTCTCAATCCTTCATTGGTTGAAAGCTTAATGATCTCTCCGCTCAATTGCTCCAATGCTTCAGCATCACGAACAAACAGGGCTGCATTCTTTTCTGCAAAGCTGTTTGCGTTTTTAGTCTGATGGTCTTCAGCAACGTTAGGTGAAGGAACTAAAATGGTAGGTTTGCCTGCCACACATAATTCTGCCAGTGAAATTGCTCCGGCTCTTGATACAACCGTATCACAAGCAGCGTAGGCCAAATCTATTCTTGTTATAAAATCATACACCCTAAGGTTTGGATATTTAATTGCTAATTCAGTTGCTTCATTGTTAAATGCCTTTCCCGTCTGCCAAATGACCTGAATATTTTTTTCCGCAAAAAGCGGAAGTGCTTTTTTAATGCTCTCATTTATAGTTCTTGCACCTAAACTTCCTCCTATAACTAATAATTTAAAATGGTGTTCAGCCAAGTTAAAATACTTCAACGACTCATTGCGCTTGCTTGCAAGATTGCTGATGTCTTGCCTAACAGGGTTTCCCGTAATTAAGATTTTATCAGCAGGAAAATAAGTATCCAAACCTGAGTAAGCGACACAAATTTTATTTACTTTTTTACCTAATATTTTATTCGTAACACCCGGGAATGAGTTTTGTTCCTGAATAAGTGTTGGGATATGCTTCTTAATTCCAGCCCATAATGTAGGACCGCTGGCATATCCTCCAACTCCAATAATAACATCAGGTTTAAATTCAGAAATAATTTCCTTTGCTTTGTTCACACTTTTCAAAATCTTAAAAGGCAGAGAAATATTTTTCAGCATATTTGATCTCGAAATACCACTTATCTCTAGCCCCTTTATTTTGTACCCGGCTGCAGGCACCCTTTCCATCTCCATTCGGCCAATGGCTCCAACAAACAATATTTCAGATCCTGGCCTCATTTCTTCAACTGCGCGGGCTATGGCAATGGCAGGGAATATATGCCCACCGGTACCTCCTCCGCTTATTATTATTTTAAGCTGTTGCGACAATTGGTCCTTTTTGTTTTTCAGTTTCTGACTCAGTTTCTCCTTCTCTGCTAACACTTAATATTATTCCTACTGCAATGCTCGAAAACCAGATAGATGTTCCTCCCATACTAACGAGTGGCAGCGGCTGTCCTGTTACCGGCAAAAGATGAATGGCTACGCACATATTTACCATGGCCTGCATCACAAGGCTAAGTGTAAGCCCTATCGCAAGTAAACTTCCAAATGTTCTTGGATTTCTGGTTCCAATTCTTACCCCCCTGAAAAGGAAAGCCAGGTAAAAGAAGACCATAGCAATGGCCATCACAAATCCATACTCCTCAACCAGAATAGCATATATAAAATCGGAAGAAGCCTGCGGTAAAATATTTTTCTGAGTGCTGTTGCCGGGGCCTTTCCCAAAGGTCCCTCCTGTTGCAATAGCAATCATGGCCTGATCGGCCTGGTAGTTGCTGCTCTTATCACCCCTAATAAAACTTTCAATACGTGCTTTTGCAGTTGAAATCCGATTGTTAATATTAGGAAAAGCAAATATGATAAGTATAAAAAGTAGTGCCCCGGAAATTGCTATTCCCAATGTTGAAAAAATCAGTTTGGTACTGGCTTTACCAACAAACATGATAAAGATGCAATTGATAAATAAAAGCCCTGCTGTAGAAATATTGGATGGGAATATCAACCCGCAAATAAGCATGATAGGCAGAGTTATATTAATCAACCCTTTTTTCAAATCCTGCATATCATCCTGCAAAACAGTCAGGGTCCTTGCTACATAAACAATGAGTGCAAGTTTTGCAAAATCGGAAGTTTGAAAGGTGAGGCCAAGGCCCGGTATTATTAGCCACCTTGAAGCGCTTCCCTCATTCACTCCCTTTAGCAACGTAAATAAAAGTAAAGGGACGGAAATAATAAGGCCCACCTGAAAGATGCGTGAATAGTATGTATACTTGATATTGTGCGTAACAAAAATTAATAAAAATCCGAAGAGTAATATGATGATATGCTTAATCAGGAAATACGATGCATCGCCTGACTTACTGCGGTAAGCCAGGGTTATTACTGAACTGTAAACAGCCAGAATAGACACGACAGATAATAGCAGGACTATTATCCAGATTACGCGGTCGCCCTTTATATGGTTGAATACAGCCTTCATTTTACTATAATGATCTTACAGCTTCTTTAAATTGGTTACCTCTGTCCTCATAGTTTTCAAACAAATCGAAACTTGCACATGCCGGAGAGAGCAAAACGGTATCTCCTTGCTTGCTCGCTTTAGATGCCTTCATCACTGCCTCTTTCGCAGTGGTTGCCTCGGTTATAAAAGGCACTACTGTAGAAAATGCGCTAATGATTTTCCGGTTGTCCTTGCCCAGACAAATGATGGTATGAACTTTATCCTTCACCAGATCTTTCAGAATATTGTAATCATTGCCTTTGTCGGTTCCGCCAACAATCCATACCACAGGCCTGCTCATGCTTTCGAGGGCATACCACGCCGAGTTCACATTAGTGGCTTTGGAATCGTTGATGAATTCGACGCCATGGATAGTCGCAACAAACTCCAGGCGATGTTCGATATTCTGGAAGTCAGCAAGGCTTTCCCTGATGCTGTCTTTTCGGATGTCCATCACTTTGGCCGCAATTCCTGCTGCCATTGAGTTGTAAATGTTGTGCTTCCCTGGTAATGATAATCTGTTTGCCGGCATTGTTAATTGTGATTTATTTACGTTTAGAACTATTTCCTGATTTTGAAGACTTGCGCCCTCCTCCACTACCTGGGTAATGGAGAATGGATATTTTTTTGCTGGTATGTTTCTTTTTGCAACCTCTTTACTGGTAATCTCATCATCCATGTTATAGATGAAAGAATCATTTGAAGTTTGGTTTTGTACAATTCTGAATTTGGAATCAACATACTCCTGAAGATTATAATTGTAGCGGTCCAGATGATCGGGAGTTATATTGAGAAGTACGGAAACATCCGCTTTAAATTTGTACATGTCATCCAACTGAAAACTGCTCAATTCAATAACATAATAATCGAAATTTTCAGTAGCAACCTGGTAAGCGAAACTCTTTCCAACGTTACCCGCCAACCCCACATTTAATCCGGCTTTTTTGAAGATGTGGTAGGTTAGCAGCGTGGTAGTGGTTTTACCATTGCTACCGGTAATGCATATCAATTTTGCATTGGTATATCGTGAAGCAAATTCTATTTCAGAAATAACAGGAATATTTTTTTCTTTCAATTTCTTTATCAGTGGTGCTTTTTCAGGAATGCCCGGGCTTTTTATAACCTCGTCAGCATTTAAAATAATATCTTCCGAGTGCGTGCCTTCTTCAAATGGAATTGCTTCTTTTTTAAGCATCTCCAGATACTTGGGTTTTATTTTTCCCATGTCAGACACCCATGTTTCCATACCATGCTTGCGTGCAAGAATAGCTGCGCCAATACCGCTTTCGCCGGCACCCAACACTACTATTTTTTTCGCCTTGTTCATTCTTATCTAAGCTTGAGTGTTACAATGGTGAATACTGCCAGCATGATTCCTACAATCCAGAAACGGGAAACTATTTTTGACTCGTGTACATTTAATTTTTGATAATGGTGGTGTAACGGAGACATCTTAAAAATGCGCCTTCCTTCGCCATATTTACCCTTGGTGTATTTGAAATAACTCACTTGGATCATCACTGAGAGACTCTCAATAAAGAATATACCGCAAAGGATTGGGAGCAATAATTCTTTTCGGATTGCGATAGCGAAAACAGCTATGATACCGCCTAATGCAAGGCTACCGGTATCCCCCATAAACACTTGAGCGGGATAAGAATTGTACCATAAAAATCCGACACAAGCTCCCACAAAAGCAGCCATAAATATTACAAGCTCGCTGCAATTTGGTATGTACATGATGTTTAAATAATCGGCGAGTATGAAGTTGCCAGATACATACGCGAATAGCATAAGTGTTACACCAATTATAGCGGATGTACCTGTCGCAAGCCCGTCAATACCATCTGTGATATTGGCACCATTTGAAACTGCCGTTACAATAAAAATTACAATCGGTACAAAAATCAGCCATGCCCATTTTTTGTACCCCTCACCCATAAACGAAATCAGATATGAATAATCGAACTCATTATTCTTTATAAAAGGGATAGTAGTTTCCAAAGATTTGGTTGACTGTTGAGCGTATTTAGGAAGATCATTTATACCAGCAGCCTGCCCTGCAATCATGGTTTGTGGCGGACTGTATGTTTTTTCTTTTATAACAACGTTGTTGTTATAAAATAGTGTAAAGCCTACAATCAAACCAATTCCAACTTGTCCGACAATTTTAAATTTTCCGCTTAATCCTTTTTTATCTTTCTTAAATACTTTAATATAATCATCGATAAAACCAATAGTTCCAAGCCAAATGGTTACTGCCAACATCAGAATTACATACACATTTTCCAACCGGGCAAGAAGCAGTGTTGGAATTAAAATGGATGCCAGAATAATTAAACCACCCATGGTCGGAGTTCCTTCCTTTTCCTTTTGGCCCGTTAATCCAAGGTCGCGGATAGTTTCTCCAACTTGTCTTCTGTGCAGCATCCTGATCAGCTTTCTGCCAAACACCATGGATATTAAAAGAGAAATAATAATTGCCAAAGCAGCACGGAAGGAAATGTAATTAAACACATTTGCCCCCGGCATGTTATAATGTTCTCTTAAATAATGGAAGAGGTAGTACAACATTAGCTTTGCAATTGATTTAGAGTTTCCGTTAATATTTCCATATCGTCAAAAGGATATTTCACCCCTTTTATTTCCTGATATTTTTCATGGCCTTTGCCTGCCAGCAGAATAATATCGCCGCGCTGTGCCAACTGGCATGCGGTTCTAATGGCTTCTTTCCTGTCGGCAATGGAGAGTGACTTTTTCTTATTCATCAGGCTCAAACCTTTTTCCATCTGATGAATAATTTCAGTAGGTTCTTCCGAACGTGGGTTATCGGATGTAAGAATTACTTTATCGCTTTTTTCGCATGCAATAGAAGCCATTATCGGGCGTTTGGTTTTATCTCTGTCTCCTCCGCAACCAACTACTGTTATAATCTTTTCCTTACTTGCCCGAACATCCTGAAGTGTTGAAAGAACATTGCTTAATGCATCGGGTGTATGTGCATAATCTACTACTCCAATTGTACCATTTGGTGCTTTAGTGTATTGGAAGCGGCCTTCAACAGCATCAAGGTTACTCAAAGCTTTCAGTGTTTCTTCCTTATTTTCTCCCAGTAATCTTGCTACTGCATATATTCCAAGCGCATTGTATGCATTGAAAGCACCAATTAATTTTATCCAGATTTCTTGGCCATCCATAGTTAGGTCGAGCCCTGCAAAAGTGTTTTCAATAATCTTACACTTATAATCCGCTGAACTTTTCAGGGAGAAGGTTTTCTTCACCGCCTTAGTATTCTGCAGCATTACCATTCCATGTGAATCGTCCTTATTTACCAAGGCGAAAGCAGAAGTAGAAAGGTCATCGAAGAATTTCTTTTTCGCTTTTATGTATTCATCGAATGTTTTGTGGAAATCGAGATGATCATGGGTGATGTTAGTAAATACAGCACCTGCAAAATTCAATCCTACTATTCTCTTCTGAACAACCGCATGCGAACTCACTTCCATGAAGCAATGAGTGCATCCGGCAGCAAGCATGTCACTTAATAATTTATTTAATTCAAGCGCATCAGGAGTAGTATGTGTAGCCGGAATTACTTTATCATTAATCTGATTTCTAACCGTGGATAGCAACCCAACCTTATACCCAAGTTTGCTGAATAATTTATATAACAATGTGGCGGTTGTTGTCTTGCCATTTGTCCCTGTAATACCTACAAGCTTTAATTTTGAGGATGGCTGTCCGTAAAAGTTAGAGGCAACGATAGCAAGCGCCTCACTGGAATCTTTTACTTTCAGGTAGGTAATGCCTTTATATTTTTTCTTCGGGAATTCTTCGCAAATAATTGCAGTAGCACCTTTCTTAATTGTCTGATCAATGAAATCGTGCCCATCAACTGTCAAACCTTTTACAGCAACGAACAGACTGCCTTCCTTTACTTTCCTGGAGTCAAATTCAACAGAAGAAACCCCGGCATCTGTTAGGCCAATTACTTCGGTAAGTGCAACTTTATATAATATGTCTTTTAAAATATTATCCACGAGTTACGATAGCTTTAATGTTATTTTTTGCCCCTTTGCAAAACTTGTTCCAGGTTCCAACGATTGCTCTTTCACCGCTCCTGATCCTTTCACATTCACTCTCAAATGAGCACTCTCCAAGAGATAGATTGCATCTTCGGCATTCATATTTTTAAGATCAGGTATTATTCCTTTTTCCAATTGTTTTTGCGGGTTGAATCCATTTGCAGTTAAAGTTGAATCCTGAACATTAAATTCTACCCAAGAGGAAATACTGTTTGGTGATTTGCATTTCATATCAAGTGCTTTAAACACTTTATAAGTATCATCGGTAAAACCATTTTTCACAAATAAGTTATTGTTGTTTCCCTTATGGGCTGTGTCATTAATTGGAGGATCAATTCCAATACTGCTCGCATAAACTTTGTCTGCTATTTCACGAAAAATAGGCCCTGCAGTTATATTTCCATAATATCCATCGGTGCTTGGTGAATTAACAATAACAATGCAGGAATACTGAGGGTTTTCAGCCGGAAAATACCCAACAAATGATGCCCTGTAATTTGCTTTTGATGCAACTTTATATTGTCCCTTTGATGCAATTTGAGCAGTTCCGGTTTTGCCTGCAATCGAGTAAACCGTATTTTTCAAATTGCTTGCTGTGCCTCTTAATACTACCCCTTCAAGCATCTTACGAAGTTTTTTAAGAGTGGAAGAAGAGCATATTGAAGGGTTCATTATTACAGGCTGGAATTTTTTGATTGTTTTTCCATCCTTGGTAATGGCATCCACTAATTGAGGTTTCACCATTATTCCATTATTTGCAACGGCGTTATAAACAGTAAGTGTTTGCAATGGAGTAATAGTAAGTCCATATCCTACCGACAGCCATGGAAGCGTTGTTCCGTACCATCCATTTGTTCCCGGACTTGGAATGGTTGGATTACCTTCACCGGGAATACTTAAATGCAACGGTTGGTTAATTCCCAAATGACACAGGCCATCCACAAATTTTTCCGGTTGATTTGCATAGTGCTTATAAATGATTTTTGAAATTCCTACATTAGACGAAAGCTCGAATGCTTTTTGAATATTTACAGTCGAATTTTCTTCATCATTATGCTCTGCGTCTTTCATCACCCTGTCATAATAGGTATGTTTTCCGCCTTCCAGATTAACCGTGTCGTTTGGGCTTACAAGGCCATCTTCCATTGCAACCAGTAATGAGAATAACTTGAATGTTGAACCAGGCTCCATCGATTCGCCTATAACATAATTGTACATTTCCTCATATGTTTGAGATGAGGAATCCTTGCGTGTAAGATTGGCAATTGCTAATACTCTTCCTGTTTTTACTTCCATTAGTACCACACATCCGTGGTCCGCATGGTGCTTCATTAACTGGGTGCGCAGGGCGCTTTCTGCCACATCCTGATAATTTACATTGATGGTGGAAATAATATCGCAGCCATTTTGCGGTTGCATGCTTTCACCATTATCTACAGGAACCCAAACTCCACCTGCGGTTTTTACCATTAACCCCTGGCCATTAACACCCGCCAAGTAAGAACCGAATGAACCTTCCAGGCCTACTGGTTGAACATTTTCTCTCTCATAGCCAATGGTCCGCTCAGCAAGGTCTTTAAATGGTAGTTCGCGACGGTTATTTTGCTGTACAATCAAACCGCCCTTATTCTTTCCCATCCTTATTAATGGAAACTTTTTCATCTTTAACAGGTCGTCATATGGGACCCCATGGTGGAGCATAACATATCGCTGGCCATTATCACGTGCGTCTTTCAGGAGTTTGTAATATTCATTTTCCGTTTTATCCTTAAATAAGGAAGAGAGACACATGCTCAGTGAATCGAGATTGGAATTGAATATATCATCGGTCATATATTCTGTATTCACATCCATAGCCACATCGAAATAAGGGAGTGATGTAGCCAGTAGGCTTCCATCTTCTGCGTATATATTACCACGCACTGCTTCAATTGTCCGGAAGGAGGTTGTGAAATTCGCTTCTTCTTTTTTCCATTTTGCGCCTTGTACATGTTGAATAAACAGGATGCGCCCGCAAATGGCAAGCCCAACAAAACTCAAGAGAGTATATAACAGATAAGTCCGAAGCACTATGTCTTTCTTAGCTTCCATTAGTGTTTCTTATCGTAATTAAATACTACTATTTTACCCGGAGGTATCACTGATTCTTTTGGACCCATGTCTGATGTTGCCCTGTTCACTTCCGATTCTTTGCTCAAATACATCAATTTATCTTTTGCTATAATGTATTGAGTATGCAATTCAGTAATGCTGTTATCTAGAGAATCCAAATCCTTCAGGCGGTTGTGTGCGTAGTATCCGTTAGCTATATAAACCATCCCCAGGAATGCTATGTATAGCAGAAATGGCAACTTGCTCATCGTATTTTCACCGGCAAGAAACCCTCCGCTGATAATAGACAAGAACCCACTCTTCACCTTATTCACAGGCTTGCGTGCTTCAGGCTCCCCCATATCGGCAGCTTGCATTTGTTCTTCTTGTTCTATGTCAGTTAACAGTTTGTTCATGCTGTTTTTTCCGCTATTCTCAATTTGGCACTTCTTGCTCTACTATTAGTTTCAATTTCCTTATCCGATGGAATTATTGGCTTGCGTGTAATGGGTGTGAACGGACGGATATCATGCCCATACATATTCTTCTGTGGAATACCCTCAAAATTTCCTGCACGCATAAAATTCTTCACCAGCCTGTCTTCTAACGAGTGGTAAGAAATCACTGCCAACCGGCCACCAATATTTAAAAGTTCGGAGCTCTGCCTTAATAATTCTTTTAGCGCATCCATCTCCTCATTCAGTTCCAAACGCAACGCCTGAAATACTTTTGCCAGGTATTTATTGGCATGCAGTTTAGGGGTACAATCTTTTATAGCTTCAATTAATTCTCCGGTAGTGTGAATTGTTTTCCCTTTTCTTGCTTTATCAATAGCATGAGCGAGGCGGTGTGCATTTGCAATCTCTCCGTATTCGGAAAATATTAAAGTGAGTTTAGAAATAGAATAGGAATTAACAATATCCGCAGCAGTTTGCGCTTCGGTAGTATTCATCCGCATGTCAAGAGGTGCATCAAAGCGAGTAGAGAAGCCGCGTGCGGGGGTATCAATCTGGTGGGAGGATATTCCCAGGTCGGCAAGAATGCCGTCCACCTTTGTGATACCTTTTGCATTTAATTCTTCTTTCATGAACCTGAAATTGGCATGTATTGTTTGCAGGTTTTTATCTTCTTTACTATTTTTAATTGCATCTAAATCCTGATCAAAAACGAATAATTTTCCTTCTTTTAATTTTTCCAATATTTCCTTTGCATGTCCACCTCCGCCAAATGTTGCATCCACATATATTCCTCTTTCTTTAATATTCAATCCTTCTATACTTTCTTCAAGCAACGCTGGTTTATGATACATCCCCTTTTCCCTTATTAGGTATGTTACCCATTACCTGTTCTGCCAGTGCAGCAAAATCATCAACCCCTTCCTTCATGAACTTATCGTATTCAGCTTTCGCCCATATCTCTATCCTGTTAGAGTGAGCAAATAGTATAGCTTCCTTATCTATACCGGCATATTGCATAAGCGACTTTGGAAGAAGCACACGGCCTGAGCCATCCACTTCAACTTCGGTTGCACCGTTATTAAATTTGCGGACAAACTCACGGTTTTGCTTAACAAACAGGTTTAATTCATTTATCTGTGAAGTGATCTTTTCCCACTCCTTGTGCGGGTAGAGGTTCAATTGCTTTTCAAAACCCCTATTAACCACAAACCTCTTTTGCTCCTTGGCAGGCAATTGCTTCTTCAGACCAGAAGGCAGCATCAGCCTGCCTTTCTCATCCAATTTGCATTCGTATTCTCCTATCAGTGCGCCCATGGTTATTTTTTAGTGCACGGTAAAAGTATAACATTTTTTCCCACAATTTACCACTTTCTCCCACTTGTTGAAAACTTTTACTTTCATGGCAACCTATTTCCGAAACGTGAAAAACCCCGAAAAGCCCATGAATGAAAGGCTTTGAAAGGATATTTATGATGAGGGGAAAGTTTAACGGGATTTGCCACCTGTTAGTTACGATTGTTAAAAACTCGCTATTCCGGCATTCGGGAAACCCGCTAAAAAAGGGGTGTTGAAGGAATGAAAAATGCAAAGTGGGAGAAAAGGGGAATGCAAAAACTCACTAATTAGTTCAGAAGAATCAATTTATAAAACATACATAATTTACGATTGGCTTAATTTTAAAATTTCATCAATTCAAAAAGAATTATACATTTGTATATACTAACTATATCCATTAAAACATGAAAAAGTTTCAGAATCTTTCCGGTGCAATTATTGGTATGCTTTTCACGCTCGCCGTATTCCCAATAAACTCATTTGCGCAAAGTCTTGATAAGCCAATACCAATGGATGATTCTGTAAGAACAGGGAAATTAGCAAACGGAATGACTTATTATATCCGCCGGAACAGTAAACCTAAAAACCGCGCAGAACTAAGACTTGCCGTGAATGCAGGATCAATGGAGGAAAATGACGATCAACAGGGATTGGCACATTTCACAGAACATATGGCATTCAATGGAACAAAAAATTTTGCGAAAAATGATATTATAAACTTCCTGGAATCATCGGGCGTGAAATTCGGAGCTGACCTGAATGCATACACCAGCTTTGATGAAACAGTATATATGCTGCAAATACCAACAGATTCAGAAGCGGTATTTAATAAGGGATTCCAGATACTGGAAGATTGGACCCATAACTTAGCTTTCGATTCAGTTGAAATTGATAAAGAGCGGGGTGTTGTAATTTCTGAAAGAAGACTCGGCTTGGGAGCATTCCAACGTATGCAGGACCAATACTGGCCAGTGTTATTTAAGGATTCAAGATACGCGAAACGTTTACCAATTGGGAAGTTAGACATTCTTGAAAATTGCAAACATGCAACCCTTAAACAATTCTATCTGGATTGGTATCGCCCGGATTTGATGGCTATAATTGCAGTTGGAGATTTCGATGTAAACAAAGTTGAAAAGATGATAAAAGAGAAATTCTCAGCTATTCCAAACAGACCCTCACCTACACGAAATTTACAATCTTATGAAGTACCGGACAATAAAGAATTACTTATTGCCAAGGCGACAGACAAAGAAACCCCTTATACTGTGATCCAGCTTGAAGTAAAGCATCAAAAAGAAAAATCAGTTACACTGGCTGATTACCGAAATAAACTCACCTGTGAATTATTTTCTTCTATGCTTAACAGCCGTTTGCAGGAATTGCAAAAACAAGCTGCACCTCCATTTATTTTTGCCCAAACGGGGATCGGTGGTTTGGTAAGAACAAAGGATGCTTTTTCTGCATTTGGAGTAGTGAAAAGCGGAAATGCACAAAGCGGCTTGGAAACACTATTAATAGAAGTAGAAAGAGTTCGGAAATTCGGGTTTACCACCGGTGAATTTGAAAGGGCAAAGAAAGAACTTCTCAGAACCAAAGAGACGGCTATGAAGGAATCCGATAAAACTGAATCGAAGAGATACGTGACTAAATACGTACAATCATTCCTGCAAAAACAAGTTGTACCATCGGCTAGTTTCGAATACGCTTTCTGTCAGAAGAATTTAGACGGAATTAAACTGGAAGAGGTAAATAATGTTGTAAAAGATTGGATAACCGAGAATGGTCAGAATACAGTTATTATTATCCAGGCACCTCAGAAAGACAGTGCCAACCTGCCTGCTGATGATACTATCCGCAATATTTTTAACAAAGTAAAAAATGAGAACATTCAGCCTTATGTAGATAAAGTAAGTACCAAACCGCTTATGGAAACCAAGCCCGCAGCAGGTAAAGTGATAGACGAAAAACAAATAAAAGATTTAGGGATTACCGAATGGAAACTTTCCAACGGAGTGAAGGTAGTTTTAAAGCCTACCGATTTTAAAAATGACGAAATCATTTTCAACGCGTATAGGTGGGGAGGTTCTTCACTTGTTCCGGATAAAGATGATATGTCGGCATCTGTGGCGGCTCAAATTGAAGATGAATCCGGAATAGGTTCTTTTAGTTCTACCACACTCGAAAAAATGATGGCAGGAATGGTAGTCTCCGTTTCTCCCCAGATTAGCGAAATATCTGAAGGATTTAATGGAGAGTTTTCTCCTCAAGACAAAGAAACTGCATTTCAATTGATGAACCTATATTTCACTCAGCCAAGAAAAGATGACACGGCCTTTTCAGCATTTATGGATAAACAAAAAGGGTTCATTCAAAATATGAATGTAGATCCATCTAATGCCTTTTTTGACACAATTGAAGTTACCATGAGCCAGTATAACACGCGCCGAAGGCCATATACTGTCAGTCTTTTAAATGAAATTGACCAAAACAAAGCATTCAATTTCTACAAGCAACGGTTTTCAGATGCGGGTGATTTCACCTTCTTCTTTGTAGGAAACTTTAAACCGGAAGAAATAAAACCAATGGTTGAAATGTATTTGGGTAGTTTACCGACTAGCAATACTCCACACATGTGGAAAGATGTTGGAATAAATCCTCTTAAAGGAATTATTTCAAAAACCGTAGTAAGGGGAAAAGAACCCAAGAGTTCCGTTCAGATAACCTTTTCGGGGCCGGCTCAATTTACACGTAAAAGTACCAGAGATATGGAAGCACTCTCTTCTTTGTTAAGTATTAAGCTGCGTGAACAATTGCGCGAGGAGATGAGTGGTGTGTATGGAGTCGGTGCCAGGGGACAAATTAGCCATTATCCAAAAGAAGAATATAGGTTCACCATTTCGTTTGGCTGTGACCCTAAACGGGTAAACGAATTAGTGGACGCTACCTATAAGATCATTGATTCAGTAAAACAATTTGGTGCAGGAGACTTAAACATCAAGAAAATAAAAGAAACTTTTCACAGACAAAGAGAAGTTGAT
>CAIPDV010000019.1 GCA_903863935.1 uncultured Bacteroidota bacterium
TAATCAAGGGCTGGGGTCTTGATAATTACCAACGTCATACATGGGTGATGTTCCTGTTTTTTATGCCCGTTTTCTTTCTTGGAATTTATTCAAAGTACAAGAAAGAGAAACAAGATGAAATGAAAAAAGATTAGGTCACCCAAACAAATAGCATGAACTCCTAATAAACAGAAGTGAAGTATTCAAACTGTTGCCTTGTGTACCAAAACACGAACGCATAACACTCGTTTTAAGTAATAGGGGGCAGACGGAAGTGCAATCATCGGCAAACCATTACTCAGCAGCAGTTGTCAGCGGACGTGAGCCAATCAGCATTTTTTCTTAACTTCATCATCGGCAGCATTAACCAGCTTCAGTTGTGGTCGGACGTTCCCTGCATCCCCCTACTACTTAAAGCGGCGAACGTTATGGGCAAGTTTAAGAATAGACACGACTAAACAAATAATAAACAGAATATTAATAACTTAAAAGGACAATAAAATGATTGAAATTCAACTTGACAATGGAACGACAATTCCTTTACACGGAAAATCTCTTTTGATACTTCCAGCAGGAAGTCGGACAAATCATATCATTAACAATGAAGATGATTACAATGTAATTAATAAGTAAGCTATCGGTTAATAATTCCACAAAAATAGTAAAAATAAGATTCCAAAGTACTTTTTTAACTGGGAAGTAGCTCAATTAGCTTGTTGGCTTTGTGGTCGGGGAGTTTAGAGAGGGTAGTTTTCAGCCATTGCAGGGGTTCTACACCTCTGAGTTTGCAAGTACCCATGAAGGAATAAAGCATAGCAGAACGCTGTGCCGCCTCATGGCTGCCTGCAAAGAGGTAGTTTTTCCTGCCCAGTGCAACAGGGCGTATCACGTTTTCCACCAAGTTATTATCTATTTCCAACTTGCCGTCTGTTGCATAAAGGCTGAGCTTTGCCCACCTTCCCAACGCTGCGGCTTCCTCAGTCTTTACACGGTGCGGTGCGATAACCTTTTGTAATTCTAATTTTACAACCTCTGCGGTTAATCCGCCTTTTGCATAATCAATTGGCAGGTCTGTAACTTTGTTTTCAATGTCTGACAGTTTTTTATTGTCAAGGTGCGTTTGCATATCAGAGCCTTTTATTCTACTTTTAGAATTATCCCAGTCTTTTTCGGTGGTCATAATCCCGGTTGATGTCCTGAAACGAGGTAACCCGTTTCCGGTAACATCAACCATAATGTAAGTGCCTTTACTTTGCTCTCTAAGATAAAACCGTGTATTCATATTATAGGGTTAATAAGTTGGTTTTGAATTCGTTTTACAGATGCAAAGATACTTCAACCAGCTCTACGAAGGCACTAAAAAAGGCACTTTTTCAATTGCCTTTTAGTTAAAATGCTGATTTACAGAGAATAAATTTGATTAATTGTGGTCCCGGAGGGATTCGAACCCCCAACTTCCTGATCCGTAGTCAGGTACTCTATCCAGTTAAGCTACGGGACCAATATTTTATTTTATAGCACCTTCTTTACCTAACATTTTCCGTAACAATCCTATTTGCCCTATATGGTAAGCTTCATGAAAACCCATGAAGGTCAATTGTTCCAGCACTACTTCGTCCGTTATTTTCCCCAGGCTTTCTATTATTTGGGGCTGCGAATCTACATACAATTTCTTTAATACGTCTAAAGAAATTGCTTTTGACAGGTCCGGATCAATCGTTCCCCTTGCATAAATGGCCTTCATGGCCTCGTCGGCAACAGGAGGTAACCCAAGTTGTGAAGTAATGGAATTACGGGTATAAATCAAATGCCCTACAATCCAGTTAATGGAATTGCAATTATGCATTTCCTTAAGGCTCTCTTCATTGGTTATCCCTTCCAGGTTAACCTTAAAAACCCGCTCATTGGAGGCAAAAAGTTTTTGAATCGGCAGCATGCTACTTCTCTATTGAAACTGTTAACTCAGCTTTGCTGAGGGATGCCAGCATTCCTGTCAGTTCCTTAAGGCTGCCAAGTTTTACATCGCAGCTTCCTTTCAAATGAACCAGATAGGCACATTGTTCAGCCTGTTCGCGGCTATGGCCGCAAACCTCAACAAGCTTGTCAATAACATATTCAAACGTATGAAAATCGTCATTGCTTAAAACCAGTTTGTAAACTTTCTTTTTTGTTTCAGCTCCTTTCATAATACAGAATTCTCGCAAATATATTCAATATTGAATATACCCGTATTATTTGTTATTTATAGACTGGGCTTGCTGCAGCGAAATTTTCCTGCCCTGGTAATATGCAACAATTACCGCCTGCTGAAAGCCTTCATTGTATAGCTTTTGCTGCAAGGTGTTTGCCGCATCATATCCGGTAAACTTACCCGCATAATAGGATGTAACTCCGTGTTTTTCGCTGTGCGGTTCAATTCCTTCGTCGGCATACATCAAAATTTTGTTGGCAATATCAAGTGGTAATTCACCGGTGAAGGATGCTATCTGAACCGTATAGATTACTTTGTTCTTACTTGCCTCAACAAAGGAACCATTATCTTCTTTGGTAGTTGTTTTTTCATCTGTGGCATTATCACCTTCTCCATTATCCGTATTATCTTTCTTCGCTTCGGTTACAACTGCCGGTTTGCTTTTTACATCATCCGGATTTTTTTTGGAAGTATTTTTCGCTGACTCCACCGGTTGCTTTGTTTCTGCATTTCCGGTCTTCTTCGATAATTCGGATGCTTTGGTAAGGCTTATTCGTTTACCATTAAAATAGGCAGTTATAAAGGCATCCTTGGCAGAAGAATTTTCCATAATAATCTCTTTTGCAGTTTTCGCCTCATCCATAGTGGCATAAGTGCCGCAACTGTATTTTATTGCCCCATTTTCTTCTACTGATGTGTATAATTGTTTCAACTTCTTCAACCGGGTAAAATCTTTATGTTTCGGAAATGAACCAACTTGAACCGTGTATACTAAACCGTTTACATTTTCCAACGATTTAGCGTTTGGTGGTATTGTATCCTTTATTTTCTTACTTGCTCTTTTCCGTTCATCTATCAACGTCTTTTTGCTAGGTATAATGGTGTTTTCGCCAATCACAACCACTTTATTATCGCCTGATGATGTTACATTACCTTCCGTATTTGAATTTGCTTCAGTGCCTGAATTCTCCCCGTTTGTTTTTTTCTTTTTATGTTTTACTGTTGTGGTGGTACCTGCATTTTCATTTCCGGCTCCTCCATCCGAAACTGCAGGCTGAGTAGTGTTACCACCCGCATTATCAGTTGTAGTGTTAGTGGCAACAGGTGGAGGAACTGTTATACCGAGTTTGGATAGTGCTTCAGCAATCGTTATGCGTTTGCCATCGTAAAATGCAATTAGGAAAGCATCGGGATAACCGAGTGCACGTATTTTCCCTAATGCATCTTTGGCAACATCAAACAACCTGAACATACCTGCGGAATAACGTATATAGCCTTCCGGTGCACTCAAACCGATAATTGGCTGGAAGCCCTGGAACAAGTTTTGAGGGATTGCATTTTTAAATGCCCCCACCTGCACTTTGAATATTAAACCCATTGGTAATGGCGGGTCAATAGGAATAGGATTGGATGCGGAATAGGGAGATCTGCGCACTTCCTCAAAAATATTTCCGTTTTCCGCAAGCGATGACGTTTGACTATTTGTTGTGTTCGATTTATCAGAACTTGTGCCGGCTGCAGGAGTACTGTTGGATGGTGCAGTGGCAACATTATTATCCGTAATAGGTTTTTCTTTAGGAGTTTTTTTCTTATTCCTGTTTGTCGTTTTAGTGGATGCGATCGTTGTTTTAGTGGCTGATGTCCCATTCTTACCCGATGAATTATCAGGGGTTTTAGATTGGCTGGTGGTTTTATTTGTATTATTTTCTGTTGCAGGTGCACCCGGATTATCGGCCGGATTCTTAGTCTTTGTAGTATTGTCAGTCATGAATGACCTGTCTGCACGGGAAGATTTTTTTGATTTATTCTTAATGAAATCCGAATAGGTGAAATGCATAGAACTATCCGAATTAGCTTTACCCATTGTACTTGCAGTCTGGTCTGAATCTACTTGAAAATAGAGGTAAACCGCACTTTGCTGCCTTAATATGGCTGTTGCCAGATCCTGCTTGGCTGATTTAATATAGGCATGCTTATTTGCAAGAATGGGTGTGTTATTGGCTCTGTCTCTTTCCGACATTGATCTGCGATAACTATTGTCGGCATCTTTCAACATGCGCTTTGCGGCTGTAACCTTATACACTTCACCCTTATCAGGCTTCACATTAATACCTTCAATCTGGTCTAAATTCGTGTAGTACTGGCGATAATTGGCTTCCGCCACGGTTTCATCGCCCTTTAAATTTAACTGAAATATCAAATCATCCAGCGAATCGGCTTTATTGTATAATACTTCTGATTTTGCTTTATCTTTTTCACCCTGGGCTTTGCTTCTTATTTTTTCGGCAATGTCAACCAATGATGAAGCTGCTGTAAAATAGTTTTGAGCTTTTTGACTTAAACCGGCTGCCGCTGTATCTGTATATTGAACTGTTGTAACCGCTTGTGCAGCCTGTAATTTCTTTTGTTTGGCGGAAAGTTTTTCAGGTTTCGGTTTAGGAACCGCATTTGCCAATGAATCAAGCAGGGCATCGTGCGGGGTAGTTGTTTTCTTATACCCCAGTGTTGGAGACATTGTTTTGGCGGGTGGTAAAACATTCGCCAATGAATCTGCTTTTGCTTTGTTTGAAACGGAATCCTTTTTCGTTGCCTGATTATCATTTACAGTAACCGTTTCGTTGCCTCCATCGGGATTATTTACTGCTTTTTTGTTATCGCTATTATTAGTTGTGCCGGCAATTTTTGAATTATTCCCTTGTGTGTTGCTGCTATTCGAAGGTTGATTCGTTCCCTTTGAATTGTTTTTTGTACCGGAGGATTTTCCTGGAGCAACCTTATTTACTCCTGCATTTTTGCCACCCTCCACTTTTGCTGTAGTAATTGTATTCACTGCATTCACATCCGAATTTGTATTGGATTGTGGATTGCTTACCGTTGTATTATTTCCTGAAGAATTAGTATTGTTCACATCTCCCCCATTTCCGGAATTGCCATTTGCAATTGAATTACTTACATTCGGGTTAGATGTATTATTAGGAGTTATCGGGTTATTTTTTTGTCCCGATGAACTTGAATTTGCATCTCCGCCAGATGGATTACTTGTATTTCCCGGCTGATTATTTTGATCGTTGCCTGAATTATTACCCTGCGAATTATTACCTGAGTTTGAGTTACCGCTTTCCGGTGAGGTACTATTATTTGCCGCAACACTATTTTTATTTCCCAATGCAGGGCTTCCTGCCTGCAGACTGCCAGTTGATGAACCATTATCACTTCCCGAATTGGATGCCTGATTATTTTTTGTTACGTTGTTTGTATGCTGAGGATTATTATTGCCACTCGTACTTCCGGGTGTAGCTGAATTACTATTGTTGCTTGCAACTGGATTATTTGGTTGTGGGTTTTCAGTGGTCGTGTTATTATTTCCTTGGGAAACTACCGGATTGCCACTTGTGGCAGGGTTTCCACTTGATGAACTATTATCACTATTTACAGATTTAGCAGAATTATTATCTCCTGAATTTGTACTATTTGTTTGAGGGTTTCCCTGAGCAGAATTATTATTTACAACTACAGGTGAGTTATTACCCGATGAAGAATTAGTTGATACCGGATTACCAGACGATGAACTATTGTTCCCGTTAGTTATTGCAGGTGCATTATTCCCGGATGTTGAATTGGTGGTTACCGGATTCCCTGTGGATGAATTATTGTTTCCGTTTGCTGCGAATACAGAAGGGCTGCCCGTATTGGATTTATTTGGTTGAGGATTTACGGGTGCAGAACTATTGTTTCCATTAGCTGTGGATATGGTAGGGCTGCCCGAATTGGAGTTATTTACTTGAGGATTGTTGGATGTTGAATTATTGTTTCCGTTGGTTGCAAAAGGCGTTTTATTTCCAGAATTGGTTGCAGCCGGATTCCCTGTTGAGGTATTATTGCCATTGGCTGATGACGCATTATTTGTTGCAGGTTGCCCACTGTTTGAATTTCCATTTGTAGTTACCGGCTGACTTCCATTCTCGGTAGTTGAATTATTATTCTGAGTATTGCCTGAACTTCCTGAATTAACCGGAGTATTATTATTTCCTGTAGACGGATTATTTTCGTTACTTCCCGGAATATTACCATTGGTAATGGCAGCCACAGCAGGGTTATTGGTCGTAGGTATAGTTGCTCCGCCAACAGAATTATCGGGGCTTCCACCTTGTGTTGAAGAAGATGCTACGCCATTTGATTTGGAGGCACGATGTATGTTTTTACCGTACCGTGAATGTTTAGAATGTCCTGCATTTTTTGTGGTACTGTTTACTATTTCATTTTTCTGATTGGTATTACCGCCGTTCACATCACCCGGATAATTATTCACCGTTTTGGTGTCAGTAGAAAGTGAATCGTAATTGGTTTTGTGGGCTGCCGTATAATCATCAATCTCCTGTTGCAATCCTGGTTGTGCTGAAGTATTATTAACGGTACTTGCTTTATTGTCTCCTGCATTAACTCTGGCGGTATATACACTATCTGCTTTTTCTGCTTTACTCTTCAACCACGAACTCTCCTGATGCATTTGCTGAAGTGCATTATTATTTTCCTGTATCTCGGCTTGCTTTTCATCTTTACTTTTTTTCAAATCATCGGCTTGTTGTAACAGTGCCGTTTTTTGTGGCTGGTCATTGGCTTGCCCGGCCTGTGTAATGTATTCCTGTGATTTATTTTGCAAGCCATTCACTTCTACTACAAGGTCATCATTGGCACGGGCCACCTGGAACGAATCTTCCTTCACCTGCTCAGCCTGCCTGCGTATTAAATCTCCCGGACTGATGCGAGTTGTGGAAGCTTCACTGTTGCTATTCCCTGAATTAGCATTCTCTGAACTTGTATTACTGGCTTTGTCAATTTCTATTTGTTTGGAAGCTGCTTCGCTTTTATATTCTGCTGCAAGCTGGTATGCTTCTATTCCTTTTTCTTCCGAACCCTTTGACTGATAAATTAAATTATTAGCGGCTGCAATACTGTCCTGGTTTTTGCCTTTAGCACTATTCACGGCCTGGTTCTTTACTATTTCATTGGCATGTTGCTGCAATTGTTGCGCCTCTTCCATTTTGTCGCCGGCATAGTCAATGGCTTTTGCTGCTTTGTCATCCAATACTTCTTTTTCCTGTTGCAGTTGGGTAATACTTTCCGGAGCGGAAGGAGTTGAATTATTTCCTGCTGAAGAGCTTGATGCATTTGAATTGGCTCCATTATCGTTACTACCCGGATTTGAAGAACTGCTGTTTGCATTATTCGCAGCAGCTTCGGCCATCAGTTTCTGAATGTTTGTTGTATCTACATTCACATCCATTTGCGCCTGATCCTTTATAAAATTAAAAGCCAGTTGGTAATCGGAATCCTTTGATATCTCAGTAGGATGGCTTTTTATCTGAAGATTTCCGGATTCATCAAAATGAATATCCTGCTTCATGGCCTCCGCATTTTGTGAAGAAGGAAAAATAACGGGTTGCGACTGGGTTTTATGGTTTGATGCTTCAACGGTATAGTTATAACTACCTCCATTAGGCAGTGTAAAAGAATACTTTCCATCATCGGATGATGAAACATAGGTTCCTACAACCTCGTTGGTTTTATTATTCTTAACAGTTATTTTGCAAAGCACCGGGGTTTTCCCATCATCAGAATAGGCATTTCCGTCAATCACCATGGTTTCCGGCATACGGATATTGATGGCTATTTTATATACATCAATCGTTCCTTCAGGGCTTGAACGTGTTGACGAAAAAAATGCTGTTTGGCCTACTGTATCGGGCACAAATAAAATATCATCGTCCGGTGTGTTGATAGGGAAATCAAGGTTTACAGGTTCCGACCACTTATTGGTAATTTCATCGTAAACCGATTTAAAAATATCATACCCACCCATGCTGTTATGCCCTTTGGAACAGAAATAAAGGGTATGACGTGGCACATCATACACAGGATAATCTTCATCAAAGGCTGAATTTATAGCACTTCCCAGGTTTTCAGGTGTTCCCCAGCTTCCATCGGGCTTGCGGCTTACAAAATAAATATCCTTGCCATTCTTTTCACTACTGCCATAACTCGAAAAATAGGCATGTTTTTTATCAGGAGTTAAGTAAATAACATTATTTCCCCCTTTATCCTTATCTGTTTTTGTTTTAAAACTTTCAGGTTCCGAGAGAAGGGTACCTCCGTTGCTATGCATGTCATAGGCTTCAAAATAATCAGCAAGATTCAACTCCTTTTTCCTCAGCACATTCAAACCGTGTAAGTTTGATATGAGTTCCTTTCCATTCACGCACATATCAATGTAATGCCTTACGGGATATTTTTTCAATTCGGAAGGTGCGGCAATCTGTTCGAATTTCCTGTAGGTGCGGATAGCTTCATTAAACCTGTAGTTTAAATGGAGTGCTCTGCCCAAATAATAATACGCCAGGTTATCTACCGAAGTTTGCCGAACGGAAAATGATAAATATTCCACCGCTTTATTTTTATCGGCTTTTGTAAAAAGCATACAGGCACCAAAGCGGTAATTATAATTTGGGTCGCGCGGATAAAGACTTAATAATTGTGAATACAGCGGATAGGCTTCAATAAAGTTTCCGTCTTCAAAATAGCGGTTGGCTGCTTTCCTCAGGCGGTTTTCTGTTTCGTGTGCCGCATTATTTTTGGCCGTATTGTCCTTATCCTGGGCTGCTAATTTTTCGGTTGGAAATACTAAAGCTGTGAAAAAGATAACAGCCATAACCCGGGTAAAAAACCCGCTTCGTATTTTGGTGAATGGCAAATGGTAGCTTTTTCTCATCAACTTTTAGTTTCCGCCTTTTTAAATAATTGAATCTTCGATTCCTGCTTATTCAGCAAACGGATAATATTTTTACGATGCATGAATATAACCAGGGCCGGCAGAAAAATTGAAAAAGCCAAAACCCATTTATATTGCATTTTCGACATAACTGCCATCCAAACCGGGAAACTAAGTGCTCCAATCATAGAGGCTAAAGATACATAATGAAACACAAAGAATACAAGGGCAAATACAACCACACACAATAAAGCCACTATGGGAGAAAAGGCAAGAATGATTCCGATTCCGGTAGCTACCCCTTTTCCGCCCTTAAACCCGACATAAATTGGCAAAATATGCCCGATTATAGCGGCACATGCCAAAACAACTTCCAAATGAATACGTTGTGAACTTCCCGAAGGATATGAACTGAATGTAATGATGCCGACCGCAAGCCACCCTTTCAGCATATCAATGATCAACACTAAAATACCTGCCTTTTTACCTAATACACGTAACGAGTTGGTAGCACCTGAATTACCGCTTCCGTGCTCACGCACATCGGTAGCATAAAACTTTCTTCCAATCCATACTGAAGTAGGAATTGACCCAATCAGATATGCAATGGCAGTAAGAACTATATCTTGTAAACTAATCAAGGTTAACGGACTGTTTATCTACAAAATTAGCAAACAAAACACTATAACGGACTGAGAAATATCAGCCCAGGTAGGTTTTCAGGATCTTGCTACGCGAATTGTGGCGTAACCTCCTGATAGCCTTATCTTTAATTTGCCTTACACGCTCCGGCGAAATTTCCAGCCTGCGGGCAATTTCCTCTATTAACAGGGGCGATTGCAGGTTACTCAGGCCAAAATAGTACTTCAGCACATCGGCTTCGCGTTGCGGAATGGTAGATAAAGTTCTGGTTATCTCTACTTTTAGTGATTCTTTCAATAATTCGTTCTCCGGGCTTACTGCATCTTCATCCTTGGTAACATCATACATGTTGCCATCGTCATCTTCACCGCCAAGGGGAGCATCCATTGATACAGTCCGGGCATAGTTTTGCATAGACAAACGTATATCCGATTCGGTAATTTTTGTGATTTCCGATATCTCTTCTGCCGTAGGTTCTCTGCCAAACACTTGCTCCAGACGTGATGTGGCTTGGGTAATTTTATGTATGGTATTGATCTTGTTCACCGGCAAACGGACTAATCTTGAATTTTCTGCCAATGCTTGGTGAATGGTTTGACGAATCCACCAAACTGCGTATGAAATAAATTTGAATCCTTTGGAATGGTCGAAGCGTTTTGCTGCTTTCAGCAAGCCAAGGTTACCTTCATTTATAAGATCTTGCAAACTGAGTCCGCGGTTCTGATATTGTTTTGCAACCGATACCACAAAACGGAGGTTTGCTTTGGTAAGTTTCTCTAATGCGCTATCATCGCCCGCCTGAATTTTTTTAGCTAACTCTACTTCTTCATCGGGTGTTATCATATCAACGCGGCTAATGTCGTGCAGATATTTATCGAGTCCGGGAGTGTCCCGGTTGGTTACTTTTTGCGAAATTTTTAATTGTCTCATGGGAATTTCTATTATATAAATGTTAAACGACTCAGGTACGAAATAGTTACGTTAATAGATGTTAATATTTGAATAGCTTTGGCACATATATTAGACGTACGTAATAACAACTTAGTTGGGTTGTTACTTACTTTAATTTTTCACGATTGCCTTAACGATTTATTAGACGGATGAAACGGAAAAAACCTTTGATTTTAGTAACCAACGACGATGGAATTACCGCCCCGGGCATAAAAGCCCTTGTAGATGTGGCAAAAAACTTTGGCGATGTGTGTGTAATTGCCCCCGATAAACCCCAATCGGGAATGGGACATGCCATAACGGTTCATTCCGGAATAATGGTTGTAAAACAGGATTTTCCGGGTGCTATGGCCGCATTTGCCTGCACCGGTACCCCGGCCGATTGTGTAAAATTGGGCAAATACCATTTGCTTAAAGAGAAGCCTGATATATGCCTTTCGGGTATTAATCACGGGGCCAATATGTCATTGAATGTAATTTATTCGGGAACCATGTCGGCTGCGCTGGAAGGTGCGCTGGAAGGAATACCCTCTATTGGAATATCGCATTGCAATAATGACCGTGAAGTAAGTATTGAAGCCAGCAAAAAAGTAGCGCATATTTTATTGGAAACATTTTTGCACAACAAACCCGACCCGCGCTTCGCTAAAGCTACGGACGAGGCAAGCCCGCGCTTCGCCAAAGCTACGGCAGGGCGAAGTAATAATTTATGCCTGAATGTAAATGTGCCCGATATCCCTTTCGGGGAAATTAAAGGACTTAAATTTTGCAGACAGGGCCAGGGGAACTGGAAAGAATTTTATGAAGAACACAAGGAGGAAAACGGAGCTGAATTATTATGGCTAAGCGGCAAATTCGAAAACTTTGAAAAACGAAGTACCGATTCCGACCTTTGGGCACTGGCAAATAACTACGTCTCGGTTGTGCCTATACATGCCGATATGACACACTACGAAGAACTGGAAAAAGTGAAAAAGTGGGAAGTGAAGTGGTGGCAGGAATGATTTTATGAGTTTGGAATATCCGGTAAAAAGAATATCTTTGTAAGTATGAATACAAAGGATATAATTGCAGAAGTTCTTTCTCTTCCCGTTGAGCAAAGAGCCATGGTGGCAGATTCTATCTTAAAGAGCCTTAGCCCGCCTGAAACGGAAATAGATAAAAAATGGGCTGCCGTTGCAAAAAAACGTCTAGCTGAAATTCAATCGGGACAAGTGAAACCAATCCCCGGAGAAGATGTTTTCAAAAAAATAAGGGACCGTTTTCCTTCATGAATTATTTTTTTCATCCGGAAGCCGAATCAGCACCCCGTCGGGGTGCAAGCTATTTACATTGTTAAGAAAACACCCTTATCTTCATTTTCCAAAATATGGGCACTAACTGCCAATGAGAGTGGTTCATCTATTTTCCAAAAACCAATCCGTTTGACCAAAAATGAATCTGGGTGGCTTTCCTCCCATCGCGCTATTAAACTTAATGATGGAGCAATTTTATATAAGAACCCATCTGTAATGAATTCCGAAATAACATTATAAAATATTTTACCATCTCTAATTATATCCTCTCCAAAATAATAAACACCCAAATTAGGCAAATCGGACTCTTTTGAAACTTCATGAACTTGAAGTTCTAAGTCATCTGCTATTATAGCATCTGGCAAAATAAATGAAGAGTGCTTTTTAATTGATTCAAACAAATCAGAATCTTTTAATCCTGAATAATTTACAGGATTAAGGTGGATTATTTGCTCTTGGGTAAGTGATTTCATGTTTAAAGTGTTTACTTGTATTACAAACGAAAATCCATCACTTTTATTGTGGAGAGTTTAAGTAGCTTAGAATCCAACCTTTTAAAGAAATATTTTGGTATCTTTGTAAAAATAATTGATGATGAGAAAAAGTCTGTTTATTCTATTTGTTATTTTGGTTAGCTGTAACGTACCTAAGCAAAAGTCAACAACCAATACAAAAGAAGATTCAATAAAGAATGCTTTAGCGGCAAAAAGAATTGAAGATTCATTGAAAACACATTGGATATTTAAGAAAGACACTGATCAAATGAGAAATATTGTAAATAGATTTGCTACTTTGAAATCAGGTGATGACATATTCTCTCTTTGCCTTAGAGATAAAGATAATCAAGTTGATATATATATATGTTCTAATAGCGATGTATTTGCCGATGCTGACATTTTATGTAAATTCGATAATGATAGCATTCAAAAAATTAATTGTGGAAAGGCAGAGAACCGCACAGCATTGTTTCTTTTTGGTTCACCTACGACAGTTGAGGAATTAAAAGAACTTAAGGATGATAAAGAAATGCTAAAAATCTTTACAGATCAAAATAAGCGGATTAAGACTGAACAAAGCCAATTTGTAAAGAATCTGAAAGACCATAAAAAGTTAATAATTGAAGCGCATTTATATGGCAAAACAGAACAATCCTCATTCGATATAACTGGATTAAAATGGTAAGGTAATCCCTTTAATCGCTGATTTGCAATCAGTGCTTGTACTAATGTTTAATTTGTAATTAAATTCTTTCATCAATCTTTATAGGGCTTTGTTCATTGGCACTGCTTAACCTCCATTCCTGAGGCTGATTGACAAATCCTGCTTCTACCGGGTTTATTCTTAACCACAAATATAGTGAAATGGGCCTTGATATACTAAAACGAATAGTATATTTATTTTATCAAATAATTTGCAACGCAATTATCAGGCAATTGCTACACATTTGCCTGGCATTTATTAAGCAAAAATTATATGTCAGTACCCCCTCGTTACTGACATAAAAATAGCGGGTTTAATTATTTATCTATCAGCCAAATATAGCTATATGTCAGTAAAGTGATTTTTTGATTTTACTGACACATTCGCAAAATCAGTAATCTGAAAATTTTGCGAAAAAATAGAGTTTTTTCTCCTTTTTTATTATAAATCTTTCATTGGGGTTCGGGGTGAATAGCAGTGTTCATAAATAATTAGCCAGTCGGGCTCCGACCTTTTTTGAAAAACACATTTCATGAAGTAACTTTGCTTCGTCCGCCTTAGCTTTATGCGATGGCGGGTATAGTATGAAAAACGAGAGTATATATTCAGAACAATTAACAGGTAAAAAATTCACCAAAAACCTTGCTGTTATTTTATTGATAATAACAATGGGCAGTTTAGCATTACTTTACAAACCAATGCATTACGAATTTGAGTTTTTGAATTCTCGTTGTTATTTCATTGTTATTTTCCTTGTTATCTACTGTTATTTTCGTTGTTATTCATTGTTATTTTCGTTGTTATTTCGTTGTTATTTTCCTGTATTTTCAAGGCTTTTTATAGCTCAAACTATATCCCCAATCGGTCATAACACATAACTTATAACTCATAACTAATTTTAAAAACCCTTCTTCATACGTACTTCATTTTGGGGTAGTAGTATTGCGTCATAATCAACAAAACAAACTGTCATGAAACTCACAAATGTAATTGCAACCGGAGCCATCTTCTTTGCTTTCGCTCTTACTCCTATAGTAAGCTTTGCACAAGATAAAAAAGAAGACCGCAAAGACATCCGCAAGGATGAACGTAAGGAAGTGCGCAACAAAGCACAAAGAAACCGTGCTATTGAAAAAGGCCATCCAAGACAAGCTGTAAAAGACGAAAAGAAAGTTCAGGCCGACAAGAAAGACCTGCATCACGATCGTAAAGATCTTCGTAAAGACAGAGCTGCCAAGTAATCTTTTTTAAGGTTAAATTGTAAAAGCCACTTGGATTATCCGGGTGGCTTTTATTGTTAGCATACTCAGAATGGATAACCGATACCGAAGTTCACTACCGTTCGTTTGGTAGTATACTCGCGTAATGGGATAAGCCTGTTGCCGGCTGATAGTGCGGGATCTCTCACCGGCTGCCCGAAATCTACCCGGAACACGAAATAGTTAAAGTCTAAGCGCAAACCAATACCTGCGCCAACAGCCATTTCAGAAAAAAATGCATTAACACCGCTAATTGTTGCAAGAGGGATTGCATCGTTGGCCCTGCTCGGTAAAAGCCAAATATTTCCGGCATCTTCAAAAATAGCGAGCCCGAAATATTTTATAAGGCTAACCCTGTATTCAAAGTTCTGTTCGAATTTAAACTCACCAATTTGACCTGCAACTGCTGATGAGCTACTACCACCCGGACCCAAAGTTTGAACATTCCAGGCGCGAATATCATTCGATCCTCCGGCCCAAAAACTCTTTGTAAAAGGCAACTCACTTGAATTATCATAGGGTAAACCAACCCCGGCAAGTCCTCGTATTACAATCTTCTGCCCTCTACCAATCAACCAATAATATCTGTATTCACCGTCAATTTTTACATATTGTGAAAATGGAGGTAATCCAGGAAGGTAATAACTGCCACTCTGATTAACCGGCAATTTTGCAAGGTGTTCATAGGCAAAGAAAAAATTCAATCCTGAACTTTCAAGGTTCATTTTAAGATATCCGAAATGTTTTTGATATCCGGATGACTGATTATTGATCAATACCGAAATTCGGCTATCTGTTATAAATTGGTTTTTGAAACTATTTTGGAATACCTGGTTATACGATTGAAGCAGTTGGGAAAAGGTAGAAGAAAGTTCAGCATTAACCAGGTTTACCTCAAGCAAGGCAAAGGTTATATGCTGATTTTTGATTGGGTCGTAATCAAATGAATACGAACCTCCTAATATGCGCCTTGTATAATCGGGCCGTTGCTGGTAATTAAAACTAAAGCGAATGGTAGATTGTGGATTTACACGCCTTTTATAATGGCCCAAACTAAATGGGAACAAAGGGCGTGGAACGGAAAATGATACTTCCGGACCAAAGTCAACGGTATTAAGAGGTATGTATTTATTAATGGCAGAATTTTTTTTACTGCCGACCAAAATTTGCTGTGCTATCAATCCACCGGTTATTTTCAACTGGAACTTTTCTGCCCCTTTGAACTGGTTATAATTGTTATATGAAATATTGCCTTGTATTCCGCCATCACCACCCGTATTGGTTAGTTCAAGTTCTGTACCCACATCATGCTTTACACGGGGCATTAACTGAATATAACAATCTACAAAATTGCTGTCTTTTAACGGTTGATACTTTAACGAGATGTAGGTGAATTCACCCAGTTGTGAAAGACCGGTATAGGTGTCTTCACGGTTAACAATTCGGTATACATCACCCGGAGTTACAAATATTTTAAGCCGGAATTTAGAGGGCTTAAGGCAAAGTTGCCCTTTGGGATAAAGTATTTTAAGTCCGTCGTACATCATCGAATCTCCTGCATGATAAATGTTCTCTGTCGGATCATAATTCATCTGTATAGTAACATTGTGAATGGTGTATCTAACATGGCTTGTCTCAATGGTAGAATCTTTGTTGTTTGGGTCACGCTGAACAAATTTTTTGACGTTAATCATAACATCAACAAGGTGGTTTTTGCTGTCCGTATCCAAGGTGTAGCTCACATATTGTTTCGAGAAAAAATAATACCCTTCATTATTTAACTGCAGAGTAAGTTTATCGCTTTCCGCATCCATATTGTCTTTATCATAATTTTCACCTCTCCGTATAACACAATGTACCGTATCGGAATATACTTCGGCAGCTAGTCCCGGATCTTCAAAAAGATACTCGATCTTATTAATTTTATAGGGTTTACCAGGCTTTAAAGTGTAGGTTACATCTGCCCTCCTGCCTTTTTTATAAACAGTATCTTTTACGGTTGCATTAAAGTATCCTTTATTAAACAAAAACGTTTTGATCTGCTCCCTCGATTTTTGAGTAAGCGTTGAATCCAGTATCACCGGTGCTTCACCCTGGCTCATTAACCAGGCTCTCGAAAGAAACCTTGGGGAAAATTTTGCATTCAAGTGTTCGCGTGTCCATGGTTTTTTGCCTTTTGCAATCCTTTTTGTGGTTTTTCTATAAACCAAATCAGAATCTCTTTTAGCCTGATTGATCCTGGCTTTTGCTGTATCGGGTATATTATAAAGCCACAGATAGAAAGGAAAAATAAAAAGGATTCTGGTATTTGGTTTTTGTTTAACAAAGGGCAATACCTCGGAAGCAGCTATCTTTTGCGGAACAACAAACTGTTCAATTCCTTCCTGCCCTATTTTTGCAATATTGAATCCTGAGTTTTTTTGGTCGGAACCCAGCACATAATCAATTTTATTGCTGCTTAAAAGATACTGTCCCGTAGGAACATTTTTTACCGTGTTGCAGGAGAATAGGAATACCAAGGCAAGCACACCTGCAAATTGCAGGGAACAATTCCTTATTATAATGAAATGCCGCCCGGGATATATTCTCATTGCTGCAAAACTAATTGTCTTTAGCTTCCAATTAATTTCAGGTTACGAAAATAGCTGAATTAGTTAGTATGTACAATGCTAAAGCGTAGCTGATTGTGAAAAACAGCTTTGAAGTATACCGGGAATGAAATATGAATCTTATTTAACCACGAGCATCCTTAGTGTCTTCACCTCATCTTTCGTAATGATGTTGCAAAAGTAAACTCCGGCTGCCTGATTGCTCAGATCAACAGTAGTTATGTTTCCGCCTTTGTGTGCGTTACTCAATTGCGATTGCTGAATAAGGTTGCCCCGCTGGTCATAAATTTTTAACTGCACAGTTCCCTCCTCCGGCAAGAAATAACTTACTGTTGCTTTGCCTGAAGTTGGATTAGGGTATATTTCAGCCTTTAAATTTAATGCCTGTGGAGCGATATTACTTATGGTTGCAATTTGACTTACATCGGTAATATTTGCCGTATATGCTCCGCGGGTATGTGTTGCAACTGCAACCAACCCATCGGACTGGCGGACATCAATCATATCGCAAACAGAATTACCTATTGTGTTGGAAGCCTGTTGCACCCATACGGTAACGCTGTCGCGCAAAGTATCTGTAGCATATAAACCGGTACTTGCTGCTACCCAATAAATTGTTTTACCCGAAGGAAGGTCCTGGAATGCAGCCCACCGTAATGAAGGCTGGTTTGTTCCATTCAGATTACCACCAATGCGGGCCCAGGTTGCACCGCCATTATAGGTGTAGAACAGATTCTTAATTCCGTAATTGGAGTATACTACAATTGCCTTATCGGCATTGGCAGGATCAACTGCCACACAAGTTACAAAAGCATTTGGCGGGAACGAGGAGTAACCTACTTTTTCTGTTACATCGGTAGGTGTAGGTGTTCCAACATTTGCGTTATCAACCCTGTAAACACTCTTATTACTGGTTCCGTAATAAACCCGGTGAGCTGGCACATTTGAAACCGCCATAGCAGTAATGTCTGAATTTACAGCCGGAACACTATCCGTCCATTTTACCCAATTGGTGCTGATTGAATCCCACATATTTGAAAGTGGAATTGCTGAAAGGTTGCTATTTCTCCATAAGTATTTTCCACCTGCAAAATACATGATGTAGTCGTTATTCGGATCAATTACGTAAGGGTTTAGCCATTCATAATTTTTGCCCCCTATAGGGTCCATGCGGTTAAAAGCAACTACTGTTCCGTTCACCGTATCCATTTGGGTTTTGAACAACCAACCCAATGTGTTTTCATAATAAAAAACCTTGCCACTATCTGCAATTGCACTAAATGAACCATCACCAAAAACAGGTTTGGTCCATAGGTTATTTGACGCAAGTGAGTTATCGAAAAGACTGTTATTGTCTTGCGCTCCGCCAACTAATATCGGGCTTCCCGAGGTTTCATGGTTTGAATTTACTGTATATAGCATGGTAGTTGCATATCCGTTATTAAGACTATTCCAGGATATATTATTCAAGGTATCATCCATCGTTTTATAAATACCCCCATCGTTACCGGAATACATGATATATGGATTTGAAGCTGAAAAGAATAAGATATGCTGGTCCGGATGGTGGCCCGGATAACGTTGAATATTAGGAACCGTGGTGTGAACCGCATATCCTCCTATATGGGCTGTATGTGAAGTATCGTAAAAACCGCTTGTAGACCGGAAAATTGAAGTTCCGCCAATAAACACGGTTGAAGTATCAGTTGGAAGGAAAGTTACAACCATATCATAGGAACCCTGACAGTTAAACTTATCGAATACGCTGCCTGTGCTTGGCAGGTTTGGAGAAAGGTCAGTCCATGCGCCGCCTGCGCTATCCCCGTTCCCGGAAAGATATTTGTATTTCCACAGGCTGTTCCATTCCACCTGATGCTGAAAGTTTGTATCAGGAGAACCGAAGCCGGGTGTATTCGCTAAAAAGTAAAGCTGGTTATGATCAGTAGGAGCATAGTTCATCACTATCCTATTGTAAGTGGTTGGGAAATTCGGAGGGGTAATATTGGTATAATTCAATCCATCGGTCGATCTCCAGATACCTCTTTGTGGTCCATCACTACTTAAGGTAACATACACAACTCCCTCAGGAGTTACGATCACGTTTGTGTAATATGAATAGCTGCTGTAATTGCCGCCCAATAATGTTTTCCAGGTGCGGCCGGAATCTTTAGATCGGTTAACTTCACCTATAGTTGTAACATACACAACACTTAAAGAATCAGGTTGTGAAGGATCTGTTGCAACACTCCATATAGCTTGCCAGAAATTGGAAAAAGATGTACTGTTAATGGATGTGCTGGTTAATACAGACCAGGTTTGTCCATTATCTACCGACCTGTATAATCCATTGCCCAAATAATATGCTCCCGTTGCACTAGCCGAGGCACCAAAACATTCCCCTGAACCATAATACCAAACATTGCTGTGGTTGTTGGTTGTACGGGTATCCTGAGCCAAACATGTCACACTTTGTTCCTGAGCAATTTTAGTTGTAAGTGCCCAGCTTTTGCCACTGTCCGCACTTCTCCACATGCCTCCGGCTGCAGTTCCTGCCAGTAATACTGCTTCATTTTTCACGTCTGCCGCAAACGATCTTGTTCTTCCTCCAACATTCCAGGGGCCACGCATTTGCCAAACAGCAGCCAGCGATGCATCCATACGGTTATCTCTCTGAAGGTCGTTTGGAAGGTTGCTTGCAAACGCAAGTTCAAGTGCACGGATATTATCCGGTATTCTGCCGGTGGCAGGATCTGCCAGGCGCTGATGTTCCCATTGCACATAACCATCTATATCTTCACCTCCATTTGATAAAACAGATGGTTTCGAAATTGATTTGTGGCTATTGCTATAATTATGAAATGCAAAAGCAAGTCCTAAAACCGCAAAAAGCATAAAAGTGTTCAGTACTATTTTTTTCATGGTAATGGTATGTTACGTGGTAAGAAAGAACAAATGTAAGACTTAAAAGGGGAAAACAAAAATTTGGAATGGCAAGAGTTCCGGCAATGCAAATATTCGTAAAGCAAATTACCTGTTGGGGTTGTTCCTATTCTTGTACATCATGGCAGTATCATACTTACCGGCATAGTACCTTGCTTTAACCATGTCACCTCTTTTATAATAGTAGGTTTTCAAAAAATTACTGATGATATAATTCTTATCATATAACTGAATTGATTTCTCATAATCAGCTACTGCTTCGGTTGTGTCTTGCTGCATCAGATAGGCATTGCCCATAGTTACATATACTACGTCTGACTCATATCCCATGCTAATTGCGTGTTTATCCACACCTATTACCTTATCATATTTGGCTTCGGAAAAATACAAACGGGTTAAATAAATATAATCAAGATAGTAGGCAGGTTTTAGCTTTATAGTGTTCAAATAGCATTTTTCCGATTCATCCCGATAGGAATTAAGTCTCATTTCACAGGCACTTAAATTATTGTTTATTGATTCCGCCGTTTGATCCCAATAACCTTTCTTTTTAACCATGTTAACTGAATCCCGCTGTAAATAATTAACAGTATCGTGTACTTTTTCAGCCAGTGCTTCATAACATGCACCCATGTTGAACCAGGCTTCCGAATAGGCGGTGTCTACTTGGAGTGCCTTTGAAAAATCATCGATTGCTCCCCGTAAATTTCCATACAATGTGTATTGAACCATTCCCATATTATTCCAGGAAGTGCCATACATTGGATAAATATCAACCGACTTGGCATAACCCTTTAAGCCCGCCAGATAAAGAGAATCGAGCCTTACTTTATTTTGCGGATTTACAGCTTTCAGCTTTTGAGCATCTTCAATATAAGTAGCAGCCAAAAGGGATTGCAGCTTTGCCGAGCGCGGGGCTTCCGTCACATCGTGCTTATAGAGTGACTGGTGCGACTTCCAATCCGGGTTTCGGACAAAAACCCTGACACAAGAAATAACACATATTCCAATTATAAGTGGATACACAAACTGTGTCTGTTGTTTCATCAGCATTTTATCAATTGGCATTTTAAACAGATAGAACAATAAATATGCGGCAAGCAATGCAAATGCCACAGAAGGAAGGAACATGAATCGTTCTGCTACAATACCTGCACCCACCTGAAAAATGTCGGTGTATGGGAATAAGGTTCCGCCAAAAAGAAGCAGGAGAAATAAAAGAGGTTTATTGTTTTTAAGATTCTTTATTAGAATATATATCAACGCGCCTGCAATAAGAATGCCCGCCAACACACTGAAATCAGTCCATTCCGGGAAAGCATTGAATGCATCGTAGCCATAATAGGATATAAGATCTTTTGGAAAAACAAGTTTGCCCAAATAGAACCAAACGGTTGAAAATGCCAATGGGATTTTATGATACCAGTGAACTCCAACCAATGGGTTTTCAATAAATATAAAGGTACGGTGATAGTCGGTGTGTGGCAATACCCGTTTCACAAAAAACCGGTTCCCCAATAAAATGAATATGAACATTGAAAGCAAAGAAATGCCAACCGCTTTAAGCCCTTTTGAGCTGAAAAAGTATAATACCAACATGGTTATCGGCACAAAAATAAATGCATCGGGTTTGCATAGGGCTCCTAATCCGAGTGAAAGAGATCCGGATAATGCCCAGGCAATTTGAAAATAAATTTTATCTGATTCGAAACATTTCAAGAATGCATAAGTACAATAAAACCCAAAAATGAAAACCAGCATTTCATCACGGTTCTTCAAACTCGCCACCACCTCACTATGCAGCGGATGGACTATAAAAAGTAAAATCGCTACCAATAAAAAATAATCGCTTATATGGTCATATAGAATTTTCCGGAAAAAGTAAAACATGAATATACACACAAAGGCATAAAAAAGTATATTCACAAAATGCCCCCAATGTGCAGAATCTCCGAAAAAAATATACTCGATGGCAAAGGTTGCTTTTACAACAGGTCGGTAACCGTAGCCCCCTTTTTGGTCCCAGGCATAGCGTTTCTTAAAAAGCTGTGGAATACCACTTATCCCTTTTGCAACTGTTGAGTCGTTATGCAGAACAAATTCATCATCAAGAGAAAACCCGTTGGGAATTGTATTCCCATAGAAAACAAAACAAATGCCAATTACCGAAAGAATAAATATCAGGTGGAAATTGATACCCGTAAAATGAAATGGTCCCTTCGGTTGAAGAGGTTTAGCCGGAGGCGGGTTCTTTATAGGTTGCTTATTGGTTGCCATTTGAAGTCGGGGGAACTCAAAAGTAAAGGTTTTTTTAAGATTTGGGTAATTATGGCCTGCAATATTGAAACAACCTTAATGAAAGTGGCACTTATTCGGCGCAAACAATGTATATTCCATATCCATGAATATTACTGGAATTAGGGTTTTTATGTTACCTTTGTCTGAAAGTACCCAGGATGTTCTCATGGCAATTATTTCGTGAAACTTTTTCATTTGCTTTTCAGGCTTTGTTTCAAAACAAACTGAGAAGCACCTTGTCATTGCTTGGAATTACCATTGGTATTTTTTCAATTGTAACTGTTTTTACATTTATAGATTCACTGCAAATAAGCCTTCAGAAAGACGTGAACAACCTTGGCAGCAATGTTGTGTATGTTGAAAAATGGCCCTGGTCATTCACCAAGGATTATCCATGGTGGAAGTACTGGATAAGGCCGCAGCCTACCGTAAACGAAATGGAAATTATCCAGAAAAAGGTAAAGGATGCGGATGCAGTAGCTTATACATTCAGCAAGCGCGCCACTGTGGAGTACTTTAACAGTTCTGTGGATATGGTTAGCATTAACGGCATAACAGATGACTATAACCATGTAGTAAACTGGGTTCAGATAGCGAATGGCCGGTATATTACACCTGCTGAGTTTACAGGAGGAAGTAATGTGGCAATTATTGGTGCTGATGTGGCGACAGGATTATTCGCGAATGATGATGCATTAGGCAAATACATAAAAATAAAAGGCCGGAAAGTATTGGTTGTAGGCGTAATGAAAAAACAGGGCGAAAGTAAAATATCCGATATTAATATGGATGTATCGGCCCTATTGCCTTACAATTATATGAAGTCGATTTTTGATACTCATAATCTATGGACCCCTCGCGTAATTCTTGTAAAAGCAAGAGATGGAATAAGCAACGCGCAGTTGATGAGTGAAGTGGAAGGTGTAATGCGCCCGATAAGGCAACTCAAGCCATCTCAGGAAGATAATTTTGCGCTGAATGAATCAAGCATGGTGAGCAATAACTTCAATTCTCTATTCGATATTATTGCAATTATCGGATGGGTGGTTGGCGGATTTTCTATTTTGGTTGGAGGAATTGGCATAGCCAATATTATGTTTGTTTCAGTAAAGGAAAGGACCTCATTGATCGGCATACAAAAATCATTGGGAGCAAAAAACTATTTCATCCTTTCACAATTTATTGTTGAAGCAGTTGTACTTTGCCTGATTGGCGGAGTGATCGGGTTACTATTAATATACGTGCTTACAATTGCCATTGGCGATTCATTTGGAATGGAATTCATTCTTACCTTCTCGAATATAATGCTTGGGCTTTCTTTGTCTGCATTTATTGGGCTTATCTCCGGCTTCATTCCTGCCTACACCGCCTCACAACTCGATCCGGTGGAAGCTATTCGTTCAACTTACTGATTCGTTTATGGTTGGAATAAAAACAAAAAGGCCGGTTATTGTAAGTATCATTAGCATCATTGGCTGGATAATGGTTGTAATGAGTTTTGTCTATGCCTTCTCACCTAACGTAAAAAAAATAGGAGAATTTTTTCCGGCACTTTACAGTTTCATTGTTTGCCTTCAATTCATTTCTTTTGTAGGAATATGGTATATGAAAAAGTGGGGTATTCACATGCTAATAGCCGCCTATTTTGCTAAAAATATTTTACTGGTTTTCATGAATAGCTTTACTCCGGCCGATCTTACATTTCTTGTTTCAGCCATATTCATAATAATCCTGATGTTCTATTATAAAAGGATGGATATAAACCTTTAAACATTGATGGAAACTACCGAGAAATCTGAATTTAAACAATCGCTTTCGCTCTTCGATTCTACCATGATCGTGTCAGGTTCCATGATAGGATCGGGTGTATTTATTGTGAGTGCATTGATGTCGCGTCAATTAGGTTCAACAGGATATCTTATACTGGCATGGGTAATAAGTGCAGTAATTACGCTCATAGCAGCCCTTTGTTATGGTGAACTTGCCGGCATGATGCCAAAGGCAGGCGGACAATATGTGTATCTGAAGGAAGCTTACAACCCACTTATGGGTTTTCTTTACGGCTGGACCAGTTTCATGGTTATTCAGACCGGAACAATTGCAGCTCTTGGTGTTGCATTCGCAAAATTCACGTCGGTCTTTTTCCCAGCATTAAGTACAACCAATATTATTATCAACTTAGGATTTTTACATATTTCCGCCGCCCAAATTTTAGCCATCGTAATCATTATTATTATCACCCTGATAAACATGCGTGGTATCGAATTGGGAAAACTTATCCAGGGAATTTTCACCTCTACCAAATTACTTGCCCTCGGAGTGTTGATCATTGCAGGAATAATTCTTTCCATGAACGGGCATTTCATTAGCGATAATTTCCACAACATGTGGAATGCTGTGCCGACAGTAACTATGGATAATACCCCTTCAAATGGTTTACCAATTAAAGGATTTGCTATTGTTATGGTAATGGGTGTTGCAATGGTTGGCTCGTTGTTTTCCAGTGATGCATGGAATAATATCACTTTCATTTCATCGGAAGTAAAGAATCCCGGACGCAATATCCCGCTCTCACTTTTGCTTGGAACGATGATTGTTGGTATTTTATACATCCTTGCGAACCTTACCTACTTAGCAATACTTCCCATGCATGGCGCAAAAGACGGAGTTGATGTAATTCACCAGGGAATTGCATTTGCAAAAGATGACAGGGTTGGCACTGCTGCCGTATCGGTAATGTTGGGCAATGTAGCAGCATATATTATGGCTGCACTTATTATGGTATCTACCTTCGGATGTAATAATGGCATAATCCTCTCCGGAGCAAGGTTGTATTATGCAATGGCAAAAGACAATCTCTTTTTTAAGCCAGCACTAAAACTTAACAGGAAGGGAGTTCCTTCAAAATCCTTGATTTTTCAATGCGCCTGGGCTTGTCTATTATGCCTTACAGGCTCCTACAGCAGCTTGCTCGATTATATAATTATTGCCTCCCTCCTATTTTACATCTTTACCATTTACGGGATTTTTATCCTCCGCAAAAAACAACCCGATGCTGAAAGGCCCTACAAGGTTTTCGCTTATCCTGTTTTACCAATCCTTTACATCATTTTAGCGGCAGGAATCTCGGTCGATCTACTTTTCAACGACTCCAAAGACACTCTTCCCGGGTTAGCAATCATTCTTCTTGGAATACCCTTCTATTTCATTATGAAGAAAACACTTGCTGTTAAAAGTTCATAGACATGCAATCTGTTTCTGCTACTGAATTCATTTCGCTTTCTGCTAAACATCCGGTTATAGATGTCCGCACTCCTGCTGAGTTTGAACATGGGCATATTCCAGGCGCAGTTAACATACCGCTTTTTACGAATGAAGATAGAGTTGTAGTAGGTACCTTATATAAAGAGCATGGCAAAAAACCGGCTATGCTGAAAGGCATGGAACTTGCAGGGCCCAGGTTTGCCGAGTATATTCACAAGGCCGAACAAATATCTGCTGAAGGAACTTTATTGGTTCATTGCTGGCGCGGTGGTATGCGCAGCGCAGGTATGGCCTGGCTTTTTGAGTGGTACGGATTCAAAGTGATAACTCTGCAAAAGGGCTACAAAGCTTTCCGTACAATGGTTTTGGAAACATTTGCAAAATCCTATAACCTTTCAATGCTTTCGGGCCGGACAGGAAGCGGTAAAACTTTAATTCTGCGGGAACTCGAAAAGCAAGGAAAACCAGTATTGGACCTTGAACAAATTGCCTGTCATAAAGGTTCAGCATTTGGAACACTTGGAGAAAAGCCACAACCCACCCAGGAGATGTTTGAGAATGAATGTGCAATACGGCTTCTCCACTTGCAAAATGATGAAGCTATTTGGGTTGAAGACGAAAGCCAGAATATTGGCAAGTGTGTATTACCGAATTCTTTTTGGAATCAGATGCGTGCGGCACAGGTTCTTTTAGTTGATATTCCTGTTGAGAAAAGGGTGGAATACTTAACAACGGAGTATGGAAAATACAGCAAAGAGGATTTGATTGTATCAATTGAAAAAATACGAAAACGATTGGGGAATCAACATGCCAAAGCAGCCATTGAAGCCATACATACAGGTGACTTGAAAAAGGCTTGCGAGATCTCGCTGGTCTATTACGATAAAAGTTACAACCATGGAGCAGCAAAGCGCAACAGTTCCACAATACACAAAATGAGTTTTGAGGAATTAACTCCGGAAAAAATTGCGAATGAAATAATCGCAACCTCCCTAAACAAAAAGTCAGGGACTAGCCCTCACTTCTTACTATTTTAATCCTATTTATTATTCTACAACCAATCTGCCTGTAGAAATTTGTTCGCCATTAACAGACATTACTCTGTAAAGGTAAATTCCTTTTGGCTGGCTGCTCAAATTAATTTGGCCTTTGCCGGTTGTGATGAAAGAAGAAGAAACTTCTTGTCCGAGTACATTGTAAATCTTAACCTGATTGTTTCCGTTTGGTGTTGTAAAGTTAAATACACCGTGGCTAGGGTTTGGATAAACAGCCACTGTTGTATTCTCTGTTATTTGTTGAACAGCCAAAGGTCCGCTAGGCTTGATACCATAAATTACACCAACTTGCAGTGCAAAATCAAATGGGCTTGGATTCATGGTTGTAACCAGGTAATAACCGTCATTATAACCGCTCCATCCCCAGTTCATGTGCATTTCGTTGGTAGCACTGTAACCATCGCAAACCCATGAGTGCCCACCTTGTGAGGCATCGAAGCCTTGAAATTGCATTGGTCTTTTATTGTTGAGTTCATTTTCTAAAAGAGCGATCCAGTTTGTTTCAGTATAGCTTCTGTACATGGCTCCATTAATGGTATTTGGGTCATATCCGAAATACTGCACATATGAATTTTCAGCTGACGGTGCACCGCCTAATACGTTTGCACCACTTCCGGTTGGACTATAATCCATACCAACACTTACACCGCAATCATACATTAATTTAGCTACCTGGTTATTAGTTTTTCCAACACTAGAAGGCATTGCAGACCATACATAATGGGATGTATCAAATTCGGCACATAACTGGCCATAGTTTTGAGAGTATCCATAAGCAACCTGATCATAATAGCAATAAGAACCTAGCCCAACACTTGGATAGGACCAGTATCTCATAATCTGAGCCATTGCCGTTGCAACACATCCGGTTACTGAACCGCCCGGACAATAAGCATTGTACCATGGTGATTGATCCCAGTAGGTTTTAACCAGTGGAAGAACGCTATCTTTTGTTGTACTTACTGAATGTGTTGGTCTGGCAGTGCGAATGTTCGATGAATAGGAGGTCCATTCATTGGCAATATCAGTTGTAGCAATAATGTTATGTGCTCTCATAGCAACCACTTCACCTTTACGCTCCTGTAGCCAGTAATCTACGTTATTATTAGTTCCTGCAGGGTTTACAAATGGTCCTTCATCGGAATATCCGATAATAGGATGTGCTGCATCTTCCGCAGTAACAATTACAAATCCTTTATTACTGTTCACATTAAACACATAAAATACCGGAACTCCATTGGCATCATTTTCGGTATATGATAATGAGAATGACTGAGCTGATGCATATTTAGCTGCATAGAAATTTTGTGCCACTTTCTGCGCAACACTAATTGCAACCGGGGTAGCTTTAACCCCGCCTAATCCGAGCAAAGTAATAAAGGCGAAAATCTTAATTTTTTTCATGATTTTTATAAAGTTGTTCTTAAGCGTTATAATCGGGGATTTGCAAGTATAGTAAATTTCCTGACTAATTATTACGGAAAGGGTCATTATTGACATTAATGTGAAAATTTAACATTGGCAGTAAATAAAAAAGTGAGGGATTTCACCCTCACTTCTTTTTTTGTCTATTAACTATGAATACTTAATCAATAACCAATCTTCCGGTAGAAACAGAAGTGCCTTTTTCATTAAGCACTCTGTATAAATAAACACCTTTAGCTTGATTTCCAAGGTTAACCTTGTTAATGTCTGAAGTTACTTTGTAAGTACTAACTTCCTGGCCTATCATGTTATATACTTTAATTTGAGCGTTAACCATGTTAGCAGGTAATTCAAATGTAAATTCACCGTGACTTGGATTAGGGTAAACATTAACTGAAATATTATCAGATACTTGTTGAATAGCGGTTGGATTTGGTTCAATTCCGATAATTGCACCCAGATCTCCATTAAAGTTATATCCTGAACCTGCCGGAGCCAAAGCTGTAGAAGAGTAATATCCGTTGTCATAACCACTCCATCCCCAGTTCATGTGAATTCCGCTGCCATTATAACCATCAGCAACCCATGAGTGTCCTTCATTTAATGACATATCAGTTCCCTGATATTGAACAGGACGGCCATGGTTGAATTCATTTTCCAATAAAGAAACCCAGGCACTGGAAGTATAACTTGCTTGCATTGCACCAAATATAGTGTAAGAGTAGAAGTTAAAATATTGCGTGTATGAATTTAACGCTGAAGGAGATGGGCCGATAACTACTGCTCCGCTGCCTGTAGGGCTATAGTCCATATTTACACTAACACCGCAATCATACATCAATTTAGCAACTTGCTTGTTGGCAGATGTTACATTGTTTGGCATAGATGGCCATACATAATGAGATGTATCGAAAGTAGCACACAATTGGCCATAATTTTTCTGGTAACCATAAGCCACTTCATCATAGTAGCAGGTTTTAGCACCTAAGCCAACCCATGGATAGTTCCAGTATTTCATGATCTGAGCCATTGCTGTTGCAACGCATCCTGTAAGGGAATTGGAAGGACACATTCCATTGTAAGGTGATGGTTGATCCCAGGTGGTGCTACAAAGTGCATTTACACTTGATGTGCTGTGAGTAGGCCTTTCTGTATTATTGATATATGCTGTCCATTCATTGGTAACTTCTACAGTTGCCTTAATGTTATTGGCACGCATTGCTGCAATTTCATTTTTACGGTTACCCATCCAGAAGAACATATTATTGTGATCAGTTGGGATAACATAATGCCCGGTATTTGAACTACCGATGATAGGGAAACCGGCATCTTCTGCTGAAACAATTACAAATCCGCCTTCATTGGCAATATTAAATACATAATATAACGGCTGTCCGTCTGTTGAAAGTTCAGTGTAAGCAAGGGTTAAATTTGAGGCAGCTGTATTGTAAGTTTGGGTGAAAAAATTACCGGCTACTTTTTGAGCTGTACCCATTGGAACAGGATTAGCATTTACTGCCATTGCGCCCAATAATAATGCAGAAACGAGATACTTAATTTTTCTCATGTTGTTATTTAAGGTTTAATAATTTAGAGTTAGCTGTGTTTGCAAATGTATTAAAATAGCATTACTTTAAAAAGGAATTGTCTCATTTTTTCAGCTTATACCAAAAACCCTTGTCTTTTAGTACAATTAATTTGCATGTTTTATGCAATTAATCATGTTTTCCGGAAGCCGAAATTTCAATATCATCCCTATATTTATATAAATATACGAAGCTGGCTCTTGTATGGATTTAATTATGAAATTGGAGAAAAATTACTTCCAATCTCATTACATATCAGCTAGAAAGTGCAGGAAAAATCCGTGCTGGTTTAGCTGGTTGAATGAATATTCAAACCTCAGAACTACATCATAATAAGCTACAAAATCGAGCCCTATGCCATTGCCCCAAAGCGGGCCGTTCGCCAAGGTATTGAATTGCACATGCGGGTCTGCTGCTCCTACATATCCCCAATCGGAAAACAGCGTTAGATAGAACGCGTAATATGCCTTATCAAATTGTCTTACACCGAATAATGGCAATTGCTGAAAGGGCACATTCAATATCCGGAATTTGATCTCATTTTTAACTAATGTATAGTTATTTCCATCTATAACATAGGCTTCGTATCCTCTTACAAAAGCATTGCCATAACCCAGACCGCGCTGCAGGTAGTACGATTGGTCTCCTGCCACCGAAACCTTTCCATCAGCTTCAACAGCATAATAAAACTGATCACTCAACTTCCAGTACTTATGTATGGATGATTGCACGTATAGTATATTAAATGCCTGCTGTTTTGGCAGGGCCATACCTAGCCCGTAATCATTAATACTTCCGTCAAAATAATATCCCTCCAGGGGATAATAAGCATGGTCACGCATATCCCGCCTGAAATAATATTTCCCACCAAAAAATGCGGTGTGTGTAAGATTGTGAGGTAAATAATCGGAGGCTAATTTTAATATCGTGTCATTAATATAACATGCGGAAAAGTTCAATTCAAGGTAATGAGTATTATATAATCCCTGCCGGAAAGTAAAATCAAGCGCGGAGTTATATTGTTGTTGCAGAACGCTATTCGGGGTTTTCAAAAAAGTGAGAATGTTATGTACCGAAGTGTAAGCTATCTCTTTGTTTTGCGAAGAAGAGAAACTAACCTGCATTCCCAGATCCTGATTCTTGGTCAAATAGGGAATATCATACGAAACACCCCACTGCTGTGTGTACCCAAGTTGCAACTTAACCCGCAATACTTCCTTTCTTCCTCTTGAATTATTATCGGAAATTAAAAATCCGTAATCCACCTTATCAAGGCTGCGGTGGTCCTGATCCCACCACACATTAAAGTTTCTTTCTTCCAGTTGAAAAATAGGAGCCGGAATAATATACCATCGTTCAACAACTCTTATTAGCACATCAACCTGTCCGTTCGAACTTGGAAGGGTATCGAAATTTGCAAAATTGAAAAGCGAGGTATTCAGAATATTATTTTTAGAACGCATGGTGGTTTGTTCCCATTGCGAAGCGGGTATTGTATCGCCCTTCTTAAAAGTCAATTCACGCAGGATAATAGACGTTTTAGTACGGAAATTCCCTACAACCCGAATACCGGAAATGATGATCTTTTTCCTTGTATTTGAATCTTTTTGCTGGGCGAAAAGAGAGGTCCATGAAATTACCGCCGAAAATAAAACAAGAAAAATACGGCAGCAAAAATTCATTGCTATTTTCAGATATTTAAATAGTGCATAAACGAATCGTAACGATCCTTGAGTCCGCTCTTCAGCTCGCTCTGGGTAAAGGATTCTTTTATCGTATACCCGTACCGCTCCAGTGTTTGCAATACAGCGGAAGCATCCTGGTGATTAATTTTGATTGTAACATCCAGCTCGGTAGAATCGTGATGGGGAGTAAGAAAAAGGCTCAGTACTTTTGCGCCGTTGCTTTCGGCAATCTGTGCTATTTGCGAAAGTGAATAGTCCGTCTGATGCAACGCAAGAACTATCAAACTGCCCGGATCTTTTGCATCGGTCATTTCAGCAAAATAGTTCAATAGTTTTTGCTGTGTAATTACACCCATGTACCGTTCACGTTCATCCAAAACAGGTATCAAAGTTATCTTTAACAGATCATATAATTTTAATGCCTCATAGGCATGCTGGTATTCAAAAACAAAAGGTTTTCCAAGGTTCTTGCGTATTTTACCAATATGTTCTTCCGGCGATAGCAGGTCAATTATTTCAAGATCGGATATAATGCCTGCATAACTGGTTTTATCTATTACCGGCATGTGCGATACCTTGAATTCATCCATCCATTCGAGTGCTTTCTTAGCGTCATCATTAACGGTGAGCGGAGGAACATCTATACTTATAAGGTCTCTGGTTAGCATTTACTTTTAGTTTGAAAAGTTCAAATCTACTCTTTTTTGTATACAATTCCCATTTAGAAGAAAGCCCGTACAGAAGCATTTCCTGTATTCACCACAGGAGAGCCCTGAGAAGCCCGTCCCGTATAGGAAAGATTTAACTGTATATTGCCCGAAAGATTACACAGATAACTTATACCCCAGGTGTAATTATTCCCTACCATAAGCCCTTGCAAAATTTCGAGCCCCAGCGGAGATGCAGGATCGCCGGTGAATCCTATTCTTATAAAATTGACATTGGCTGTTAAACTTCCTTTTGTAAGCACATTGTATTTTAACTCAAGTCCGCTGTTCTGTTGAATGGATGAAGCACCTCCGTCTGCTACAGCATTCTTTTTGTCGGAATACAAGAATGACAATGTTGTACGGAAACTGGAACTGGGTTGAAAGTTCAGTTTGGGTTGCAACTGGTAATAATTCACATCAAAATTATCATTCGAAAAATATGTTGAGTTGCTTATATCTGCACCCACCTTACCTTCTCCTTCCATAATCCATTTAGTTGTAATACCTACCCGTGCATGCAGGTCCTGGTAGGTTGCAATGCGTGATTGTGCACCGTCTTCTACAAGTACTGTCTTATTGCGGGTATCGCTGTATGTATAATCCATTCCAAAGTGCGGATTGAGCTGGTTAAAATAAACTGTGTTGCGCAGCGATGAATTCAATCCAACTACATTCGTATCTCCTGTTTGATTAATGAACGGATTATAGGCATTCCAGGGATTGGTGGATGTTGTTTTACGGTCGGCATGCAATGCCAGTTGTTCTGAGAATAGAGAAATTATTTTCCTCACCCCTTTCTTGGAAGACCAGACGGCACTCGGCCTTAAGGTAAAGGTTTCCGTAAAACTGCTCGTATACGTTTTCATATAATCGGTGGTTGGCAAATACACGCGTATATAATTTGCCTGATCCGGGAAAGGTGCCAGATAAAATTCATTCAGTTGTTTTATTCCATCATTGTTGTAGTCGGTCCATGCATAAACCCCGGTGCCCTGGGCAACCTGTATATACGTATACTGTTCCCTGGGCTGCAACCCGCTTCCGGCCTGATAATAGGTACCTGTGTATAACAAGCCTTTCAAAATTGTGGCATCATACTCCGCTTGTCCTACAAGAGCATTCACGGGAGTTTGCCCACCGGCAATGGCAGAATCTTTTGTGAGAATTTCCATAACATGGTATGTGACGTTTGCTTTAAACCGGCTTTTCGGATTCTTTAAAAATGCCGCATCCACCGAAACATTTTTGGTGAAAAGTGATTTTACAAGATCATTATGCAAAATATCGGCTCCATAATCGGTGCGCTCGGAATAGTTGATTCCGTATGTTCTTCTGGCAGTATCAGGGGTTTTTATAAAGACATTCCATTGGTAGAACTGGTAATTACTTGCTTGTTCAAATAGCGTTGACGAGCTGCCAACAATACTATCGGTATGCCTCGATCTGAAAATATCTTTTTCGGTAGATTCACCCACACCAATGATCCAGAAGAAAAGCGGATGCGATAAAGTTGCCAGCTCTTTATAATAATTACTTGTGAGTTCCGGTGATTTGGTTTGAAGTAAAGAACCAATAATATTTGCTAAAAATCCTTTTTCATTTAATTTTAATGTCGCAATTTGTTTAGTTGCAAAATAATCGGCTGATTCCATAAACGACTGGAAATCGTATCCTATCTGATCCTTCCTGTTTCCTACTAATAAATTGGCATCAATGATCTGCTGGTTATCATGAATACTATCACTCGTGCGGTTCCAGGTCCTATCAAAATCAATCGAACGATATCTTTCAATGGGTGAAAAATTCTTTTGTACTCCTTCATAACTTATGTTTGATTGCAGTCTCCATACATTGCCTTTGTTCTCTTTCGAACTGTCTTTAAAGTAGGCTACGTTATGCAGTAAAAATTTTCCTGCATAACCCGCATCCGGTCCTTTTCCAAAACTCGAAAATTCATTCACATCATTGTTTGTAAGTGCACCCTCCGCAATAAGGGTAGTGTGTTTTGCAAGCTGGTAATCTCCACCGAAGGTGAGCATTTGCTTTTTCTTGGGTGTGATAAGCAAAACATCGGGAATAAAATTTCCCTGACGGATTCCGTCAACCGGTGGTTTCCATTGGAAAACCCTGCCGTTGGCGGCAGATTGAATTTGTATGTAATCGCCCTGGCCTTGGGGAACCTGCGAGAAACTTACATTATAAAGTATTTGGGTGGAGTCGGCGCAATACACAAATACTGTGTCGTGCAGGAATACCGTATCTACCACTCTCCGGTAGAGCACCAATGTGCTATTAAAAGGCGTTTGAACTGCACCGGGTGTAATTGCATTCTGAATATTATTCCCGATTGTACCAAGAAATTGTTCCTGTTCCGCTGTAAGGTTTTGCGCGAGTGGCTGGTGCTTGGCATCCTGTTCTGAATAGAGGTTGAACCGCAGATCGAGTTTGTCCTGATGATATTCAGTTGCAGCATGAATAAGCGAACGCACGTAACTCAGGTCGCTGTACTGAAAATCAACAATGATGTGGGAAGTGGCTGTAATTAAGTGTTTCGGAGTAAAAGTAAGTTGCGCTGAATTGTAATCAATCGTGTAATCACTGTTTTGCCCGCGCTGCAATAATTGTCCATCGAGGTATACTTTTTCAGTGCCCGATAACACCACAATAAAGTTTTCATTGTCGGTACCTGTAAGCCTGTATGGGCCCATGTTGCCATCAATAGGAGTTAGATTATTCTCCGCAAATTTTCCTTTCGAAATGGCTCCGGCAACAGTCACTTTCATCATGCCAGCTTTGTTAGTGTCTTTGTTGTATTTCGTAATAAACCGGGTTGAAAAAATTCCTCCTTGCGCCTTTTTATTGAACTTCATAAAGTAGTCGTTAGGGCTCGCCAATTCAAAATCTCCGGCAATTAAAGTATTATGCTGATCGTAAATTTTCACAAACACTTTATCAAAATCCTGCAACTGGGTTGTGTTACCTTCCGGCTGAATGGGCAAGTTATTATCTGTTGCTGCAACTTGCACATTTATGTTGTTACTCAACTTACCCGCAAGCTGCAAATTCAAACTTGAATTTACATTCATGTTTTGATTATTCCCGAATGAAATGCCACGTGAAATACTTCCGCTCTTACTCAAAGTACCTAAATCGAAAGGGTCATTGGAGTTGGTATTCGGACCTACATTGTATAAATATGCACTCTGATTATTATATAAAGTCGGGTGAACAACAGAATTATCTTTATGCTGTAATGACTGTGAGAATAAATAAGGAAAAGCTCTGTAAGTACTATAAACGGTATCCATTTTAATGCCAGCCGCCAGCATCTTTTTCCGGTTCAGGACAATTTTACCATCTTCCGGCAGAATTTTAAAATAGGTAGAATCGGGCTCTACCTTATATTTTGTAACCTTCAGCGGACTTGGAACAACACGAAATGTATCTTCGTATCCATATGAGATTGTATCATTTTTATCTTTTGGGTTTGTTCTTCGTAAGAGAATCTGCACATCTTCCGAAAACGAACCGGAAACATTCGAATCAATCACTATTCTGGTCATTGAAATATGCAAAGTTCCCGGAATTATACTGAGGGTATCAAGTGAAATGGTATCTCCTTTTGCAGGTATTGCAATTGCCCGTTTGCGAATATTCGACAATTGCTGGGCTCCTCCCCTGCCGGGAAGTAACGCACATAAAAAGAGTAATGAAACCAGGAATCTGTTCACTCGGTGAAAACCACTAATATCGTAAATTAACGCAAAAGACATACATTTGTTGCCAGCCCGACAAAGTCATCCCGGCGGGGACATACTACTATGAAAAAAATAATTACATATAATTTGAATGGCATACGCTCGGCTATGTCGAAAGGTTGGCTTGACTGGGTAAATATAGTGAACCCTGACGTTATATGCGTTCAGGAAATAAAAGCCCACAAGGAACAACTGAACTTGCAGGACTTTACTGACAGGGGGTACCATAACTATTGGTATTCGGCAGAAAAGAAGGGGTACAGTGGTGTTGCTATCTTCACCAAACAAGAACCTGACCATGTTGAATATGGCTGGGATTACAAAGACAACGAAGGAAGGGTAATCCGGGCAGATTTTGGTGATGTGTCTATTATCAGCGTTTATGTGCCATCAAGTACTTCGGGTGAAGAACGCTTACTATTTAAAATGGACTGGCTTGCTAAGTTTCAAAACTATATTGACAAACTGAAAAAGACCCGCCCTAACCTTATTATTTGCGGGGATTACAATATCTGTCACAAACCAATAGATATACATAACCCCATAAGCAATGCCAATTCTCCCGGTTTTTTACCAATAGAGCGGGCATGGATAGATAGTTTTATGAACACGGGGTTTATTGATTCACTTCGACACTTTAATCCAAACCCGGGCCAATATACCTGGTGGAGTTTCCGGGCGAATGCAAGGGCTAATAACAAAGGCTGGCGAATTGATTATAATTTAGTGAGCGAACCCATGGGAAAAGCCATGAAAAAAGCTTATATATTGCCTGAGGCCAAACATTCGGACCACTGCCCGATGGTTACGGAGTTTGATTTTTAGGAGATGTGTTTCCCTTCCATTTAGTCAATTCTCCAAATACTTCATTTATTTTTCCCTCGTACCAAAATTGATCATCACGGTAAGACATTGAATAGATTTTAACCGTACTTTTTCCTTCTTGCTCCAACCTTATAAGATGTGACCTTATAAATGATCGGCTTGGAACAATTTCACAAGTGATTTTTACTTTTCCCTTGTCGTATTGAACTTCACTTTCATTAAAATAATCTAAATAATTTACTTGCATGGTACCATTCAAACAGTTAATTTTATATACATATTTTCTGTATCTCCATGACATCAAAATTGTCATAAAACAGAAAAGAAAAATCACCCAAAGAAAACCCGTTTCATCGATCTTATGTGACACAATTAATGGTATGGCAATTGCCGAAAGAAGGTTAAATACAATTACCAAATAAAACCGTTTTATAAAAGAAACTTTCTCAGTAGCTAATTGATATTGCATTGTTACGTCTTACTAAGGGAAACTATTTTTTCTTCCTTTTCACTCCACAATCCTTCAAAAACTTCAGCACTTCTTTTTCCCAGGCTTGGGTATCATTAAAAAAGAAGGAATGACCTTGCTCGGGATCGGCAATGGAACCACCAAACAATGTGTGGTTGGGAAATATTTTATACCGGTTATGTTGTCCTTTTTTTTCAAGAACAGGGCCCAATGTTTCACAGGGGGCTATACTATAATCGTTATGTGCCTGCATTAGAAAGATTGGTCTTTCCGGTTTACTTAGGGCGGGAACCAAACTATCGGCCCACATTTTATACCATATTGTTGAAACGGGAGCCATTGCAATAAAACATTTTATTCCCGATTGGGTTTTCCCGACTTTTTCAGCAGTAAGCAACACCTGAAGTCCTCCATAGCCGGCACCTGCAACAACAATTTTATTTGAATCAGCATACGGTTGATGCTTTATCCAATAAAGAGCTGACATTACATCCTTATTGGCTGATTGATGGAGCTTATAGGTCTGCTTAAATGCCAACTGCGCCATCTCTCTTCTCCGGTTAATTTGCTTTTCTTCCGAAACAATATATACTCCCGAATTATCACTATGTCCGCTACGTATGGGTTTAAAAAAAATGAAACCCTGCTTTACCCAAAATGAAGCAAGTGTTTTGCTTGAATCGGGATTCTTTTCACTATCGTGATTCCACATAAACACCGGAAAAGGGCCTTTCCCGGAAGGTTTATAGAGGTATCCTTTCAAGTGTAAACTATCCGAAGTGTAATAAACAACTTCAGGAACTAACTTTTGGAGAGCCGTATCCGGAGGTGGAACAATTTTTATCTGACCATCCGCACTCATACTCATGAAAAAGATGGTCGTTGCTAAAATAAAAAGGTACTTCATAGTTCATCAAAAGTACCACTTTTTAAGGAGACAGTTTGGAAAATGCCATTTAATAAGGGATGCAGAAAGCCGTAATCCCGAAAAGTTTATTCCAGATAGGATATTACCGGAAAATGCTTCACCGGAAAATTAAGTGAGTTAGCAATGAAACACATTTTGTTGGCCTCATCATGTAAAGCATTTGCTTTTTCAATCATACCTTTCTCTTTAACAACAATATCAGGGTAGAGAGATATATCCTCAAATTGTCCGCTTCCATCAGGGTTCTCCTTGAGTTTGCCTGTGGCTTTGTCAAAGTATTCCATTACCACTACGCCATTAACGGCGCACAAATGCAAATACCATAGCATGTGGCAAGATGAAACGGATGCAACCAGCATTTCTTCCGGGTTGTACCTTTCGGGGTTACCGCGGAAAGCACTATCGGATGAGGCCGGCAAGTCAGGTTTACCCTCAACAGAAACTATATGATCACGCGAATAACTGCGATAGGACTGCGTTCCGGCTCCTTGATTGCCAGTCCATTTAAGATTAATAAAGTAATTATGATAAATGCTCATTTTATTGGCAAAATTCAAATATAAGGAACATTAACAAGCATCAAACTAGTCAATAGGAAGGAAAGTTTTACCTTTGCAGGATAACATTACACCACATGATTCACAAGGAAGGATATAAACTCATTTTAGGGTTCTTTTTATTACTGGCTTTATTAAATGGCATTGTAATGTACTTTGGGCCACCTATGTGGTTGATAGTATCGTTGCATATACTCTCACTTGGCTTCTGGATACTAATTATCCAATTCTTCCGGAATCCAAAACGGAATACACCCAAAAACCCTAATCATGTAATTGCCCCTGCCGATGGCAAAGTGGTAGTAATAGAAGAAGTGGAAGAACCGGAATATTTCAAAGATAAACGTAAACAGGTTTCAATATTTATGTCGCCCTTGAATGTGCATGTAAACCGTTTTCCGGTTGGTGGAACCGTGTCGTATGTTAAGTATCATCCGGGTTTATATCTGGTGGCCTGGCATCCAAAATCGTCTACCGAAAATGAACGTACAACAGTGGTTGTAAAAACAGATACACATGGAGAAGTGCTATTCCGCCAGATTGCCGGTGCTGTTGCACGTCGCATTGTATACTATTGCAAAAATGGTGACAAGGCTGAACAGGGCGGAGAAATGGGATTCATTAAGTTTGGTTCCAGAGTAGATATTTTTTTACCCTTGACTGCAAAAGTGAAATCAAATCTGAACGATGTTGTTAAAGGTGGAGAGACTGTTATTGCAGAATTTTAACAATGAAATATTTTATCGTCATAGCTGTATTCTTAGTGGGAATATCATCTTCGTATGCCCAGAAGCATGCTACCTGTGATGATGCAATTCCAATAAAGACCGCTTCATTTGGCCCGGTAACTCCTGCGGGTTGGGCTGATTCTTCGCTCTGCGAGAAAGGCAATGAAAATATGTATTTCGGTAAATCACACAAAGTGGTTTGGTTTTCATTTATTGCCCCAAGTGATACGGTTCTTACATTTCAGATAGTTCCTGAAAATGCGACTGACGATTTTGATTTCATGCTTTTCAAAGCCGACAGAGGCGATTTTTGCCAGAAAGAAAAACAACGGAAAGTAAAGCCCATCCGAACCAACTTTGCAAAACCAACTGCTTATAGCAAGGGTGCTACAGGTCTTTCGTTAAAAGGAACTGAAGCCTTTATTGCTCCCGGATATAATTCACCAAACAGTTCGGCAGTACAAGTAAAAAAAGGTGAATGGTATTATCTTGTGGTAGATAATTATGTAAGCAACAAAGGTGGGTTTATGTTGAACATCCCTATTCTTTCTGCAACTGCTCCTGTTACTACCGATAACAAATCATACATTGATGCAATGCCAATTAAGGCTCCACCAATTACGCCTCCAACCGCAATACCTGCTACTCACCCGAATTTTTATATCCATGTACTTGATAGTGCAAACCATCCTATAAAAGCATTACTTATTCTGGATGGCATTCAGGAGGGTGCCTCCATTAAGGCTGATACAGATATATTTTCGGTAACTCTTAAAAAATACCAGACAGTAAAGATACGCGCAAATGCTGCCGGACACATGCCTTACCAGTCAAGCTATTCAACCACTGGTGACACCTCTTCTGCAACCTTTTGGGTAAGATTACAACCTATAAGGGCGGCTGAAAAAATAACGTTAAAAGATATTTATTTTCAGGGCGACAGTCCCAATATACTTCCGGAATCATTGCCGGCATTGGATTACCTGCTTACCTTTGTTGTAAACAATCCGAATGTGAATATATTAATCAAAGGATATACCAACGACCCGGATCATTCGGCCTCGGAACAATATGACCAGCGTTTATCAGAAAAAAGAGCCAAGGCAGTGATGAACTATCTTGTTGAAAATGGTATTGATAAAAAAAGAATGAAATGCATTGGCTATGGCAATTCCAAATTACTTTACCCTCGCCCTATTAACGAGGACCAGAAAGCAGCCAACAGAAGGGTGGAGATTGAGATACAGTAATTAATTAGTCGTTGAATTTCATAAAATGAAATTGTACGGGTTGGCATTTATCAAATTTAGTGAAAAATAAATAATGCAACTCAATTACAAATTAACTGAACGGTCAATGACTTTCTTTGAAAAACCTATTTCATGAATTATCTTTGTGTTACAGTTTACAGTTGCATGCAATCAGTTATCAAAAAACAAATTAAAAAAGGCGAGAAAAACACAATAACATTTACTTGTTTTTGGGACAAATGCGTAAATTCATTTCTTGCTATTTTCCTGTTAATAACAGGAAAATATTTTATAATGCCTTCTAAATCAATATGTTTTAATAATTGCCAGTCCTGTTATTTTCCCTGTTCCCGCCCTGTTTCCTTCCTGTTATGCCTCCTGTCAATTTCCTGTTATTTTTTACCCGTTTTTACGATATTAACAGGTTAAAAAGAGGCGCGTTTTTACTGCACAAAAAATCCAGACCCGGCAAATGGATATAGCAAATATTAATAAATTTTTAATTACGCCAAAATCCCTCTCGAAATAACTATCTTCTGAACCTCCGTAGTTCCTTCGTAAATCTGAGTGATCTTCGCATCGCGCATTAAACGCTCAACATGATACTCCTTCACGTAACCATATCCACCGTGAATTTGTACAGCCTCAACAGTTGTGTCCATAGCCACTTTCGAAGCGAAAACTTTTGCCATTGCACCGGCTTGAGTATAATCTAAATGATGATCTTTTAACCATGCAGCTTTCAGGCAAAGCAGACGGGCAGCATCAATTTGGGTTGCCATATCTGCCAGTTTAAATTGAATAGCCTGATGTTCGCAAATAGGTTTGCCGAATGCTTTCCGTTCTTTGGAATATGCAAGAGCTAATTCATAAGCGCCGGATGCAATACCCAGTGCTTGGGAAGCAATACCAATGCGGCCTCCGCTTAATGTCTTCATAGCAAATTTAAAACCGAAACCATCTTCACCAATCCGGTTTACAGCTGGAACTTCCACATCCTGGAACATGAGCGAATGAGTATCGGAACCACGTATGCCAAGTTTGTTTTCTTTCTTGCCAATTATAAATCCGGGCATTCCTTTTTCAACAATAAATGCATTGATGCCTTTATGCTTTTTGTCCGGATAACTTTGTGCAATAACCAAGTAAACCGAAGCACTATTTCCGTTGGTGATCCAGTTTTTGGTGCCATTTAAAATATATTTATCTCCCTTAGGGATAGCTGTTGTATGTTGTGAGGTAGCATCAGAACCAGCTTCCGGCTCTGACAAACAGAAGGCTCCGATGATCTCACCTTTTGCAAGTGGCACCAAATATTTTTGCTTTTGTTCCTCTGTTCCGAATTCTTCCAGACCCCAGCAAACAAGGGAATTATTAACGGACATAGCCACAGAAACTGAAGCATCTACCTTCGAGATTTCTTCCATTGCCAGTACATACGAAATGGCATCCATACCTCCACCTCCATACTTTGGGTTTACCATCATACCAAGGAAGCCTAATTCGCCCAATTGTTTTATTTCTTCTTTGGGAAATTTTTGGAGTTCATCACGTTCTATAACACCGGGTTTCAGCACATCGTTTGCAAAATCGCGTGCTGCTTTTTGTATCATCAGGTGTTCTTCGGAGAGTTGGAAATTCATGGCTTGGTTTAATTTTTCTGGACGCAAATATATATAAATCTGTTTGGCCTAAATGTGAGGGTTTTTATTCATTCACAATTATTTGATTCAGGTGGTGTTTCAAATGGCCTACGTAATCTTCAATTATGAATTCAAGGGTCATTTCATTATGCCCTTCAATTGTAGCCATGTTTGTTAGTTTGGCTGGATTGATATTCCAAAGAATGTGCAGCAAATGCAGGTTATATGCCTCCCAAAGACGTATTAATTCATTCCATGACACTGTGTTATAATGCTGAACTGAAACCCATTGATTCTGTTCATAGGATGGCAATTTGAGGTTATTTTCGAGTTGCATCCTTACAAATCTTTGATGGTTGTTAGCAGCGGAATCAATTAAATGACCAAGGATTTCTTTCTTACTCCACTTATCGGGAGCTGGTTTTTTTCCGGCTTCATCTTCTGAATATTTCAACAGTTTTTTAGCTGATTCATCCAGTATTCTTTCAAATTCTACAATGGTATTTTTTATCTGGTTCATTATGGGTTCATTATGTGAAACAATTCTTCTCTTTTTGCCCGCAGTCCTATTGATTGCCCTATCGGGGCTTCCAGTACATCATCATTAATAGCTTTCATGGCATCCGTTAAAAATTCTTGTAATGGAATTCCGCCATGGCTTTGCGTTTTATCAGCCCTGCGCTGGTGCCCGAGTTCAGTATCGGTAGATGGTGGTATTATTTCAAAAACTTTTACTGAAGTATTTTTTAATTGGTGGCGTAACGACATTGTCAGCGAGTGGATTGCAGCTTTGGTAGCGCAGTATACTGGCATAAATGAAATGGGTGCAAATGCCAGTCCCGATGAAATATTGATCAGTGCGGAATCGGTTTTACCTGCCAAATGCCTGGCAAATAAAGAGACGAGATGGATCGGTGCAATAAGGTTTATTTCTATTTCTTCTCTTATTTTTTCAAGATTGGAAGGTTGTGTCAGGTCGACCGCTAATTGTATTCCCGCATTATTCATTAAAATATTTGTATCGGGATAATCATTCAAAACAATGCTGCACAATTCTTCTCTTTGTTTGGTATCTGCAATATCACAATTGATTGTAATTAAATCGGGGTGTTTAATTTTAAGCACGTTCAATCGTTCCTGCCTGCGTCCGCAAATAATTACTTTATTTCCCAATTTCAAAAACTCTTCCGCAAATGCTAAACCAATGCCCGATGTGCCACCGGTAATTAAAATGGTATTGTTAGATGTTTTCATGGTAAATAGGATGGAGCGTAAAGGTACACTCTTTTTGGATTATTTTTTACCTGCCAGCGAAGCACCGCAGATAATTAAGACTATTCCAATAACACCCATAACAAAATGTAATGCCTGAAACATTTGAAGAAATACTACTTGCAGAAGGATCCAGACAACCAAAACAATACCCTGAAATAAAATTAAATAGGGGTAGAACCGGATCCTTCTTATTGTTAATCCGGCAGCTACGATATTCATTATTCCATTAAAAGTAAAAAGCACCAAGCCCGGAATCAGATAGTTCTTGAATGGTGAATGTTCTAAAAGTTCAGTTGTAATTCCTACATATTTTCCTGATGGATCCAGTATGAATAAGTAACCTGCCACCAAGGCATTTAACCCGGTAATAAACAATAATATTATGGAGAGGACCCTTATCCTTCTATACCCTTTTATACTCATTTGTATACTAAATTAGGTATACATCAAACTTTACAAAATGATAATCGGCAGGTATTTAACTGATAGAAGTTTTGGTCATTTCAGCCTTTTTATTTAGGAAGGTGGCAAAACCTGCGGCAGACTTATTGATTGCAGTAATCTCTACCTTACTATGTTTCCGGAACAATTCCGTTTCTATACTTACTTTTTCATTTTTAATAGTTCGTTTCCATATACCGGTAACATGCCCGTCAATCACAATTACAGGCCGGAAGATCCCATTACTGGTAAAGGCCATTTTATGATTTCCATGCGGGAATGAGGCACTTCTATCCTTGTAGCTTATTAAAAACTCATCGAAGGCTGGAAGGAGATAAACAGAGGATTTATCGTTTTTAGAAATGGGAAATGAGTCAGAAAACCAATATATTTCTTCGCCAATTTTTTCCGAAATAAATTTTGACTTTACCATTTCTAAAGCAGCCCTTGCATCATTAGCAGGCAAGCCGGACCACCACCTGAAATCGCTAATTGTGGCAGGGCCATGACTTGAAAAGTAACGTTGCGCAAGCATTGCCAAGGCCTCTTCTCTGGCAAAAGTTTTCTTTTTGGGTGCTCTTTCAGCCAATAAAGCATAGGTATTGTTTTTGCCGTTTCTGGCACCGTTGCAAACAATTCCATTTATTTCGGCATGGAACATAATATGAGTGGAGCGAAAACTTTCGGTCGAGATTTTAGCTTTATTAAGCATTCCCATTAACTCTTCACGGGTTAAATGCTTTCCATCCGACAAAGCCTTTTCAATAATTTTAAGACACCTTAAAACTACTTTATCCGTAAGTCCGAGATCTTTGGCAAAGGCCTTCATTGCTGACCGAATATGGGGGGCTGTCAATTCAAGCATCCAATAAATATCATCAGCAGAAACTAAATGCCAGGTCGGCCGTAATAAATGTGTGCGAATTATTTCGCCTTTGTCAATAGCGGTTTCTATTAATTTATCTGTTGAACCAGGTAGTCTTACACCTATTGCCCATTTAGCCATTTGGTAATCCTGTGCCTGCATAGCACCCATACACGCTAATACTTCTTTTGGAGTCTTCAGTTTTGTTCCCGCAATCTGTTGGCTGTGCAAGCGGCTATTAGCTATGTCGGACAGCGTCATTATTTCAACTTTTTCCTTTTGGCTTTTTCTACATTTTCCTTCACCCTGAACTTTACAATTTTAGTGATCAATGCTAAGGGAAGCGGCTCATCAAACGGAAACTGAACAGAACCTTTTGCACTTTTATAACCGGATATTTCTTTGGCAAAATTAGCTATTCCGGAAGCTCCGGGATAAAAACCGATATGATGCGAATGGCCCGCAAACCAAACCAAAATCCCATCCATTTTATAAGCAGGCATACTATAACTAATCACTTCTTCAGCCTTTGGTGCGGCTTTCTTAAGTTATCATGTTTTTGCACACCTTCCATCATGTTTATCAATACTCTTTAATTTATATGGTATATTGAGTTTTGCCGACCTTATTGCAGTATATTCTTTTGAAAAGCGAATTAATGAAGTGGAAGAAATACTTTTAAGTGTTGAACAATAAAATACTAATTTATTTTTTGCAATTCTTCCAGTAATTTTTGAATAGCCTTTTTAAGTTTAGGTTTCTGAGAGTATTCAAAACCTTGATACGTGGAAAGTAATTGCCTTGTTTTTTCAGCGTCCCATCCAGTAAGTAAATTTATTGCCCTGCTAATATTAGTATTTAGTTTCTGTTTTTCGTCAAATACGTTAATTTTTTGAAGATAGATAAACAGCAAAACCATTGCTTCTTGATTCAATAGGAGGTCTTTATTTTCTTTCGCTGTTTTAACAGGTGTTATTTCTTTGAGAATTAATTTATGTTGCTCATTCCATAGCCTACCTTCAATAAAATCCATTAATTTTTGGTACTGATGATGAAACGATGGTTTCTGTTCAGGTGCAAGTTTATCCCACCTTACTAAATAGTGATTTTTAAAATTGATTAATCTTTCAATTAAGTATTCACTTGTTGCACCCGGTCTATCAATTACATGAAATAGTAGGTTTAAATCATCCCTATAACATTCAATTACTCCAATCATTTCATGGGCTGTAAATACGCCTTGTTTAACAGCTTCAAGATTACTTATGTGTTTATCATCCATAGGGTAAATTGCCATTGGTAAGTATTGAGTTTTCCCTTTAACCTTTATTGGAACATATCTTGTATTACCTTCAATATAGGGTTGGTCTATTTTTACGTTCTTTTTTTTGGGCTTAGTGGTTTTCTTTGTCGGTTTTTTCTTTCCCGTAGCCATGTATTAAAATTAAGCTGTTGCTAATTTTGATTCAAGTTTATTTGCAAAACCCTGTAAATATTGGTTTGTTATCTTAGCATAAACCTGTGTAGTTTTAATATTTGTATGTCCTAACCATTTACTTACAGCTTCAATAGGTACTTCATTGCTTAATAAAATGGTAGTAGCACAAGTATGCCTTGCAACGTGGTGAGTAAGGTTCTTTTTAATGCTTGTGAGGTCTGCAATTACTTTTAAATAGGCATTTAGTTTTTGATTTGAAAAAGTTGGCAGAACCTTATTAAATACTATCCTTTCGGGGGAATCTTCATATTTACTAATAATTTGCAATGCAGGGGGTAATAATGGTAGGGTAACAGGTTCGTTTGTTTTTTCCTGCTCAATTCTTAGAACATATTTTCCATTCTCTTTAGTAATCCTGTCTATCGTAAGGTTTTGGGCATCCTCAAAACGTAATCCCGTATAAACAGAGAAAATGAATATATCCCTTACCCTTATTAGGCTTGTATTTCCGCCTAAAGAATGAGAAATTATATTTTTTAGTTCCTCATCAGTTAAAAAGGTTCTTGTTGAATTGACTTTTTTTAACTTAAAATTTGAGTAGGGGTTCTTAAATATAAAGCCCTCTTTTATTGCGTTTATAATAACAGTTCTAAGCCTCGTATGATGTTTATTTACCGTATTCCTCATCATAGTATCTTCGCCCTTGTTTACTTGCTGATTCAATAGGAATAAATCAAATTCCTTTATGAAACTGTAATCAATGTTTTCAATTAAAATATCATTCATCTTTTTCCCTTGTAAAAAATTCTCCAAATGGTTTTTTGTTGTCGTATATCCCACTATTGTTTCATTCACTACTTCACCCGCTTTTTTCAATCTTTCAATTAAACGTGAGTAACTATCCAAAAGGTAAGCATCCAGTTTATCTTTCTTAGTAAGGTAGTTTTTAATATTGTGGGCTGTTACAGGCTTTTTCTCTTTTTCTAACCTTTGGGCAATATCATGTACCTCCTGTTTAATATCTATCAGGGCTTTATTTACCTTATTGTTCTTCCAAACCTCTTGACTGGATACATTCCAGTCTTTAGGCTCACTATAATAGCCGGTTGCCACCTCTGATTTTTTACGGCTTACAGTTATGCGTAAATAAATGGGGCTTTTCCCGCCCTTTGCCTTTAGTTCATTAAGGTAGAGCTTTATACTAAGGTTGTTTATCATAGGTGAGACATTTTATAGTTTGGTGATACATCGGTGAAACAAAGATAGTATAAAATGGCAATTAGGTGAAACAATAAAAAATTAAGCCCTCTGTGAAGGGCTTAATTTGAAAGGGTTTGAAGAAATTTGATTTTTATCAGCGGAGAGGGGGGGATTCGAACCCCCGGTACACTTTTGGGCGTACGACAGTTTAGCAAACTGCTCCTTTAGGCCACTCAGGCACCTCTCCTAGTAAGTTATAAAGTAGAAAGTTTAAAGTGAAAAGTACAAAGACAGTTTGCCTTATACTTTATAACTTTTCCCTTTTTACTGTTTTTGGGGCTGCAAAAGTAAAAAAATGTTTTTGACAATGAGTATTTCCCGATACTATTGTTGCAATTCCTTTAATAAAAGGCTTATTGTTTGGGTGATGAGTGCTTCAATACCCTTGCTTCAGCATAAAAGATGATCTCTTCTGCTATGTTTTTAAGATGATCGCCAATACGTTCCACCATTTTCATAATACTTATTACAGGAATGGCCTGTGTAATACTGTCCGGATTGCCTTTGGTATATTCTTCAGCAATAGCGATGGCTTCATCGGTAATATTATCAATCGCTTCATCTTTTATAAGTATGTCCCGGGCCAGAAGAGTGTCTTCTTTTTCAAACGCCTGCAACAGGTTTTTGTACATATCCAGTGAAACTGAAAAAGCTTCTTTTGCGTTGATTTTTTCCAATAACTGCCTATCGAAGCCTGGCTTAGTGTGAGCTACCATACGGGCAATATTATCAGCAATGTCGCCAATGCGTTCCAGGTTAATATTGATCTTTAAGGCAGAAAGTATAAATCTTAAATCAACTGCAACCGGGGTAAAAAGGGCAAGTATTGTTTCACAACGGCTATCAATCTGCAATTCCTTTGCATTTACCAGCTTTTCGTTATAAGCGATCTCCTTAACCACAGAAAGGTCATTATCAATCAATGCATTTCTTGATCGCTCTACCTGCGATAATACCAGTTTATACATTTCCAGCATCTCATTTCTGAGTGCGTCCATTTCGGCCTGAAGATGTTCCATGTTAGTTTCTAGCGTTTTAAAGTTTCTATAGTTCTAAAGTATCCGTATTTGTTTCCAATGCTTTTATCCAAACCTACCTGTTATATAATTCTGTGTCTTTTCGTTTTTCGGATTGGTAAATACTTTCTTTGTATCATCATACTCGAGTAATTCACCCAAATAGAAAAATGCAGTCTTGTCGCTAATACGGGCAGCCTGCTGCATATTATGGGTTACAATTATCAAGGTATAATTTCCTTTCAATTCATACAACAGATCCTCAATTTTAGCAGTTGAAAGAGGATCTAATGCAGAGGTTGGTTCATCAAGCAAAATAACTTCCGGTTTCATTGCAACGGCCCGCGCTAAACACAAGCGTTGTTGTTGTCCGCCCGAAAGTGATGTGGCTCTTTTTTTCAAATGATCTTTCACTTCTTCCCACAGTGCTACTTTCTTTAATGCGTCCTCAACAATATGATTCTTTTCATCCGTTTTTAATTTGATATTATTCAACGTAAAACCGGAAATCACGTTCTCATAGATGCTCATGGTCGGAAATGGGTTGGGTCGCTGAAATACCATACCCACACGACGTCTAACGGTCATCGCTTCCATTTCATATACATTCTCCTGGTGCAGGAATATTTTTCCTTCTACTTTGGCATCGGGGGTCAACTCATGCAGCCTGTTGATGGCACGAAGGATGGTGGTTTTACCACAACCGGAAGGACCCATGAAAGCAGTCACCTGTTTTTCGCCAATCTCCATGTTTATTCCTTTTACCACAAGGTTATCACCAAAAGAAACGCGAAGATTTTCAGTTCTTAAAATTGTACCTTCCATCTGCTTTCGAATATTTTAATAATAGTATTTAACACAATAATAAATGAAACTAAAATAACTGAACCGCCCCAAGCTATTCTGTGCCAGTCGTCATAAGGACTTGATGCGTATGTAAATATTACTTTAGGTATTGTATCCACGGGTTTAAAAATACTTCCGGTGAGCTGCGGATTACCAAAAGCAGTGAACAACAAAGGGGCTACTTCACCTGCAATTCTTGCTATACCTATAATACATCCGCTGAATATACCGCCAATTCCCGCCGGTAATAGTATCTTCATTGTAGTTCTGAAATAGGATGCTCCAAGAGCCAGTGATGCCTCCTTCAGGGTTGTTGGAATAAGTATCAAGGTTTCTTCCGTGTTTTTTATAATTGGTGGAAGCATCATAATTGCCAATGCAATACTTCCGGAATATGCGGAAAACTTACCTGTTGGTTTTACAATCCAAACATAAATAACTATTCCGATTACGATGGATGGAATTCCTTGTAACACATCAATTGCCAAAGCTACTCTGTCGGCAAGCTTTCTACCTCTGTTTTCAGCCAAGAATATTCCTACCGAAACCCCTACAGGAATAGCAATTATTGCAGCAATAACCACTACTATTAAACTGCCTACTATTGCATTCAGAATACCGCCACCTGATTCTCCAACAGGTTTCGGGCCCTGAGAAAACAAAGCCCAATTAAGGCTTGGAATACCCATTTTAAAAATATAGAACAAAATGATAAATACAACCGCAAGACAACTAAATGTAAGCCCCCATACAACGGATGTAAATATCTTGTCTTTTATTCGCCTGCCTTGCAGCCCTCTTATCTCATACGGTGTCATATATCAATAACTTACTTTTTTAATAATTAGCCTGCCAATAAGATTTATAATGGTTGTTACAACAAATAACAACAAACCAACTTCAATGAGGGTGCTTAAATATACATCTCCTACAGCTTCTGTAAACTCATTTGCAATAACACTTGCCATGGTATATGACGGACTAAAAATATTGTGGGGTAATTCAGGTGAGTTGCCAATTAAAATTGTAACAGCCATTGTTTCACCCAATGCTCTTCCAAGGGAAAGAAGAAATCCTGCTGAAATACCTGAAATATTGGATGGAATAATAACTTTTGTAATCACTTCGGCCCGTGTACTGCCTAATGCATAAGCAGCTTCTTTTAGTGCTACAGGGGTCATGCTTATAACTTGCCTGATGAGCGAAACCGAATACGGTATTAGCATAATGGACAGAACGATGGATGCAGTAAATATTCCAACACCCGGTGCCGGCATATGCATTTTCATTTCAAGTTTGCTCACAAGCGGAGCAACTGTATATAATCCCCAAAAACCGTAAACTACAGATGGAATAGCGGCGAGTAATTCGATTACGTTGCGGAAAATATTCGGGATAAGTCCTTTCGGGTAAAACTCACCAAGAAAGAGAGCCGCAGCAATTGAAAATGGTGCTGAAATTAAAAGTGATAAAAAAGATGTGATGAGTGTACCAATTAGAAATGGGAACATGCCGAAATGATTGGCTACCGGATCCCAGGTCTTTCCCCATAAAAAACCAAAGCCATTTGCTTTTATACCCGGCCAGGATGAAATTAAAAGGGTGATAAAGAAAATAAGCAACAATACCATAGTGGTGATTGCTGCAATGCTAAGCCATCTTACAAAAATTTTATTTTCTAATACCCTCCAGCGATTCTTCATACTACTTACAGATTTGAACCTGTACTAAAATATAATACTCAAAGTTTAAAAAAAGGGAGTGCCCGCATGATTCTCCCCTTTAACCAAAACACAACCTCACACGAAAAAGAACTATTTAGCGGGCTCTTGTGAGATTATTTCTTTAAACAGTGGTCAGTAGTCAGTCATAATAACTGATAACTGACGACTGAATACTGATTACTGAAGTACCGGTTGTCCGCCGTAGGTAACCGATTTTAAAATTGTTTCGGCAGCAGCAACAGCTTTTGGTGGAATAGGAGCATAATTCAAAGGTGCGGTTTGAGCCTGACCTTCGTGAATCATCCACCATAATTCTTTTACAAGATTGGTTGCTTTATCCTTACTTCTGTTATTGTAATTCTGTTCTTTATACAAAATGATCCATGTAAAACTGCTGATAGGATAACCCTGATCAACATTCGAGTTGGTAATACTGATGCGGGTATCAGCAGGAATATCACCGTTAGCGCAAAGACTGGTTGATTGGATTGTAGGAGTAATATAATTGCCGGCCGCATTTTTTACTGAAGCAATACTCATGCTATTTTGAAGCGCATACGCTAATTCAATATAACCTACAGTTCCGGGGGTTTGCTTAATCATTCCTGCAACGCCTTCGTTTCCTTTACCACCTAACTCGCCTTCAGGCCAGTTAACCGATTTGCCGGCTCCGATCTTTGTTTTCCAGTCATCACTGATCTTCGAAAGATAATCGGTGAAGATAAATGTTGTTCCGCTACCGTCAGTACGGTGAGCTACAGTAATGTCCATATCAGGAAGTTTTGCATCCGGATTTTCTGCTGCAATCTTTTTATCATTCCATTTGGTAATGTTTCTTAAAAAGATACCTGCAATAATTTCAGGGGTCATCTTCAATTGAGGATTGCCCGGTAAATTATAAGAAATAACGTCGGCACCAAGGCAGGTTGGAAATTCAACCACTTCAGCAGGCATTGACTTAATATCGGCATCGCTTAAAAATGCATCAGAAGCACCGAAGTCAACAGTTTTATTCATAATTTGTTTTACACCACCGCCCGATCCGATAGATTGGTAGTTGGTTTGAATACCGCTGGTTTTGCCATATTCGCTGAACATTTTGGAATAAAGCGGGTAAGGGAATGTAGCACCTGCACCTAAAATTTGTTTGTCTGCATCATTGGCCGCATTTGGTGTTGTTTTATCTCCTCCTGAACCACATGATGAAAGCCCAATTGCCAGTATTCCGGCAAGAGCTAACGATTGTACGATTGAATTTTTCATTGTTTGTTTTATTTAATTCGGTTAGTTTTATCTTTTAAGCTATAAAAGGGTTAAGAACTCTTTGCTCCTAACCCCTTCATAGTCCTACACTTAAATTATTTGAAAATATAATAGAATGTTAAACGGGCAATCATATAATTAGCGGCTTTAAGTTGTCCAGAACCTGCATCGCTAGCCCATGTTTTGGAACCTGACGGTAATACAGGAACCCCTTGATAAGAAATTGCATCGTACCAGATATTTGGTTCAATATGCACTTTTTTATCTTTAGTAGGAGTCCAGTCTAATCCTGCTGATAAAAACATTTCAGTATAGTTATTTGCTGATACCAAACTTGAAGAGGTGAATTTGCTACTGCTGTACTTAGTATCCGGATTGTACATGTCAACTCTTGCAAAAATATTTAACATATCAGGCATAACTGTACCACGTGCCCACACTGACCAACCTGATTGTGTTGCAGAAGCAGTGTCCATTACTACTTTATTATTTACCAAAGGAGCATTTGGATCCCATGTAACTTCACCATTTGCTTTTGATTGCATGAAGTACTCGGCTCCAACTCCGAACCATTTTGAACTGTAGTTTGCATACCCTTTTACTGTCATTATATTTGATGCATATCCTGTAGCCGTACCATAATATACTTGACCGTAATTAATATAATCTGCATAAGCACCAACGGTTAAAGCTCCATTCAATGCATTAACATATAAGTTAAACCTGAATTTTTTGGCTTTATCGGTTGTGGTGTTTAAACCATTATACGAAGTGGTTGTGGTAGTTTTTGTTGTAGTGGTAGGAGTTACTGTAATTGTAGTATCATTACCAGTTTTTTGAGATATGGTAGGAATTGAAATTGGAGTAGTTGTTGAGGTAGAGGTTGAGGTAATTGTAGCTCCACTCAAACTTGTGGTTGCGGGATCAAATCCTGGAATTGGAGAATTTCCGGAGTTATTACCAACCTGTATGGCGTAACCTATCAAAGTTCCCATTTTACCTGAGTCAGCTTTAGCTTGCCAAATTTTACCGGCAAGACCAATAGCCATATCCGTAGATCCATCTACCTTACGCATGTCCATAATGGTTTTATCCATTGAACGGTATCCGTAAAGCGGTTCTGTCTGGTAAGGAGTAGCAAATGAACAGGTAGGTTGTTGACCTACGGTTAAATTGCTACCTGGGAATATATTTTTCCATGTAAAATAAGCATTCTTTAAGAAAACTGTTTTGTTTCCGTTCACATCCTGATCACCTTCATAAGCTAATAAAGTGGTGGCAGAAAATTTTTCATTGATAACATAGTCATATCCTAAATAAGCCCTGCGGATATCAAATGCATTTTGTCCACTGTAAGCATTGGTTTGACCTTTAAATGAACTGCTTTGTCCTCCGCTACCAGGTAATTGATTTGCTACCCCTTTATAAAGTATACCATTACCTCTTCCAGCTGAATCGCCTTTTGCTGCATAAGCATAGTCAGCCATAACATACCCCCAAAGTTTTCCTCCGGTGGTTGGGGTAGAGGTTGATTGTGCATGCACGCCGTTAAAAGCAAAAGCTGCTACAGCTAATCCAAGCACTAATTTTGTAGATTTTTTTGTTTTCATTTTTGTTTATTGTTTGTTGTGTTTGTCCGTTTTCGACAATGCAAAAGTCATACACTAACATTAAACACAGGTAACGCTAATGTTACCAAATTGTTAACTTATGAAGTAAATGTTAAGGAATATTCTAGCCTTAACCCATTGTAGTCATACTTAAATTTACAACTGATTATTAGGTATTTGATATGAAAAATACACTAAAAAAGGCGACTTAATTCATAGCAGGTTGCAGCAATAAGTGCAGAAATTGGTATAGTTAAAACCCATGCCCAAACAATACTTAATGTAACACCCCAGCGAACCGCTGAAAACCTTTTTCTTGCCCCTACACCTATTACGGCTCCGGTAATTGTGTGGGTTGTACTTACCGGAATACCGAATAAAATAGTAGAATACAGTGTTAAGGCTCCGGATATTTCAGCACAAAAACCTTCAAACGGGCGTAATTTGGTAATACGCTGACCCATGGTCTTTACAATCCTCCAACCGCCGAATAAAGTACCAAACCCCATAGCTGCCTGGCATGCAATAACAACCCAATATGGCAATCCTGCATTTGCAGGAAGTGTATTACTTACAAGTAAAGCCATCCAGATAATTCCCATTGTTTTTTGAGCATCGCTGCCACCATGGCCTATACTAAAGGCTGCCGAAGAAAAGAACTGAAGTTTACGGAATATTTTGTCCATTTTATATGGATTGCTCCTGCTTGCAAGTGCCTCCACAAATGATGAAATAAGAAATGCCAGCAACATTCCAACCACAGGAGATACGACTATAAATATTAATACCTTATAAAACCCGGAGGCAATTATAGCAGACGGACCTGCTTTAATTAAGGCTACCCCCAACAAGCCACCAACCAATGCATGAGAGGAACTGGTAGGTAATGCCCAGATCCATGTAATAATATCAACAATAATTGCACCAATTAAAGCACAGGCTACGGCATTTAAGGTCATTATATGCTGATCTACTATTCCTTTGCCCACCATAGCCGCAACTTTTGGACCGAAAATTAGGAATGAAATAAAATTAAATAGGGCAGCCCAGGCTACTGCCGCAGTAGGAGTAAGCACCTTGGTTGAAACAACAGTAGCTATAGAATTAGCCGCATCGTGAAATCCGTTCAGGAAATCGAACATTAGTGCCAATATGATGATAACTACAAGTAGTGTCATTAACCCGGTTTATTTAAACGTTCTTCACAATAATAGTTTCCAGTACATTGGCTGCATCCTCACACTTATCGGTAGCTGTTTCAAGAACAGAAAGAACTTCCTTTATTTTAATAATTTCAATTGCATCCTTTTCATTTTCAAACAGGCGTGCAACCGCATTTTCAAAAATATCATCGGCATGATTTTCTATACTATTAATACGAATACATGCCGCCCGGATCGATTCCACATTTTTCAGATCGCGTAAGCCTAAAACCGCTTTGTGAAGTTCTTCCCCACTCTTTTCAATTAGCTCGGCCAGTTTGCAAATGTTGCTTTCCGGCACATGTATCTTATATAATTCAATTCGCTTTGCCGATCCATAAATAAAGTCAACAATATCATCAATGGCAGAGGTGAGGGCATGAATATCTTCCCTGTCAAACGGAGTGATAAAAGTGCTTCCCAATTCAGTAAATATTTCATGAGTTACACTATCGCCAATATGTTCCAATCTTTCAATTTCTCTTAGTAATTCTCTCCTTTTATCCGGTTCTGTGGTGTTCACCATTTTGGTAAGCAAAACAGCTGTTTCAAGTAGATTGCTTGAAGCCTTTTCAAAGAAGGGAAAAAACTTCTTCTCCTGGGGCATTAAAAATTTAAAAATATTCGCCATTACGTTTGTAATTAATTCAATTTGTAAATTCGGGATGCCAAAGATAGAAATTAGACCCTTACTCTAACGTGAGCAACTAGAATCTGCCTGATTTTCCGGATACAATTATGCTTCTACTAAAATTTACTATTTATTGATTATCAAAAGCATATATTCGCATTATTATCGATTTCCTTCCTTCTATTTAATACCTGAATTTAGAGTAAAACACGTACTCTTTTTACGTTATTTTGCTCTATTTTACATTAAATTAAGGCTGTTCCTATATTAATTAATTGTTAAATTGTTAATTAATTGTTACGCCCTGAATGTGTATGTATATTAAGCATAATTTTGCGTCGAATTCAGTTCATAAACGCCATTTTTCAAATACCAAAAATGAATAATTTAAAAATACTTTTAGTGGATGATGAGCCGGATGTTCTCGACTTTTTATCTTTCAATCTCAGAAAAGAAGGATATGAAGTATTCACTGCATCAGAGGGCAGGGAAGCGGTTCAGATGGCTAAAAAAGTTGCACCAAATTTAATTTTGCTCGACGTAATGATGCCTGAAATGGATGGCATTGAAGCCTGCAAGGAAATACGTGCTTTACCGGAAGGTAAAGATGCCTTAATAGTGTTTCTGACCGCCCGGACTGAAGATTATTCCCAAATTGCAGGATTAGACGCTGGAGCTGATGACTATGTATCTAAACCGATCAAGCCAAGAGTATTGGTAAGCCGTATAAAGGCATTGTTAAGAAGAAGGTTTCAATCGGAAACCGATACTTCCATTTTTGATGTAGGTGGTGGCATAAAAATAAACAAGGAAAACTATTCTGTTAAGGTTGACAATAAAGAAATATCACTTCCCAAAAAAGAATTTGAACTACTCTACTTGCTGGCTTCTAAACCCGGAAAAGTATTTACCCGGGAAGATATCCTCCATAAAATATGGGGTGAAGACGTGGTAGTTGGAGACCGCACCATTGATGTTCATATCCGGAAATTACGCCAGAAGCTGGGCGATGAGATCATCAAGACCCTGAAAGGAATAGGCTATAAATTTGAGTTTTAAACATCACAGGTTATAAAGAATCAATAGTTTATAAAGTTGTTCTTCCTTAGGTTTTATTGAAATTTATAAGGTTTAATTTTGCAAATTATCAATTTGCTTCATTTCCACTTTGAAAAAGGAATCGTTAATAATTTCATTCGTTAGTACCCTTCTCATCACCGGCATAGTGTATGTTCTGAATATGCAGGTATTCCATACCGAAATTTTAGTGCCCTTTGCTATAACCAAATTTGCCGTTTGTTTAGTTTCAATTTACCTCGTTTACTATTTGGTTGTTGGCCGAAGGTTAAAGGCCATCCACAGCCTTATTGCAAAAAATCAGGAAGAAATGAAGAACACTTCTCTTTATTCAATAGAAAAAAGGATTCAAACACTTTTAAAAGAACGGAAAGAAGAACTGGAAAAAATAGAAAAACTGGAACGTCACCGAAGGGAATTCCTCGATAATGTTTCGCATGAAATGAAAACCCCGTTGTTCCATATTCAGGGATATATTTCAACTTTGATTGAAAACCATATTGACGATCCGGAAATGGAAAAGAGATATCTGGAGCGATCTGAAAAAAGTGCTGAACGGCTTATTCACATCCTGGAAGACTTAGATACCATTTCTCAACTTGAATCAAAAGAAGTAAGTGCCGATATTGAACCTTTTGACATTGTTGAATTATGCCAGGAAGTAATAGAATCGGAAACTATTGATTCCGACCAGAAGAATATATCGCTTGTGTTAGAGAACATCATGGAAAAAGCAGGTGTAATTGGTGATCGTTTTCGTATCAGGCAGGTGTTTGTGAACTTGCTGGTAAACTCTATAAAATATGGAAAACAAGATGGGAGAACGGTCATCCGTTTAAAAAACAGCCCCGATTTTGTTTATATTGAAGTTGCCGATAATGGCATTGGTATTGCTAAAGAACATTTGCCCCGTTTATTCGAACGCTTTTACCGTGTAGATAAAGGCCGTTCAAGGGAACAAGGTGGAACCGGCTTAGGCCTTTCTATTGTAAAACATATTTTAGAGGCTCACCACCAAACCATTGAGGTAATGAGTACCGAAGGTGTTGGAACAACTTTTCTATTTCGGTTGAAAAAGACGCCACAAAGCAGCAGTTTTACACACTAAAAAATCTTTGTCACAGCAAAGTAGGTGATTACGGAAACCGTACCGGTAAGCACCATTCCCCAGATGATATCTATAATTACAATTTCGATAGGCCATTTGGCTATGGTAGCCATATTGGTAAGGTCATAAGTAGCATAACAGATAGCACCCAGAACTGCTCCATTTAGTAAAGCCGTTTGCCAGTTCATTTCCTTCAACCCGGGGTTAATTGCAAAAAACAGGATACCCCCAATATATATCAGGTAAAATACAATGGCTGCCGCCCAATTAGGATTAGGCGAAAGAATAAAACCAAGTTTTTCTTTGTAATAGTTTTTAGAGATTACTCCTAGCCAAACCATATCTATGGCGAAAAAAGTAATAAGGGCTATGAAATAAGTGGAGATAAGTTTTACCATGATGGGGTTTTGAAACAAAGGTAGGAATAATATTATAATTTTGTATAACCTCCAAAATGAAAATTATGGCCTATAATGAGAAAATAGTAAATAGAATCAGGGAAGCTCTTATAGATATTCCTGATGTAGAAGAAAAGAAAATGTTTCGGGGCATTACCTTTATGGTGGATGGGAAAATGTGCATTAGTGTTGGCAAGGATAATGTGATGTTCCGTATAGACCCTGTTTTGCATGATATTGCAGCAGAAAGATTCGGCGCAACTAGCATGAAAATGAAAGGAAGAGAATATAAAGGATATATAAATGTTACGGAAGAAGGCATAAAGTCTAAAAAAGATTTTGACTATTGGATTGGACTGTCACTCGACTTTAATTCCAGAGCAAAGGCAAGCCCTAAAAAGAAAAAGTAGAAACCTAATTTGCTTACTTTTGTATTATGCCTCTTAAAGAACTTATAAAGCGCATTGATGAGTTGCAATCTCAAATCCAAGCCCATGGGAAATTGGATAATGAGACTTTGAAAAAGATTAACTATAAATTCAGACTTGACTGGAACTACAACTCCAATGTAATGGAAGGTAACTCTCTGACTAAGATGGAAACCCGAACAGTGATGATTAATAACATTACAGTGGAAGGTAAGCCATTAAAGGATATAATTGAAATGCGGGGACATGATGAAGTTATCACCAATATCATGAAAATTGGCAAAGGAGAATTAAACCTGTCGGAAGCAAGGATTAAAGAGATCCACAAGAGTATTATGTACGAAGATGACTCTGAAAAGAAAATGAATATCGGTATATGGAAGCCACACAACAATTACCTGTATAATTATAAAAAAGAAAGGATTGACTTTACCCCTTATGGGGAAGTAAAGGAAAAAATGCACGAATTGGTAAATTGGCTTAATACACAAAATGAAAAGATAAAAGTCAATGATAAAAAAGCACTGCATCCTTTAATTTTGGCTTTTGAATTTCATTTGAAATATATACGTATCCATCCTTTTTATGATGGAAATGGCAGAACAGCCCGGATATTTATGAATTTAATATTAATTGCTTTCGGCTATCCTCCTGTTATAGTAAAGCTGGAAGAGAAGAGGCAATATTATCAGTATTTAAGCGATGTTGCCGACTATGGCGGTGAACCAGGTTTGTTTTATGAATTTATGGGTGGGCTGCTGGTACGTTCTCAGGTGGAGGTATTGAAGGCTATGAAAGGGGAAGGTTTAGAGGACTAAGAAAGATTTATTTCCACCATATTTTTGTCTCCTGTTGGGCTCTTTTTAGAGATGGAGAATCCTCAAACGATTCCCAACCATATTTTAAATATTTTATATTTGGAGAAAAATCTCCAGAACCACAATCAAATTCTCCCGAAAAAGGTATTCTGTAATCCCCCCAGTTGCACGTTTCTTTGGTTTGCGATTTATAGCTCTGCCAAGTTCCTGCAAATTGGTTATTACAAGATTCATCTGATTGGTCATTGTCATCATCATACTTTAATATTCCGTGGTTATCTATAATCCAACATGAAGCGAAAGAGCCCTTAAATAGTCCCGTTTTGGTTTGTGTACTATCTTCATTGAAATAATAATCACCAAAAACTACTCCCCTTTTTGCAATTTCAGCCTTGGTATATTTTTGCGCATCTCCATATCGGAAGTCCCTATAACATCTGATATTAGAAATTACAATTTCCCCTTTAAAACTACGAACTGTATCTTTTACCATTGATTTCCCAATAATAAAATAAGTATCTGGAGGTTCAGAATCTTTTATTACTGAAATAAATTTTATTTGTAAGCGTTGGTAATTATTCCCAATAAACCCAAAGACACTAAAGTTTTCGGTATGTGTCCAAATACTTGAAAAATTATATTGACAATATTTGTCTTTAAAGTCGTTTTTGTAAAATGATGTATCAGTTTCTCCATTTGCCTCTCTCTCCTTCCAAATAGCCCATTGAGTTTTTGTTTGAGCACTCGTTAAAAATGAACTAAAAAAGAATATTAAAACAAGATAGAATCTCATACTATATTATCATTATTGGTCATAACTTATAACACATAATTCATAACTGCTACAATATCCCCTCACAAACCTCTTTATCCTTATCCAACCTTGCCTTTAGTTCTTCCAGGTTATTGAACTTTTCCTCATTCCGTATTTTTTGGAAGAATGAAACCTTAATGGTTTCTTCGTAAATATCTTTATGAAAATGGAAGATGTGGACCTCCATACTTCTGCCTTTGTCTTTTATAGTTGGGTTGGTGCCAATGCTCATCATACCTTTATAAATACCAGTAGTCAGTGGTCGGTTGTCAGTTGTCAGTTCCACCTGACCACTGACCACTGATGACTGACTACTTACGTATACATAAACCGCATAAATTCCATCGGCAGGCACAATTTTATTGTCGAAATCTATTTGAAGGTTGGCAGTAGGATACCCCAATTCTTTTCCACCTAACTTCATACCATGAATAACTTTAGCATGAATGAAAAAGTGGTATCCAAGGTATTTATTGGCAGTCTTGAGGTCATCTCCCTGTATAGCTTTTCGGATTTTGGACGAGCTAATAGCTGCTTCATCTAATTTTAAAGGTGGAATTTCTTCCACATTAAAACCCAAACCTGGCCCCCACTCCTCCAATTCTTTAATAGAACCTTTGCGTTCATGCCCAAAACGATGGTCGTGGCCTATTACAAGAGTTTCCGTTTTAAGCTTGCCTACGAGTATATCTTTCACATAATCAAAGGCGGTTACCTGCGATAACTCCTTGGTAAAGGGGTGAATAATAAGATTTTGAATACCTGCTTTTTCCAGTAAATCTATTCTCTCTTCCAGTGTGGTTAGGAAGAACATCTTAGCAGTATCCGGGAAAAGAACCTGTCTTGGGTGTGGTTGGAAAGTAAGCAAAACGCTTTCTGCTTTTTTTGATTGGGAGATAGTAAGAACCTTGTCCAATATAGCATGGTGGCCCAGGTGAACCCCGTCAAAAGTACCAGTTGTAACAACATTACCCTTCTTTCCGGAGGCTGCAAACTCATCAATTGAATTATATACTTTCATGGCTCAAAACTACGCTATTATAAGGTGTGCAAAACTAAAAAAATTGCTATCACATATTGGGATTAAAAAATGTCCTATATTCGCACCACTTTTTAAAAAAATACTCAATGTCAACAGTAGGAAATAAGGGCAAAATCGTTCAGATTATCGGCCCTGTAATCGACGTAAGATTTGAAGGTGTAGGCCTTCCTAATATTCTTGATGCTTTGGAAGTTACCCGTCCCGACGGACAAAAGGTAATCCTCGAATGCGAACAACATACCGGACAAGACACGGTGCGCACTATTGCCATGGACTCGACCGATGGTTTGAGGAGAGGCGTTGACGTGTTCTGTTTAGGCGGCCCGATAAAGATGCCTGTAGGCGATAAAATTAAAGGCCGTTTGTTTAACGTAGTGGGTGAAGCTATTGATGGTATTGGCGCAGTTAGTAATGAAGGCGGCTATTCCATTCACCGTGAACCACCTAAGTTTGCAGATTTATCGACCACTACCGAAGTATTATTTACCGGGATTAAAGTTATTGACCTTTTAGAGCCTTATGCAAAAGGCGGTAAAATCGGGCTGTTTGGCGGTGCCGGTGTAGGAAAGACCGTACTTATCATGGAACTCATCAACAATATTGCAAAATCTTATGCCGGTCTATCTGTATTTGCCGGTGTAGGAGAACGTACCCGTGAAGGGAATGACCTTCTTCGCGAAATGATTGAATCAGGCGTTATCCGCTATGGAGAAGAGTTTAAGCACTCCATGGAAAAAGGCGGATGGGACCTTTCGAAAGTAGATATGAATGAAATGGCAAAATCGCAAGCTACCCTGGTATTCGGACAGATGAACGAACCTCCCGGAGCCCGTGCCCGTGTTGCGCTTTCAGGCTTGTCGGTTGCGGAATATTTCCGTGACGGCGATGAAAAATCAGGCGGAAAAGATATCCTCTTCTTTATTGACAATATATTCAGGTTTACACAGGCAGGTTCTGAAGTATCGGCACTGCTCGGACGTATGCCTTCAGCCGTGGGTTACCAACCTACATTGGCTACTGAAATGGGATTGATGCAAGAGCGTATCACCTCAACCAAACGCGGTTCTATCACATCTGTTCAGGCGGTTTACGTACCTGCGGATGACTTGACTGACCCTGCTCCTGCAACCACATTTGCTCACTTGGATGCTACCACCGTATTGAACCGTAAGATTGCTGAGTTAGGTATTTATCCTGCGGTAGATCCGTTGGATTCTACCTCACGTATTCTTTCGGCTGCAATCCTTGGAGATGCTCACTATAACACAGCTCAACGTGTGAAGATGACCTTACAACGTTACAAAGAGTTACAAGATATTATTGCCATTTTGGGTATGGATGAACTTTCGGAAGATGATAAACTCGTGGTATCACGCGCACGTCGTGTACAACGTTTCTTATCACAACCGTTCCACGTGGCAGAACAGTTTACAGGCTTGAAAGGCGCTATTGTTCCAATCGAAGAAACCATTAAAGGATTCAATATGATTTTGGATGGAGCAGTAGATGAATATCCTGAAGCAGCTTTCAACTTAGTAGGTAATATTGAAGAAGCAATAGAAAAAGGAAAGAAACTTCTCGCAGAAGCGAAATAAACGATGAACGATGAGCTATGAACGATGACCGAATTAGGTTTTCATTCATAGTTCATAGTTCATAATTCATAGTTAAGAAAATGAACTTAGAGATATTAACACCGGACAAAAAACTATACAGCGGAGAAGCTGAATATGTTGACGTACCCGGACAAGCAGGCCGCACAGGCATTTTGAGCAAACATGCTCCTATGATTGCCGCACTTAAAGCCGGAAAAGTGAAGGTACGCGATATGCAGAAGCAAGAACACTTTTTTGATATAAAAGGCGGAATTGTTGAGGTGCGCGATAATTCCGTAATCCTTTTAGCAGAGTAGAAAGTGTAATGTAAAAAGTATAAAGAGGAGGCGAAAGGCCTCCTTTTTTTATGCCCATTTTTTTCATTATAAGTATGAAAATGAGCAATGAAAAAGCAATGGCTTTAGCAATGAAAAAGCAATGAGTTTGCAATAGAAAGTGGAAATTCCGCACAAAGAGACCCCTCTGTTCCGTTTTAAATTGACCCGCTGATTCCGCGGCAAAGTGACCCACCTATTCCGCAGCAAATTGACCCCCTGAAATTTAAGTAAACTCTCTGTTGTTTTATGGACTGTAGTTTCAATGATTTTTGGTGTTTAA
>CAIPDV010000020.1 GCA_903863935.1 uncultured Bacteroidota bacterium
GGGCTTTGCCCGCCGCCACCTCCCCGCCAAAAGCCAAAATTTATTCTACCATTCCGAACGAAATGTGGAATCTGAAAACAATCAACATTTTATTATTCTGTAATTTTGGGATATTACCCTGCACCAACCAAAAAAATCTCACTTTTGATATTTCTAACCAAATGAAACCGGAAAACCTCATATCACCACCCTTTTTAAAAAAAGGCGATTGCATTGGTATCATTGCTCCTGCCCGTAAAATTTCGGCCGGGGAACTGAACCCTGCCATTAAAATAATTGAAGATTGGGGGCTGAAAGTGAAATTGGGTAAAAACATTTTCGCTTCCGATAACCAGTATGCCGGAACCGATGCCCAACGTATGGCAGATATGCAGCAAATGCTGGATGATAAAGAAGTGAACGCTATTATTTCCGCCCGTGGCGGATATGGTTCCGTTAGGATAATTGATAAACTTGATTTTTCGGTTTTCAAACATCACCCCAAATGGATTGCAGGTTACAGCGACATAACGGTGTTTCATAACCACATTCAAAAACATTATGGCATCCAGACTTTGCATAGTACCATGCCTATTAGTTTTCATAAAGATATTGAATCTACCAATTTACTTTTTGATGCACTTACGGGATTGGTAACGGAACATACTGCGGAATGTCAACCCCTGAACCGAAAAGGCACAGGCTCAGGAATACTTTGCGGTGGTAATCTATCTATTCTTTATGCCCTTGCTTCTACCCCCTCGGAAAATGACACGTATGGGAAAATTCTTTTCCTGGAAGACCTGGATGAATATCTCTACCATATTGATCGTATGATGATGCAACTAAAAAGAGCAGGAAAACTTTCCGGCCTTAGCGGCCTGATAGTCGGCAGTTTTTCTGAAATGAAAGATAACACCATCCCATTCGGAAAGATAGCTGAGGAAATCATTTTAGAAGCCGTGCAGGAATATGATTTTCCAGTCTGCTTTGGTTTCCCTGCTGGACATGGAATAAAAAATGTTCCGCTTTATATGGGGCGCTATCATGAACTGAAAGTGGATGCGCAGACTACACTAAGGTTTTAGGAAAAATAATAAATCCAGAATTATGCTTACCTCCTCCGAAAAAGAAATTACTAAATGGAATAAACGTTCATTTTATGTTTCTCTTGCAACACTTATAGTTATTACAATTGCTGTTGTAATTGCTATTTACGACAATAAAATATAATCAGGGGTTATTTTTAATTGAATACAATTCCCAGTCATCCGGTAAATCCTCCACTTTTATTAACTGATATTTTGTTTTGAGGTATTCCCAATTCAGCATGGGGTTTTTATTCATCCACACATCTTTAAATTGTTTTTGATTAAACAATACTTGCGCTTTTTCAATAGTAATAGGCAGCGTATCCAACTTCACTTCCCACATATTTACAATCTTTCCCTTAAAGCCATAGTAGCGCACTGCAGCATCTATAGAAAAAGTATATAGGGTTGCAGGAGCCTGCTTTATCACTTCGTTTGAAATTTTCTTTTCAGTTTTATTGTCATGATAAAACGGAATAAAGACACGGGCAAATAATCCAGATTGAATAACCAGACACAGTATAAGGATAGGTATAATCAGCATTGGTTTTGCTTTTTTCAGGAAGTGGTAGATCTTACTGAATGCAGGGAAAAACAAAATAAGTACAAAAGGAAATGAAAGAATAAGAAACCTCAAATTCTGAAATGGAATACCCGCCAGAAATAACGCATATAGCAGAAGGCTGGCAACAAAAATCCATTGAACGGATGAATCACTTTTATTCCTTATTGATTTAATACCTACTATTAGAAATAGTATTCCGGCGAAGCAAAAAGCAGGGTGTACCAAGTTGAATAAACAATATGCAATATTCGGAAAAGTATGAGAAGCATGTCCGTCTGCTGTATCAAAGTTTGACATGAATATGTTTTTGAAAGACCAGCCCTGTAGTAATTCATGATGCAAAAAATCCAAGGGTGTATCTTTATGAATTAAAATATAGGGCATCAAAACCAATACTATCCCAACTCCAGCTAACATATATACTTTAAAATTAAATCTCTTTGCGAAATAATACATCACAAATATTGCCGGAATTACAATTACAACAAGAGCTACATACCTTGTACAAATAGCTGCTGTTGCACAAACTATGAAAGCAACAAATATTTTATCCCTTTTTTCTTCTGCGTATTTTATAAAGTAATAGCTTGAAGCGGTAATAAAAAACAAGCAAAGACTATCTGACATTATTGTAATAGATGATCTTAACGGGTAGGGCGAAAAAAGAAAGAATACAAATACAAACCAGCGTGCGATTTGCGCTTCATTCTTATATAAAGCCTTTAAAATCTTCTCCAGGTAAACACCCGACAATAGAAGTGAAATAATGGACACCAACTGAAGTCCAAACTCCGTTTTGAATACTATTGAAAGTATTGCTCCGAAGAATTGATACATGACTGGCCAATAGCTTTTACCCGGATCAATTCCGTGTTTGGCAAACTCAATTAATGCATTTGTAAAGCGAAGATATTCGTAACTATCTTGTCCGTATAAACCATTAAAGTCTGTAATAAAGGTAAAGCAAATAATCAACGCAAACAGCAACCAATAAAGCTTGTATTCTGAAAGTCTATTGACGATTTTTCCAAACACTTTAGTTACTTTTATTGGTTACCTCTACCGATAAAGATTTATTTACTCCAATAAAAATTATAACCATTATTGCTGCCGCTCCCGTAATTACAAACGTATAAACCGACCCGAACTTATACCATATAAAACCGGCGAGTGAACTCGCTATTAAGGTGGCTATGCTTTGCAGGCCTGAGAACATGCCAATGGCGGTTGCTGTATCCTTTTTATCACTTATCTTGGTTATCCAGGCTTTGGAGATACCATCGTTGCATGAGTAGTATATTCCGTATAAGAATAACAGCACAACATAAATAAGGCTGCTTTCATTCACACTCATGCCAAAATAAACCAATGCGAAAATTAGCAATCCAATTATGAATATCCTTTTCAATCCAATCTTATCGGCCAGTATGCCTATTGGGAACGAAGTGAGTGCATATACCAGATTATAGAAGATATAGATACCAATTAAAGTGAGGTCACTGGTTCCGGCTTCTTTCATTTTTAAAATCAGAAACACGTCCGAACTATTAAATAGGGTAAACAGTAGCAATGCTGCCACCAAGGATTTGTATGCCGGTGTACTCCGTTTCCAATAATCGAATTTAGGGAATAACCGAATTGGTAGGGACACAACATGTTGTGTCCCTACTTGTTTATCTTTTATCAAAAAGGTGAGTGCCACTGCAACAATACCAGGGAATATGGAGAACAAAAAAAGCGGACGATAATCTGCCGGATGATATATAAGAAACACCAATGCAATACTTGGACCTATTGCTGCCCCAATAGTATCCATAGAGCGGTGGAATCCAAATACCTTACCTCTGTCGGTATTAGCTGATTCGTCCGACAGAATAGCATCGCGGGCACCGGTGCGCAGGCCTTTTCCAAGCTTGTCGAAAGTACGTCCCATTAAAACCCAAAACGGATTGGCAATAAAAACTACAATGGGTTTTGCCAGTGCACTCAGTGCATAGCCCCATTGTACAAAGGGTGCACGCTTACCTGTTTGATCGGATAATTTTCCAAAATAACCTTTGCTGAGTCCGGCAATGGCTTCTGCAAACCCTTCAAGTATGCCAATTACCAATACCGAAAACCCAATGGATTTAAGGTAAAGCGGCATAACCGGAATGAGCATCTCACTGGCTATATCATTGAAGAGGCTTATCAGTGAAAGAATCCATATAGCTCGGGTAATGGCTTTCATCTTCCGATTTGATGATTTGGTAATTTAATGATTTGGCGATTAAATGACATTACATTATCAAATTACCAAATCATCAAATTATCAAATGTGGATTATGGTGTTCCAATTATACTTATCGGGTGCCGCACCTGAACGGATATCCGTCAGCATTTTTTTAATGCGTGTCATAACTCCATTTTCTCCGGGAACGGGAACAGAATAATCTTTACCTTTAATATCGATGCTTTGTATGTAAGAAGCCACTGCCGCAGTACCCGTGCCAAATGCTTCCTGTAGAATATTTTTTTCTAAAGCAGATTCCAGCTCAAGTGCACTTACCGTACGTTGTTGAGTATGTATTCCCAGTTCATGTGCCAGGGTGAGGAATGAATCGCGTGTTACGCCATCTAATATTGAATCGGAAAGCGGAGGAGTTACCAATACTCCATCAATCACAAACATCACATTCATGGTTCCTGACTCTTCAATATTCAGATCGGGTGAACCATCGGTCCATAATACCTGGTCGAAGCCCTGCATTTTGGCCAGATGAGTAGGATAAAAAGATGCACCGTAGTTACCTGCACATTTAGCAGAACCCGTTCCGCCATGTGCTGCACGGATAAAGTGGTCCTCTACTTTCACACGCAGCGGCTTATCGTAATAAGGACCTACAGGTCCTGAAAAGATGATATATTTATATTCCGAAGATATCTTTACTCCAAAACGTTCTTCTGAGGCAAACGCAAATGGACGAATATATAGTGCGGAACCTTCGCTATTCGGAACCCAGGCCTGGTCTAATTTAATAAGGTTTGTAAGCCCTTCTTCAAAAAGACGATACGACATAACAGGCATACACATCCGTTCGAGAGAACGCATAAAACGTTCGTAATGCTTTTGAATCCGGAATATGGAAACGTTGCCATCTTTCATACGGAAAGCTTTCATTCCTTCGAACACCATTTGTCCGTAGTGCAGGGCCAATATAGTTGGGGTAAAGGATATATCCCCAAATGGTTCAATATGCTCATTACTCCATTCTCCGTCTTTATAATCGGAGAGGAACATATGATCTGCTATGATTTTCCCAAATTCAAGGTCATTGAAATCAACCTGGGAAATACGGCTGCTCGTGGTCTTTTTTATTTTAATATCTGCTGCTGTTATCATATTCGGTTACTGGTTATTTGCAAGGATACTTATTTTTTCAAACATAAGCATAAATAATGGTAAGTAGGACGATGAATGCCCTATTTAACTCATATTAATACGCATTAAAGAGGCTTATTCATTTTTTTATTACCTTTGAATTTATTACAAACCAATAAAATCATACTATGATTCAAATTTCGTTCGCACTTGCATTAATTGCAATAGTTTTCGGAGCTCAGTTGCTGGCTCAGCATAAAAAGGAAAGCCTTGGTGCCATGTATAAATACCTGGCCTGGTTTGTAATAGCTATGGGGTTCCTTATTATCCTCTGTGATTGTGCACAAACTTTGAAACGTTGCTGCCACATGGGTCATGAAAAAATGATTGTACGCGAAGAGTGTATGATGGGTGGCGGAGAGTGCAGTGAACATGGTATGATGGGTGGCGGACAAGGCTGCCCAATGATGATGAATCATTGTGGAGGACATGGCAATATGATGAGTTGCGGAAACGATCCTTGCTGTAAAATGATGATGAACCAATGCAATGGACACAGCAATTGCTGTTCAGATGGAAACATGGGTTGTAAAGATGGTAATATGAGCTGCCCTGATGGAGGTAATAGTTCCTGCAAAGGTGGAATGCCTGCTGATTGCCCAATGAATAAAGGCGGTATGCAATGCAAAGCCGATAGTGGAAAGGATAAGAAATAATGGTTTTGTCATTCTGTGAATGACCATTTAACAATATGAATAAACCCACAATTAACTTGTGGGTTTATTTTTTTCCCATATTTGTAAAATACCCCAAAATGCCTATACTTGAAGTATAAAATCAGGAGATATTTAGTTGTCTTATTTTCTCTGTTCACAAGTTATTCCTTTGCATCAGGCATAAGTCCATTGGCTTATGATGCTCCAAATAAAACCATTCTTCTCACCTCAGGAATAACAGATAAAACTGATATTTCAACATACCTTGAAACCTATATTGATTCTACCGTTAAACTTTCACTGCATGATATATTAAAACTGGGCAGCAAAGTATTATTTACGCCTAACACAAACCATTACAAATCTCATCCAGTAAACAATGTTATATGGGCAAGGTTGGTTATAAAGAATGAATCATCACAGAATGCCGAGTGGAAACTTATACCTCATCATTCGTCAGTAACTGATTATTGCATTTACCCGAATGGCGACACAATTTCACAAATCACGGGTGTTGATATTCCTATGAACGGTCGCACGGAAAGCGCGCTTTCACCGGTACTTACTTTCCCTCTCCGGAAAGGCGAATCAGTAGTAATTTATTTAAAAATAAATACCGGAAGCAAGCAGAATAATACCGGAAAGGTCAATATAGATTTGAGTCCTGCAAACGTTTTTGAGGAAGCCGAGAAAGTAGAGTTTTCCTTCCAGGGAATGTTTGGGGCCGTGATGCTATTCTCCACCTTGTTCGTTTTGCTGATGTATCTCTCATTGCGCGATAAAAGCTTTATTTACCTTGCATGTATAAGCTTCTTCGCTTTACTCTATTGCTGGGAAGCCAGTGGAATGAACAAGATGGTATTATTCCGTAACAGTTCGCTTTATTTTCTCGCTTTCATGTCGGTAATAAATCAGGCGGGAGGATTTATAAGCGGGTTTTTCTTTTATAACAGCATACTTCCGTTAAAGGAACAAGCGCCCAGGCTGAGAAGGATTTTTGCTACGTTAACATTCCTGCAATGCTTTATGGCGTTGTTCCGCTTCATTACTCAAAACAATTTATTACCGTTAGATGTGCTTCATTTTGCCGCCATGCTATGGTTTATTTGCATGGTTGTGGTGGTGGTATATTTCTTAATAATAAGAAACAGACAAGCAAAATTCTTAGTTATAGCAACTGTGCTATTAGCGGCATGCGCCATACTTAATGTGCTTGCTTTGGAGAACCTGGTTCCTCCTATATTTCTGCGCTCATTTCAAGTTGGCATAGTGGTCTATATTATTCTCCTGGGTATTGGTGCGGTTGATAAGGTGCGGCAAATAAGGATTGAAAAGGAAAACCTCATCCGTGAGCAAAACATTGTTCTTGAACGGCGGGTGGAAGAACGTACCCGGGAATTGAATAGTGAAAAGGAAAAATCGGATGAGTTGCTGTTGAATATTTTACCTTCGGAAACAGCACATGAATTAAAGAAACACGGGAAATCCAAAGCGCGGAGTTTTGAAAAAGTGACTGTGTTATTTACCGATTTTAAAAACTTCACCAAAGTTAGTGAGACCTTATCTCCGGAAGAATTAGTAGAAACCATCCATCATATCTACAGTGAGTTCGATAACATCATTCACAAACATAATGTTGAGAAAATTAAAACCATTGGCGACAGTTATATGGCGGCCGGAGGCCTACCTGTCGTTAATGATACAAACCCTGCTGATGTAGTCAATGCAGCCATTGAAATTCTTCAATTTATTGAGCAGGAAAAGCAAATAAAGGTTACCGCCAACCAGCCCTATTTCGATATACGAATTGGGATACATACAGGTCCTTTGGTAGCAGGAATTGTAGGAAAAAAGAAATTCGCTTATGATATTTGGGGCGACACTGTAAACATTGCTTCACGCATGGAATCGAGCGGAGAGCCTGGGAAAATAAATATTTCAGGAACCACCTTTGAACTTGTAAAGGATCTTTTCAATTGCAAATACAGAGGCAAAATTCACGCAAAAAATAAAGGGGATATTGATATGTATTTTGTAGAGGGGAAGAAGTAAGCGGAACTTTTTTCACCACTAAGACACTAAGGACACAAAGTTTCACTAAGAAATTTCCCTTCGTGTTTCTCAGTGCTCTTAGTGTCTTAGTGGTTAAGGCATTTAAACCAATTGGAAACTCAGTCATTGACTTTTTTGCTAACCACTTTTTAATGCAGTATTTTTGCAATATAAAAACAATACTTTTATTTAAACCAATTATAAAATAATGGTGCAGAATTGCCTTTCTTTTCGTATTCAACTCCTAATCTATCTAAAAACCTTTCTTCAAACTGCCTTATTATTTTTCTATTCTCCCAAAAGCCTATGTCCTTATTTACTATTTTCCAAGTGCTATTATAGGAAATGCTTCTTATCGATAATAAGTTTAAAATGCATCTGTTTTTTGTTCCTTCATAAATACTAAAGCTTACTATCTTGTTATCTTCCATTAAATACAATAAAGATACAAAATACGAATCTTTACTCTTCGGTATTTCATCACTTGATACCTGAATTACACTAAGGATATCATTAGATACATGGTACTGCAAATTTTCCTTTTTAAATTTTTCAACAGCAAGTATTAAAATAGAATCATTGGTATGGAATTCATAACGTTGTTCCCAACTAAAACCTCCGTGCGGTAAAAATATGTGGCAAATAGGTAAACTCCTAATAACAGTGCTCCACTGCTTCCAAGTATTAGCAGGATTGTCCTTAGCTTTTTAATCATAAAAGAACTTACGCCCTCTTCTTAGCTCCGCCCCTGCGAGATTGCACATCCATTGGGGTAAGGGTAACATCTTTAGCGGCAACGCTGCCTGCATTAGCGGCACGGCGTTTCGCTTTGCGGTATAAGTAATCACCCTTAACCTTGCGTGCAAAACGGGAAAGGTTTGTATCCGGATGGGCAATAATGCGGCGGATGTTGAAGATATCTTCATGTATGGCAAGCGGACCAACCACCGTTGCAATGCCATATTTAAAGCCTGCACGTTTTACCAGTTCTTTTACGGAATCATTCACTGAGCCGTAAGGATAAGCAAAGGCAGTTACTTTCTTGCCCAATATACTTTCCAGGGTTTCGCGTGAGCCTTCAATCTCTTGTTTGGCTTCAGCAAGCTCTACTTTGGTAAGGTCAACGTGGTTCATGGTATGCGCTCCGAACTCAATACCATATCGGTTCATTTCTAATATTTGGGAACGTTCAAGTAACGGAAAGGTTCTACCTTCATCCAAATAGTCCCAGGTGTTCTCCTTCTTACCGGTAACCATAAAGATTACCGCTTTAAAGTTGAACTTCTGAAGCATCGGGAAAAGCAGTGTGTAATTATCCTCATAACCATCATCGAAAGTAAGGATAACATATTTTTTATCCTTGTCGAAACGGTTAATCATGGACAGATCTTCGAAGGTGATTGGGGTATAATTATTCTTATGCAAGTACTCCAGATGTGCCTGCAATTGCTTGGTGGTAACATAGGTGCCATGCTTTCCTGCAAGCGATGGGTCATTAATTACTCGGTGATACAAAAGCACCGGAATCTCATATTTTTCACGGGAGTAAATGCTCTGATAAATGAATTCGATACGGTCAGTAACCTTATCCAGATTGAAAGAATTGGAAATGGCAGTATATAACTGATCGGGTATCTTTTCCATTTTCAACCCTGCGGAAATGTCCTGTCCGAGGTGAGATGTATCCCATGAACCAGCTTCTGCAATATCGCCAAAGTTGCTGCGCAATACTGTTTGATAGTTGTCTGCAGTCACCAATCCTTCATAAGTGGCTTCGCCGAAGGCAATGGTTGGTTTACCCATCATAAGGCTTTCAATGGCTACACGTCCGCTTCCAATCACTACCGATGAATTGGCGATCTGGTCGGGAACCTTGCCCACAAAGCCCGACAGCGAAACCCTGTCCTGGAACTTTTTGAAGCGTTCAGGTATCACCATTCCTCCAACCACATTTATTTTAATAGATGGGTCAATCGGGTTTTTAATACATATTTCTTCAAGCACTTTATAGGCTACATCTCCTTTAGGGCCCGAAAGTCGTCCTATGATAGAGACGGTTGGAACTTCAGGTTTCACAGGCACATGCACTGGGCTGTAGCGGCTTCCATCCACACCGTTTCTAAGGACTTCAATTTTATTTTCATCCCAGTGAAGCTCGCGGATGATCTGGTCTCTTACATTTTCGCAAATAGCAAGTGTATATTCTCCGTAAGCAGGGAATAATTTTTTGCTCAGGTGAACGTGGTGGTGACCATGGGCTGTATATATCATAGGCACACCTGTAAGCCTTGCCGCTATATAACTAAGCTTGCAGGACACACGTGAGTGAGAATGGATAACCATAATATTATTCTCACGTATGATCTTCACCAGCTTAATAAGATGCTTTACCTGTAAGTAGAATTTCCGTTTATTAAGTGGTAGTGGAATATATTTAGCCCGGGTAGGTACAGTTAGGGTATCGGAAACAATAAATAAGTTGTGTCCACGGTCAATAAGTTTATCGCTGATAGCAGCAGCATAAACTTCTGCCCCAGTAACCTCCACTTGTGATAATACCATCAATATATTCATCCTCTCTTACTTATAGACAATAACCCACTAAAGGGGGAAATATTATGCTCTCTTTTAAATATTTAACTGCGGTCGTGCTATTAATCCAAATTAAAACCATTTAACCGTACATTTTCGGGAAGGCGGCGAAACGATCCTATTCATTTGGGGGATAAATTTATGAAATCTCGTTAACTTACAAGTAAATTCATGGAAAAAAATATAAAAATACCTCCAATACTGGGTTTGATTAACGTAAAGTGATAAAAAAGGCTGGCAAATCATACCTTGGGAGAAACTGTTGTCATATTTTCTGTAAGTTTGTGTCAATAGTTTCATTTGTAAAATGTTTGAAAATAAAAATCAACCTTTAGCATCAAGGAAAAAGTTCATGAACAGGCTTGTAAAAATGGCCTCCATAGCATTTTTAGCAACCTTGGTTTGTCTGCTTATCGGTATTTTCGGATACCATTATATAGCGCATCTTATATGGATAGATGCCCTGCACAACGCCTCTATGATCTTATCAGGAATGGGGCCTGTTGCCCCTATTGACAATGTTTCGGGTAAACTGTTTTCATCCTTCTATGCGTTATTCAGCGGAGTGGCATTCATTACCAATATCAGCATATTTTTGGCTCCGGTTGTTCACCGGTTTCTCCATAAAATCCATATAGAAAAACAAGAAACAGAATTATGAAATACACTAAAATTCCATCCAAGTTATTTATTGAAAACCGCAAGCGGTTTGCAAAAGAATTAAAATCCGATGCACTGGCAATCTTTAATTCCAACGATATTTTGCCGACTAATGCTGACGGCTCTATGGCCTTTGTTCAGAATAGTGATTTGTTCTGGTTAACCGGCATTGACCAGGAAGAAACCATTCTCCTGATGTACCCCGATTCAAAGGATAACTCCATGAAGGAGATTCTTTTCCTGCGGGAAACCAATGAACGAATTGCTGTTTGGGAAGGACATAAATACACTAAAGAAGAAGCCCGCGACGCATCCGGAATACAGGAAATACGGTGGGTATCGGAGTTTCAGGCCACCTTTAGAGGACTTATGGGGCAATGCAAAAGAATATATGTTGATACGAATGAACATGCACGAGCAGTGGTGGAAGTTGAAACCCGCGAAGCACGTTTTGTAAAGTGGTGTATGGCTAATTATCCAGCTCACCGCTATGAACGTAGTGCACCAATCATGCACAAGCTTCGTTCTGTAAAATCGGAAATTGAAATTGACCTTATAAAACATGCTTGCTTTATTACCGAAATGGGCTTTCGCAGGTTGCTACCATTTATTAAACCGGGTGTTACTGAATATGAAATTGAAGCAGAATTGATTCATGAGTTTGTACGGAACCGCTCCAAAGGATTTGCTTACGGACCAATTATAGCATCAGGTGGAGATAGTTGTGTGTTGCACTATGTGCTCAACAATAAAGCATGCAAAGCAGGTGATGTAATTTTATTGGATGTTGCTGCCGAATATGCCAATTATGCATCCGACATGACAAGGGTAGTTCCTGTTTCGGGTAAATTTACCAAGCGTCAAAAAGAAGTTTACAATTCTGTTTTGCGAGTAATGAGAGGCGCAAGCAAGATGCTTGTAAAAGGGAATACATTCCCTAAATACAATGCTGCCGTAGGAGAATTAATTACGGAAGAATTAATAAAACTCAAGCTTCTGAAATTATCGGATGTAAAAAAACAGGACCCTAAAAATCCTTTATACCGTAAGTATTTCATGCATGGCACTTCACACTTTTTAGGATTAGATGTGCATGATGTAGGCTTCTTCCAGAGCCCAATGCAAGCAGGCAATGTGTTCACCTGCGAACCGGGCATTTATATTCCTGCCGAAAAAATTGGGGTACGTATTGAGAACAATATTTTGATTACCGAAAAAGGGAATATTGATTTGATGGGCAATATTCCGATTGAAGCGGAGGAAATTGAAGAGCTAATGAACGCTTAATATGATGTTTTCTATAAATACCACTGTCCGTCATTGCGAGGAACGAAGCAATCTTACCGCTATGTGTATGTTGGGTAAGATTGCTTCGTTCCTCGCAATGACGATTGAGCTTTCCATTCAGAACTAAAATATGATTGGATTCACCACATTCCGCAAAGCAAAAATCCGCTATTCCGATGAAGGCAAAGGCAGAGCCATCGTATTAGTTCATGGCTTTCCATTGAACTTGCAAGTTTGGGAAGAATTCTCGGCAGAACTTTCTAAATACTTTCGGGTTATTACACTTGATTTACCCGGCTTTGGCGAAAGTGAAAATATAGGCTATGTACACTCAATGGAACTGATGGCACAATGCATGAAAGAAGTGATGGATAACCTCGGATTACGCAGATATATTTTAGTCGGGCACTCGATGGGTGGCTATGCCGGATTGGCTTTTGGAGAGCTTTTCCCCGATAACCTAAGAGGGTTGGTGATGTTTCATTCATCCTCTTATAAAGACTCCGACGAAAAGAAAATTGACCGTGAGCGCAGCATTGAAACGATTAAGAAAAAGAGGAAAAGCTATCTGAAAATATTTACCGGAAATATGTTTGCAAGCAGTAAGGACAAGCACCTGAAAAAAGTGCAGGAGATTGCAAATACCGCTTCGGCACGAGCGTTGGTAGCCGCTACTGAAGGAATGAAAAACCGAAAGGACCGTGAAATTATTTTGCGCTTTGCACAATATCCGGTGTTATTTATCTACGGCAAAAAAGACAAAATTTTCAAATTAGAAACCGTCCTACCACAAACAGAAACCCCAGCAGATAAAGAAGTGCTAATCCTGGAAAATGCAGGACACATGGGCTTTTACGAAGCTAAAGAAGAAACACTGAATGCAATAATTAAGTTTGCGAACAGGTGTTTTAGGATGCCGGTGGAGTGAGGAAACGAATATTTCTGTATTTTGAAATAAATAAAATTTGAAATGAAAAGTTATTGTTCTAATTGTAATAAACCAACAAATCAGAAAGTCTTGAAAGAAGTTGTTAGAAAGACAAAAGATGAAGTAGGCTGGTGGGACGAAAGCAGATTTCAAATTATCAAATGTGGTGGCTGCGATGAAATAACTTTCAGGAAGCTATACGATGATATATACAGATACAGTGAAGGTGATACAGAATCAAAACAAGAATTATTCCCTAACAGGGGCATGCATATTAGGCCACGGCAATCTTACCGTGGTGTACCTTTTAAAATAAGAATAATATATGATGAGACGATAGATACGTTTAATAGTTTCATGCCTATACTTTGTGGTATAGGAGTTCGCGCAATTGTTGAATCAATTTGCCAAGATAAGAATATCAACGAAGGTAAAGTTATGTCTTCCAATGGAAAAGAACACGTCAGTAAAAATTTAGATGGCAAAATATCCGGACTCCTTCAAAGGGGATTCCTTACTCCTCATAATGCAGATACACTACATGAACTTAGGTTTTTAGGTAATAAGGCAGCACATGAGATAAAACCACCAACAATAGAGGAATTGGGTATCGCAATTGATATTATCGAAAATATTATTGAGAACATATACTTATTAACCCGTAAAGCTGAATCATTAAAAGCGAGAAGGGTAAAATAAAATTCTCTTCTTATTTATTTCAATAATCAACCTTAAACCAACTCCACCTGCTTCTCTGTCTTCTTTGCATTCGCAATAGCCACCTGCTGGGCTAAATTTCCTGCCAGTTCGCTAAAGGCTAATGCTTGAGGAGTATTTTCTTGCAATACTGCCGGCCTTCCGGCATCGCCTGCTTCGCAAATACTTTGCACCAATGGTATCTGTCCGAGGAAAGGCACTTTCAACTCATCTGCGAGGTTCTTAGCTCCATCTTTTCCGAAGATGAAATACTTATTATTGGGCAATTCAGCAGGAGTGAAGTATGCCATATTCTCAACAATACCCAATATAGGCACACGAATATCTTTTTGGTTAAACATCGCTATGGACTTGCGTACATCTGTCAGTGCCACGTTTTGAGGGGTGCTTACAATAACTGCGCCTGTAATTTGTGCGCCTGTTACTAACGAGATTTGTATATCTCCGGTTCCGGGAGGCAGGTCAATAATAAGATAGTCAAGTTCGCCCCAAGATGCATCATTAATTAATTGCATCAATGCCTTACTCGCCATAGGGCCGCGCCAAACAACCGCTTGTGTATCGCTCAAAAAGAATCCAATCGAAAGTAATTTCACTCCATAGTGTTCCAACGGAATCATCCATGTTTTGCCGTCACGGTCTTCCAGCATAGGCTTTTCCTGTATGGCATCAAACATCATTGGTACTGAAGGTCCGTAAATATCCGCATCCAACAAACCAACCTTTGCGCCTCGTTGAGCCAATGCAACAGCGAGGTTAGAAGCCACGGTTGACTTCCCTACTCCACCCTTACCTGAAGCTACTGCAATAATATTTCTCACACCGGGAAGCACTCCTTCTTTTTTAATTTCTCTTTTTGAAGTAACCCTCGAACTCATGGTCACAGTAGGCTTGGCTTCTTTATCTACATAATATATAATGGCGTTCACACAGGCATTGTGAATCATTTCTTTCATAGGACAAGCGGGAGTTGTGAGCACAACGGTAAAACTGACGTTCAGACCGTCAACCTTAACATCCTGAACCATTCCGAGGGTGACAATATCTTTATCGAAATCGGGGTCTATTACGTTTTTAAGGGCTTCTATTACTTGTTCTTCGGTTATCATAATTTCAAAATTTCAGCAAAGTTATGCAATGGAACGCAGATGAGATGGTTTATTAGAACTTGGAACGCGGATGACGCTGATTGTTTATGATTTAGTAAGATTTTTATCCGTGTTTATCTTAAGCAATCAGCGTCATCCGCGTTCCATTGTCTTTATAATTTCAATTCAGTGGCTGGATCCCAGAACACCTTATTAAAGTTGTCGATTGTATCCTTTTTTACCTTTATTCCTTCCTTTTTAAGCATGGCCTCCATGCCAGGAGGCGGGAAATGATGGGCACCTGAAAGTTCTCCGTTGCGGTTTACAACGCGGTGTGCAGGCACATACGGTTTTTGAGAATGAGAATTGTTCATGGCCCAGCCAACCATTCGCGATGATTGGGCCGAACCAAGGTACTTGGCTATTGCACCATACGAAGTCACCCGCCCCTTTGGAATCTGGCGGACCACCTCATAAATCATATCGTAGAAATCGTTCATTTCCTAAATAATTGTATTTCTTTTCTGAATTGCCACCAGCGTTTTGCCTTCTTTGGAAGAGGCTTTGGTGTCATTTCCCAAAAAGTCTCGTCAAAAGGAATATTTGAATAAGCTTTTGTAAGCTCATACCCATAAGGGTAAATAGACTCATCACCACCATTTCTGAACCGCTGAATTACCTTTTGCATGGGCCACGCAATTGTTTCATCAGGGAATTTTACCGATACATAAATCTCATCCTGAGGGTCAGTTTCATCAGGCACCCATTTAGAATCGGGAACTATTTGGATAATAGTTTCGCCCACATAAGCACCTGCAGAGAAAAGAATCTGGCCTAAATCTTTGGCGAGTCTGCTATCCTTAATAGGGTTGCCCTTACTCATATTTTGGGTAAAGAACTTATCAATCTCAAAAAAGCTGTGGACGGTATAATCCAGTTTTAGATTCTCTTCGGCAAAGACCTTCACCAACCAATCGGAGGCAATTTTTATATCATCAATTAATTCAGGCATTCGCAGAAAGGGATTTATTTAAAGTTTCAAATTTAGGGAATATACGGATACTTAACAATCTCTTAAAATCTATGTTTTATGAATTTTCCGTATGTTTGTTGAGTTATCGGAACAAACAAACTATGAAAATCGCGATATTATCGAGGAGCCCTGCCTCCTACTCAACCAAAAGGCTTGTAGAAGCAGGTGAAACCAGAGGCCATGAAATTGTGGTGCTCGACCACCTGAAATGCGTATTGGTTATTGAGCAAGGCAAACCCCACATCTATTATAAAGGCATTGAAGTGGAAGGCGTGAATGCCGTAATTCCCCGAATTGGCGCGTCTGTTACGTTTTACGGAGCCGCTGTAGTTCGCCAGTTTGAGATGATGAAAATATTCACCGCCGTTGAATCTCAGGCATTGGTACGTTCGAGAGATAAGCTGCGTTGCTTGCAATTGCTGGCAAAAGCGGGCATTCCGATTCCGAAATCGGCTTTTGCATACTCCCCAAAAAATGTAGATAATGTAATTGACCAGGTGGGCGGAATACCTGTTATCATTAAGCTTTTGGAAGGTACTCAAGGCTTGGGCGTAATATTAGCGGAGACAAGAATCTCTGCCAAATCGGTTATTGAAGCTTTTTTAGATGTGCAAGTAAATATTTTGGTTCAGGAATTTGTGAAAGAAGCCGATGGTGCCGATGTACGTGCGTTTGTAGTAGACGGCCAGGTTGTAGGTGCTATGCTCCGCAAAGGCGCAGAAGGGGACTTCCGCTCAAACTTGCATCGCGGCGGAACTTCGGAAGTGGTTAAACTTACTACTCAAGAAAAAGCCCTCGCAGTTAAATCTGTTAAGCACCTCGGATTAGGAATAGCAGGTGTAGATATGCTACCAACCAAACGCGGATATATCGTGAACGAAGTAAACTCCTCTCCAGGTCTTGAAGGTATTGAAAAGGCTACCGGTAATGATATTGCCGGGAAGATTATTGAGTATATAGAACGTAATGAGCATACGAATTAAATAATGGACTTCCTATCACCAAGTAACTTCCCCGATTACGAACTTATTGATTGCGGTAACTTTGAAAAGCTTGAACGCTTCGGGCAATATATAACGATTCGTCCCGAGCCGCAGGCTGTCTGGGATAGTGCACTTAGTCAGAATGACTGGAACAAAAAAGCGCATGTGCGGTTTTTGCCGCATTCAAGTTATGCGGGAAATTGGGAGAAATTAAAAACCATGCCCGATAATTGGGAGGTGGCTTACAATCTTCCAAACGGTCCGACCATCCGATTCAAACTATCGCTTACTTCTTTCAAGCACGTTGGTATCTTTCCTGAACAGGCCGTACATTGGGATTATATTTATCAGAATTTATCATCATTTAAAGGTGAGAAACCCCGATTTCTGAATCTGTTTGCATATACGGGCGGCGCATCCTTGGCTGCTAAAGCGGCAGGGGCTGATGTTACGCACCTTGATTCAGTTAGACAAGTAGTAAGTTGGGCTAAAAATAATATGGAGTTATCTAAACTGGATAACATCCGATGGCTGATAGAGGACGCAATGAAATATGTGAAACGGGAAATAAAAAGAGGAAGCAAATATCAGGGTATTATTTTAGACCCACCCGCTTATGGACACGGACCAGATAAAGAACAATGGAAGTTGGAAGATAATTTGAATGAAATGGTGAATAGCGTGCTTCAAATTCTAGCTCCCGAAAAGCACATGCTCATTCTTAATACATACTCCCTCGGATTTTCTTCTTTGATTATTGAAAATCTCTTGAAGAAAAACTACAAAAACCTCCAAATAGGGGAGCTCTATTTACCTTCCACTTCGGGGTTCAAATTACCTCTCGGAGTGTTTGGAAGGGTTGTTTCGGGTTCTTAAAGAGCGATGATTTACGAAACTCACTAAGCAGGTCCAAATGACAACTTAGCGGACATGATGATATTTAATTATCTTCAACTTCGATGAATAGCCCCCAACCCCACCCAGAAGATCCTTCGTATTCAACATTATACCATTTTGAGATTTTACCTTGTATCGTATCTTGCGGGCCGTTGGTACTAAGGATTGTTAAGCCTGCATCATAAGGAGCTTTAAGAATAATCGGTGACTTTACGCTGCCCTCCTTTCTAATATTTAATCCACTAAATGCAACAACTCTACCAGAATGATTTCCTATAGGATAAGATGATTTTCTTTTTGTTTTACTTGGGCTATTAGATTCTCCTATGACAAACAAAATTATTAAACTAATTATTAAAATGCTAATCCATGTGTTTCTACTATGCGCCCTATCAATTCTTGCAGCACAATCAACACATACAGTCCTTAATCCATAATAAGAACGATAACTTTGACCATAAGACCTTCTGCTCCAAAACCATCCAGAAGAACGCCCAGTATATACTTCGCGCCTGTGATTTGCACTAGCACATCCACAGATGTAACAATTTGCCATAGATGTAGTTCTTATCGATTCATCTATTTATTACTCTGTTTACTTAAAATAAACTGTATCTAAATCAATTAAATTGGCTCCTTTTTCTATAGCTTTTTTATCCTCCACATTCGCAAATTCTAAAAATTGAGCATGACTCAATCCAAAAACTTCTTGTAATTTAACTTTATATAGTGATTCTTGTGAATCCCAGCCACTCCATGGGTCATTCATTGAGTTTTGCACTTTCACTTCATAATTTTGCGTTTTATTATGAAGTAGGTTTATATACATTTTTTCTAATTCAGGTTGTAAAATTTCACCTATAGCATCCCTTCTATGCTTATAAAGGTCATTATCTGCAAGAGCAAAAACCCATTTTACATACTTTACATGATTTATTTCACCTTGAGGCAAACTCTTTCCATGTATTGTAATTGAATGAGAAATAAATCTCAATACGATGTTCATTAAATCCTCTTTGATTTCATGTATCTTATTGATTTTGTAATTTAAAAGGGTAGCCCGTAAAGATTCCTCCGTCAATTTTTTCTCAAGAACCAATTGCCAAATGTCATCGGAGTATGATTTAACTTTTTTATCTGCTAAAATGTCAGACAAACTTTCACTTACTTCAAGTTTCTCTTGTATCTTAATTTTATTTTCCATTAGAGCTTTAATTATATGTATTTTGAACTACAAATGTATAAAAGTTCTTCACATGTCCAATTGTCTAAATAAACCCTCTAAAGTTCATTTAGTGGTCATTATGGGTTTTCTAAATATCTGATTTTAAGCTATTTTTAAAGAAAGTTTGGTTATTCCGAAATAGATACTCAAATTTGCGGACTGATTCCAAGAACGTACACCTTATATATATAGTAAAGAATACATGGTAAAAAACTTATTGATTGTAGAGTCTCCTGCCAAAGCAAAAACGATTGAAAAATACCTTGGGAAGGATTTTATAGTCAAGTCGAGTATCGGGCACATTCGTGATCTTCCTGAGAAAGGAATCGGGATAGATATTGAACATGATTTTGCCCCGCAGTATGAAGTTTCTACGGACAAAAAGAAGGTAGTTGCCGAACTAAAAAAGCTTGCCAAGGAAGCAGATACAGTATGGTTAGCAACGGATGAGGACAGAGAAGGGGAAGCCATTGCATGGCATTTGCTCGAGGCGCTTGGAATAAAGGAAAGCAAAACCAAAAGGGTTGTTTACCATGAAATTACCAAGACTGCTATTATGGCTGCCATTGAAAACCCACGCAGTATTGATAAGGCTTTAGTAGATGCACAACAAGCACGCCGCATATTAGATAGATTGGTTGGTTATGAACTTTCGCCTGTGTTATGGAGGAAAGTTAAACCATCACTTTCCGCAGGAAGGGTGCAATCTGTAGCTGTTCGATTAATTGTAGAACGTGAAAGAGAAGTGAATGGCTTTAACTCCGTTCCATTCTTTAAAGTGGATGGATTATTTAACACCAGCAACACCAACTTCCACGCTGAATTAGATAAGAGATATTCGAATGAGGAAGATGCATTAGGCTTCTTAACCAAAATAAAAGGCGCGGAGTTTTCTGTAAAAGATTTAGAAAAGAAACCTGCGAAACGCTCTCCATCGGCACCATTTACCACCTCTACCTTGCAACAGGAAGCGAGTCGTAAACTGAGTTTTTCTGTATTGCAGACCATGCGCGTTGCACAGGGCTTATACGAGAAAGGGGATATTACTTATATGAGAACTGACTCAGTAAACCTTTCGCAACAAGCCATTGATGGAGCAAAAGCAGAAATTGAAAAATCGTTCGGAGCTAAATATGCCGAAACAAGACAATATAAAACCAAGTCTTCCGGAGCGCAAGAGGCTCACGAAGCAATACGCCCTACTGACTTTTCAGCGAAAGAAATTGCAGGGCATGATAGTAATGAAGCCCGCTTGTATGACCTGATTCGCAAGCGTACCATTGCATCGCAAATGGCGAATGCTGAGTTGGAAAAAACAGTTATTACAATTGGTCAGAATAAGACCGACGATAATTTTATTGCGACTGGAGAAGTAATCATATTCGATGGATTTTTGAGAGTCTATTCTGAGTCGGATGATGAAGATGTAGAAAAGGAAAGTGATGAAACACTTCCGATGGTTAAAACAGGCGAAAAAGCAAACTTTCTGGAGGCAAATGCTACCCAGCGTTTCCCAAATTCGTTGCCGAGATATACGGAAGCAAGTCTTGTGAAGAAGCTTGAAGCGCTTGGTATTGGAAGGCCTTCTACATACGCTCCGACTATCTCTACTGTCCAGAAAAGAGGCTATGTTGTAAAGGAAAGCAGAGAAGGAACTCCACGGCCATACAAAGTGCTTACACTGAAAAACGGAGAGATAACCGCTACCACTAAAACAGAAAATACCGGAGCAGAAAAGTCAAAACTTTTCCCGACTGATATTGGCTCTGTAGTAACCGATTTCCTGGTTGAAAATTTTGGAGAAATATTAGATTATAATTTCACTGCACAAGTGGAAGAAGAGTTTGATATTATTGCCGAAGGTAAATTGTCATGGACTAAAATGTTGCATCAGTTTTATGATCCGTTCCATGCTACAGTAACCAAAGCTACGGATGTAAAAAAGAAAACTTCAGGAGAAAAATTATTGGGACAAGATGCACACGGCAAGAACGTGTATGCCAAAATTGGCCGCTACGGACCAATGATTCAAATTGGTGATTTTGCTGAAGGTGAAGAAGAAACCAAAGCAGAAGATAAACCAAAATATTCCAAGATGCGTGCTGACCAACGTATGGAAACCATTACATTGGAAGAGGCATTGGATTTATTTAAGATGCCGAGAAACATTGGCAAATTTGAAGATAAGGACATGGTAGTAGGCATTGGAAGATTTGGCCCGTACATCAGACATGATGGACTTTTTGTTTCCATTCCAAAAACAGATGATGCTTTTACGATAGTTGAAGAGAGAGCCATTGAGTTGATTAAAGAAAAAAGACAAAAAGAAATAGAAAAAAATATTAAAACCTTTGCTCATGACCCCGAAATAAGGGTATTGAAAGGAAGATTCGGTCCATATATTACGATGGATAAGAATAATTATAAAATTCCAAAAGGAAAAGAAGCCGCAGACCTGACGCTGGAAGAATGTTTGGAGATAATTAAGACTCAAGATGCCGCTCCTAAGAAGAAAGGAAGATTCACACCACGGAAAAAAGCAGCGAAGGAGTAATTGAGACATAGTTGTTTTTCAATTTATGCCACAAAATCACGAAAACACAAAAACCCACGAAAAAAACTTTGAGCCTATATCAAATGAATTAGAGCAAATTGGGAAAAAGATCGTTGATTCGGCATATACGGTTCATAAGAGATTAGGTTCTGGATTATTAGAAAAAGTTTATGAAATTTGTTTATGCCACGAATTAGAGAAGCGTGGCTTGAATTATGTTCGTCAAATGGATATTCCGATAAAATATGACGGAATTACTTTCAAAGAAGGTTTAAGATTAGATGTTTTAGTTGAGAACGAAATCATTTGTGAAATTAAAGCCGTTGATTTAATTAATCCTGTTTGGGATGCTCAAGTTCTTAGTTATTTAAAATTAACTAATAAACGTTTGGGTTATTTAATTAATTTTAACGTCGTAAATATTGGTCAAGGCATTAAACGATTTGTCTTATAAATTTTTTGTGGGATTTTGTGCTTTAGTGTTTTAGTGGCTTATTTGTTATTTTAAAAAAATGGAAATAAAAAGTTACCTCACACCTGCTGACATAGAAACGGAATCCTACGAATCTTTCCAATGGGGTAGTCATTTGAAACGTTTCACAACTGGAAATTTCCCTGATTTAGATGGCGTAAAAGCAGCCATTATTGGTATTGGCGAATCACGCAATTCATTAGGTAACGATGGTTGTGCTAATGCACCCGATAAGGTTCGGGAGTTCTTTTATAAACTTTCAGCTACCACCGGAATCAGTATAGCAGATATCGGTAATTTAATTCCCGGACACACACCAAAAGACACGTATGTAGCTGTGGAATATGTCTGTTCTGAATTGCTGGAAAAGAAAATTGTGCCAATCATAATCGGCGGGAGCCAAGACCTGACCTTTGCAAATTACCTTGCCTACCAACGGTTACAGCAAACAATAAATCTTGTTTGCATAGACCGAAAAGTTGACCTTGGAGTTTCAGAAGATACCATTGATGCAGGTTCTTACTTAAGCAATATCATTCAACATTCATCGGCGTTACTTTTTAATTTGAGTCTTATTGCTTATCAAAGTCATTTTATAAATACAGAAGAAATTGAGACGCTTCAAAAAATGTATTTTGATACATACCGTCTTGGCTTTATTCAAACAAAGATAGAGGAAGCTGAACCGGTAGTAAGGAATGCAGATATCCTTAGTATTGATATTTCCGCCATCCGGCAGTCAGATGCGCCAGCCTGTGCGTATACTACTCCCAATGGCCTTTACGGTGAAGAGTTATGTCAAATTATGCGCTATGCAGGGATGAGCGATAAACTTTCATCAGTAGGTATTTATGAATTGAATCCGAACTTTGATAACCGTGGACAGACTGCACACTTAGCAGCCCAAATGATATGGTATTTCCTGGAAGGTTTTGCTAACCGCAAAGATGACTTTCCGGTTGTATCATCGAAAGATTACATGAAATATATTGTTGCGTTGAAAGCTCCTGAACACGAAATTGTATTTTATAAAAGTTTGAAAACAGACCGTTGGTGGATGGAAGTTCCTTTTAAAGTTGACGATAAATCAAAATTTGAAAGACACCATTTAGTACCTTGCTCCTATGATGATTACTTGCTCGCTTGTGCCGAGGAAATGCCTGATAGATGGTGGCAGGCTTATCAGAAGTTGAATTGATTTTCAATTAGTCGAAGTTTAAAATTCCAGTTCAAATTAATTTGATCATGATGACTGCGAAGCAAATTAATTATCTGAAGTACCAGTTAATTATATTTATCGTTGGTTCAATTATCTCCATTCTATCAAGCTTTTCAATACTTAGCTGGGGTGTTGAGTTTTCGGGCAGTTCATTGTGGTATGTGCTGGGGCCCATTATTATTATTCAATTTCTTATACTTCTTTTTGGTTGGGATGGAAAATTTCTGAGGCCGGGATTAATTATTTCAGGAATTCTATTCAGCATCATTTTATTTATCGGTTTCATCTCTCTCAAGTTCCAACTTGGCATTTAGTTCACTTCAAATTAACAGGATTTTATCCTGAGTTTGGCAAATTTTTGCAGTAAAAAAAAGCAAGAATTATTAATAAAAACCACTACAGGCAACTTCGCGGCTACAGAGAAGAAATGCCGGATAGATGGTGGCAGGCTTATCAGAAATTGAATTAAGATAAAGTGCTTTTACAGAAGTACTCTTGAAAAATTGCACTGAATTATTTCAAAACTTTAATTTAAAAATTATATATTTGCAAATTAATTACTATTTATAATAATAACTATTTACAAAACAAAAAATGAGAACATCAATTACAGTATTACTTCTTTTTGCTTCTTTTAATATATTTGGACAAAAAGCAGATACAATATATACAAATAATCAGAAGATTGCTTGTAATATTAAAGATGTAGGTCAAGATGCAGTTACGTATGTTTATCCAGGAGAGGACGTAACAAACTCTTTATTTAAAAATGCAATTCAAAAAATTGTTTTTAAATCCGGTAGGGTGCAGACTTTTTCAGAAGCAACTTCATATAAAACGGTTAATGGGGTTGAGGATTTTGACAATGTCACACTTACGAGTGTTGAGAGCGAGGTAAAGGGCTTATTCAAAGTAGGGGATGTAAGTGCAAAAGCAAGGGGAACTACAACTCTTTCCAGCATGGAAAAAGTTAAAGAACGGGCTAATAAAAAAATGAAAATTGTTGCGGCAATGATGGGAGCGAATATTGTTTATTTGACTCAAAATAACACATCAGAAAATCATGCAGGATCGCGATACGAAGCAGGAAAAGCTACATCAACAAATCTTAGTGGAGTTGCATATTCCAATAAACTTCCAAATTTTGACGATTTTCAAAAATTGATTGGAAATAAAACTTCCTTTTTGGCATATCAAAGAGCAGAGCTTTCCGGGAGTGATGCTGATTACTCTTCAGATAAAATTTCTAAAAATGTACAGGTATTTAAGGTTTATAATGAAAGTGGTTTGATAATGGCTACTGCCAAGATTGACGGGGTAAAGAATGATACTTTTCGTGTAATTAGTTTCTCGAACGAGGACTTCACATTAGTTTGGAAGGACGGAGATACTATTTACAACTGGAGAATCAAACTATAAAGTCAGAGCGTTCGTCTGTCTATTAATTGCACAAACAGATTCTGTTTAAATAACCCCCGAAGTCCTCCGGCGATTACCGGAAATAAATTATTATGCCTGAGCTTTGCCAATATATAAAAAAATAAATAATTTAATTCATTTTGTCTGTAATTCAAAATGATTTCTACCTTTGACCTATAATTTTA
>CAIPDV010000021.1 GCA_903863935.1 uncultured Bacteroidota bacterium
CCCTTCAGGGGTTTGGGGTTGATAAGGCTAAATGAAGCATTTTATTAATTGAGTTCTTAATACACAAGAAAATAGGGGTTCAACAGATTTTCTTTGTTGTAAGTCAGTGGTTCCATAGTGTCTGTCCGAACAAGCTTTTTGCCAGTTTCTGTTGCAATTATATGTCCTGCACCGGTATCCCATTCCATGGTTGGGCCATAACGGGGGTATGCATCGGCTTTACCTTCTGCCACCAGGCAAAACTTTAATGAACTGCCTGCCGAAACTATGTTTACGACTTTATGTTTGCCTTTCTCTTCATTTATATAGGCCTCTGTTTCAGGTGACATATGCGAGCGACTGGCCACTATGTTAAACTCCCCGGCAGGGCGGTGTTCAAGCGGCAGCTTTTTACTAAGGGAAATAATTTCATTATAACTTGTTGGCAATGCAGACCAATCTTTTAGTGATAACGTATAAGAGCCCTGCTCTTTAATTGCAAAATACATTTGCCCGGTAACGGGGACATAAATCAGTCCGAATACAGGCGTGTGGTCCTCAATTAGCGCAACGTTCACAGTAAATTCACCATTCCGCTTAATAAATTCTTTGGTGCCATCGAGGGGGTCAACCAACCAGAATTTGTTCCATGCTTTGCGTTCTTCGTAAGAGAGTTGTTTTATTTCTTCGCTCATTATCGGGATATTCCAAATAGAGGCTAATCCTTTGCATAAAATCTCATTCGATTTTTTATCGGCAAGGGTTAAGGGTGAGCGGTCATCTTTTATCTCTACTGAGAAAGCGGTTTCATACACCTCAAGTATTGCTTTTCCGGCATCAACAGCCAGTTTTAAAAGATGAGAGAGATTATTCTGAATAGTGGAAATTGTTTCCGGCATTTAGGCAAAATGTAAAAAGTGTGGAAGATGAGGAGCCAGGTAATTATAAAAGTAGTAGAAGAAGAAATCCCAGGCTACAATTGAAACGATCATATATGAAATCACCTTTTGTTTATCATGATAAAATTGCACTGCCAACAGCGTGCCGATCGGGATAGATAATATCAATGGGGTGAAGAACGCAATGCCATATAAACCCCATTTTTCACGTATTTTCTTCATTAATTTACTTTCAGGGGCATGCTTTTTTTCAGGATGTTCATGAGGTGGGAATTTCCGCATCCTGAATTTATGCCATTTATCAAGCACCCATTCGCTGATGTTTGCGAATATGATAACACTTGTAACTCCACCTGCGGCAGTGATGGTAATGGCCTTGAAAAAAGGAAATTTATCTACCAGTACGGCAATGGGCACACCTCCGAAACCGAATTTTACGGCGCTTAAAAGGAAAACTACAACTATTTGCCAGAGATTGTGAAGGTTCATTTGATAGGCGCAAAACTATAAAACTGTCTATTATTAAAGACGTAAAAACAGGTAAGATACGTTAATAGTAAAGTTTTATATCATTCTCACAGGCGTTTTGTTTCACAAAGTTAATAATAAATCAAAGCAGTCGGAGCCCGACTGGCAATTATGCCCTAAAAGGGCTTTGAATAAATGCCGGTCGGGCTCCGACAAATAAGAAAGGATAGCTTAGGTTTTACCCTTGAGCTATCCTTATAAATAATGAAATGATTTTTACTTGCCTACTTTAATATATTCTTCTTTGCTGCCATAAAAGAAACTCAGACCCATGTTAGCCTGAACGAATTTTTTAAGGTCAGAAGAAGCGGTGAAGGTTTCAGTGATATACTCGGTAACAGGGAATAAAGTGAAAGCTTCGGTTTCATCACTTATTTCTAATTTATAGAAATAGTAGGTCTTGCTGTCTTCGTCTTTCTTTTCATAGAGGTTCAGGAATTTGGTTCCATTTACATTGGAAAGAAAAGCACTGTACTTTTTAGGTTCGCTGCCTTCGCTCGGGGTCTTATCCTTTTCAAGGATATCATAAGTATAATCATCCTTTTGTGTAACGATGTAGGTTTCGTCATCGGAGGTGCGTTTTTGCCATTTGCCTAATAATTTAGAATCTATTTTTACCGCATTGGTATTATCAATAGATACGGAAGAATTGTATGGGCAACCCATAAACATAAAGCCTATGCCTATCAGCAATGACCAGATAAAAGTCTTTTTCATGATGTTATTTTTTTATTATTTGTGTGGCGAAAGTAGCTATTAATAATTAATAGAATGTTTATTCTATCACAAATTTTCCATTACTTATCAGTGTTCCTGATTCTGAAAGGATTCAGCAATTAAAATTCAGTAACCTTTTATTTTACCGAAACCATTTTTATTCGTTTGCTGAAAGGTCCTGCAAGCATGGAGCAAATGAATGAAAAATTCCTGGGCTGCGGCATTATAAACTCCACCGTATAGGTTCCCGCAGACTTTATTTCATTTACAAGGGTTGTTATTTTTCTTCCCCCATCATCAAACACTTCTATATGCACATTTTGGGTTACAGGAATGGTGTAGGTAATTGTGGTTGAACCTGTAAATGGATTGGGAACATTCTGAGACATCGAATAGCCCTTCAAGTTTTTTATTTCCGGGGTTCCGGCTGTTGGAGAAATATAGTACCTGTAAACCCGCTGCCCCACTGCATAAGCAAGCGTATCGCTTAAAAAACGTACCCTGTTCAAATTAACCAGCAAATTGGATGGTGCTAACGTATCCCATATTTTTCCACTGTCTTTGGTGTGCAATGTATAGGTATTGCCTCCCACCCATCCTTCCGAATCATTTACAAATCCTATACCCTGGCTCCATCCATAAGGTACGGTATTAATTATTTCTTCGGTCCATGTTTTCCCGCGGTCGATTGATTTAAAAAAACGAAGTTTATTATTGCTATATAATTCTTCTACCGAAACGTAAAATACATTATAAGAAGGATGCGTAATTTTCCAGCAATGATTGCCGATTAAAGTTCCTATAATTTTTCGGGTCCATGTAGCTCCTCCATTGGCTGTAAACAGAATTACTGAATAGGAGTTTCCTTCAATCGAATCGGTTCCTCCCACCACAAATCCGGAATCGGGTGTCATGAAATACGTGTCAATTAACATGCCTGCCAACGAGTCAAATTTTTGGGAATGGAAAGTTTTTCCCCGGTCTGTACTTCGCATAAAATAAGGAGGTCCATCAAACCTTCCGGTTACAACAAGGGTGGTGTCATTAACAACATTCATACCACAAATACCTTTTGGTTTCGGGCCAATAATAATTGGAAGTGTAAGCGTTTTAGCTCCATCCGAAGTATAGTAAATCGGATTGGTATCATTGGTTGGAGCCCAGTTACCGGGGCCCAGGTTACCAATACATCCATGTATGGAATCGAAAAAACCAACACTTCGGAAAGAAGATGGTTGGTTTATTAATTGAGTCCAGGAGTTGCCACCGTCTTTGGTATTCCACACCTGTCCGCTTACGTTCACTACCCAACCGGTATCACGATTAATGAAATAGAGATCATCATGCCGGAAAGTCTGGGCTGGAGAGTTAGGGAGTAAATACCATTTTTGCGCCGAAAGGAATGAAAAATAAAAGTTAAAAAGTAAAAGACATATTATGAGATTTGCTTTTTTCACCCTACTTTATAATAAATTTTCCATCGCCAATCGGTTTCCCGTTTTCGTTAATTACCCTGTAAAGATATATTCCTTTTGGATGACCTGAAAGATTAACCTTATACGATGGACTGGTTACGGTGTTTGAATACACTTTCTCGCCAAGTACATTATAAATTTCAATAGTGGCGGACACAAAATTTTGTGTCCCTACAGTTAGGAGCGTGAACGCTCCATTGTTCGGATTAGGGAACAAGGTGATTATAGGTTTATCTGTGTTTATAGTGGTAATATCATCTGTTGAATTACAGTTTTGCCACCTTGCAAGATAGGGAGCAGTACCAGAATTGGCAATTAAAATATCCGAACCGACAAATGCACTATCCAGAAACAGATCGCCGGTTTCGTAAACATATTGTCCGGTAGAATCGCATGCAATACCTTCAAAATTCCGCCCGGTGCCGCCTCCGTTTTTCAGAGTAGAGCCACATAAAGTAGTTCCATTGGAACTAAGTTTTAAAATAAATGATGAGTTATGATGTACAGGATTATAAAAAGTGCTTCCGCCAAATGTTAATGAATCGGTATGTCCAACACCTCCCATATAAACATTGCCTTTTGCATCTGCAGCTAATGAATAGCCCATCCAGGAGCCATTGCCAGATTGTTCAGCCCATACTAAATTACCCGAAGGGTCGTATTTTGCAAGAAAAATACTACTGTCTTTAGCTATCAGGTTAGTAGAACCAAAACTCATCGTGTCTTTAAAATAGCCTGTTATATATAGGTTTCCGGTTTTGTCAACTGTAACGCCATAGCCAATTCCCCAGCTTGCTTGTGTAGGAATAGTAGCTTGTTTTGCCCATAAAATATTTCCGGCGGAATCGTATTTGGCTATAAAGGCAGCACCTCGGGCACCATAGGGCGGAGCATTGGCATACAATTTGGATGCTCCAAAATGAACACTATCAATAATATACCCGGTTACATAACTATTACCCGATTTATCTGTAATTACGCCATAGCCTTCTGAACTGCTAAGACTATTTGGATGAGTGGACTGTTTTGCCCACAGCACATTTCCGTTCGGGTCTAACTTAAAGAGATAAAATACACCCTGTCCGCCTCCGGCAGAATTAATAAGGGTGTAGGCTCCAAAGTTTGTTGTAGAAAGAAAGTGCCCTGTAATATAACTATTGCCCTTATCATCGGTTGAAATAGAAGATGGCATTGCATTGCCACCCGATTGCATTGCCCAGACCACAGTACCATTACTGGTATATTTAACTACAAATGTAGCAAGGCTTATGGTGTACAATTTATAAGAACCAAAAACAAGCGAATCGCTAAACGAGCCGGTAATAATTACATTGCCGGCAGGGTCGGTGGCAAGGGAACCAACAATAACCTGAGCAGAATAACTTTGGTGTGGTTGTATGGCCCATTGTAATGCACCCGCTGAATTATATTTTATAAAATACATATTATCATTCGGACTACCCCGCAGTGTGTCCGGTGCGAATGTGATCTGCGAGAGATATTGTTTGGAGAGATAGGCATCGCCGTTTTTATTGGTTGCAACCGATGCACCGTAATCATTGTACTTGGTTCCTCCGCTTCCCTGGCGGCCCCACATCCAACTCTGCCCCTGGCAGGGAATGGAAAATGAAAAACTAAAAGTGAAAAGTGAAATACAGATAAGTAATTTTATTTTTTTCATGCAAAATGTTTTTTCCATTAACATGAATACGGAAAAAATATTGCTTGGGTAACGATAATTTCTGAATTTCTTCTTCTCCTGTCCATACAGATCGCGTCATTGCGAGGCTTTGCGAAGCAATCTCATAAAATTCGGACATAACAATGGGGCAAGATTGCTTCGCAAAGCCTCGCAATGACGAATTTAATTTATTTCTGAATAACTATTTTCCCTTCCCCGATCAAACTTCCCTGTCTGCCTGACAGGCAGGCATCTTCATTTAAAACCCGATAAAGATAAATTCCGTTGGGCTGTCCTGAAAGATTAACCATATACGATGGACTGGTTACGGTGTTTGAATACACTTTCTCTCCAAGCACATTATAAATTTCAATGGTTGCGGACACAAAATTTTGTGTCCCTATAGTTTGGAGTGTGAATGTTCCGTTGGACGGGTTGGGGAAAAGGGTGATGGAGGGAGTGGATTGGGATTGAGAATTTGTATTTGATTCAATACCACAATTCTGCCATCGTGCAATGTACGGGTCCTGCCCGTATGAAATTAAAGTGTCCGAGTTACAAAATACTGTATCGTTAAAAAAAGTTGAAGCAGTGTACACATATTTCCCGGTTTTATCAACTGCCACACAAACAGGCTGGTCGTCAATACCATTATAAAGAAGAGAGCCGCACAATGCATTTCCTGATGTGTCGAATTTTATAATAAAAGCATTAACCGTATTAGGAGCGGTTAAGGTAAGAGAACCAAAAGTAATGCCATTAGAAGTGCCCCCTCCGCTCATATAAATATTGTCAAATTCGTCGGAAGAAAGAGAGGAACCAGCGTTTCCTGTTGCACCTTTTACCCAAATTATTTTTCCGTTACTATTATATTTCACAAAGTATAATCCACCACCTATAAGGCTATAAGTTCCAAAAGAAATAGTATCATTATAATAACCCGTATAATAAACATTTCCTTCTTTATCGGTTGTCAGGGAATATCCAATTGCATAACTATATGCGGAAGGCAAGACTGATTGCCTTGCCCAAAGCAGGTTTCCTACCGAATCATATTTAACAAGAAATAGATTACCTCCTAAACTGTTATTCAGGATTGGGGAAATTAACGTATCTGAACCAAAAATTATTGAATCATTATAAATACCTGCTATAAAAGAATTTCCTGCATGGTCGATTGCTACCGAATAGCTTTGATTTGGATTGCCATTAGTTGCAACCGGAGAAAGAGCAATGCCTTTTTTTGCCCACAATGCAGTTCCGTTGCTATCATATTTGGCAATAAAAATAGTATACAAACTATCTGACCCCGATAAATTGACAGCGCCTAATTGAAGGTTTCCCAAAAAGTATCCCGAAATAAAAATATTATTTGCTTTATCAATTGCCAGTGCATTCGTATTAGTATTGGCATATCTCAGCCCGGCTCCATTTCCTGCAACCGCCCATAAAGGGATTCCATTGTTATCACATTTGGCCAGAAAAAAATCGTTTTTTCCAATTAATAAAGTAGAACCTATCCTGATTGTATCTTCGAATCCACCACCAACAATTATATTGTTTGAAGCATCAGCAACTAAGGATTGACCGTAACAATACTCTCCTATAAATTGCGTTGCCCACAGTAAAGATCCTGATGCGTTGTATTTAGCAAAGTACGCCTGATAGCCCTGACTAACATAATTTGAATCAACTAAGGTATCGGCACCAAATGAAATTTCAGGATAATAACCTCCGGTTAAAAAAGCATTTCCATTCATATCTGTGGTTAGGGCAACTGATATTGTGGCTTTCAATCCAATATTATGCCCTTGCCTTCCCCAATCCCAACTCTGCCCTTCACAAAGTGAAAAACTAAAAATGAATATGAAGGAGAGCAAAGCACCCTTCATACTTATGTATGGGATTAGTTTTTTCATTTTGATATAATTAATTTCCCTTCCCCAATCAAACCGCCATCCTCATTTAAAACCCGGTAGAGATAAATTCCATTGGGCTGTCCTGAAAGGTTAACTATGAACGATGAACTATGAACGATGCCTGACTACACTTTCTCTCCAAGCACATTATAAATTTCAATGGTTGCAGACACGAAATTTTGTGTCCCTATAGTTTGGAGTGTGAATGTTCCGCTCGAAGGGTTGGGAAAAATAAATTTTAAATCATCACTATGCAGATAATTGTTCATGGTATTGATGTTCCCGGATATAATGCGAACTCGATAATTGAGGTATTCAGCAATATATAAGTCACCGGTTGCATCCAATGCAAGTCCTTCAGGAAAATTCAACTCTGCTGAAGTAGCCATACCTCCGTCACCCGAATAACCTGCCGTTCCATTTCCGGCTATAGTTGAAATTATACCACTCGTGTTTATAAAACGGACACAGTCATTACCTTGATCCGAAATATATAAATTTCCTTGCCCATCAACAATGGTATAAACTGGGCCATTAAATTCTGCCACGGTTGCTGGACCTCCGTCACCGGAGTAACCCCCACTACCATTACCGGCTATGGTTAAAATAATTCCGGATGTATTCACTTTCCTCACACATTGATTATTGGCATCTGAAATATAAATGTTACCTGTTCCATCCACGTAAACCGCACCTGACAGATTTATTTCAGCATTTGTGGCATTTCCGCCATCTCCGGAATACCCTCCAACTCCATTACCTGCTATGGTAGTAATAATACCATTGGTTTTAACTTCACGAATCCTGCTGTTTCCATAATCAGCAATGAACAAATTATGAAAATTATCTACTGCAATACCCAGAGGGTCCCATAATGCGGCATTTGTGGCTTGACCTCCGTCTCCTGAATATCCCTTTACCCCATTTCCTGCAATGGTTGAAATAAGGCCCAATGTATTTACCTTGCGAATATTGCAGGTGCCATAATCAGAAATGTAAACATTGAAGGAATCATCAACTGCCACGTAATATGGCGATTCCAGTTCAGCAGATGTCGCAGGACCTCCATTGCCTGAACTACCATAAAATCCATTCCCTGCAAAAGTTGAAATACTTCCCAAGGAATTAACCTTCCTTACCAATGTTGAACCAGAAATATAAAGATTTCCTGAATTATCATATGCAATGCCGAATACAGTACAAATTTCAGCGGAAGTAGCGGGCCCTCCGTCTCCCGAGTTACCGCAAATACCATTCCCTGCATAGGTATTTATGATTTGACCGAAGGAGAGTGAAAAACTAAAAATACAAATAAAAAAAAGAAGAATATTTTTTTTCATGTCCCAAATTATAAAGTAAATATACAATTATTTCTTACTGATACGCAAGGGCTTTATAAATAGTTGGGTGGTTAAAAAGAAATATAAAATTAATCAAGATTACATATTATGCGTCTGCACGATTGAGCCCAGAAAGAATCTTATTGGCATATTAAATGCGTATGAAAAATTGTCTGATGACTTAAATATGAACTACACTTTAGTCTTAGCTGGGGGAAAGGGCTGGCTTGACGAGGAAATGATGTTTACCACTGAAAAGCTCGTGAAGCATGATAAAATTGTTGAGTGACTTGCCCATCTTTTGTCCGTTGATGGTGAGCATATTATTATGCATCCA
>CAIPDV010000022.1 GCA_903863935.1 uncultured Bacteroidota bacterium
AGCTGGGTTTTGCAGGGTATTCCCGGTTCGTTTCAATTGCCGTCCGCTGTAGCTGGGTTTTGCAGGGTATTCCCGGTTCGTTTCAATTGCCGTCTGCTTTAGCTGACGGAAAAAGTAGCCCCAATGAATTTGGCTTTAGCCTAAAACTCAATCTTTAAATTTGGTCCATCCATATTTTTCCATAAATTCATTTACTTCCAATTCAAATGATTTATGTTTATGATGCTCTTCCTGATTCCTTATATAAGTCCTTACCCGTTCAAGTTGTGATTGCCCTACTGAAACAGCAAAATAATCGTCTTGCCATTGTATTTTTCCTTTTAAAAGTGGGGTTTTGTTCAGCCAATTAGCCGATTCACCTTTCATTAATTGTAATGCATTGGCAATCGTCATGCTCTTGTCTAATGAAATTAATGCATGAACATGTTCTTTATATCCATTCACTGTGTCTATCCAAATTCCCTTTTTTCTTCCGTTGTCAAAAATGTGTTGAAACAACTCCGGCCTAATCTCATTGGTGAGTATAGGTTCTCTGTTTTTAGTTGACCAGACACAATGCAGCCATACTGTTACATAGGACATACTACAATCGATTTTGTTTAGGGCTAAAGCCTAAAATTAGGAGTATTTAGTTAACCGTCAGCTAAAGCAGACGGCAATTGAAACGAACCGAAAAACACATCAGCTAAAGCAGACGGCAATTGAATATTGTATTTCTTATCGCGCCTTTGCGAGCACCCGTTATTTCTGAATTACCACCTTCCCCTCTCCTACCAATTCCCCGGTTTGTTTTAGCACACGGTAGAAATAAATTCCGGAAGACTGCGAAGAGATATCGATCAGGTTATCACTCTTATCAGTTAACATGGTTTCTTTAATTATCTTTTCTCCAAGAATATTATATATTTCAATTATTGGCGGAGATACTTCCCCTTTTCCCGGATCATAAATCACATTAAAGAGTCCATTGCCCGGATTCGGGTACACCCTTATAGATGAGGAATTATCTATGTTATCATTTCCCGTAGTTAGTTTTACTGTTATACAGGTTGTTTGGGTGCAGCCGTTATTATCAGTAACCTGCACACAATAGGTGCCGGCACATTGTCCTTTTATTGTATCGGTTGTTTGGTTACCTGTGAGCCATAAATAATTATATGGCTGTGTACCGCCTGTAACGGTTATTGCCGCTATTCCGTTACAAGGGCCCACCTGGCTCACCGAATCATGCGTGATTACCATTGCGGTTGGCTCTGTTACAGTAGAAGTGGCAGTCGAAATACAGCCGTTATTATCGGTTACGGTAATAGTATATGTTCCGGCAGAAAGTCCGGATTTTACAGGGTTTGAACCACCTCCCGACCAAGCATATGTATAGGGAGCCGTTCCTCCGGCAGGAGATGTAGAAACACTTCCATTATTCGAACCAAAACAATTAATGTTATTGGTGGTGGTTGCCGGAGAAGTTAGGACTACGGGTTGTTTCACATTTACAGTAGTTTTAGAAACACAACCGTTATTGTCAGTTACAGTTACTGTGTAAAAACCTGCACTTAAAACTGGTCCTGTAGGGTTATTTGTCGACACTACATTCGTTCCACCATTCGACCAGGAATATTGATATGGCGTTGGTCCACCGGTTACAGTTGCCAAAGCATTACCATTGTTATCGCCATGGCAGCTTACATTATTAACTGTGGAAGCACTGGAGGTTAAAAGATAGCATATAGGATAACTGAAAATAACTCCTTGATCAAATCCACCTATTTGACTTCCGCCAGATGTCATTCCATATAAAACGCCTTGCGAAATAGATAAAGCACCATAAGGAGCGGAGCCATAATATCCCGGGTTTTTTCCGGTAAGCACAGCAAGGTCGGAATATCCGGATCCTGTAGTATCAATAAGAAAAATAGAACCGTTTTCAGCCCAAAAATATGCCCCGGTAGTCATACCGTATAACATGTTACCCGAAAGAGTTAAAGAGCCGTAGGGATTAATATCAGGAAAAGTAAATGGATAAAGCACATTAAATGCTGTGCCATCGGTATGCACCCTGAACATTGTGCCAAATGTATTTACCCCGCCTTGAGATGTCATACCAAATAATTCATTTCCCGATATGCACAAATCTGCCTGTGGTGAAAAACCGGATGTCTTATTGAAATCATATATATCCGTATATCCAGTGCCATTGGTCTGTATGGAAAAAACAAGTCCGCTGTCGTTTGCACCACCCCCCGAGGTCATGCCATAAAGGGTTGTTCCCCATTGAATTAATGAGCCATAAGGATAAGAACCGTTTGAGCCTAGAAAATCGAGCAGGTCAGTTTCCCCTGTTCCGCTTGAATCAATAGTGAAAAGACAACCTAAACCACTAAATCCTCCCTGAGCTGTCATTCCATATAGTTTTCTTCCAATCAATAATAATTTTCCAAATGGAATTGCTCCATCGTTCGGGCTACCTTTAAAATCATATACATCTTTGAACCGAGTGCCATCGGTGTCCATGGAAAAAATAATCCCATTGTTATGTGCTCCTCCGCCTGATGTCATGCCGAACAAAGTGCTTCCGCTAACTATTACTGAACCATATGGATTTGCTCCTGTGGTAGTGCCGTTAAAATCATAAATGTCTTTATATAAAGTACCATCGGTATTCATAGAAAACACGCAACCATAATTGTGCGCACCGCCAGCCTGAGTCATGCCGAATACGGTATTCCCTGATACAGTTACTGAACCTCTTGGACTTTCGCCTGTTGAAGCGATGAATGAATGAAGCACTGTATATTGTGCGTTAGATGCTCCTATTATTAAGGCAAACAAAGTACTTAATAAGGTATGTTTTTTCATGATTATTAGGTTTTTATGGCGACAAACCTAATAATTATTTTAACATAATGAACGTAGCTGTTATAAAAAAATACTTTTTATCTCTTATTAAATAAATTAGTTAAAAGTTAACATAGGAAACTATTTGAATCAAACTTTATTATTAACCCTTGGTTTGCAACTTGGCGAGAAATCTGCCTTTTCTCACCACCAATTCGCACAGACCTGTCCCACTTTTTTAGCGTGGAAGGAGAGTATGATACCGGCAAAGGAATACCAGTCGTTTTTGCCATCGCCGCGTTGGGTGCCAATCATGCTGGCATGGTCGGTATTCAGGCTGCGATTGCTCATAGTTAAAGCCAATCCTGAGTTAGGACCTTGTTGTGCCCCCAACTGTGTAGGGTTAGGATAGAGTCCGCTTACATCGTCAATATATCCGGTAAAGGTTTTGCGCAAGCCCCACTCAATGGTAAGACACATGGTTTGCGAAAAAGATGTTTTAATACCAATACCAAAAGGTATACAGGGTTGTATTAGTTTGTAAGGGGCATCGGGATTCGATTGGGTGCCTTGTCCTTCGGTGTGCAGCGGCTGCAAAGCCACCCACTGATCGCCAATTTTACCAAAGGGTTCAAAGTGAAAAAAGCCTAATCCGCCGAAAATAAACGGAGTGAAATTATATTTTGGATTATCGATGGAATATTCCTGGAAGTTGAATTCCATTTGTCCCGATATTTCATATACAGGCGATTTAAAATTCAGGTTCCGTTCGCGCTGAAAAGCGGAAGATGATTTGGAATCATCGGCATAAAGCGTTCCGTAAAAACCGCTAACCCTGGCCGAAAAGCGATTATTAATGTTGTAGCGGTAAATTGCACCGGCTGCAAGGCGTGTAAACTGATTGAAAAATCCGTGAGGGTTCAAATCTCCCAGGTAATAGCTGCAACCGAGGAACACCCCTATTTCAGAAGTATGCTGTTGTGCGGAAGAAGGAAAAGCCCAGCAAAAAACTGAACTAATGACAAGAAAAAATCTTTTCATTTTTTGATTATCAACAGAAATAATAGTGTACTTGTTTCCTTCCTATAGTGCAAAAGTATTAAAATTTCCGCTCTTTTGAGCTAAAGTAAGCGTTTCTAAATCCCCAAACCACCAAAGGAGCTTTAAAAGTCATTGAATTTTAATAAGTTAAATTACTTAAAGTCCGCCTAGGCGGATTAGGCTAGGTTTAATTTCATTGAATTTCCTTGCCAAACGGCATCTAATCTTGAAATTTTATTTATATTTGCATCGGATTTTGCGAATTAGATAGGATTCTCCCATAATTAAGTATCAGCATGGAGGGCTCAAGCGGACCTCCTTTGTTGTTTATATAACCCGCTGGAAAGATAAAAGTTGTAAGTCTTAAAAATTAAAAATAGTCATGGCAAAAAAGGCAAACGTTGCAGAGCTAAAAGAAATCACTCACTTAAATATTATTGAGTCGTTTTCGGAATTTAAGGAAATAAAAAGTATTGATAAAGCCACCCTCATGAATGTGATTGAGGATGTATTTAAAGCTATGCTGCGCAAGCGTTTCGAAACCGATGAGAACTTCGATATTATTGTAAACCCTGATAAAGGTGACGTGGAAATTTGGAGAAACCGTGTGATTGTGGAAGACGATAAAATTGAAAATCCGAATACACAAATTGCATATTCCGAAGCTATAAAAATTGAACCCGATTTTGAAGTGGGTGAAGATGTTTCGGAGCCGGTGAACTTTATGGACTTCAGCCGCAGGGCTATCCTTGCCGTGCGCCAGAACCTGAGTTCACGCATTTCGCAACTTGAAAAAGAAACACTCTTCAAAAAATATAAAGACAAAGAAGGCGACATCATCAGTGGTGAGGTTTACCAGATCTGGAAAAAGGAAATTCTGGTTATGGATGATGAAAGCAACGAATTAATTCTGCCACGCACCGAACAGATACCATCCGATTTCTTTAAGAAAGGAGATACCATCCGGGCGGTAGTATTGTCAGTAGAAATGAACGGAACCAATCCGTTAATTATATTATCCCGAACATCACCAAGCTTTTTGGAAAGATTGTTTGAAATGGAAGTACCTGAAATTTTCGACGGGCTTATTACCATTAAAAAGATTGTTCGTGAACCGGGCGAAAGAGCCAAGGTTGCTGTGGAATCGTATGATGATCGTATTGATCCTGTAGGAGCATGCGTAGGTGTTAAAGGTTCACGCATCCACGGAATTGTTCGTGAGTTGAAGAATGAAAATATTGATGTTATTAACTTCACCACCAACCCTACCCTGTTTATTACCCGTGCATTGAATCCTGCTAAGATCACTTCTATAAAAATTGAAGAAGCTACCAAGCATGCCGATGTGTATCTGAAACCTGACCAGGTGTCACTTGCTATCGGTAAGGGAGGCCACAACATCCGTTTGGCAGCTCGTTTAACAGGTTACGAAATTGATGTATACAGGGATGCAGAAAACTATACCGAAGACGTTCCGTTGGATGAATTCGGAGATGAAATTGAAGGATGGATACTCGATGCATTGAAGAGCATAGGTTGCGATACCGCTAAGAGCGTATTGGAACTCTCTGTTGAAGATTTGGCAAAGAGAACCGACCTGGAAGAAGAGACTATTAAAGAAGTACAAAGTATTTTAAAGAAAGAATTTGAAAGCTAAAAGAAAGTTATAAGTTATAAGTTATGAGTTATTTACGAATTAATTTTGTTTATTTAAACTCATAACTTATAACTCATAACTCATAACTAAAAACATGGCAGAGGGCGTACATAGGTTAAGTAAAGTAGCAAAGGAACTGAACGTGAGTGTTGGAACACTTGCCGATTTCCTCAATGCAAACGGGCATAAGGTTGATTCGAACCCTAACGGGAAGATTACGGATGGCCAGTACGCATTAGTGAGAAAGGAATACGAAGGCGAGAAAAAAACGAAAGACGAGGCGGTACTTATTCAGAAAGAAAAGGAAATTATTTTTGCAGAGGAAGAAGCGAAAAAAGCTCCTCCGGTGGTGGTTGAAACCCCTGTCGTAAAAGCACCTCCTGTGGTAGCTGCACCTGTTGAACCTGCACGCGAAAAAGTAAAACTTGAAGGGCCGAAAATAACCGGGAAAATCGACTTGCCTGAACCCCCTAAAAAAGGTAAAGCAAAGGAGAAAGAAGCGGAAGTAAAAGCACCTGAAAAACCGAAAAAAGAAGAGCCTAAAAAAGTGGAGGAAGTAAAACCTCCCGTGGTTGAAACCCCGGTGGTAAAAGCACCTCCTGTGATTGAACGCATAAAAGAAGATTTTGTACCAACCAAGTTCAGTAAACTTGAAGGGCCTACTATTATTGGTAAGATTGACCTTCCGCAGAAACCTATTGCCTCATCAAACACCGATTCAGCACCAAAAGGCGGAGGTGCAGGAGCAGGCAAAAAGCGCAAACGGATATTTAAAAAGGAATATAACAAGGAAGATATTAACCAGGCTGCAAGGCCAGCCGGAGCTACTAGACCTGCTGGTGGAGCACCACGAGGCAGGGAAGCCCGACCTGAACTTACCGACGAGGAAATTCAAAACCAGATTAAGGAAACACTTGCCCGTTTAAGTGGTTCCGGAAAATCAAAGGCTGCGAAATACCGCCGTATGAAACGTGACCTGATGAGTGAAAAAGCTCAGCAGGAAGCGGAACAACTGGAAGCTGAAGGAAAAGTTATAAAAGTAACCGAATTCGTATCGGCCAATGAACTGGCTAAGATGATGAGCGTGCCAATACAGGATGTTATTTCAACCTGTATGAGTTTGGGATTGTTTGTTTCCATCAACCAACGGTTGGATGCTGAAACCATTTCCATTGTTGCAGAAGAATTCGGACACAAAGTAGAATTTGTAAGTATTGATGTACAGGAATCAGTAAAAATAGAAGAAGACAAGGAAGAAAATATGGTTCCGCGTTCTCCTATTGTAACTGTTATGGGTCACGTTGACCATGGTAAAACATCTTTACTCGATTATATTAGAAAGACCAACGTTATTGCCGGTGAAGCGGGTGGTATCACTCAGCACATTGGTGCATATAATGTAACGTTAGAAAACGGCAAAAAAATTACCTTCCTGGATACTCCCGGTCACGAAGCATTTACTGCAATGCGTGCCCGTGGTGCTCAGGCTACAGACATCGCTATTATTGTAGTTGCGGCTGACGACGGTGTTATGCCTCAAACAAAGGAAGCAATCAACCACGCACAGGCTGCAGGTGTGCCAATGATTTTTGCCATTAATAAAATAGATAAGGAAGGAGCTAACTCCAACCGGGTTAAAGAAGAACTTTCCCAAATGAATATTTTGGTGGAAGATTGGGGCGGTAAATACCAGGTGGAAGAAATATCTGCCAAGAAAGGAGTACATATCCATGAACTGTTAGAAAAAGTTTTGCTGGAAGCAGAATTACTTGAGCTTAAAGCTGATCCTGACAAAAAAGCACATGGTATTGTTATTGAGTCTGCATTGGACAAAGGAAAAGGATATGTTGCAACCATTCTTGTAGAAGGTGGTTCGCTTCATGTCGGAGATATTATTGTTGCAGGTTGTTTCAGCGGTAAGCTGAAAGCCATGCATAATGAACGCGGTGCCGCAATTGAAGTTGCATCACCTGCAATGCCAGCATTGATATTAGGTTTGGATGGGGCTCCACAGGCCGGTGATCAGTTCCACGTTGTAGAAAGTGAATCGGAAGCCCGTGAGATTGCTAACAAGCGTTTGCAACTGCAACGTGAACAAGGTTTGAAGACACGCAAGCATATTACGCTCGATGAAATCGGAAGACGTCTTGCAATAGGTGACTTTAAAGAATTGAACGTAATTGTGAAAGGTGACTTTGACGGTTCTATCGAGGCTTTGTCTGATTCATTGTTGAAATTGGCAAGCAACAAGATACAAGTAAATATTGTACATAAAGGTGTTGGTGCCATTACCGAATCAGATGTGTTGTTAGCTTCGGCTTCCAATGCAATTATCATAGGATTCCAGGTGCGTCCTTCGCAAAATGCCCGTAAGATAGCCGAGCAGGAACAAATTGATATTCGCCTCTACTCTATTATATACGATGCCATTGAAGAGGTAAAAACCGCTATGGAGGGTATGTTAAGTCCTGAAGTGCAGGAGAAGATTGTCTGCAACCTCGAAGTACGCGAAGTATTTGGAGTTACCAAAGTTGGTAACGTGGCAGGATGTATGGTACTCACAGGTAAAATTACCCGTAACACAAGGATTCGTGTGATACATGATGGTATTGTGGTTCATACCGGCGATCTGGGCTCTCTCAAACGTTTTAAAGACGATGTGAAAGAGGTTGTATCGGGCTACGAATGCGGACTAAATATTGCAGGCTTTAACGATATTAAAGTTGGCGATATTATTGAAGGCTTCGAGCAGGTGGAAGTGAAAGCCAAGCTATAAAGATTTCTATTGAAACCTTGATGAATAATTGTACGTAGAAATACATGCTTTAAGGCAAAATTAAGATGCTTTGTAAGTATAGGTACTATTTGTTTCTACAATATTTTATATCTTTGAACGTCTAATAACCCAAGAACTAATCAATAGTTATGTCAAAAAAGAAGTATCAGACAGATTTCCTATTCGCCAATAATGATTTCATAATTGGCGCAGGGAGTGTTATGAATATTGGTGGTAATTATTATGAGTTCAATTATTCTGATTCCCCAAAAGAAGCTGATAGAAAGGCTATTGGTTGTGATTGGGGTGTTGTTGGTCAAGATATCCTTGAAGTTACTAATTCGTTGGATGCGGAACTGAAAAAATAAGTAATGGCTAAGAGTGGTGATAAAAATAAAGCACAACAAGGCCTAGTTCCAACCAGTCAAAACACTAAAGTCGAATTACCCCCTGAACTCAAGGCGATAATTGATCAGATTCCAAAAGAAAAAAGGGAACAGGCATTACAGTCCATATTGTCGTTTAAATTAACTATTAGTAGCGGTCCACTCCCTTCCCCAGAAATCCTTGCTCAATATAATGAGATTATTCCGAATGGTGCGGACAGAATTACCACTATGGCTGAAAAACAATCTGACCATAGAATGAAACTTGAAAGTATTGCGATACCCGCTCAATTAGCCGAAAGTAGCCTTGGTCAAAAAATAGCCGCAGTTATTTCAGTTTTGGCATTAGCATGCGCTACATACTGCGCGGCTATTCATGAGACTACTGTAGCTACAACAATTGGTGGTGCTACAATAGTCAGTTTAGTATATGTTTTTATAACCGGAAAAAAGAAGGGTTCACAAAGTCTTCAGGAAAAGAATCCGAATAATAAGGGTGGAAGGTAATAGTCTTCTTAACAACTCCTTAATTTAATCAACAACTTACAACTTATAAGCCCTCAATGACTTTAACTGAGCGATACTCCTCTGTTAAGAACACCATCCCACCGGGAGTTGAACTAGTTGTTGTTTCCAAAAAACATACAGTAGAAGAAATTAAGCAGTTATATGATGCAGGTCATCGTCACTTTGGAGAGAACAAGGTGATGGAACTGATGGATAAAAAAGACCTGCTCCCCACTGATATACAATGGCATTTGATTGGCCACCTGCAGACAAATAAGGTAAAATATATTGCTCCTTTTGTGAGTCTTATTCAGTCTTTAGATAGTGCCAAACTTGCTGCTGAGATTGATAAACAGGCTAAAAAATGCAACAGGATAATAGATTGCCTTCTCGAAGTCTATATAGCCTCAGAAGAGACTAAATTCGGGTTTGATTTTACTGAGGCAGAAACATTCCTTACCAACGAGTTATCCAAGTTCCCAAACATAAGGATAACAGGGTTTATGGGAATGGCTACCAATACATCTAATATTGAACAGGTAAAACTGGAATTCAGGTCTCTTACCGATTTTTACAAGAAATACGAAAAGGCTTTGGCCCTAAAACACCTCTCAATGGGTATGACCAGCGATTACAAAATAGCAATAGAAGAAGGAAGTAACATGGTAAGGATAGGCAGTGCAATATTTGCTTAGATTTACCGAATAATTTCTTTACCAGCATGTTTAATGCCTTTAAGAGAACTATTCTTTCTTTCTTTTTGCTGGCTTCCCTTTCCTTTCTTTTGGATTCCTGTTGGGCTATTAATGAAGGTAGAGGTTGGAATTATCCATCTAATCAACATCCCTTTGAAGATTTAAATAAATATAAAGAAACCGATATTGGTTTTGAAATTAACGTTCACAGAAGGCAATTAGGCTTTCCTATACCACTTTTTTTCATTTTCTATTTTGATATCAGCAGAAAATACTTTATCCGTATAAACTTCAGTACGCATAATACACATTATAACAGGATTGATTCTGTTAAATACGGCGTTTTCGACACGAAGGACAGTTTATTGTTTAAGGGGGTAATTAAGGGTGGAGCTAAAGGGGTTTTTAAAGACTATATTTCAGAAGCACAACGAGAATGGCATGGTTATCCACGTTTTCTTACAGCAAAAGTAAAAATGGGGCACCTGGATTTGAATAGATTTAAAGACTTGAAAAATTTAAAAATGAATATCGCTATTTACGGCATTGCGGATAGCTCTAAGTGCTTTAGCAAGACTATTGATTCAATACCCATTTCAAACATAAAAGGCGTTTATTATGATGCAGCCGATTAAAAATGACTAGCAATTACAAAGTTGCAATAGACGAAGGCAGCAACATGGCAAGGATAGGGAGCGCGATATTTAATGAATAGTATTTCTCTGTGCAACTTGGTGTCGAAAGGATTTTAACACAGAGGTCGCAGAGTTTAAAGAGTTTCACAGAGAATATTTATAAAACTGAAAAGATACTCCGAACAAAACACCCCACAAAAATTCAGGCGGTGCTATGTTTCCAGGATATTGAATAATTTCATAACTACTTTCCGGCACATAATAAATGTAAGGCTCTGCAAATAATTTGATCTTACTGTTACAACTCCATTCTGCCCCGAGCCCAAGGCGGGAAAAGAGAAATGAATGCCGGTAGTAATTGTAGTGAGTTACATGAGAATTATTTGATTGATTCAATGGAATAGGAATATCGATGATATCGAGCGAGATATAGGAATCCCACTTCTTTCTGACAATAAAATTATAGCCTATCGTAAACGGAATAGTCAGGTTTGAATAAATGCTTGTATCCGCATACCTTCCTCCCATTGAATACCTTACTTCAAGGTTATAGTCGGTAGGTATATCACTTTCCACCCCAATCTTCACATTCACTCTTTTATCTGAAACCGCCAATAAAACCCCTGCAAGAGCCGTGCGGTGAGAACCACTAAATAATGGAGAACCAACCAATTGAACAGAGCAATGAACTAATGAATCTTTCTGAGAACTTGTCTTAATAGCTGAAAATGAGAGAAATATGACTATAAAATACTTCCGGAACCTCAATTTTTTGAACTTTTTTAAAGATTAAAACATTGTTATGGCCCTTAACCCTAAGTACAATAATAATAATTTTTATCTTTGCACCCCTTTTGAAAAAAAGGATACTGCTAGATTGTCCGATGGTGTAACTGGCAACACGTCTCCCTTTGGAGGAGAAGAGTCCTGGTTCGAGCCCAGGTCGGACAACTTAAAAAGCCCCTAATCAGGGCTTTTTTCATTTTTGATATTGTCACCTCTTTATTGTAAGGCGCAACTTTTATTTGTTTTTGTATTTTATTATTTTTGTATTTTTTATTGGTAACGAATGGGAAATAAAATGCCAGCCAAATTATTTTCTTGTAGCTCAATTTTAGGCATTTTATTATTTGCCTCATGTTCCAAGTATACCTATACTCCCACTCCTACTCCGCCTCCATCATATTACGATTACGTAAACCAGGGCATAGTATATAATGGCAATCTAGTGGTAGCCGGTGGATTTAATTCGGGTTTGTTTAATGGTGCGCATAGTATTGCAATGTGGGACGGCTCAAGCTGGCAGTCTTTAGGAGAAGGTGTTAGCGGACCGGGTTATAGCTCCGGAGGCAAAGGAGCTCAGGAAGGAGACGGATACAGCCCTGTTAAGGCACTAGCAATTTATAATGGAAATCTTATTGTTGCCGGCTCATTCAATTCTGCCGGTGGTGTGGCTGATTCTTCCATAGCACAATGGGATGGTTCTAATTGGTCTAAAGTAGGTAAAGGATTTGTTGGCACGATAACTTCATTAGCAGTTTACAATGGTAAACTCATTGCGGCTGGGTCTTTTAGTCAAATTGGTAATGCTTATGTATATTCAGTTGCAGAGTGGGATGGAACGAACTGGTCGGCGTTAGGGAGCGGTTTTTTTTGGGATACATCACCTCATTGGCTGTATATAACGGGAACTTGTTTGCTGCTGATTATGGAATGGTTGAAGAATGGAATGGAACCTCCTGGATACAAATTGATTCAGTTGGAGGCGAAATTGAATATCTACTGCCTTCTAATGGATCCTTAATGGCAAAAACATCTGAGGGTAATTACATAAGAGTATGGAATGGTTCCACCTGGTCCATCTCAAATACTATGGGCTTATTTTATCCTTTTCCTAGTTCTCAGTCGATTGTTTACAATAATGAATTAATATATACTAATGTGAGAGATTCAACCATTGACCAATGGAATGTTACAAGTTCGAATTCTTTTGGAAAGCTTACAGGGTACAAACCATTACTTTATAAGATTGATGGCAGTATTGCCCCATTTTTGACCCCGCTTTGCACATATAATGGAAACCTGATTGTAGGCGGGTGGTTTAGTTCTATCAGCGGAACAACCGTGAGCAATGACCTTGCCCAATGGAACGGGAGTTCATGGTCACCATTCCCTTAACGAGTTACTTAAATTTCGGAGAGTTGAACCCTGCTTTGAAACTGAAAACGGGAGTTACATACCATATATACCCGTTATAGTTTCCAAGTCCGGGTCCCGCCGTAAGATTAGTAACCGAAGTTACATCGAAATTCCTTAGGCGGTCATGCAGCCCAAGCCCTACAGAAAAGTCAAGATGATACCAGGAATTTTTACCGATTATTATACCCTCTGATATGTCTAATCCAACCACATTGGTTTTTTCATTCATGGTATACTCAAGTGAGTTGTCCCCATTGTAGGCATCTGTAAAGTTGACATTATTAAACCATTCATGTTTGTACATTGCCTGTGCCGATATGTATCTCTTCGGATGATTACGTATAAAGTGCTTATAATTCACTCTGAATGCCTCCCCCTGATATACAAGCCCCGGAAAGCTATATTGTCCGTTCGCAAAGGGGTTGTCTGAATATAATTGGCCGGGATAAATTTTAGCTGCATTAATTTCGATAACAGAACCATTCCACCTAAATCCAATACCAATATTGGGTTGGTAAAGTATATATTGGGCTACATCAGTAGTAATTGAAAACTCCTTAATGGTATCACGTATCTGTGCCCGGGAATTACAAAAAATAAGTATTGAGGCGGAACGTTTCATTAATGGATAATGATTAATACATAATACAAATATAAAAATTTCTCTTCCCCCCGTTTTAAACCCTCTCTATATTTGTACAATCCAACAACAAACCAATAAATAAAAACCCTATGAAAAAATCACTATTAGCAGCTATTGTAATTGTAGCGTTTGCAAGCGGCATTTTTGCTACCACTGCATTCACCAGTATTGAAAAACAAAACGAAGGTAAAATGCACCCCCGTATTGAAAAAGCCATTGACCAAATGGAAGATGCCATGGATTATATGGAGCATGCTTCCTGGAATTTTGGCGGCCATAAATTAGTAGCTATGAGAGATACCCGGCTGGCAATTAAATCGTTGAAAGAGGCATTGGGCTATCGCTACAAGGAGGATAAGAAATAGTTTTTCCGCTAAGTTAAAATGGGGTTTCACTTAATTGTGAAACCTTTTTTTATTCCAGTTACATCGTATAATTTCCATGTTTTCCTGTTGACTTAAATAGTAGTTTTGTATTTATAAGTTTCTTCCTTGAAAACACGAATAGCTTTATTATTTTCTTTACTGTTTACTCTTGTCTGCACCCCGGGATATTCACAAAAAAAGGATAGTGCTACGATCCCTAATTTGGTATACCGAATTCAAATAGGAACTGTAAGCATTAAACCGAAAGCCCAATTCTTATTAAAGCGTTATCATATAACCGATGAACCCTTTCTGGAGGTGGAGAATGCTTCCACCGTAAAAGTGATGGTTGGCAGTTATGCAAATTATAGTTCGGCCAATGAACGACTAACTGAATTGAAAAAGAAAGGTATTAAAGGGGCTTTTATTGCTCCATATTATAAAGGGAAGAGAGTGAGTTTGCAGGAGGCTGCAACACATTCGCAGGAATAGAATAATTCTATCGGTGCTCGGTATGCCCTATTCCGTTTTCGTACTTCACTTTGCGTTCCACGTTTCCATTCTTGTCGTAGAATATCCATTCACCCACCGACACACTTCTTTCGGTGCCGTTCTTTTCCTTAACAAGCGTATAGTCTGAGGTACTCGAAACTTTCGAATCTGGGAAATAATTGGTGCATTTGCCGGATGGCAGCCCATTTGTAAGCATTTGTTTTTGCATGAGTACACCCGTTTCATAATAAAAACACCATTCCCCGTCAAGCTTATCTTTTTTGTAATTCCCTTCCTGAATTTTAATCCCTGTAGGTTGCAGAATAACCCAGTGCCCATCCTGCAGATCTTTATGGAAGTCTCCTTCCCTTTGCAGCGGACCTTTTTCATAATAATATTTCCAGTGGCCTTCTTTTAAGTTATTTGTCCGGGTTCCTTCGTATTTCAGTTTACCGTTGTCGTACCAGCCTTGCCAGCTGCCTTCCATACTTCCAGACTTATAACTGCCTTCATCTTCTTCCTTTCCATTTATATACCACGATTTCCACAAACCTTCTTCCTTATTATCCAAATAATTTCCCTGTTCGCTCATTTGCGCGTTGCGATACCATAACGTACAAAGCCCGTTTAATAAATTGGCTTTAAAATGAACTTCTTTCAGCTTTACACTACTGCTGTCGTAATAATAGGTCCAGAGGCTGTCCTGCATGTCATTTTTAAAATAGCCTTTCACAGTAGTGTCACCACTAGATTGAAAATATATCCAATATCCTTCTCTTTTTTTATTGTGCATATCTCCGGAGGTCTGGGCTTTTCCGTTTTCATAGTACCATATCCAGTGTTTGTCTTTCTCACCATTTGTAAAGAAGCCTTTGGCTTTTATTCCTCCACCGCGGAACCAGGCAGTATAACTGCCATTCTGCCTGCCACCTGCAAACATGGCTTCGTTGTCTTCGCTTCCATCGGAAAAATTTGTTTTCCATAAACCTTCCTTCAAACCATTTACATATTTGCCTGTTGCCTGAACAACCCCACCAGGATAATAAACCGTAATAGTTCCATTACCATTCGAAACTGTTTTCTTTCCTTTAGGATCGTAATATTCATCCATGTAAGTAAGGCTGTCAGCATGCCTAACCACATCTTTCAGCTTGCCCGTTTCATACCATTCCTGCCATTTGCCTGCTGCTTTATCATCCTGAAAATCTCCTTCGCTTTCTTTATTTCCATTTTCAAACCAGGAAGTATAGTGGCCTTCTTTCTTGCCTTTTACAAACGAGCCCTGGTTTTTTATATTTCCGTTATCATAGTAATAGGTCCAAAGGCCTTCTTTTTTATCTTTTACGTAGTGGGTAACACTGGTAAGTTTTCCACCAGTGCTCCATGATTTCCAAACTCCGTCCTTCAAGTTTTCAGAAAAGGAGTTTACCATGTCGGTATCTCCGTTGGAGAAGAAAAATACAAATGAACCATTGGCTCGTCCATGGTGATAATACCTTATTGAACGCTCTACCCCGCTTTCATAATAGTTTCTCCAAGTGCTGTCTTTTTCCCCTTTCTTAAAAAATCCTGACTGGTCTAACTGCCCGTTTTTGTACCACAGCTTGAAAGAACCATGTTGCATACCATTCAGGAAATTGACCTCGCTTTTTTTAATTCCGGCAGCACTGTCCCAATACTCTATCACTGGCTGGGAGAAGCCCGTAAGGGAAATGAGAAAGAAACAAATAAACAACAAATGTCTTTGCATAATTCGGGATGATATCATGAACACAAAGTTATAATGGAATACCTGCCTAAAAGATACAGGAAAAAAATATTTTAAACAAAATGAACCTTATAACCTTTTACAATCTTCTGCTGAAAAAGTTACTCATACCGCAGTGCTTCAATAGGGTCGAGCCTGGATGCCTTAATGGCGGGATAGATGCCGGAAATTATTCCAACAACCAGGCAAATAATAACAGCGGTTCCTATCCACATCCAGGGAATTATAAATCCTATTCCGAATTGCAATGCAATTAAATTCCCTATAACTAAACCGAATAATATTCCCAGTATTCCACCCATTTGAGATATTACAATGGCTTCAATTAAAAACTGGTTTCGAATAATTTGTTTAGTTGCCCCGAGCGATTTCCGGATACCAATTTCAGTAGTGCGTTCAGTTACCGAAACAAGCATGATATTCATTAATCCTATTGCTGCACCAAGTAATGTTATCAGTCCAATTACTGTTGCACCAATGGTTAGTGTTGACATTTTACTAATCAAAACATTTGAAAGGTCGTCGCTTTTAAACACACCAAAATCTTCTTCATCACCAATTTTATCGCGGCGAATGACCCTGAAGGTTCCTTTTGCTTCACTTATTGCAGCATCAATTAAGTTAGGATTATGAACAAGAATACTTATAGTAAATGTCATGTCGCCCACATCAATTAAATGTGAATAAGAACGGACAACTTCAATTGGTAGCAGAGCAACCCTGTCGCCTCCAAAACCAAAACTATTGCCTTTTGATTGAAGCACTCCAATAACGCGGTAATCGCCAGCCTCGCCAATACTTACCACTTTATCAATGGGATCTTCCAGCTTTTTAAATAATGCCTTTGCAATATCCTGTCCAATAATAATTACACGTCTCCCATCCTTCACTTCTTCGGGAGAAAAATTCCTGCCTTTGCTCAATGTGTATCCAGAAGTGACTATAAAATTCTGGTCAGTTCCATCCACTTCAACATTAGGGTCTGTTTTTTCTTTTCCATATTTAACGGTTGCAATGTCCGAAGCATCATTGGTTATTGACACTTCAGCCGGAAAAGTATATTGTTGAGAAAACTTTACCGCTTCATCGTATGATATGTTTCGGTAAACCTTCGGACGTTTCCCTTTATGCCCTATTCGTATGGAAGCATCCCTGTTACGGATGGCAAATGTGTTGGCTCCCATGCTGGAAAAATTGCTGTTGATGGCTTGCTTCATCGCATCAATGGATGTAAGAATTGCTACCAAAGCAGTGATACCTACTGCTATAATAATAATAGTAAGGATGGTACGAAGCAGTTGCCCCCTGACAGAGGAAAGAGCGATACCAAGATTTACTTTAAACAGTCCGGATGCCATACAGGGTTTTGTTCCCTGCAAAGTTAATTTCTTTTCCCAAAGGGATTCATTCCATCAAATGAAGCACCTAACGGGGGCCCATATCATCGTCTTCAGAGTTTCTCCCATTCCGTTCCCTGCGTTGCTTAAGCTGGTTTAAAAGATACCGCTTAAATCCATCCTCAGCAACGAAGAATTTGGCCACTTTGCGGATGGGAATAACATTTTGGAATTTTGTTACATATTCCTTACGTATATCTAATTGCTTGGTTTCAATATCGGTTTCAGCAGCTATTAATTTCTTAACATCCTCTTCACTCATATTATCCATTCCGCCGGCTTTTTTAACGCTTTCAATATTATCCATGCGCTGTTTGCGGAGTTCTTCCATAGCTGCCTTATACTGATTATAAACCGGCCAGAATTTCTGAGCTTCTTCAGGTGTAAGATCTAATTTTTGTGTTATATATGCAATATGCATGGTTTCAAGTTTATCCTTTCGGTCCTGCTTATCCTGGGCAAAAAGAGTAAAGGGAATTAGCAGCAATAAGGATAGTAATAAACGGGTGGTATGTTTTGGCTTCATGTTAGAATTATTCATTTTCAATTTCAGAGACACTTACGTTGTTGTCGATTAAATAAGCTATGATTTGTTGGTCGGAATTTGTTGAATCGGATGTGCTTTTTACATTTGCCGAACTTGATTCCTGGTCTTGGGTTTCTGTTACCTCCTCGAGATTTGTAATGCTGATTGAATTGATATTTTTATCAAGCTGCTCTACAATTAAACTGTCGGGTATGGTTTGTATAATAGCCTCATACGATTGCGGTGAACTATTATTCCTTAGAATGAAGAAACAGACTAGTATAAGGCAACCTGTCACCGATAATATACTCCACTTATAGCCTACAACGGTAGTTAGTATTCCATTGCCCCATTTCTTAGGTTCAGCCTCAGTTCGGCATTTTTCAATGATCTCTGAAGGAAGACTTTCAAAATAGTTTTCGGGTACCGAAAATGGATTCTCTTTTGCAATGGAATGTAGCAACGGAGATTCCTTTTTTAATCTCTCCTCGTCCTGAAATATGTCTTGTTTCTTGCTCATTACGGTCTTTTGACGCCTCTAAAGTAGGGAAGTTTAATTATTTTTTAAAAAAGCCTCTATTTTCTTTACTGCGTGATGGTAGGATGCCTTTAAGGCCCCCACTGAGGTATCCAGCATTTCAGACATTTGTTCGTACTTAATGTTATCGTAGTATTTCATATTGAACACAATGCGTTGTTTATCAGGCAATGTAAGGATAGCTTTTTGAAGTTTCTTCTGAATTTCATCACCACTGAAATAGTTATCATCTTCCAGCTTTCTTGACAGGGAGCGAGAAACGCTATCGAACGGCACATACATGTTAGCGCGTTTCTGTTTGATGAAAGTAAGTGATTCATTGGTAGCGATTCGGTACATCCAGGTATAAAGGCTTGATGCTTCCTTAAAAGTGCCAAGGTTCCTCCATACCTTAATAAATACATTCTGAACCACATCGTTGGCATCGTCGTGGTCGATAATGATACGGCGCACCTGCCAATAGACCCTTTTCTGGTATTTGGTAACAAGCATATGGAAGGCATGATTCCGGCTGGTTTCAATCCGGAACATCTCCAATAAATCACTATCGCTTATTTCATCTGCCATATACCCTCCTCCACTTAGAAGAGAGTGAAATAAGACTTGTTACATGAAGATAGGATGAAAAGTAAGGGCAAGTACGTTACTCTTACTTTTTGGGTGAAGAAGCGGGTGTATTATTTGCTGGCGATTGTGATGGAAACAGTTTACTAATATCCAACGCATACCCTATTTGTATTTGAACAAAATTATTCTGATAGCTAAGATTGCGGTTTGAAAAGAAATTATCGTAAGCTGAAAAATGGAGGTAAATGTTTGATTTATTAGTCGGATCGGAGGTAGTATTATATTTAAACAAAATATCTAACCCTGCAAATGGTTCCGATTGTGCATTCAAAAAGAAAAATGGCTTTGAACTGCCTTGCATATCTCCTAGTTTACTATGCTCAACATTCAACCCCGGAGTAACAGAATTAGTGGCAGGATTTACCCAAAATAGCTGTCCGGTTATTTCTGCATTGAATTTTGATTGTGCCTGATATGACATAAACTTCAGGTTCAAACCATAAATGGCTGAGTTAACAGTGAAGTTTGTTCGTGTTTGTTTTGGCATTGAATCAGTAAGGTTTGTTCTTATAATTCCAAAATCAGCATCAAGGTATACTGTGAATCCGTTCCATCGCTGATAATCCAGAAGATTTAAATTGATCTTGCCAATTGTAGATGCAAAGTGATAAAGGTCGAGGTTATTGACAAACTTGTTCCTGGTGCCGGAAATGGTACTATCCAAAGTACTAAGTGTTAAGTTATCGGTACCAATTAATGAGGTTGTAAGCTGAATGAAAAGATTATGAAAAAGGCTGATCTTGGTTTTGCCGGAATCTCGATGTGTACTATGGAGTGGTATGCTAAACCTGAAATAATCCTGCACCATTCCTTTCGGATTATCATCGGTTACCCCGGGAAATGAACTAAAAACAGCTCCTAAAAATGAAGCAGGTGATTTTGGAGTTATAGTGGTATCTTTTTTAGCACTGTCCTTTTTTGAAGTAACCTTTACAGTGGCTTGTGAAAATATATTCGTTGATCCTGCAAATATTAAAAGGCTTGTCAACAATGAATGAATGTTTCTTCTCATTTTCTGTTTTTATTTTTACTGGAATATTAAGCTTTGGCAGGTTTATTATTGTTTGCATTATCTCCATTTGCATCCACTGAATTGCTTCCGTTATCCGGCGTATTATCTTCACCAAATTTCTGGAACGCTTTACTTCCAAATGCCAGCCCAAGAATATAAATCCAGCTTTTATCAATTGTGAAATTTTCAAATGAACCTACAGTCCATCCAATTTTAATATACATTACGCAAAAAACCAACGTAACTGCAAAAACAATAATGCGCATGGTAGACAATTGGCCATTACTTTCCTGTAACATAGTGGGAAAAGCAAATGCCATACCCAATAAAATAACTAAGAATGAGGCTGCGGGAAGTGCCCCCTGGTCGAACCCTGAATATTTTGTAAAGCTGATAATTATAGCTCCCAGGAACCCAAGTATTCCAAGAATTATTAGGGTTCGTCCAAAATTTGGAAAGGTAATTGATTTCATTTTTTTAATTTTTTAAGATTATTTAACTGCTTTTAAACTTAGTACTGGATGTAGTTCAACGTTGTTATCTGCATGACCGGTTTGACCGTGCGCTTTGTCAACAAAAAGCACGCCCGTTACATCGAAAAGATGATGCCTGTAACTGGTACCGTATTTATCCATCTCATCACGTGCCTTCTGATAATTGCTGCAATGGCTGGAAGCCTGCGCATCCGGGCAATCCGGATCCGGTATTTCAACAATCATATGGTTGTTTTTACCATCTTCTATTACAATATGATAATCATTATCCGACTCGCGTTTTACCAGTGTTATTAATACATTATTCACTGTATACGCCTGGTTTTCAATAGGAGGTCTTGGTCTGGTTGTGCTGAAATCAACGTTATCAGTATTTTTGGATGTAAGGTCTTTAATGGTTGTAACTACCGGTGTAAAATTGATTCCTGTGGTTGAACCGGGCGATAATATTTTTTCATTCCACCATTCCGTACCGCCGCAGGTTTTCGTATTTAAACTTCCGGTTATAGTTTCTGAACCAAGAGCAAATAACACGGCGTACATGACACCGCCAATTGCCATTTTTGTTTTTTTGCCTGCCATAGTTTAATTTATTCTTTAACTACCTGTTTTCGGCTTCCCCGTTTTTATAATTAACTAAAGTAAAGGTCTGATTCCGCTTTTCTCCTGGTTACTAACCCTTGCAATACCTCACCTCCGGCATGCACCCATTTGGCAAATTCATCTGCAATGGTTGGGTCATTCGGATTTGCAATTACTTTTTTGAGGAGTGTTGAACCTTTTAATGCACTAATTCCAAGATTGTATGCAAATGAAATTAACGCATCAAACTGGTTTTGATTTACACTTGCAGGAAGAACGGTATTGAGGATATTCTCAATAATGGTAACTGAATTCCGTAATAATACCTCCGCCTGATCCTTCGTTATAGTAGCGGTCATAAGCCATTGCTGTGTATCCGTATGAATTAATGTCCCGTATCCAATCGTTGGCAATCCTACTGCATCTTTATACATGGTTGGCCTGAATCCTTCAAATTGCTCAATCAGTGCTACTCCTTTGCTGCTAATGTTCATAATTCTAGTTTATTAATTCCGCCTACTCTGTTTCCGGTTTTCGGCATTCCCGCGTTTTAATTACTAAATATTTTATCTTTTTTCTCAAATACTTATATAATGAATAGATGGTAATAAATTATAAGTTTATTCCCTTTTATTTATAAATACTTACTATTTATCGCTTTAACGGTTTTGCCTCCTCGATTTTTGCAGCTTCTGAACACAAACATAAATATTTATTTTTATTCATGCAACATATATAATATATTTATTTTTAAAATCTATTTAATATTAACGCGAATCAGCTTAATCTTTTTCAGTGTTTTATTGAAGTATAACCCTACGATCTATACTTATCTTATGGGGTTTTATTTCTCAAAAAACAACCCGGCATAATTCGGATACTCTGCCGGGTTTATTTATACCTATTCTTTTATAAGAAAAATAACAAAAGAACTAGGTGGCATATTCAACTGATCATCGGTCTGAAGTGTAAACCTGGCATCTTTCCCAATTGCCATTGTGCCGGGGTGATGTTGATAAGGATCGACATCGTAGGCTGACCCGGCAATATAATTCGCAGTTGTTCCTCCATGCGAATGAGTAGCTTTGCCGCCGGTTGGTTTGCCAAGCTTTTCAAAGTCTGTAGTACCCAGCGGAAATTTTCCGTTTAAATCCGGCCTGCCTTCTTTTCCATCACAAATCTTCCATCCTTTCGGTAATTCATTTTTTTTGCCATACCACATCAAAATTGTACCTTTCGGTAATTCGTCCATACTTGCCATAATTCTTAAAATTTAATTTTGCTTACTCTCTTTACGGTTTTCAGCATTCCCGTTTAATTTTCGATGACAAAAGTCGTGTGATAGGAACCTTTTTAAAAGGGGGTATTATGCATTTCGTTCATGGGACTTTTCCCATATATAACACTCTGGTATTTAATATTGTTCTTTCTATCATAAAACCTTTTCTCCTGCTTTGCGTTAGAATAGGAAAGAGTACTCTGATATGTTGGAAAAATTTCTTGATTATCTCCGTTTTGAAAGAAATTTTTCAAAGCACACTATTATATCATATCAAAATGATTTAGAGCAGTTTACTGCCTTCCTGAAAAGAACCTACGAAATAGACAATCCTCCGGAAGCCTCCACTTCAATGATACGCTCCTGGATGGCAGAAATGATGCAGGAAAAAATCTCGGCACGGAGCGTAATCCGCAAAGCATCAGCCCTTAGGACCTTCTATCACTTCTTATTAAAAGAAGATGTAATTAAGGCCGACCCAATGGTAAAAATTACAGCTCCTAAAATGCCGTCGAGGCTGCCTGTTTTTATAAACCAAAAGGATATTAGCTTGTTATTCAAAGAGATAGTGTTTCCCGATACCTTTAACGGGGTTCGAGACCGCATTATTATGGAAATGTTTTATGCTACCGGCATACGTTTATCTGAACTTATTACAATGAAAGATGCTAATGTAAATGTATTCAACCTAACAATCAAGGTGTTTGGAAAGAGAGCTAAAGAACGGATCATCCCTATACCTGGTATTATTAAAGAATATATTACCGCTTACAGGACTGAACGTGATAAACTTGGTTTAAAAGGAGAATATTTTTTTGTTGACGAAAAAGGTAATGAGTTGTATGAAAAAAAGGTATATTTGATAGTGCATAATTATTTAGGGATGGTAACAACAGTCAACAAGAAAAGCCCACACGTACTCAGGCACACATTTGCCACCCACCTCCTTGACAATGGTGCCGATATAAATTCGGTAAAAGAACTTTTAGGCCATGCCAATTTGGCTGCCACACAGGTTTACACACACAACTCATTGGAAAAACTTAAGAATGTATATAAGCAAGCACACCCCCGAGGGTAATTAACAACAAGAATTTCAAATCAATTAAATCAGAATATATGCAAGTTAAAATTCAGTCTATTCACTTTGATGCAGACAAAAATCTGCTCGAATTCATTCAGAAGAAAATTGATAAACTAGGCCACTATTACGATGGAATTATGGGCGGTGAAGTATTTCTCCGTCTTGAAAAAGCCCAGGATACACAAAATAAAATTGCAGAAATAAAAATTCAAACCCGCACCGGAGACCTCTTCGCAAAGAGGCAGTGCAAAACTTTTGAAGAAGCTGTTACAGAAAGTGCTGAAGCTCTTTCCATGCAAGTTAAAAAACATAAGGAAAAAGTAAGGGGCAATTAGTCAAAGCCCCTTAAAATTATAGTCCTAAGAATCCACCCAAGATGGTGATGTGATTTCTTTTATCCATCCATTTTTACAATGCGAGGGTAGAAAGTACCAAGCACATCTACAAGATTTTTTTGTGCTTTCATCACTTCGTGAATATCCTTGTAAGATTGTGGGGCTTCGTCAATGTCGCCACCAATAAGGGTTACACCATTTGCTTCAAGCATGTTTTTCATGTCCTTGCGGGTGATAGTTCTAAAAGCCTGTCCCCTGGACATAGCCCTGCCGGCCCCGTGCGAAGCTGAATTTAAGGATGCCTCTTCTCCTTTTCCACGAACAATAAATCCGGGTGCAGTCATAGAGCCGGGAATAATTCCCAATACGCCTTTACCTGCGGGTGTTGCACCCTTACGGTGAACAATAACATCATTTCCATTCCATTTTTCTTTCCATGCAAAGTTGTGGTGGTTCTCAACAATTGCTAACGGTTCCAAGGCCAAAGCGGATGCAATTTTTTTATGAATGCTATGGTGACAAGCCGATGCATAGTCTCCTGAAAGGTTCATAGCAAGCCAGTATTCCATGCCTTCTGCGGAATCTAAACTCAACCATGCCAAATGTTTTGCCTCTTGCGGAAGTCTGCATTTTTCCATGGCAATTTTGGTGTAATGATTGGCAACATTCGCACCCAATCCCCTGGAACCGGAATGAGAAAGCAATGCTAAATATTTTCCTGCCGGGATATTTAACTCCTCTGTAGTTTCATAAATCTCCACTTCCCCAAATTCTACGAAGTGATTACCCGAACCCGAACTTCCCAATTGTTTGGATGCTTTTTGTTTAAGCCCTTTCAGCAATTCGATTTCATCAAAAATCTTGCGGTCAATAATTTCGTTTTCCTCCGCAACTTTGAATTCCCTTCCTGCTCCAAAGAGTGTATTATCCAAAAGGATTTTATACAAACTTCTTTTATCATGAACTGTTTTATCAGGCGAAGTGGGAAAAATACTGAGGCACATTCTGCACCCAATATCAACTCCCACTCCATATGGAATAATGGAATTCTCAGTAGCTAGTACACCGCCAATAGGTAATCCATATCCTTGATGTGCATCGGGCAATAAGGCTCCGGCAACCGTTACAGGAAGCCTGCTTGCAATCTCCATTTGGTTGATTGCTCCTTCTTCAATGTTACCCGCTCCAAAAATATTGTATTCCTTTTTTTGTACAAGCAAAGGAATCTCGTCGTTTGCTTCTTTTGGTTTCTCAATTAATTCATAAGCGATTTTTGCAAGAACGGGGTCTTCCAAATATTCTGCCGGTTCCGAAAGAATTTTTTTCAGAATCTCCAGTGCATTTTCGAAAGAAGTATGCTTATGTGATTTATGCATTACCTGCATGGTAATACCAATAACCTTCCCTTCGGGATAACCAATGTTCCTCAAATCTTTTCCGCTTAAATTCAGTTTAGCCATGATGTAAATTTATATTAAATTGTTTTTGTGGATGCAGAAGGATTCGAACCTCCCAAGCTTTTAGACAGCGGATTTACAGTCCGCCCCAACACTCCAACGTTGGCGTGCATCCATATATTTGCGGTGCCGGACAGATTTGAACTGCCACCGCGGAGATTTTCAATCTCCCGCTCTACCCATTGGAGCTACAGCACCTTATTAAATTGAACGGGTAACAATGCAATAAGAGACTAATTATATGCTCTACCAACTGAGCTATCCGCCGCAGGCGGAACAGGAATTGAACCTGTGACCCCATAACCCCGAAGTAACTCTTATTTACGACACCATTCAAGAAGTTTTGACAAGGAGAAAAACGTAAAGCGACTGTTAACTGAGCTATCCGCCAAAGGCGGAGCAAGACTTGAACTTGCGACCTCCCTGCATTGCTGCAGAACGCTCTTTCCGAAGTAACACTTCACTACGTCACCTGTCAATATTATTTTTAAAAATTGGTAAGGAGAAAAACGCAAGCGACTTTTAACTGAGCTATCCGCTTTTGGCGGAGCAGGAATTGAACCTGCGACCGTCCCGCATTGCTGCGGGATGCTCTAACCGAAGTAACGCTTTGCTACGTCACTCACCAATATCATTATCAATAAAACAGGCAAAAAGCTATAAGGGGCTGTTTGAATTTTCAGTTCGAAGTAACCCATATATACGGCACTGTTTTCACTAAAAGAGCGACATTTAACAGGAGATTTAATGGAGGATTCGAACCTCCTGCCCTAAGGCATCTGCCATCGAAGTATCTCCTGTTTACGGCATCTTTTTTCCGAAGGAATGACCTTCGGCTAGTATTGTTCCGGAAGCGATATTCGATTCAGGAGCGGGGAACCGCAATGAGGATTTGCACCTCTTCCGGGCACCAACCCGGACCCTCTCCCCTTCTGTGCGAAGTATCCTGCCTCTACGGCATTCCTGAATATAAATATTTTTCAAAGAACGATTTCTTTCAATTAGGAATCTGTTTTTACAGATTACATATTGTCGTTTCGATTCCTAATTCCTAATTATAGCACCACTTGTTTTACTTTCTCAACTGCACTCACTCCGTTTTCAAGTGCATTCAACACATCAAACACTTTATCTGACCAGCCTGACAAGATGTACACATCATTGCCGGTTGTTCTTACAGGAGTGTTGCCGTATCCTGCTAAGTCGAAGAGATAAAGTTTGGCATCAGGACAAAATTGCTTGTACGCTTTCCATGATCTCTCCAAAGTAGCACCGGTGTTGGCACTATCCCAAAGCTGGCAGTCAGTGAAGAGCATTACTTTATCCATTCTCAATCTGCAATTCCTCAAATCATCGATTACTAAATAACCGTTGGTTGCATATCCTACTTCACCTTCTCTTTTGTAAAACTCATTCACGTTTGCAAGTACATTTTTCGAGGGCATGTTGATTACCTTCCAGGTTTGGCCGAACATTCCTGTCATTACCCTTGAGCATTTCGACTGCATCAACATACCCAACATCAATCCAATATCAAAGAGCATTACTTTACTTTTTGCCGAAACCGCTTTTTGCATCGAGCCGGAAACATCACAGGCAATCATTATTCTGGTGTTCTCTTCAAACCCTTTGATGTTTTTTGCACTCGCTACAACAGCTCCTTCTAAAGCATTCAATATCATCGTTACCATATCGCTTTTCAATTCCTTCACTTCCCTATACGCTGCAAGAAATCTGAAAGGCAATTGTTTTGATTTTGCAACAGCTTCATCATTGGAAAGAAATGCGCAAACCTTTTTCATGCTTTCAAATGATACATCAGCTTCAACCATATTTCTAAGGTTTCTCAACATGGCCATGTATCCCAATTTGCCACTGCCAATCAATTCCTCCCACTTGGCCCTGAAGGCCGCTTTCTTACCTTCAGGGCTGTCAAACTTTTGCTGTCCGAGAGCAGAGAGCTCAGTCTCCCAGGTGTATGGTACATTCAACTTTTTCTTGGCGATTTTGTTGAATATCTCCCTGCTCTTTTCATCCTTAGCTTTTGGGTGAACGAGGAACAATGCGTCTCTCAATTTTACCTCGGTCTCCCTGTTATATTTTGCAAACTGGTATTCATCGAAACTGTTGAACGCTGCACACAATCCTTTTTGAACCTGCTTGGAAAGTTTGTTCAACTTTTTAGCCCCGGTTCTTTTGTTGGCCAATTGGTAGTAGGCGAGCAACTCCGTGATTTCGTCTGCCCTTTTCACCACTCCGGTAACCGTCTTACTTACCAAATTGTTGCCGGAGTTCTGCTTTGCCAATTCCACTGCAAGCACCAAAGGAACACTTCTCAAGTACATTTCATTCCTGGTGTATACAGCCAACTTGCCTACAAACTCTGCATCATTCTTAGCAACAAGTTCTTGGATCCTTGCAAGCCTTGTGTCTGCCTTTTCATAGAAGCTATCATTCAAACCCGATGTAACCACTGCCGAATAAAGTTCCATTTCAGGAGTCATGCTGTAAGCTTTTGCACCTTCATGATTTTGAACTGTGCCCATTGCTTTTTTGAGGATGTTGAATTTCATATTTTCGTTTTTTTAATTCCGTTTTTGTTTGACGATACAAAAGTCTATTGCTACTACGCAACCGAATTGCGCAGATAAAAAGTATTTTCATTTTATATCCTATAGCCCTGATTTACTGTGTATTTAATTTGACCTGAAAACGCACTTTTTTACCACTGCGCAAATAGGTTGCGCACTTGATTACTATTCTTACATTTGTAAAATCAAAATGTAATGCTCCCATGCCAATAAATAAACTTGCACTTATTCGCTATAAAGTAATTGATGACTGTTTGCAAAACAGATACCGTCAATGGACCTTAGAAGCATTGGTGGAAGCCTGTTCCGAGGCATTATATGAATTTGAAGGAATTAAAAAAGGAGTGAGCAAGCGCACTATTCAATTGGATTTGCAAAATATGCGCAGCGAAAAATTGGGATATAATGCACCAATTATAGTAGTTGATAAAAAGTATTATACCTACGAAGATAAAAAGTACAGCATAGCCAACATTCCGCTGACAGGGCAGGATTTGAATACATTGACAGAAGTTGTTGAAGTGCTGAAACAGTTTAAAATATTTGGTTATTTTCAGGAGTTGACCGGGATGGTAAATAAACTGGAGGATAAAATATACAAACAGAAACACGACGGCAAATCCTATATCCATTTTGAACGAAATGATTTACTCAAGGGCTTGGAATTTATCGACCCCATTCATAAAGCAATTTTGAAAAAGAAACCGCTTGAAGTCACATACCAATCATTCAGGGCAAGGGAATCAAGTACGCTTACAGTATTTCCTTATTTGTTAAAGGAGTATCGTAACCGCTGGTTTGTTCTTGCTGCTTCAAAAAGAAAATTCCGTAAACGGAATACAAATGATGTACAACTCCTCACCTTTGCGCTCGACCGGATTGTTTCTGTAAAGGTGTTGGACGACATTCCATTTTTAGAGAATACCTTAATCGACATTGACACCTATTTTGACAATGCTATTGGCGTAACAAAAAATCCCGAAGACAAAGCACAATTGATAGTACTGAAAATAGACAGGACCAATGCTCCCTATATTCTAACCAAGCCTATCCATCCCTCTCAAAAGGTTCTTACAATGGAAAAAGATGGAATGATCTTCTCTATAGAAGTTATCTGGAACTATGAATTGGAAAGGGAGATACTCGGCTTTGGTGAGCAAATGCAAGTACTGTCTCCTAAAAAATTGAAGGGAAGAATCGGGTACAGGGCTAAGACTATGTTTGATAATTACCTGAAAAAGTCTTCGGAAGAAGAAGCTAATCAAGAATAATTCACTGCGACTTAAACAGGTTCTCAATCGTTTCTTTATAGCTGCCCGGCATATTTAATTGCTTAATCTCTTCCGGTGTAAATAAACCATATTCATTATGCTCAAAACTAAGTTTGATGCTTTTTTCGTCCATTATTATCGGCTTACAGAGGTAGATAATGATCTGTACATAAACCTTCCCTCCCACTTTATACATCCAGGAATCTATCAGTTTGTCGATAGATGCTTCAATATTCAATTCTTCCTTTATTTCCCTTAAAACACAATGTTCCGGGAGTTCGCCGGGTTCAATTTTTCCACCCGGCGGTTCCCATTCGTTACGTTCATTTTTCAGTAAGATGATTTTCCCATTGATGAAAAGAATTCCTTTAATGGAGACCGGATATTTCCTTGCGAAATAATCGCTTGGGATGATCCTAAAAAACATTTTCAGAATTGGATTCATGTATAATGTGAGAATTTTCACAGTAAATGTAACTGATTTACAATTGCAGCAGAATTATTTTGATTGAATACTCTCACTGCTCCCATTAATACATACCTTTGCTGACGGAAATATTATCAATTTAACAAAATTTAATTTAATTATCATGAAGTCAATTTTATCCGGAGGTGCAATTATACTTGCACTTTCATTCGCCTCCTGCGGAGGTTCATCCAGCAAAGGAGAAGGTTCCGGTGCCGACAGCGGCAAAGGAAACGCTTCAGCATCTGCGGCAGCGGCAGTTCCTACCATGACAGTGAACGAAGCTGACTGGGAAGTAAAAGACCTGAGCACTATTGCTCCTCTTATTCACATGTCTATGAAAGTTCCAAAAGGTGCTAAAATGGAAAAGAATGGAAATGGTGGAGTTGACATTCGTGTTAGCGATTTCTACTTGATGACAGTAAGCGTACTTGCTGTTAGCAGCGTAAAAGAAGCTATGGATGGCGACAAATCACTTACCGTTGGCAACGCTAATAGCTATATCAATGGAAAAGTTTTAACCCAGGAAGACAATGGTATGGTTTACTCTATCCAGATGAAAACCGAAGCTAACGGCATCACCTATCAACCTGAGACCCACTTTGCTTATTACGTTGGCAAACCTGATGGTGCCTTCTATTCCATCCTGGATGCCCGCCCGTTGGATAATTATAGTGTTGCCGGTTCTGCTTATAGCACAGATATTGCAAACAAAATCTATGCTATAGTAAAAGGCTCTGCTCAAGAAAACAAATAAGGATTAAAATCTCTTTTATAAAAAAGGTGAAGCGTGTAGGCTTCACCTTTTTTATTTCCCAAATTACTGTCCATGAGTTATGGACAAAATTTTCCCATCACTTTTTCGTATCCTCATCTCGGTAGTACCACCATTCCATCCTTCCTGAAGAGTGCCATGTACAAACCAAACACTGCCTCCCTCTAGTTCGGCTTTGTAAGGTTTTTCACTTTCTATTTGTTTAGCTCCGTATATCAGAGTCCATTTATCAAGTGCTATTTTTATTGCGGCTTTAGCGTCTGGAACAACTTTCCCATTTGCTTGAATTCTCACAAATGAGGTTACAGAACCAATAAAAATTATACCTGCTATTATTATTAAAATCCGTTTCAATTATTTTATCTTAATTAATCATAGGCAATCCTTGTTCCGCCTAAGGGGGACGTTCCATCCTTACTCCACTTTCACTCTCACTCTGCTGAAACAAGCTCATGGGGAGAGGATGCCATTCCTATAAACGATACCATGTTCCTTGTATATGCGCAAATGTATCATACCCGTGAAACTTGTATCTACGCTATGAATTTCGATGGTAAAATATATTGGAAAACGGATATTTCAGACATGACGGAAGAAGTAAATGTTTTACCTGGAGCAAAAAAAATGGTTTGCAGTTTTTATAATGTGCAAGGCGTAAGCACAATAAAATTTTACTCGTTGCTAACAGGCAAGTTCGAACGCACATTAAACATGCAAACCGAAATACCTGAGTTTGCCGCCACAACAAGTTGGCCAGTTTATCTGCCAATGCGCGCAATGTCATTACCGGGTGGCAAATGGATCGCCACCCTTATAGATTGCTATGCCCCGAATGACCAAAGTAAAACAGCTTATTATTTACTTGTTTCAAATGGCCAAAAGGTATTGAAAACCAAATTGAGGAAGAGTAAGAGTATAACTTCAACAAATATTGTGCCGTTATCATCAACCAAATTGGCTGTTGTTATTGATGATGATATATATTATTATTCGATATACTGAAAATAAAAAGCAGGAACGGCTAAGATCATCAACACCTCTTTGAGTGATAGAAATCTAAATTACTTATTGACAGTAGTAACCGGGGGAATACCTGGGTCCGGTAATACTTTCCCCTTTACAACTAATATTTTAGGTGAATTAATTGCGTTACTTATAACGGTTATTGATTTTAGAAAATAACCAATTCTCTCAGTTGCATAATGCACACGGATTTCTCCTTTTGAACCTGAACTGATAGGTTCTTTGGGGCCACTAGCCACAAGACAGCCACAACTTGTGTGAATATCTACAATAAGTAAAGGTTCTTTACCAGCATTGACGAACCTTATTATGCGAAACCCATCTGCATTATGCATGATGGTTCCATAATTGATGGTATCCATTTCAAACTTAATCACCGGCGAATTTGAATCTTTCAGTGTATTCTGAGCTTTCATGTTACCCACAGGTAGTAAGTTAAGTAACATACTAAGTAAAATTATAAATTTATTCATGAGTAGAATTTAAAAAAAGCAGGAACAGCCAAACCAATCGCCATCCCTGCCTGTCATTGAAAAAGAAAACTTATTTGGTAGCTGCCGGCGTAGTTGTACTATTGGCCGGAGCAGTAACGGGGTCAGGCAACACATTCCCTTTTATGAAAATGAGTTTTGGTGAATTTGCTGCATTGCTTGTTATGGTTACATTCTTGAAGAATTGACCAATCCTGTCAGTGGCATAGTGCACCTTAATTTCAGCAGTTTGTCCCGGTTGAATGGGTTCTTTTGGAGCAGTAGGAATAGTACAACCACAGGAGCCATGTGCATCACTTATCATTAAAGGCTCTTTACCTGTGTTGGTAAACTTGAATGAACGGTAACCGTCCGCATTGTGCGGGATTGTTCCATAGTTAATCGTGTCAACCTGAAAGGTAATAACAGGTGCGTTCGGGTCTTTAGGAACATCCTGGGCATTCGTGTTTCCGGCAAATGCCAGACTTAGAAGCATTACGATTGGAAAGATTAGTTTTTTCATAGTGATGGATTTAAAATGTTTTTATTTTTAATTTCTTTGGCAAACATAGTCTCTGCTAATACCCTCGCCCGTTAATGAGTTGCCAATATTTGTTAATGAGTTGTTAATGAAAACTCCATTGAGGCGAAATCAAGCTAAATTAGCAGCATAATGAGAAAAAATACAATTCGATATATTGTTCTTCTTGGGGCTATTTCCATTGCAGGTATTATTCTTATTCAAATTTATTGGGTTAGGAAAGCATTTGATTTAAAAGAAAAGGAGACCAATCAAACCATACAAATAGCATTACGGAATGTAGCCGATAAAATGGCTCAATATGGTCAATTCTCTTTACCTTCCACTGACCTGGTTAATCAGGTTTCGACAGACTATTATGCGGTAAACCTTAATAACACAATTGACGCTAAAATACTGGAGTACTATCTTATTAACGAATTCCAGAAGATGGGGATAACCACCGATTTTGAATATGGAATTTATGATTGCAGCAGCGATAAAATGGTATATGGAAATTATGTTAGCGCAAAAGGTGTAGTGGAAAACAAGCCTATTAAAGCCTTGCCTAAAATGGATAAGCTCACGTACTATTTTGTAATCTATTTCCCTGAGCGTTCCTCTTACATCACAGGCAAAATGGATAACTGGATACTTACCACTCTCATTTTACTTTTTGCAATTGTATTTTTTTCATATTCACTTTTTATCATTCTTCGCCAGAGGCGGCTTTCCGAGGTGCAGAAGGATTTCATCAATAATATGACACACGAATTTAAAACTCCCATCTCAACAATCGCAATAGCTTCAGAAACAATTTCACAGCCTGATATTGTCAACACACCCGAACGATTATTCACATACACAGGTATTATTCATGATGAAGCTGCAAGGCTGAATATGCAGGTGGAAAGGGTTTTGCAGACTGTGAAAGCAGAAAGAAGAGAATTCGAACTGAACAAAGAAATGATTGACCTGCACGAATTGATCAAAACTATTGTAGATAGTTTTAATGTGAATGCAAAAAATCAGAAAGGTGAAATTAAACTGGACCTTGTTGCCGCCAAACATACTATTAGCGCAGACAAACATCACCTTACCAATGTAATTTTTAACCTGCTGGATAATGCGGTAAAGTATTCCGACAAATCTCCTGTAATTACAATAACTACTGCAAATGAAGAAAACAAACTTTTGTTGTCGGTTGCAGATCAGGGTATCGGAATTAAAAAGGAATACCTCTCTAAAATATTCGATAAATTCTTTCGGGTACCCTCCGGAAATATCCACACTGTAAAAGGATTCGGGCTTGGATTGAGTTATGTGAAAAGCATTGCAAAACTGCATCACTGGAAAATAAAAGTGAAAAGCGAACCGGGAAATGGAAGTACTTTTACATTAGTAATACCTGTTTAATGAAAGACGCCAAACCGAATATATTATACGTGGAAGATGATGTGAACCTTGGGTTTGTTACTACCGATAACTTAGCCATGAAAGGCTACAATACCATCTTTTGTAAAGATGGTATTAGCGGTTTGGATACTTTCAAAAAAGGAAAATTTGACTTGTGCATATTAGATGTTATGATGCCGGAGATGGATGGTTTTACGCTTGCGCGTGAGATCAGAAAGATAAATAATGATGTCCCGATAATCTTCCTCACCGCCAAAACCATGAAGGAAGATAAGATAACCGGTTTTCAAACGGGTGCTGATGATTACATTACAAAACCATTCAGTATAGAGGAATTGATTTTAAGGATAGAGGTATTCCTTAAACGCAGCAGAAAAGCAGAACCCATTGATACCCGACCAACTGTTTTTGAAATAGGAAACAGTACATTTAGTTTTAGCGATCTGACACTTATTTCAGGTAAACAAAAAAATATTCTTACTATGAAGGAAGCAGAATTACTACGATACTTCTGCATGAACAAAGATAAAATATTGAAACGGGAAGAGATACTCCGCGCCGTTTGGGGTGATGATGATTACTTCATGGGCCGAAGCCTTGATGTTTTTATCTCCCGGTTACGGAAATTCTTACAGAAGGATACTTCCATCCAGATAGAAAACATCCACAGCGTTGGTTTCCGGCTATCAGTTAAAAACGGTTAACCTCTTCGTTTTTTTATTTTGCTTCTTCTTTCTGTTTAACAATTGCAGCATAGGCTGAAGTGAATGGTACTGTCATTTGAGCAGTATCCATTTTTACAATTAATATACCGCCAAAGGATAATGAAAGCGCATTATTTTTCCGGTCAAAGTACCCATCGCATTTTGTTCCCGCAAGTGTGTATTCCATTAAACCATGTAACTCACTTTTCGATGTTGAATCATCTCCTTGGCCCTGCACCTTCTGTTGCGGAATAGTAAAGGTTACTCCTTCGGATATGGAGTTAACATTCTGAAGCGTAATGTCTATTCCCTTTCCATTTTCCATATAAAATTCTCCCTTGTCATTCTTTTTAATGGCTATTATCCTCTCATCTTTGGAATCAATGGAAGCATCCGGAATGCCCACATTTGTTTTAGACCACAATAAAGTGCCTTTCATCATTCCTTTATAATTTCCCAGCATATCATCAGTTGCATTATGGGTGCATGAAATAATAATAGAGGAAAAAGCTATTAAAGTTATGAGTTTACTTAAGGGTTTCATTGCGTTTATATTTTGTGGTTATCTAACAAAACTACTATTTAAAATTACTCTAAAGGAAAATAATACCTTTGAAATCTAATTTTAAGAAACCGCTATGCCTTCGAAATTGAAAAAGATATTTTTTACTTGTATTTTTCTTTTGTCATTTGTATTATGTTTTGCTGCAGGGAAAGATACAACCCGGAATGATCACAAAACCAAAAAACTGGATGTTCGGTTGGTACCTGTAATTTCATTTGCTCCGGAAACACGCTTTCTGTTTGGTATTGGTGTACTCACTCCTTTTAAATTATCATATGATAGCATTACAAAGCCCAGTCTTATTTCCTGTTTCGTTGCCTATTCACAAAACAAACAAGATTATCTTTATATCCCTTATCAATTTTTTACCAAGCATAATAACTTTTATATTGAAGGCGAAGTAAACTATTACAACTACAGTTATTACTACTGGGGAATTGGCGAGAACCGCGTACCTAAAGAATTGTACAATGTGCTTTTCCTGAAACTATTTGCAAATACTTACCGCAAAATTTTGCCTCACTTTTACCTTGGCCTCGATTATTATTTTGAGCACGATATGATGCGTGGCACTAAACCCGGCGGTGAATTGGCCAGTGGGTCTGTGTTGGGAAGTAATGGAGGATTTATTGCAGGCGGTGGCCCCGATCTGCTATACGATACAAGAGACAGTATTTTCTTCCCGCGCCATGGTTGGTTTATTAAGGCTACCTCCTATTTTAACTTTACTCAACTTGGTTCTTCGTGGCAATTCGGAAGGTTTGTGAGTGATATTTCCTGGTATCATCAACTGGCAAGGCCAATAGTGCTTGCTATAAACCAACATAACCAGTTTAGCTGGGGAACGGTACCCTTCAACCAACTGGCATTAATTGGCGGAACAAAACAGATTCGTGGCTACTATATGGGGTATTACAGGGATGATGCACTTACCTACCTGCAAGCCGAAACAAGAATAAATTTGATTGGCCGAGTTGGATTTGATGTGTTCGGAACTATGGCTTTTTTCGGCAACTACCAAAAATTTCCGGAAAGCCCGGCACCCGTTTTTGCGGAAGGAATCGGGCTACGTTATAATTATGAAAAAAAGCAACACATTAATGTGCGTGCTGATGTTGGGTATGGGAATACACTCGAGTATTATCTCACCATTCAAGAGGCGTTTTAAAACACTGCCCTACACAAATAATTCCCGCAACATTGCCGCCACTCTTTTATCGATTGGAAAAGTAAAATGGTCTTCGGAAATTGTTTGAATCGGGATTAATCGGAAAGCAATTGCTCCGTCTATTTCCTCATCAAAATCAAAGGGTTTTTGTTTTATCGTAATATCTATCGAGCTAACGGCCTTGATTAAATAATAAATACTAAGCACCTGTGCATTCGGATTGAATGCAGATACCTGGAAGAAATCGGTGGTGTAAAAATGTTCAGTTACCTCCACCACAATTCCTGTTTCTTCCATCATCTCCCGCTTAATGGCATCAATGGTGCCTTCGCCAAACTCCAACCCACCGCCGGGTAGCTTAGTAATATATTTTCCATGAACCAGCTCATCGGCTACAAGCAGGTTGTGGTCGTCATCAATTAAGATGCCGTAAACACGAACATTAAATGGATAGCTCACTTTATCAAACGGTCAAGATCTCTTTCTCCTTACTTTCGGAATGTTTCTCGCTTTTAACGATAAACTCATCGGTTATTTTCTGAACTTTTTCTTCTCCGTCTTTCACCTCATCTTCCGGAACACCATCTTTTTGCAAGGCTTTCAGTGCCTCGTTGGTTTCCCTGCGGATGGTTCGGATGCTTACTTTGGCTGCTTCAGCTTCCACTTTCACCTTTTTAACCATTTCTTTACGGCGTTCTTCGGTAAGAGGAGGAAAAGAAAGGCGAATTAAATTTCCGTCATTTTGTGGTGTTACACCCAGGTTAGCAGCCTGCAAAGCCTTATCAATAGCTTCGAGTGTAGATTTGTCCCATGGCTGAATAACGAGCGTACGTGAATCTTGAGAGTTAATATTTGCAAGCGACTTCAATTGGGTTCTGCTTCCATACGCTTCTGCCATTATATTTTCGAGCATGGCCGGGTTGGCACGTCCGGCGCGTATTTTGGCTAATTCATTTTCCAGGTGAATAATGGCTTTTTCCATTTGTTCTTTGGTATCATCCAGAATCATTTGCATTTCTTCGTTCATAGTCGAGGGTAGCTTGATTAATATGTGCAAAAATAGGAAAATTGGTTTTATACCGAACACAATGTAAATAGTTTATACTAAGTTCGTCATTGCGAGGCTCTGCGAAGCAATCTTGCTCAATTGGTTGTCCGAATTTTATGAGATTGCTTCGCAGAGCCTCGCAATGACGATTGGAAGCATGTTTCAAGGCAACTCAAAAAAATCACAAAGTAACTTACTTGTTTTATTTATATTTGCCGACCTAATAAACAAGACTATGAATTTTCCTGAAGAACTGAAATACACTAAAGACCACGAATGGATTCGCGTTAATGGTAATGAAGCTACTGTAGGTATCACCGATTTCGCCCAAGGCGAATTAGGCGATATCGTATTTATCGATATTAACACCGTTGGCCAGGAAGTGGCTCACGAAGGGCTTTTCGGAACTGTGGAAGCGGTTAAAACCGTATCTGACTTGTTTATGCCTGTTTCAGGAAAAGTACTTGAAATAAACCCTAAGCTGGAAGCCAACCCCGAGTTGGTTAACAACGACCCGTATGGCGATGGCTGGATGATTAAGCTAACTATCACCAACGAAGCTGAGTTAAGTAACCTACTTTCGGTAGAAGATTATAAAAAGGAAATAGGACACTAGGAACCCTTCGGGTTCAATTAGGAATTAATAATTAGGAATTAGTAATCGAAAGGCATTGCGCTACCCGTCATGGCGAGGCTTTGCGAAGCCATCTTACCCAATTGCCAAAAAATTTCACTAAAACTCACCCGCTTTTACTGCAAAAAATGGGGGGGGCGATTTACTGTGTAAAACAGTAAAAATATCTTGAAAATAACAACGAAATAACAAGGAAAATAACAATGAATAACAACAAAAATAACAGTAGATAACAAGGAAAATAACAACGAAATAACAAGGGAAGGTCAAAGGTAAAATGCCGTAATTAGCTGATACACAAAACAAATAAAAAACCCTCGTTGTTATTATAAAAAAAATAACAAGGAGATTTATGGCATGCGATTTACCTGTTGTTTGCGGTGAAAATATTTCCCATTTTTTCATACTAGACCCGCCGTCGTATAAAGCTAAGGCTGACGAAGCAAAGTTAGTTCATGAAATGTGTTTTTTGAAAATGGTCAATGACCGACGGCCAAATATTTATGAACATTGGTATTTCAATCCCCTTTACCGCATACCCCTAAAGGGGCTTTGAGTAGCACTATTCAAAGCCCCTTTAGGGGTTTGGGGTTGACAAACATTGCTATTTCAATCTTGCCCTAAACCCGATCAAAAATTTACAACCAAATAAGAGGAGAAAAATCAATTTTTTCCTGAAAATTTCTGATTACTGATTTTGCGGATATGTCAGTAAAATCAATTTTTCACTTTCATGACATATACTTATAAGTAATAGATATACAATTAATTAACACCCCTATTTTTATGTCAGCGCCAAAGGGGTACTGACATATAATTTTTGCCAAATAAATGCGTGGCAATTGTGAGGCAATTGCCTGATAAATGACTGGCAAATTATTTATCGTACCGGCAATGTTGCATTTCGTGGGTATGGGAACATTGCTATTTCAATCTTGCAACCCAAAATTTCTCTTATATTTACTTTTTGAAAATCAGGTTATGAAAGGGAGGAAATCAATATTAAATATGAAGGGTGCTTTGCTCTCCTTCATATTTGTGTTTAGCATTTCACTTTGTGAAGGACAGAGTTGGCTATGGGCTAAAGAGGCTCATGCGAACTTTGAAGGAGGAGATATTAATAATGGTGACCATTGTGTTGCAACAGATAAATTCGGTAATGTGTTTTATACTGGAATGTTCTTAGATACAATATCGTTTGATAACTATATGATTTACTCCGTCAATTATGCCTCCGATATGTTTACCGTTAAATATAATCATTTTGGGAAAGCACTTTGGGTAAGACAAGGTAATGCGGTCATTAATAACTACTATCCTCATTCAATAAGTGTAGGCGCTGATGGCGTGGGTAGCATTTATGTTACCGGGTATTTTGGTGGAAAACTGGCTTTTGGTCCAGATACACTTTTAGGCCCAATAAATGGATATCAGGAATTATTTTTGGTCAAATATGACTCGGCGGGGAATTTGATGTGGGCAAAGCAATCGAATGGAACATCTGTAACGACAATAGTTCCAACATCAATGATTACAGATTTAAATGGGAATTGTTATATCACAGGGTGGTTCCAAGATTCAGTGCATTTTGGTTCATATGCTTTGGGGACATCTGGCACTAGTATTTTCTTGGCTAAATTTGACGTAAATGGCAATGTGAAATGGGCTAAACAGGCAATTCATGCGCCAGCTATCGGTACGGGAGGTGCGACATCAATTGCATTTGGCAAGGATGGTAAAATCTATATTACAGGTGGTTTTGCAGGTGTTGTAGATTTTGATACTGATACTTTAAAATGCAATACATCAGGAGGAGAGTTTTTTATAGCAAAGTATGATACTCTTGGAAATGCTATTTGGGCGTCAACATGCAAGTCCCCAAGTAATGCAAGTTCTTCTACCGCTTCATCAATAGCTGTTGATGGTGCTGGGATGATTTATGTTACTGGTGGATTTGTAGATACATTAATATTTAATGCGGATACATTAACAAGTTCACAATCTAAAAATGACTACAGTATTTTTTTATTTAAATTTGATTCAAATGCAAATTTTAAATGGGCGGTTCAATCATCCGAATTGACCCCTAAAAATTACTATGCAAGTTTCTCTATAGTTTGTGATACTTTGAAGCGGGGTGGTTGTTATATGGGTATTTATAGCACGGGATTTGCCAGCACCTACTTTTCTGTAGGGTTTCCCGGAGATACTACTACACTAACCAGCAAATTTGGGTCTGGTGAAATTGTATTAAAGTTTGATTCTGCAGGAAAAGCAATGTGCAGTTCAATATTTTCTGAAGGAATAGAAGACGAAGGAGATGGTTTATGTGTTGATTTATCCGGAAAATACGTATACTTTTTGGGTGACTTAGCGGATACGTGTGTATTTGGAAATGACACTTTGCCATGTAATAGAACAAAGGCAGAATTGCCTTTTCTTGCTTGTTGGCAACCATGCTACCCTGATACTGAAACAACAGGAACTAATAAGTCGAAAGTTCAAAATAGAGAGCTGAAGGTTTTCCCCAACCCCTCCACCGGCCGCTTCACGCTTGCTTTTTCTGGCTCCCCAAATGTTGTGTCCGGTACTGTTGAAATTTATAATGTACTTGGTGAGAAAGTATTAACACAGATCCTTCGCTCTGCTCTGCCTGCCCGAACTGGTACAGGCGGGGATGACAAAGTCATTGATTTAACAAATCAGCCCAACGGGGTTTATTTTTATAGGGTTATAAATAATGAAGGGAGTGTGTTGGGGAGTGGGAAGGTGGTGATAGAAAAATAAAATTATCAGGGAAAGGTTTTAACAATAATCTTCATTTACGAAGTTTTGCCCTTATTTTGGAAAGAGGAACTGTCTCTGATTTCATTCCCTCATCAATTAATTGCGCAAAATGAAAATCTTCCAACGCTTTTCCCTTCAGGATTTTGGCTTCTCCCTGAACCCTTTTAATCACTTGAAGAAGAAAGTCAGCATCCTTCTCGTTATTCAGTTTTGCAATTACTATAGAACTCATACTAGGCAATTTTATACAAAGGTACGCAAGAATTTGTTATCTATAGACCTCACTCCCGACGGTTCGGTCGGGACTAAACGCCTACCCTCTCCTACGAGGCGAGGGTAAAGTCACGTTCTCCGCAATTAGGTGAGAGAAAGAGAATTGTTACAACCTAGGAAAATGATACGCTTCCCCATTTAGGGGGAAGTAAGGAAAGGGGCCGCAAAAAAGTATATATTTGCGCCGTTTTTAACCCTAACTAAAATGGCCGGAGAAATTGAAATAATACAAGGGACCATGAGTCCCGAGGTGAAAGAAAAATCGAGGAAATTCTTATTATGGATTGGCCTTGTAAGTGTAGCTATGATGTTTGCCGGGTTAACCAGCGGCTACATTGTGCGCCGTCAGACCGGTACCTGGCAGAAGTTCGACCTTCCCTTCACATTTTGGATAAGTACTGCACTCATCCTTGTAAGCAGTGTTACAATGAACTGGGCTGTTCAACTTATCCGGAAAGACGATACTAAAAAACTGCCCACTGCGGTACTGCTTACTTTCCTTTTAGGCATTGGTTTCGGGGCGTTTCAGTTCCTATCATGGGCTACCCTTATAAGCAAAAACATATACTTTACCGGAACCGAAAGCAGTGCATCGGGCTCCTACCTCTATATACTATGTGCCCTGCACTTATGCCATATTTTAGGCGGATTAATAGCTCTGGGGGTTATTTATGTAAAGGCATTACGGGCGAGATACTCATCGGGTAACTACTTGGGTATTAAGCTAGGTGCAATCTATTGGCACTTCTTAGACGGGCTTTGGGTATACCTGTTTTTATTTATGCTCATGATACGGTAAGAAAAAAAATTATTTTATCAGGTTGTTCTTATAATAAACTTTTTAATTTTGCGCCGCTTAGGCATTTAATTTACAACTCAACTCAATTCAATTATGTCCAATCAAGCTGCGGCTGTTCCGTTACGTAAAGACTGGGAAGGTGGTGTATCACCCTTTGGTGTTAGCTATGGAAAGCTCTTTATGTGGTTCTTCCTTGTTTCCGATGCGTTAACATTCTCAAGCTTGCTTTGTGCGTATGGTTTCATGCGTCATAAATTCTTTGGCGATTGGGCTCACCCGAACGAAGTATTCCATCACTTCCCATTCCTGGAAGGTAAAAACCTGCCGTTGGCGTATGTAGGTTTCATGACCTTCGATTTGATTATGAGTTCTGTTACTATGGTGCTGGCTGTTGAAGCAGGTCACCGTAAAAACCGCAAACAAGTTTTAATGTGGTTGTTCTTCACCATTATTGGTGGATTTATATTTGTTGGTTCACAGTGCTGGGAGTGGTATCACTTCATCACAGGTCCTGAACTTTCTGAAACCTATCACGGGGTCTTCCGGGAATATTTTGTGAATGGCAGGCATATCGTCAATCCGCATTTTACAGGGGCTAACCTGATGGTGAACTCCTATACCATGCTACCTACCTTCGGCGATTTCTTCTTCTGTATAACGGGCTTCCATGGATTCCACGTATTCAGCGGGGTTATCATCAACATTGTTATTTTTATTATGGTTGCCAACGGTGTAATGGACAAACGCGGGCACTATGAAATGGTAGAAAAAGCAGGCTTATACTGGCACTTTGTGGATTTGGTTTGGGTATTCGTATTCACCTTCTTTTATTTATTATAAAACCAGATTCCTAATTCCTAATTGCTAATTCCTAATTAAATATAATATGTCAGATTTTTTTGAAGAATATAAAGGATATCCGAACTACGAAAAAATGGCCATCCATGATGAAGCCCATGGCAAAACAACCCGGAAAAAACTCTGGATGGTATTCTGGATCATGCTTATTGTTACTCTTTTTGAGCTTTTTATAGGATTTAAGTATTCCGAAACATTGGGCGAAACCAACAAAGAATATTTATTCATCTTCTTAACCATTGCTAAGGCATTCTTTATTGTATTTGTATTTATGCACCTGGGCGATGAAAAAAATGCACTGAAATATGTAATCATTGCGCCTTATACCTTGTTTATATTCTATTTAGCATTTATGGCTATTACCGAAGGAGTATACTCATGGCACATTAAGGATTTGCTGCTGCACCAATAAATTAATTAGGAATTAGGAATTAATAATTAGGAATTAATTTCGTAAAGTCATTCAGATTCCTAATTCCTAATTGTTAATTCCTAATTATGAAGAAGACTTTTCTACTTCTTTTTATTCTTATTTTTCCGTCTGCTTTTTACGTATACCTCACTGCGGGTAAAGAGAATTCGTTTGTGCGGTTGCCTTACTATGGACCGAAACATCCTATAGTTCTTATTAAAGATGGCAAACAAAAAAAGGATACTGTTTTTTATGCCATCCCTGGTTTTCCTTTAATGGATTCTTACGGAAAATTCAAAAATCAGTATGGAAATAGCCCATCCTCTATGCAAGGTCATATTTGGGTTTGCTGTTTTGAGCATTTAAAAGATACACGGCTTTCTCCTTCCATGACCATACTGTTGAACCGGGTGGAAAGTCGAACCGATCTGGATACTACACTCAGGCTAATAACCTTTGCCCTAGACTCTGCAAGCACCCAAAGCCTTAAAGCCTATTCCACAATGGTTCACGCCGGAAGAAGACAGTACTTCCTTGCAACAGATAGCGGCAAAATGGAAAAATTTGCACAAGAAGCCTTTTATCAGCCTCTTGACAGTTCGGCAAAAAATGGCTATATCCATTTCTTTTTAATTGACAGGGAGGGCTGTGTGCGTGGTATTTATAACGGCCTTCATATAAAAGATATTGATGAGCTGATTGACAATATAAGCATGCTCGAAGCCGCCTATTACGTAAAGGAAAACCGCGAAAAAAGCAAGAAAGGCGGAGATGATGACGTTGCAATGTAAATAAATACAATGGCACACGGATGACGCGGATTGCTTAAGATTGATAATGATTCTTTAAAATTGTTATCTGCGTTTATCATAATTATCCGCGTCATCGGCGTTCCATTGTATTTCACATGTCAGTGTTCCAATCCTATGCTATCTTTGCACAATGACAGAGGAAAAACCCAAGAAAAGTTTACTCAAAAGACTTCGTAACCGGTATTTTTTCATTATCCGAAAGGAAGAAAATTTCGAGGAGCGTTTATCTGTGCGCATGTCATTCGCTTCGTTTGTAATGATAACCGGAGGATTGATAGTAGTATTGATCATGGTCGTTATAAGCTTGGTGGCATTTACCCCTTTACGTGAATATATTCCCGGCTATGCCGATGTGGGAATGCGTAAGCAAATACTCAAGTTAAGCATGAGAGCCGATTCATTGGAAATAGCGTTGGATAACCGATCGAAATATATCCGTAGCATCCGGCGTGTTTTAAGCGATTCTACTGATGAAGAAGATACTTCCGGCAGCGGGAAGCCCGATACCATGGCGACCAAACATCCTCAGCCGTTTACAAAACCATCTCAGGCCGATTCACTATTACGCGCCAAAGTTGAATCTGAAAATCCGTATAACGTAGCCCTTGGCGGAAGTGGCAACCATGCTTCAAACAACCTGAATGAACTTTTCTTTTTTGCTCCGCTGAAAGGGTATGTTACAAACGGATTTAATCCGGCATCGAGTCATTTTGGAGTTGATATAGCATCAAAAGAAAACGAAGCTGTGAAAGCTACTCTCGATGGAACCATTATTCTTTCTACCTGGACACTGGCCACCGGAAATGTGATCATTATTCAGCACAACTCAAATATTATTTCGGTGTACGAACACAACTCTGTACTGATGAAAAAAGTGGGCGATAATGTGGAAGCAGGTGATGTGATTGCCATTGTGGGTAATTCCGGCGAACTTACCTCAGGCACTCATCTTCACTTTGAATTATGGGCTGACGGCAACCCGGTTAACCCAATCGACTATATCACTTTTTAAATTTACTTTTTCCCTACTCCCAAAGATTCTGCGGCGGTTTGCTCAATAATATTATGGGCTTCATCTTTCCCAAGAATTTTTACAATTGCTCCGTGACCTAAATAAATAAGGGGTGTTGCAGCAATGGCAATAATAACTTTGAACGTGTATTGTGTTCCTATAAGGCTTATGTATTGAGCGGTGGTAAGTTTACCCTGCAAGTAAAATCCAATACCCAACACCAAGGTAGTATCTACTAATTGGGAAACTATGGTAGAGCCTGTTGAACGAAGCCACACCATGCCATGCCCTGTACGTTTGCGCAACATCCAAAAGATGCTGTTATCAACCAGTTGTGATACTACAAAAGCCACCAAACTGCCAACTATTAACCACATAGATTGACCAAAAACATTTGCAAACATTGAATCGGAAATGGGGGAAATAGGGGAAGCGTGAATGCTCATAGCAGCCCACAGAACCAGATATGCATACCCAATTAAACAAGCAGTGATAATAGAAAGACGGCGTACTCCTTTTTTACCATAAAACTCATTTATAATATCGGAGGCAATAAATACCACAGGCCATGGAATAACGCCAATGCTGAAAGTAAATCCGTAAATATTGATAAGTTTTCCGCCAATCAATTCTGCTGTAATGGCATCGGCAGCGAAGAACATGGCAAGTGCTATAAATATGAGTTCCTTTTTATTACTGAACATACACGATAGGGTTTGAACAAAAATAGGGAAATAAGAATAACGCAATGCATTTGTTTCTCGCCAAGACGCAAGGTCGCAAAGAGAATAAATGTTTTTACTTAGTGGCTTTGCGGGAAACCGCTTTACTCTTTAATAAACTTTTTCATCTCTCTTCTAATAAAGGGGTTTAGAAGAATGAAATACTTTCCAATGTATAGAAAGAACAACCTCAGAATAATAGGAATAAAATTATTTTGCATATCTTTGAAAATAAAAGAACTATGGAGACCCCGAAGCCTATAACCAGTCATGAGCAATTTATTTCCGGCAAGAATGGTAAAGTGCAATATGTTATAGTTCCGGCTGATGAATACGAAATACTTTCAGAGATAATTGAAAACTATGGCTTAGGATTAGCAATGAAAAAGGCTATGAAAGATAAAATGTATTCGAAAAAAGATGCATTAAAATTTTTAGGTGATGCTTGAGGTAACCTATGCGGAATCCTTTCTTAAAGATTTGAAACTACTTAAAAGTACACCTTATTATCAGAAGATAAAGAAGGTTTGTTTTACTGAATTACCAGCCTGTTCAGCTACTAAGGAAATCAGGAACCTTAAAAAACTTGAAGGCCATCCGGATTTTTTCAGAATAAGAATTGGCGATTATAGAATAGGGTTGCATATCAAAAACAATTCAATCCAACTATTAAGGATTTTAAACCGGAAAGAGATTTATCGCTTTTTCCCTTAAATACTTAAGTTTAATACACTAGTTGTTTTGCGTTTTACTCCTTTATAAACTTCTTCACTTCAGTTGCGCTGCCGGAATTAATACGGAGGAAATACATGCCGGGGACTAGAGCTGAAACATCAATAGAATAATGGTCAGTGGTCAGTAAGCAGTGGTCAGTCAATAGCACCCTGCCAGTAATATCCATAATTTGAATGGAGGATAAATTGGATGGGGTTTCGAAATCAATGGTTAGGGTGGTGGAGCAGGGGTTGGGGAATATCTCTAAATAGGAATTAGCAGAATACTTATTTTTTGAAGTTGAAATAACATTACAAACATTTGTAATTACTCCTAGGGCACTTTCCGTTCCGCCACTGCTTAAAGTTGCGCCCGAACTTATTAAGCCGCCTGAACTTACCAAGCCACTGTCTTGTCTTGTAATACTTCCGCCACTGTTAATTGAATTACAAAAACTAGCTGAAGAATCTAATTTGATAAAGTAAAAGTCTCCTTTACCTAAACCAAATGTAGTAGTAATTCCTGTTATTCCAAAGCCTTTATCTTTGGTTTGAATAAGGGAATGCCCCATTTCAGAATTTGCACCACCAATAACCTTGGTCCATTGCAAAATGTCAGATGAATCTAGTTTTATTAAATACACATCAAACCCGCCGGCACCGTAAGAATTTGTATATCCGCCAAGGGCATATCCGCCATCCCAAGTTTGGATTATTGAATTGCCTTCTTCAGTTCCGGCACCTCCAAATGTATTGGTCCATTTGAGCGTACCTAACGAATCTAACCTGATGATGTACATGTCGTTATTTCCCACCCCAAATGAATTTGTATATCCCGCAATTGCATATCCACCGTCGTGTGTTTGTATTATTGAATTACCTATATCATCACCCCTTCCTCCAATGGTTTTTGTCCATAATAAATTCCCTGCAGAATCTATCTTTACCACATATACATCACTATTCCCAGCACCATAGGAACGAGTAAGCCCAGTAATAGCATAACCTCCATCATATGTTTGTATAATAGAATTTCCTTGCTCTGAGTTTGCGCCCCCAACCGTTTTTGTCCATTTTAAATTTCCGGTAGAATCTAACTTTACTATATAAACATCGGAACCCCCATTTCCAAATGCAAAAGTATATCCTGTTAAAGCGAATCCGCCATCTTTGGATTGGACTAACGAATAACAGATATCAGAACCAAATCCTCCGATAGTTTTAGTCCATTTTAAGGCACCCATAGAATCTAATTTTACTATATACATATCATAACCTCCTGCTCCGTAGCTGTTTGTGCTTCCCCCAATGGCGTACCCGCCATCTTTGGTTTCCACTATTGCATAGGCTTCTTCGTTACCATTACCACCAATGCTTTGAGTCCATTGCAAGTTTCCTTTTGAATCTAATTTTACCACATAGAAATTGTTAGCACCTGATAATGGAATAAATGTTAATCCCGCAATTACATATCCCCCGTCTCTGCTTTGAATAATAGAGTAACCTTCATTATAGTTCGTGTCACCAATTGCAAATTCACCCTGTTGCAATTGTGCTAGCACATAAAATGGAGAAATTAAAAGTATTAAACACATGAGTAGTTTTTTCATTAAGCTAAATTTCAGTTAACAAAGATAAAAGAATTTTTGAATTAACACTCGCAAAGGCGCAATGCTGCAATGCAAACGTGAATTCTCTTAGCACCTTTGCGAGAAACCGCTTTATTCTTTTATAAATTTCTTCACCTCGGTTCCACTGCCGGAATTAATCCTGAGGAAATACATGCCAGGAGAAAGTGAGGAAACATCTATGGGGAAGTGGTCAGTGGTAAGTGTACAGTGGTCAGTCAATAGTACCCTTCCGGTAATATCCATAATTTGAATAGTGGATAAATTGGATGGGGAATCAAAAGTTATGTTAAGGGTGGAAGAGCAAGGGTTGGGGGAAAGATTTACTTGGAATTGAATGGAATGTAGGTCCGGAGTCATCGTCTCTAATGAATTACATTTCCCACTCCATCTGGCCACAAATGGATATTCCCAGCCAAGCGCAATTGAAGGACCAATGGTATCTGGACCAAAAATAATTGCAGTATCCCATAAATCTCCGCCCAAATAAACATACTTGCCAGTTGGGTCTGCTCCAATTCCATTCCAATCATCACCCCCACTTGGAATTATTGAACCGCAAAGTACTTTCCCGTTTGAATCAAATTTTACTACAATTGCCGGGTCTGTAACATGATTTAATGCCAATGTATCCGCACCAAATGCTATTGAATAATTGGCAAAAGAAGGGAATCCATATAAGCCGCCACCTGCAAGATATATCTGCTTTGATTTATCAGTGGCAACAGAAAAGCCTTGCCAATCATTAGCATATTTGGAAAAGGAGGATTCAGCCCATACGGCGCTTCCTAGAGAATTATATTTAGCAAGAAAGATACCCCTCTTTCCTGCATTATTGTTATAAATACTATTGGAACCGAAACTAATTGTGTCCATAAAATATCCTGTCAAATAAATATTCCCTGAACCATCTGTTATAATTGAACCCACATCACCCTGCGAATTTGAAGAAGGCACTGTTGTTTGCTTCGCCCAAATGACATTGCCAGATGAGTCATATTTAGCAAGAAAAATATCTTGCCTATTATTAGCATTGAGGATATAAGTTCCAAAAATCAGACTATCTTTAAAATCTCCGCTCAGGTAAATATTCCCATTAGCATCTGATGTTATTGCTTGCCCCATGCTAAATTGATTTGAATATGGTTGCTTAACCCATAATACATTCCCATTCGAATCGTATTTTGCAATGAATATATTGTCAGTTCCATGTGCAGTTAGGGTATACGAGCCGAGCGTAAGCTGGTTAGAAAAGTAACCGGTTATATAACTATTATTTGCTAAATCCGTTGCAACCGAAATGCCGTAGGTAAATCCGGTAACAGTCCCCTGTTTAGCCCAAATTATATTACCACCGGGCCCATATTTGGCAATAAATGGAGCATAGTTACTGGTAGTCGTTAAAGTATAGGTTCCGAATGTCAATGAATTTTGAAAATATCCAGCAACATATACATTACCCGATTTATCAGTCGATAGTGAATGTCCTTCGCTAAAGTTAGTTGTTATGGGTTGAGCAGCCCAAAGCAAATTTCCATTTGAATCGTATTTTACAAGGAAGGCATTAATATTTGGAGTCGTAAACTTATATACACCAAAAGTTAAACTATCCTGGTACTCTCCTGTCAGAAACACATTATCCTTCTTATCTATAGCAAGAGCAATTGGCTCAGTACTGTGGTGTCCGCTATTCCCCAGTTTACCCCAAAGCCACGACTGGCCATAAGTGCATACGGATAAATTGAAAACTAAAAAACACATTAGGAATTTTTTCATCAAGCTAAATTTCAGTTAACAAAGATAAAAGAATTTTTGAATTAGCACTCGCAAAGGCGCAATGCTGCAATGCAAACGTGAATTCTCTTAGCGCCTTTGCGAGAAACCGTTTTATTCTTTTATAAATTTCTTCACCTCGGTTCCACTGCCGGAATTAATCCTGAGGAAATACATGCCAGGAGAAAGTGAGGAAACATCTATGGGGAAGTGGTCAGTGGTAAGTGTACAG
>CAIPDV010000023.1 GCA_903863935.1 uncultured Bacteroidota bacterium
GTGACCAAAAAATTAACCTCAAAAAGGCGTTCGAATCGGTTTTAGAAAATAATCCTGCCATAAGTGCTCGATTTAAGAACGCCGAAAAAATTGGAGAAGTTAAGCTTCATGGCCTGCCCTTGGGCTCAAAAAAAAGACCCATCTCAGGCGACAATTATATTCTTTGCGGGGATGCTGCCCTATTAATTGATCCCTTTACAGGCGAAGGCATCGGCAACGCTATGCTGAGTGGCATGTACGCCGCCAATCAGGCAGCACAATGTTTATCGGCTCACAATTTTAATGCTTCATTCACAAAAAATTATGATGCCGAATTGTATAAGCGGCTTTGGCCGGAGCTGCTACTCTCCTATCGCATGCAGCAAATGGTAAACTTTCCATCGCTTTTTAATTTTGTTGTTAACAAGGCTAATTCAAATAAAATGCTGCGCGAAACCATCTCGTGTATGTTCGAAGACCTCGATATGCGCGCCAGGTTAAGGAGCCCAACATTCTATTTCAAATTACTGTTTTCATAAGTTATCTACATTTTGCCAAAAAAAAGATGGATTACATCACGCTGTTTTCACCAAAGAATATATATTTGCGTCCGCTTTAAAAAACAAAGCAGGTTCGATTCCGTAGCTCAGCTGGTAGAGCAATACACTTTTAATGTATGGGTCATGGGTTCGAATCCCATCGGGATCACCACCAAGGGCTTTCAGTAGTAACTGAAAGCCCTTTTTCATTGATAAAAAGGTATTTCGGGGTATTTCAATTAGCTTTACTGGCTTCCGAAAAAGGGCAAGTAAAAAACGGGGCTATTTTCCTCATTCGCTGCTCAAAACTCGCTTCTACCGATTTGAGGGTCCGGTTCAAACACAGTTTTCTTCTCCAAATGTTATAAGGTCCTGTTTTTTTACCAGATCAACTATTTTGTTGTATAACACTCTTTCGTCAACAGGTTTTGCAATATAATCACTCATGCCTGCGGCTTTGCATTTAGCCAAATCAACGGTGGTTACATCAGCAGTTAAAGCAATGATGGGGATTTTGGAATTCATGGTATTGCGGACGTATTCGGTAGTTTCAAACCCATCCATTTCGGGCATCTGCAAATCCATCAAAATAATATCGTAAGATTTAGTTTGTAGTTTTTCAATGGCTATTTTCCCATTACCGGCAATATCGCATTCAAACCCGAAATCAATCAATATTGTTTTCATCAGTAATTGATTGAGTGCAATGTCTTCCACCACCAATACCTTTACGTTTTTAACTTCTCTATGCAATTCAACTATTCCCTGGTCCAAGTCAACTTCAACTTTTGTTTTTTGAAAACTTAATACGAAACTAAAAGTTGACCCCTCATCAATTTTGCTTTTTACATTAATACTTCCCCCCTGTTGTTCTACTAATTGTTTAACAATAGCAAGTCCTAATCCAGTTCCCCCATACAACCTCGCAGTGCCGCTGGTTGCCTGGTGAAAATTTTCAAAAATATTTTCTATTTCATTTTCAGGTATTCCAATTCCGCTATCGGTAACTGCAAATTCAATTGCTGCTGTCGCTTCATCCTCACTCAGCAAGCGAACACTTACCGTAATTTCTCCATTTGTTGTAAACTTTACGGCATTGCCAACAAGATTTAAAATAATCTGGTTCAACCGCACCGAATCGCCCATCAATACTTCTGGAATTAAATGATCAAATTCTTTAACCAACACTAAATTTTTATCCCGGATTTTTGTTTCAAGCAAATGAAGCGTTGCGGAAATGGAAGACATTAACTTAAACGGCACCTGCTCAAATGCCATCTTTCCCGCATCTACCTTCGCAAGATCAAGTATGTCATTAATTAAAACAATCAAAGCATCTCCCGATATTTTAATAGCATTTAAGTATTCTTTTTGTTTTGCATCTAATTTTGTATTTAACACAACATTGGTAAACCCGATAATCGCGTTCATTGGTGTTCTTATTTCGTGGCTCATATTAGACAAAAACTGCTGCTTTGATTTCACTGCAGCCTCTGCTATTCGCGCGGCACTTTCAGCTTTAATTCTCGCCTCTTCTGCAAGCCTTGCGGCCACCTCAGCAAACATTCTTGCCTCTGTCAATTCTTTTTCAAACCTTATTCGCTCAGTAATATCAATGTTAAGCGCTTTCATTTGTTCCTTTTGAACCAATAATTCCTGGGTCTTCTTATACAGATCGACAAAAACAGCCACCTTTGCTTTTAATATTACCGGGGAAAACGGTTTAATCATATAATCAACTGCACCCGCCAGATACCCCTTGAAAATTTGTATGGCACTATCCATACTCGCAGTTAAAAAGATGATGGGAATATGTTTAAGCTTTTCTATTTGGCGAATCCGTTCTACTGTTTCATACCCATCCATTTTAGGCATTTGCACGTCCATTAATATAATTGCAAACCCTTCCTCGTCGTTAAGAATTTCCAATGCATCCATTCCTGACCATGCTTTGACGCATAAATAATTCTCATGAGCAAGAATTACTTCTAGTGCGAACAAATTTTCGGCCCGATCATCCACCAATAAAATTTTAACAGGGCTATTTGCTTTCATTTTCAATAAAAATTATTCGGCTATTTCATTTATTTACTTAACCATACACGCATCAATGATAGCAAGCGTTCCACATCAATTGGTTTAGAGATGTAATCATTAGCACCTGCATCCATGCACTTTTGTTTATCGTCTTTCATGGCTTTTGCCGTGAGTGCAAGTACAGGCAAGTTTCTGAACTTTCCCTGGGCTCGCATTCGTTTCATTGCTTCGTAACCGTCCATTTCCGGCATCATAATATCCATTAAAACCAAATCAATATCAGCATGCGTGCCTAACATTTGCAACGCAATTTTTCCATTTTCCGCCTTTATTATTTCCATTCCGCGTTCTTTTAAAATTTGGGATAATGCAAACACATTTCGCGTATCGTCGTCCACCAATAATATCTTTTTCGCACTAAATACAGCCTCTTTATCCTGTAGATTATTTATAGTAAACTGTTTTGATTTCGGTAAGTTACTGATGGTTCGGTGAAGGAAAAGAGAGGTTTCATCTAATAAACGTTCTTCCGATTTTACGCCTTTTATAATAATGCTCTCCGCATACTTCTGAAGCTCACTGTTTTCTTCTTTTGTAAGCTCCTTACCCGTGTAAATAATAATGGGCGGAATATTATGCCCTTGTACATCCTCTAATTTATGGATAAGGTCAAACCCGCTTATGTCCGGCAATCCAATATCCAGTATAATGCAATCAATTTGATTCTGCGCATAAATATCCAGGGCATCTTTGCCGGTACCGGCTTCAAAACATTTTACATCACCATTTCCAATAAGTACGCGCATTGCCTTCCTGGAATTCTCACTGTCCTCTATGATAAGCAGGTTCCTAATTTTTCTGCTGATAAAATTTTCGATTCTGGTAAATGTTTCCTCTAACTCTTTTTTACCTACCGGTTTCATCAAATATTCGATGGCTCCCTCTTTGATAGGTTGCAGCGAACGATCATCGGCCGAAATAATATGCACTGGTATATGCCTTATCGACAGAGTTGCTTTTAATTCATGCAATACCTGGTGGCCGTTCATACCCGGCAGGCCCATATCCAGTATAATGGCCTGTGGCTTGTATTTTGCGGCAAGCAATAACCCATCTTCTCCGGTTGCCGCCGATAAACATTTAAAACCCTTTTGGTTGGCTTGTTTTAAAAATATAGAGGCGAATTTTAAATCGTCTTCAATAATGAGTACTACTTTATCATCACTGATTAGTGAATCTCTGTCATCTTCTATCGAAGGATAATTCAGATATTCGGTATCGCTTGCAGAACGGGGTTTGTATAAGATTGGGTTAAAAGTAGCTGTGCTACCAGGTTCAAATTCCTGGTGTATTTTCAAAGGAATAATAAGCGAGAAGGTCGAGCCCTCATTCAATTTACTGCTCAGCTTAATTTCGGCGCCTAATAATTTTGCGAGTTCGCGCGAGATGGAAAGCCCTAAACCCGTACCGCCATACTTTCTAGAAGTTCCTCCTTCAGCCTGTTGAAAAGCCTCAAATATTGCCATCTGTTTGTCTTCTGCTATGCCAATACCTGTATCGGTAACAGAAATCATTATTGTGCTCTCTGTATATCGCCCAATATTTAAACTTACACTGCCTTTTTCGGTAAATTTTAGCGCGTTGGATAAAAGGTTTTTCAATATCTGATTCAATCTTTGTGGATCAGTGTGGATAGATTCTGGCAATCCTTTATCTAATGTGCAGGTTAGCTTCAATCCTTTTTGTTCGGCATGGTGTTTAAAATCCCGAAGGAGTTCATCTGTAAAATTTATCAGTGGTACGCGTTCAATATTGATTGACATTTTTCCCGCTTCAATCTTGGAGAGGTCAAGCACTTCATTGATTAATACCAGCAGATCATGACCGCTTTTATAGATTATTTCAGCACTTTCAACCTGGATAGAATCCAGATTTTTCTTTCTGTTTTCCGATAAATCTTTCGATAGAATAAGTAAACTATTGAGCGGTGTTCTTAACTCATGCGACATGTTTGCCAGGAATTCAGATTTATACTTGCTGCTTATTTCCAATTGTTTTGTTTTCTGTTCAATGTCGTATTTTGCAGTTTCAACCTCTTTGTTTTTTTCTTCTAATGACTGGGTTTGTTCTTCCAATTCTTCATTCGACATTTGCAACTCCTCCTGTTGCTGTTTCAGGTTTTGTGTCTGTTCTTCCAGTTCTTCATTCAATTGTTTCAACTCTTCCTGTTGTGACTGAAGTTCCTCCGTTTGTTGTTGCGTTTCTTCAAATAGCGCTTTCAGTTTGGTTCTTGATTGCGAAGAGTTAAAGGCAGTGCCAATGTTCTCGGCAACTATGTTTAGAAATTGTATATCAAGTTCTGAAAATTCGTGAACGGCACCGATTTCAATAACACCCTTTAGTTGTCCGGCATACTGGAAGGGGAAAACAATAATGTGCTTTGGTGATAAATTTCCAAGCCCTGAATTAATTTTAATATAGTCTGCCGGAACTTCGCTAAAGATGATGGTCTTTTTTTCCAATGCAGCTTGTCCAACTAATCCTTGCCCTAGTTTTACAACATAGGTGCTATCTTTCCCGTTGTCAAATGCATAACTACTAACCAGGTTTAACTGGTCATTTTCAGCAAGATAAATTGCGCCAATCTGAGCTTTTAAATAGGCTGTAAGTTGAGTAATTACCTCCTGTGCAAGCGCAGTTATTTCCTTTTCGCCTTGAATTTTGTTGTTGAGTTCGGTGTTACCTGTAAGCAGCCAGTTTTTATTGGTGGCTTCTGCTTCTGCTTTTTTAAGTGCCTTCAAATTGGTAGTAACTATGTTGAATACAATAACAAGAACGATAATAATGAGTAGCAACAAGAGGCCAAAAACAAGATTAAAAGTGAAAGCATCCTCAGCGCTTGTTTGTTTTCTTTCTGCAAGTAATGCATGTTCTATTCCCTGCGCTCCCTCAATTGTTTTTCTTATACCGTCTTCTATTCGTTTTCCTTCTCCTGAAGCAATTGATTCCTTTGCTTTTTCAAAACCCTTTCTGCGTAGTTCTATAGTTCTGATAAAATAATCATTATGACTCTTTATTTCCTTTCGCAATTCCTCAATGTTCCTTTGCTGGTTGGGATTATCCTTTGTTAATTCCATTACTTTATCAAGGTGTTCAACAGCTTTTGTATTGGCATTTGAAAAAGGTTCCAGGTAGGTCTCATCACCTGTAATAACAAAACCCCGTGTGCCTGTTTCGGCATCAATCGAACAAACTAATATTTGTTCGAATTCGTACAATACCTGGTTGGTATGGTCTACCCAGGCATTTGAAGCAATAAGTTTTTCACTGTTTTTAAAAGAGAAAACTGCGACCCCGATTAATATCAGCGCGCAGGCAATAAATCCGGTTAATATTTTTCTGGCAAGGGTCATTTTTGTTTTATTATTTGTGAGCTTGGGGTTGAGTTATTTCTATTAGTAAAGCAATTATGTCATTCAACGGCAAAACATAATCAACCTGCATTGCAGCAATTACTGAAGCGGGCATATACCTAGATTCTGCGGTAGCGGGGTCCTGCGCGATGGTTAATCCCCCGCATTCTTGTATTCGTTTCATGCCTTTGGTTCCGTCATTATTAGAACCGGTGAGTATTATGCCAATTAATTTGTTTTTATAGGCTTCGGCAGCCGATTCAAACAGTACGTCAATGGAAGGCCTTGCATAATTTACCCGTTCATCTATGGTAAGGGAAAATGTTTTATCCTTTTCAATCAGCAAATGATAATTGGGTGGAGCGATGTAAACATTTCCTTTTTCAATTTTTTCCTTTTCATCGGCTTCTTTTATTGAGAGATTGCTTTCGTCATTTAAAAGTTTTATCCATTGTGTATCTGAATGCGCGCTGATATGCTGCACTATGATAATGGGCGTGCTGAAGTTCTTCGGCAAAAGAGAAAACATGATTTTCATCGCCTTCATTCCTCCGGAGGAAACTCCTATTACAATTGCTTCGTAATGCATTTCTATTTAGTAATCCTTTTTATAGATCCGTTGCTTTTTATCTACCTCCGTGTAATCTTCATTCAAATCAGTAAAGCGTAAACTTTCTTTTGAGCCTAAGCATAAAATGCCTCCGTTAACCAGGCTATCATAAAAAAGCCGTTGTACTTTGTTCTGCAAATTCCTGTTAAAATAGATAAGTACGTTTCTGCATAATATCAGTTGCACTTCTGCAAATACACTATCGGTTACCAAATTATGATTAGCCCATACAATATTTTTTTTCAAGGATTGATTCATGATTACGTTATCATAACTGGAAGTGTAATAGCCCGAAAAAGATTCTTTTCCACCTGACAATTGATAATTGGTGGTATATTCCTTCATCATCGAATTAGAAAAAATCCCCTCTTTTGCGTGGCTCAAGGCCAGTTGGTTAAAATCAGTAGCATAAATGGTTGTTCTATCATACAAGCCTTCTTCCTGCATAATGATGGCCATTGAGTATGCTTCCTGGCCCGTTGAACAACCAGCGTGCCATATTTTTATAAAAGGATAAGTTTTTAAAACTGGTATAACATTTTCCCTTATTGACCTATAAAAGGCCGGGTCACGAAACATTTCGGTTACTGTTATTGATAGGTCCTGCAAAAGTTTGGAAGCAAATGCTTCATCATTCAGCACCTTAGATTGCATTTGAGAAATATTTTCTAATCCCGACATCGCTCTACTGTTCATGATCCTGCGCTTGATGTGTGCTTCGGAATACTGCCTGAAATCATAACCATATTTCTGATAAACGGCTTCCAGTAATAATGAAATTTCCAATTCCGTCGTGTCTATATCTCTCATTTTAACGAGTAAATTTTCCCTTTGATAGGTTGCTTAATTCTTCGCCGCTATTTTACAGCGGGTATTCACATTGTAGTTGATAGATAATCCGGGATTAGATTCTCATTAAAATGAACGCTACGAAGTTGCGTAGCTACAGGTATGTAATTGTTACATAATCTTGGAAATAAGTTGCATAATTCACGCTATTTGTATTGGCATGTGATTATAGGTGCAAAACGCTAAGCGCAATACTTTGAGCAATCACGCTGTCTTAAGCAACCGTTAAGAAACGTGTGGTCGTTGTGCCAAAGCTTTTGCCTGAGGCTTGCTTTGCTCGGCCGTTGGCAATCTAATAAAGCTCTGTGCTGACGGTAGGGATTGTTCCCGGCATTTTAAGACAATTTCAAAACAGCTATTTTACCTTCACCATTATGCGCTCGCTGTTAGTTGCAAGTATCATCGCATCTTGCTTATTAAAGCAAAAATAAAGCGCGTAGTTACCTGGTGTTGGCGGGGCAGTTATTGTAAGGGTTAATGTGTCGCTTACATTAGTTGCTGTCAATGTCTCATTGGCGTCTATAGCCCCCGTAAAGGTTTCGGGTTTATCAAAAATGTAGCAAATGTTGGGCTCCATACCAGTCAGCTTTTTAAGAGGGCCTACCCCGGGAAACCGATTTTTGGCAACCACCTTTACCTGGCATCTTTCATTAACTTTCATTTCAGTTGGTTTATTAAGAATGTGGATTCTTACTTTCCCAAAGCCCCAATAATCATCTATCCATTTATAGGGTATTGTGTCATGGCCGGCAACAATGTTGCTATCGGCTTTTATATACCAACCGGGAGAGACCAGCATTACCTTTTTACCCAGCATGTCATCCTCATAATGCCAAAAATCGAACTGGTTGCCCCTGCCCCAGGGAATATTATGTGAGAAGCCTGTATTATGGGCATAAAACATATATTCCGACGCCTGTTGGTACGAATTAAGAAAAATAACCGGCTTCCCTTTAGCCTCTTGCTTAATTGCAGTAGCCCATTTACGCCATCTATGAAATTGGTTATAGACGGGCCAGCTCGAATCTTCCACCGGAAAGGTTAGTAATACTTTCGTACCAACAATTCCAATAATTGAAATCGCTGAAATTGGCTTCAGCCATTTCCACAAGCCTTTGTTTTCAACCAGGTATTTATATGATAAAGTAACTAGCGGAATCCAGCAGGTAACCGTCCAGTTTGGTTCAATATGCCCTCGGTACGACATAACTA
>CAIPDV010000024.1 GCA_903863935.1 uncultured Bacteroidota bacterium
GTGTCTTTCTTCTTACTTCTTTAATGAAGTTCTCGGATGTTTGTTTACTCTTTGTTTCCATAATTATTTAAAGTTAATAGTTTTTGGAAACACTATCTTATTTTTAACTATTTTTAGTCCACTTTATGCTGAAGATTTACAACTCCCTGCCGTATCCAATTTATATTTATCTATAAAATTCCGGACCGTGTCAAACCACTCCCGTTTATATTTCAGCACATAATTTTCATGCCCCGATTCTGGAAAAATCCTCAATTCCTTGCTGCCTCCCAAATTGCCATAAATCTCATCAATCTCTCCACGGCTCACATTTTTGTCTCTTGCACCATACATCAGCAATGCCGGGCATTTCACAGCTTTGGCATATTCGGAGGGCTTATATGAAAAAGCCCAAAATCCATTTTCTATTCCGCCCCAAAAAGTAAGTAAAGAAGCCATTGGAAACGTTGGTATACCCATGTTATGGAATCGGGCGCAGACAGTTCTATACATCGAACCAAAAGGACATTCAATAATTACCCCTTGGGGTTTAATATTATAATCATTCATGGCTTTAAGGATAGCAGCCGCACCCATGGAACCTCCATAGAGAATGATATTTTTTTCGCCCTTCTGTGCAACATAATCATAGCACGATTTTACTTCTTGCGATTCATCATAACCAATAGTAGTGGAATTTCCTTCAGACCCTCCCGAACCCATAAAGTCCACCATCAAGACACTAAAACCCATGCCGTAAAAACCTGCTGCGTTTTCAATTAATGCTGATTTTGAACTTCCGTACCCGTGAAACATAATGACCATACCCCTTTTTGAGACACTCGGGATATACCAACAATCAAGGGTTACATTGCTTTTGATTTTAACATCAATAAATTTCTCTTCAGGATAAAGACTGTCAACCGGCCTTGGATTATTTACACCTGCGAATAACGTTTTTACCTTTTCCGAAAACGTAAGCTTTTCAGGTTTGGGTGTCTTCCTAACATTTTCAGTTGTGAAATGGGTGAACTTATAGGCATGAATTGCACTTATTATGTTTAACAAAACAAATAGGATAACAACTATCCATCCTATGCGCTTAATAACTTTTCGTGCGGACACCCGCTGAATTAGAAAATCAAAGTAAAGAATAAAAACAAAAAGAAATACCCAAGCAGTAATATTTATTCTAATTCAGAGATAGTTAACCTTGTATTTATACATCTAGCCAATTTTGGGGGCTGCGATAGGCTTTTAAGAATTTAACACCCCTAATTTTCAAAAAAATCATATCTTTGCCAAACTTTTTTCAAAAAACAGGGTGAAAAAGAAGATAAACAGCTATATAATACCATTTACGGTCCTAAAACCGGGTGAGCATTCCTATCTGTTTTCAGTGGAAAAGGGACTTTTTACCGATAACAATTATGATGAAATACATGATTGTCAGCTTAAAGCACATGTAACTTTCAATAAAAACTCTGCTATCATTACAGTTAACTTCCATATCTATGGTACAATCAATGTTACCTGCGATCGTTGCGGGGATGATTTTGACATGGATATAAACCTGGATAGCAAGATATTAGTAAAGACCGACAGTATTGTACATAGCGAAGAAGATGATATGATATCATTGGGAAAAGATGAGGTAGATTTTGATATTGCACCGTATATTTACCAATATATTGTACTTTCGCTGCCCATGCAACGAATCCATCCTGAGGATAAGGACGGAGTTAGGCATTGTAATCCGGAAGCTTTAAAAAAATTAAAAAACCTTGAAGTAAAGAACAGCAGCGAAGAACAATACAGATTAGATACCAATAAACTACTTCAACATCTGAAAGAAAAGCCATTAAATAATTAACAAACGATATATTCCCCAACAATTCAAAAATCTTAATTCAACCTTCATAATTCAATAAACCATGCCACATCCTAAACGAAGACACTCCAAAAGCCGCGGAAGAAAACGCAGGACGAACTATAAAGCAACAGCTTCCACAACTACCACCTGTTCCAATTGCGGAGCTCCGGTTCTTAGCCACCGTGTATGCCCTGAATGCGGGTTTTACAGAGGCAAGCAAGTAGTTGAAAAAACAGTTTCAGCCTAACAATAAATGAAGAATAAAGAACTAAGAATGAAGAATCTTTATAGCGTCTCTTCCATTCTTAATTCTTTATTATTAATTCCTGTCCGAACGTATGTTCATCCGGGCGGGCTTCATTCAAAAAGTAAATGAAACTAGGACTTGATATAATGGGTGGGGATTTTGCCCCTAAAACTACCGTTGGCGGAGCCATTCTAGCTTTGAATGTTCTTCCCAAGGAAGATACGCTTGTTCTTTTTGGTGACAAGGATAAAATGTTACCATTCTTTAATGAACAGGGGGTAAGTCCGGATCATTTTGAAATTGTTCATACAACTGAAGTTATTGAAATGGCAGAATCTCCGTTACGTGCTGTTTCTCAAAAACCTAATTCCAGTATTGGTCTTGGGTTTAAATATCTCAAAGAAAAGAAAATAGATGCTTTTGCCAGCAATGGTAATACAGGTGCTATGATGGTAGGTGCTCTTTACAGTGTTAAAGCCATAGAAGGAGTTTTGCGCCCTTGCATTATAACCCAGGTTCCTATGGAAAATGGCAAAACCGGGATATTGCTTGATGTTGGTAGTAATGCCGATTGCCGCCCTGAAATGCTTTGCCAGTTTGCCTTGCTTGGTCAGGTTTATACAAAATATATTTGCAATATTGACGACCCGAAAGTTGCCCTGTTAAATATTGGCGAAGAGGAAGAAAAAGGGAATATTGTTGCACAGGCAACCCACCAGCTTTTGAAAAACCATGAAGGAATTAACTTTATTGGTAATGTTGAAGGAAGAGACTTGTTTGACGGACATGCAGATGTGATTGTTTGCGAAGGTTTTGTTGGAAATGTGGTTTTAAAAGAAGCTGAAGCTTTTTATAAACTTATTAAGAGAAGAAAAATTAAAGACGAGTATTTCGACAGGTTCAACTATGAAATATATGGAGGATCCCCTATTTTAGGAGTCAATTCAAATGTATTGGTAGGCCATGGAATTTCAAATGAAGAAGCAACCAAAAATCTTATTCTTCTAGGTAAAAACATGGTTGATACTAACGTAACCGAAAAAATCAGAACTGCTTTTATCGGAAATACATGGCAATAACTGCTGCAATAACTGCCGTTGAAGGCTACCTACCTGATTTTGTTCTTACGAATGAAGAACTTGCAAAAATGGTAGATACCACTGATGAGTGGATCACTTCGCGCACAGGAATTAAAGAAAGAAGAATATTAAAAGGCAAAGATCAGGGCTCGTCGGTTATGGCAACTGAAGCGGTAAAACGACTTTGCGAAAAACGCAAGATAGACCCTCTTGAAATTGACATGCTGATTGTAGCGACAGTTACCGGCGATTATATTTTCCCGGCTACTGCTAACATTGTGTGTGATAAGGTGGGAGCGAAGAATGCCTGGGGATATGATATCAATGCTGCTTGTTCAGGATTTATTTTCGCCCTTGTTACAGGGGCTCAATTTATTCAAGGTGGGAGACATAAAAAAGTAGTGGTAGTAGGTGTAGATAAAATGTCTTCCATTATTAATTACCAGGACCGTACCACATGCATCATATTTGGTGATGGTTGCGGAGCTGTGCTTTTAGAGCCAACTGAAGATGGCAGCGGCATTATAGATTATGTATGCAGGGTAGATGGTTCAGGAAGAAAACACCTTTACCAAAAATCCGGTGGTTCCGCAAATCCTCCTACAAATGATTCAGTTGACAAACAGGAACATTTTGTTTACCAGGAAGGGCAGCAAGTATTCAAGTTCGCGGTTAGAGAAATGGCAGACGTTTCTGTAGAAATGATGAAGCGTAATAACTTAGGTGCTGACGATGTGGCATGGCTGGTTCCTCATCAGGCTAACAAACGCATCATTAATGCTGTGGCAGACCGAATGGAACTACCAGAAAGTAAAATAATGTTAAACATACATAAGTATGGTAATACCACAGCGGGAACCTTACCATTATGTTTGTGGGAATATGAGAAGCAATTAAAGAAAGGAGATAATATTATACTGTCCGCATTTGGCGGAGGTTTCACATGGGGAGCTGTTTACCTGAAGTGGGCGTATTAAATAATTAGGAATTAAAAATTAGGAATTAGGAATTTTAACTGACAACTGATTACTGACCACTGACAACTTAAAAAAAGTATATTTGTCCTGAAGAACGAATAAACAATATTGATTATGACTATAAAAGAAGTAGAAGAACTCATTCGTTTTGTTGCTAAGGCCAACGTAAGCGAAGTGGAATTGGAAACCAAAGATGTTAAACTGGTTATTAAAACCAACAAAGCAGCTGAACGTATAGTTGAGGTTCAGCAACAACCTCAGGTTGTTGTTCAACAGGCACCTGCAAAACCAGCTGCTGCGGTTGCTGAAGCAGCTCCTGCTTCAAAATCGGCTACTCCGGTTGCCGACGATGCAAAATATGTAACTGTTAAGTCGCCCATGATTGGTACTTTCTACCGTTCATCGGGACCGGATAAAGCACCGTTCATTAACGTTGGTGATAAAATTGAAAAAGGGAAAGTTATCTGCATAATCGAGGCCATGAAACTGTTCAATGAAATTGAAGCAGAAATGTCAGGAACAGTGGTGAAAGTATTACTGAATGATGCTTCTCCTGTGGAATATGATCAACCTTTACTTCTGATTGATCCTTCGTAATCAGTTATAAGTTATGAGTTATAAGTTATGACCCATGAGGCCTGATGGAAAAGAAATTATTTTAAAAGTCAAGAGTTTTAATTTCGCTGTTCGAGTTACCCGTCTATATAAATACATATTAGAGAATAAACATGAAAATGTTTTAAATAAGCAACTATTACGAAGTGGAACTGCAATAGGAGCATTGGTTCGGGAGGCGCAAAACGCAGAAAGCAAGCCTGATTTTATTCATAAACTAGCCATAGCCCAGAAAGAATGTGATGAAGCGATTTATTGGTTGGAATTGTTAGAGACAACTGATTTCATAAGTAAAAAAGAATTTGAAAGTATGAACCGAGATGCAATAGCTTTACTGAAAATGATCAGGAGCGCAATTATTACAACAAAGAAAGCCAAAGGATAATAACTTATAACTCATAACTTATAACTAACAGACGTGTTTAAAAAGATTTTAATAGCAAACAGGGGCGAAATAGCCATGCGTATTATACGTACCTGTAAAGAGATGGGAATACAAACGGTGGCGGTTTATTCGACTGCCGATAAAGACAGTCTTCCGGTGCGATTTGCCGATGAAGCTGTTTGTATAGGCCCACCTGCCAGTAAGGATTCCTATTTGAATATCCCCAATATTATTGCTGCTGCCGAAATAACTAATTCCGATGCTATACATCCGGGCTATGGTTTCCTTTCGGAGAATGCCAAGTTCTCGCATATTTGCGACGAGCATAAGGTTAAGTTTATAGGTGCTCGTCCGAATATGATTGAGGCTATGGGTGACAAATCTACCGCCAAAGAAACCATGAAAAAAGCTGGGGTTCCTGTGGTGCCCGGTTCCGATGGCCTGCTTAAAGATTTGGATGACGCTAAAAAAACCGCCAAGAAAGTCGGCTACCCTGTTATGATGAAAGCTACGGCCGGAGGCGGTGGTAAAGGGATGCGTGTTATCTGGAAAGAAGAAGAAATAGAACATGCCTGGGAATCGGCACGCCAGGAAGCAGCAAACGCTTTCGGTAACGATGGCATGTATATGGAAAAATATTTGGAAGAACCCCGCCATATTGAAATTCAAATTGCGGGTGATCAATACGGAAAAGTATGTCACTTATCTGAAAGAGATTGCTCTATTCAACGCCGTCACCAGAAGTTAGTGGAGGAAACTCCTTCCCCATTCATGACGGATAAGCTCCGCGAGAAAATGGGTAAGGCTGCCATTAAAGCAGCTTCGGCTGTTAAATATGAAGGTGTGGGAACTGTAGAGTTTTTGGTAGATAAGCACCGCAACTTCTACTTTATGGAAATGAACACCCGTATACAAGTGGAGCATCCGATAACTGAAGAAGTAATTAACTACGACCTTATTTGCGAGCAGATAAAAATTGCGGCAGGAATTAAAATTTCCGGTAAGAATTATTTCCCGCAGATGCATGCTATGGAATGCCGTATTAATGCCGAAGACCCTGAAAACAATTTCCGCCCATCACCGGGAAAGATTGTAAACTTCCACGTACCGGGAGGCCATGGTATCCGTGTAGATACGCATGTTTATGCAGGTTATGTTATTCCGCCGAACTACGACTCGATGATTGCAAAGCTAATAACCGTAGCACAAACCCGTGAAGAAGTTATCCATAAAATGAACCGTGCATTAGATGAGTTTGTAATTGAAGGAATAAAAACCACCATTCCTTTCCATATTAAACTTATGCAGAACGCAAGGTTTTTAAAAGGCGATTACAATACCCACTTTTTAGAAGAGGAGAAGCTTTTTTAAGTGAAAAATGAATAATTATTAATGAGGCGCTTTTAAGTGCCTTTTTTATTTAACAAATACAGTGTTATCCCTTTACAAATAAATTTTATATTTGTATAAACTAATCAATACCTCATAAACCATGTATTTAGTAAGAGAAGTATTCAGCACCAAGCCTGGAAAGGCAAAAGAACTTATAAAGATTTTCAAGGCGGCCATGCCGCATTTTGAAAAATCGGGAGAGATGAAGAACTCCAAAGTGATGACAGATGCAACAGGCCCCTATTGGACGGTAGTATTTGAAGCTGAAGTAGAAGATATCGGCAGTTTCTTTAAACAATTGAGATCAGGGCCTCCTGCTCCTGAATTAATGGAGATTATGAAGGGCTATATGGATTGTGTTGCCGGCGGACACAGAGAGATTTACGTGTTGGAGTAACTAATCTTTCCCTTCCCTCCATCTCGCGTAATAATTATCCCCTCCATTTTTTTCCCTGAGCATATCTCCAAAGTTTTTGTGCTTTAATAAACCATTCACGCTTTCCGCAATGCGCTTGGCTTTGGTGGAGTCCGTTTTTGCTGTATCAATCCATTTGGAGAAATAACCCTGATGAGATTTGGGAAGACTTTTGAAATATTTCAACGCAGTTGGTTCGTCGGCAAGGCAAGCCAAAAGTTCTGCGTTAATTGGTATGATGCGCTCATCCAATTCCAACGAGACCTTTAGTGTTGCTCCATTTTTCTTACCTGTAGCTTTTCGCATTTGAGCGTTGAAGGGAATAATGAATGCTCCTTCGCCCATCGGTAAGACGGCCACTTTTTCAATTTTGTAATTATCGAATTTCCCTTTTACACGATAGGATTTTTTAACTCCGGGATTTATTTTTTCAGCCACATCAGCAGGAATTTCAATATACATCCAACCGGTTTTTTCGCCCATTTCGGCAAAGCGTAGGATTCGTGTTGTGTATGTTATCATGCCAAGCATCTTTTGTTCTTTCAACCCCAAACCCCTAAAGGGGCTTAAAAGTCACGCTATTCAAAGTCCGCGCCTAGGCGGATTTGGGGTAAGCGTTACACTTCTGCCTTTTCTTTCTTAGTGCGGTGCTGAAAAGCTTGTTTAGGTTTCAATCCCAAATCATCAAACATTTTTTTGTCTTCGTTGGCATCAGGGTTAGGGGTAGTGAGTAATTTCTCTCCCATAAACATAGAACTCGCTCCGGCTAAAAAGCAGAGTGCTTGTGTTTCTCTGCTCATTTGAACACGCCCTGCAGAAAGCCTAACAACGGAGTCAGGCATTACAAGGCGAGTGGTAGCAATCATCCGTATCATTTCCCAGGATTCTACTATAGGTTGGTCACCTAGTGGGGTCCCTTCAACAGGCACTAACGCATTAATTGGCACTGATTCTGGATGCGGATTTAAATGAGATAACGTAATGAGCATCCCTATGCGATCATTCACCGATTCCCCCATTCCAATAATACCTCCTGAACAAATAGTGAGTCCTGCTTTGCGCACATTATGGAGGGTGTTTAACCTGTCTTCGTATTTACGGGTTGAAATAATATTACTATAGTTTTCTTCCGATGTATCGACATTATGGTTGTAGGCATACAGTCCTGCATCAGCCAGTTTATTAGCTTGTTCTTCGTTAATCATGCCAAGGGTCGCGCAGACTTCCATTCCTTTGGCATTAACGGTTTTTACCATATCAAGAACTTTATCAAAATCTTTATTATCCCTTACCTCTCTCCATGCAGCACCCATGCAAAGCCTTGATGCGCCCATGGTACGGGCTTTATCTGCAATATCACTAACCTCATCTACACTCATCAACTTCTGCACCTTAACTTCAGTTTGATAACGTGCTGCCTGAGGGCAATAGGCACAGTCTTCGGGGCAGCCTCCGGTCTTAATAGAAATAAGTGAACTGATTTGTACCTCCGAAGGGTTATGATATTTACGGTGCATAGTAGCAGCCTTGTAAACAAGCTCCAACAATGGGGTGTTATATATCTCAGCTATTTCTTCTTTGGTCCAGTTGTAACGAATGTCGCTCATAAGTGGTGATTATAGAGGCAAAAGTATGAAAATTAATTAGGAATTAAACGTGAAGACCCCAGATTCCTAATTACTCGTAAATCCTTCTTATATTCATTTGAACTCATGATGGCTTCGCCGTTCCTAATTTTTAATTCCTAATTTTGCGTTAATATGCGCATAGACATAATCACCCTGCACCCTGATTTACTGGAGAGCCCGTTCCAACACTCAATAGTAAAACGTGCAATTGAAAAAAAGTTGGCCGAGATACATATTGTCAACCTCCGTAATTATGGTTTGGGCAGCTATAAACAAGTGGATGATGCCCCTTTTGGCGGTGGTGCCGGAATGGTAATGAGTATTGAACCTATTGCCAATTGTATTGAAGATTTAAAAGCAGCCAGAAAATATGATGAAATTATTTACCTCACTCCCGATGGTACATGCTTTAACCAACAAATGGCTAACTCGTTCTCTCTTTGCAATAATATCATACTACTTTGCGGACACTACAAAGGCGTGGATGAACGTGTCCGCGAACTTTATATTACAAGAGAAATATCCATTGGCGATTATGTTTTAAGCGGTGGGGAACTTCCCGCTGCTGTTTTTTGTGATACCATAATTCGTTTATTGCCAGGAGTACTTTCTGATGAGACCTCTGCCCTATCCGACTCCTTTCAAGATAATTTATTGGCTCCTCCGGTTTATACCCGCCCTGCTGATTATAAAGGTTTGAAAGTTCCTGATGTATTACTCTCCGGAAACCAAAAACAGATTGATGAATGGAGACACGAACAAAGTATTGAGAAAACAAAACAACGGAGACCCGATCTGCTGAATGAAAAGTGATAAGTGAAATTACTGTTTACTTAAAAAGTAAATAAACAGCCAGTATCAAACACCCGAAGCCTGCAATGTGATGCAGTTGCAGAACATTGGTTTTGAAAACCACTGTTGAAAATAAAACAAATACCGAAAGCGTTATTACCTCCTGAATCACTTTCAACTGCAACAATGTAAAAGGCCCTCCGTTACCATCAAAACCAATCCGGTTGGCAGGCACCTGGAAACAATACTCGAAAAAGGCAATTCCCCAGCTTATACCAATCACCGCGAAAAGCGGCAGGTTCTCCCATCCTTTCATGGTTTTAAATTTTAAATGTCCATACCAGGCAAAGGTCATAAAAGTATTGGAGAGTATAAGAAACAGAATAGTAAAGATGACTTTTTTCATTGTGCAGGTTTTAGAAAGACAAAAATACCAGTCTTCTTAAAACCTGATTCTTATTTCTTCCTTTTATCCAGAATATGATATGCTTTCACAGTATGGTCTGAATCAATTAGCTGGTATGTATATTTTATTTTCAGACTGTCTTCGGTTTGCGGTTCACAAACAATTACATTTTCACCCGGCATGAAATCTGTTTTCTTAACCCATTTAACATGTTGCCCCATGTCACTTAGTATGTCGATATAGAACAACTCAGCGGCTTCATATTGGTCATAACAAAGGGTATAATTATCGAGGTTTTTTTGTCCCCGTTCCGCTTTCTGCATATAATATTCAATCCGGTAATACGTGCTGTCAAAATCATTCGTTTCAACAGGCTTATAGGAGCTGCGAATAATAGCACTATACGGATAAATGAACATTGGAATTAAGCCTCCGTATTTAAGTGCAGCATATACCTTGGGGTTGCTCTCCTTATAGTCCTTCATATAACCGTAAAGAATTTTAAACATATTCCCGATAATAATTGCAAACAGAGGGTACAGCGGTATATCATACCAGAATAATTTTGTTTTTGCACTGGAAAGTAAAAGCACAAAAAACAGGATAATGATTGATAGATACAGGGTAATATTTTTCATCTTTTGGTCTTTGTTTGTAAGGCCTAACGCTATGCCGGGAGCAATGAAAACAAGCCAGTAACTGTATCGCCAATCAATTAAATTATTAATATAATACCAAAAAACCTCTTTATGTTCTTCAATGGTTGAAAGGTATCTGCCACCCAGTTCATTTTCCCATACGGCGTGCATATATCCGGGATTTAATTGTTCACGCCAAAAATAATATCCCAAAATTGGTACCAGGGAAAGAATAAGAAAAAGATAGAAGCGATAGTTTTTAAGCAATGGCAGAACCTGTTTTTTTATCAATGCATAAATAAATAAAGCCGGCAGGAAAAAAGCACCCGCAATTCCTTTGGTAAACAAGGCTAAGGCCAGCCCAACAAATGTTATGGCCAGATATTTGTTCTTATGTGTTTCGGTATAGCTGAAAAATGAAAGCGCGTATAAGGTACAGAACATAGTTACAATCGGGTCATAGTCTCCGGTGCGTGCACTATGTATGCCAATGTAGCCTCTTGTAGTTACAAGGACCAATGCGGCTGCAAATCCGGTCCAAAAACTTTTGAGGAATTTTTGTGAAAATATCACAAGCATTATGCATGTAAGAGCTGCACTAATAGCAGAAGGTAAACGGATGGTAAGTTCACTCGCCCCCATTATTTTTATCAGTAAAGCCTGAATCCACATCATCAATGGAGGTTTAGTATTCCACAACTCTATCTGGCCATTATAATGGGTCACAATCCAGTTATGGTCTTTGGTAATTTCGAAAGCATTTAAGGCCATTCTGGGTTCATCCCAGGTGCGCATGGCAAGGTCACCCAAGTCCATAAATATGGGGAAATAAATAAGTAGCAGCAGGACTACCCACCAGAAAATGGCTTTGCCGTTTGCATTTATCCATGCTGAAGAATTGCTCATTGAACCAGTTTATTTTTGCATCAAATATAATATTCGTTTCAACGATGAACTATGAACAATGAACTATAAACGAAAAAATGGTTTGGGCATAGTTCATAGTTTATAGTTCATACTTCTCTTATAATTCCCTTATTTTTCGCAAATTTGCACCCAAATCTTACTGCACTATGCCAAAGATATCCATTAAAGGCGGCCAGATGCCTGCCTCCCCTATCCGTAAATTAGTTCCTTATGCCGAAAAAGCCAAGAAACAAGGCCGTAAAGTATACCACCTGAACATTGGCCAACCAGACATTAAAACGCCGGATACCATGCTCAATGCCATTAAAAATTTCCCTTATCCTATTATTGAATATACCCACAGTGCAGGGATTGAAAGCTACCGCCGTAAGCTGGTGGACTATTATAAAAAATACCAGATAGACTTGGATTATACCGAAATAATGATCACAACCGGTGGCTCCGAAGCCATTGAGATAGCCATGATGACCTGCTTTAACGAGGGCGATGAAATTATTGTACCCGAGCCTTTCTATGCCAACTACAATGGCTTTGGATGTGCTGCGGGTGTTACCGTAAAACCAATTACATCTGACATTAAAACCGGATTTGCACTGCCTCCTATCAGCGAGTTTGAAAAATTGATTACCCCAAAGACTAAGGGTATCATGATATGTAACCCCAACAACCCGACGGGTTACCTCTATTCCCGTGCCGAAATTGAGCATTTGGGTGCGCTTGTTAAAGAGCATGATCTGTTCTTTTTGGTAGATGAGGTTTACCGTGAGTTTTGCTATGATGGTCACGAACATTTTTCCGCTATGAGGTTGAAAGGCGTGGGAGATAACGTAATTATGCTCGACTCCGTTTCCAAGCGTTATAGTGCATGCGGACTCAGGATTGGCGCACTTATTACCCGCAACAAACACGTATTGGATACTGCTATGAAATTTGCCCAGGCCCGCTTAAGTCCGCCAACAGTGGGGCAAGTAGCAGGTGAAGCAGCCATTAATACTCCAGATGCTTATTTTAAAGAAGTAGAAGCAGAATATGTTTCCCGCAGAAATTTGGTAGTGGATATGCTCAATAAAATTGACGGTGTATTTTGCCCTAATCCTAAAGGGGCTTTCTATTGTTTTGCTTCGCTGCCTATTGATGATGCTGATACCTTTTGCCAATGGCTGCTCGAAGGTTTTGAATACAAAGGCGAAACGGTTATGCTTGCTCCTGCCAGCGGATTTTATTCTACTAAAGGACAAGGCAAAAATGAAGTCCGTATTGCGTATGTACTTAATACCACCGACCTTAAAAATGCTATCAACTGCCTGGAACAGGCTCTGCTGGTGTATCCGGGAAGGTTGGTTATGAAGGGAAAAGCGGTTTCTAATTAGGAATCACTGCGTCATGGCGAGGCTCTGCGAAGCCATCTTACCCCGTCGCCTGCCTTTGTCATATTGAGTGAAGCGAAATATCTTTGCCCATAACTTTTCACTTTATACTTCTGTGCTGATACAACCTGTTTCTATCCATAGGGGGTAAAACGCGTAAAAAGAGCAATAGATTTTGCAATAAAAAAGCAATGCTTTTGCAATGAAATGCAACAAAACCTGATTTTGCAACTAATTGATTTAAAATATATTGAAAAATATTCTATTGCTTTTTGCAATGCTAAGCAATAGAAAGTAGTCAGTCATCAGTAGTCAGTAGTCAGTTACCGGAAGTTATTTGGTAGTTATTAATGGTAAATAGTAAGCCATATCTGACAACTGACTACTGACCACTGTCAACTACACCACAAAGATAAATCACCAAAAAGCGCTTTCTTAAAAA
>CAIPDV010000025.1 GCA_903863935.1 uncultured Bacteroidota bacterium
AAAAAATAAAATCGCTTCTCAAAATTCAATAGCCAACTATGGATTTTATATGGGCGTTTGTCACAAAAACCTGGATTACGTTCTTAATCTTAATCCCAACGATTGTTTTTGTATTACTGATGATGGTTTATACATGTCAGGGGCAAATTTGATGCTCAGCGAATCTCCTGAAACTATGGAAAAGCTGTTTTCAGGTTACAAGGGGTTAATTGCCATACACTCAGAGCATGAAGATGTGATCCATGATAACTTGGATGGCTTTACAAAACGTTTTGGCGAGCATATTCCTTTTAATGCTCATGCCGAGATAAGGAGCGAATTGGCTTGCTTCCTCTCAACAGTAAGGGCGGTTTCTCTGGCCCGGCGCACAGGAGCTCGTCTTCACCTGCTGCACCTGTCAACGAATTCTGAACTAAGCCTCCTCGATTCCAATAAAAATGTAAGAACCAAGCAAATTACTGCCGAAGTATGCATACCTCACCTTTGGTTTTCCACTGAGGATTATGAAAAGTTAGGGGGCCTGATAAAATGCAACCCCTCTATTAAATCTTCTAATATTCAGGCAAGCCTATTGGCTGCGGTTAACGATGATCGGAATGATATTATTTCCACCGATCATGCACCTCATACATTAACCGAAAAATTGCAAACTTATTCTAAATGCCCTTCGGGTATACCGATGGTTCAACATTCGCTAACTGCAATGATTGAGTTTTATTTAGATGGCCGGATAAGTATTGAAAAGTTGGTCGAAAAAATGTGTCATAATCCGGCCAATTTATTTCAGATAGAAAAGCGGGGTTATATTAAAGCAGGCTACTTCGCTGATCTGGCAATAGTGGATACTAATTTGCCCTGGACTGTTAGCAAGGATAATATACTTTACAAATGCAATTGGTCGCCACTTGAAGGGCAAAGATTCAGGTCCAGGGTGACCAATACATTTGTAAACGGTAATATGGTGTACGCAAATAATGAAATTACCGGCAAAAAATTTGGCCGGGAAGTGTTCTTTCTTTAAGGGTTCCCCGAAATAGTTTGATAGCTTAAATGATATTTTACCTTTGTAAGTAAACTAAAAATAGTATATAAGATGAACACAGCAATATGGATTATTCAGGGCCTTTTGGCTTTCGCATTTTTAATGGCTGGCGCGATGAAACTATTTCAACCTAAGGAAAAAGTAATTGCCAGTGGTGGTGCCTGGGCTGGGGATTTTTCAGCTTCAAATATTAAAATTATTGGCGGATTGGAGGTATTGTGTGGTATTAGCGTTATAGTGCCTAAACTTTTGCATCATGGACATTACCTGACCTCAATTGCAGCCAGTGGCATAGCCATATTAATGGTGGGTGCATTTTATACGCATTTCCGTCGTAAAGAGCATCCCTTTTTGTTGGTTACTGGTATTTTGCTTTTGATGGCTCTGTTCGTCGGTTATTATACTTGTCCTGCTATTGCAAAATGAGATTTAAAAAGGATTTTATAGCAGGTCTGGGATTGGGAATTTCCCAAGAGCAATAATTGGAATTTTGCAATAGGTTCGGTAAGTAGACTTCAAGGTGGACTTATCGAAACTGATCCAAGATATTCAAGTAATAAAAGGTTTTAGGGGATGCCAGTCCTGAAATAGCCTTAGTTCAGTTTCTAAGATAATTCTCAGAACGGTTGGGCGATATAGCAAACATGACTATCTTTCATTTCAAAAT
>CAIPDV010000026.1 GCA_903863935.1 uncultured Bacteroidota bacterium
CTCTTTCACTGCATCTTTATTTACGCAGTAAAAATTCACACCTCCATGAAAAAATTACTTGGTATTTCATTTTTAACCCTCTCTTCTGCTGTATTCAGCATTACGAATGCGCAAACCGGAACCTGGACCGCATTAACAAATTTGGCCCCGCACGACAATCAAGGGGTTATGTTATTACTTACCGATGGAACCGTTATTTGCAGCAACACATCTGGTGCAGGTTATGGAACTGGCTGGGATAAACTTACCCCGGATATTCATGGAAGTTATGTTAATGGAACCTGGACATCTATTAAAAATATGATCAACGACCGTTTTGCCTTTTCATCGCAAGTATTGCCAAGTGGTAAAGTTTATGTGGCAGGTGGGGAGTATGGGAACGGAGGATATTATGGTGAAGTATATGATCCGGTAGCCAATACCTGGACCATCTGTGGTAATATTCCGACAAACTGGAATATATATGATGCACCCTCTGAAATTCTTTACAACGGAAACGTACTTGAAGGCCCTGAAATTGGTGCCAATGGCGGACAACCATGCAACAGTATTTTGCAATGGAACCCAACAACCTTAAATTATATTAATGAAAATGCAGAACCTCAAAATCATGATGAGGCTTCATGGGTTAAATTACCGGACAGCACTGTTTTAACAGTTGGTATGCCTTATCCGAACAATCCATCCCAGGATTCATCTTGCAGGTATATTCCCCAAACGAACACCTGGCTTGTAGATAATATGACCCCAAGCAATATATATGATCAATATGGCTACGAGGCAGGACCAGCATTTTTATTGCCAAATGGTAAAGCTATTTTCTTTGGTGCTACGCAATACAATGCAATATATACTCCAACCGGAAAACATACAACCAAAGGTACCTGGACAGCTGCTGCTAACTTCCCAAAAATTGGCGGACAGTATGTAACTATGCCGGATGCACCGGGTGTTATGCTCGTTAATGGGCATATATTACTGGCTGTTTCACCTATTCCGAATTCCAGCAACACCTTCAATACACCCACCTATTTTCTGGAATATGATTATGTAGCTAATACCTTTACCCAAGTAACTGCAACTATACCAACTATAGGTTCGGATAATTTGTCAGGTTCTATCTCACAGAACAATTCATTCCTCGATCTTCCTGATGGAACCGTGCTTATGGGTTGTGCTGCAATTTCAAGTCCTAAACAATACTTTATTTATACTCCGGGCAGCTGGCCAATTGCCGCAGGCAAGCCAACAATTAATAGTGTTACAACTTCGAATTGTGTAACCTATAAAATCACAGGTAAATTATTTAATGGAATTTCGGAAGGTACCGGTTATGGCGATGATGCTCAAAATTCAACCAATTACCCTGTTATTCGCCTTACCAATGGAACCAATGTGTATTATGCAAAAACTACCAACTGGAACCGTATTGGCGCAGTAATGACCGACAGTTTGGAAGACACCGCTTACTTTACAATTCCAACTATGCCGAATGGAACTTATTCATTGGTTGTAACAGCAAACGGTTTTGCTTCTAATCCTACTTTGTTCACCCTGCCTTGCATCCCAACTGATGTGCAAACAACAACTCCGGTTGTTGCTAATGCAATATCCATCTATCCTAATCCGAATAATGGTGTGTTCACAATTGAATCATCAATCCAAATTGATAAATCAACCGTAGAAGTTTATAATATGGTAGGCCAGCAGGTTATGAATAAATTGCTTGCAGGTTCGAAAAATCAACTGGATTTGAGCTCTCAATCCGCTGGTATCTATTTTTATAGGGTGTTAAGCGAATCAGGCTCAATTTTAGGCAATGGCAAACTGGTTATTCAAAAATAATAGGACGTTTGGATTCTACGAAAAGCCCCAATAGCAATGTTGGGGCTTTTATTTTTATGTTGTTTATTGAAAAACTTTATACATTTGCGGTATCATGTTAGTAAGATCGCGGTTTAATATTTTTGTCAGGGCAACAGCCTTCATTATGCTAATAGCAATGTTTCACTACGTTGCCGGTTATCGTTTAATGTATTCCTTAGGTATTTTATTGGCCAAAGAACAGGCTAAAGAAAGCATGGTTGAAAAAAAATCTTCAACCCAAAAAATTGTGCTTTCAACAGCAGACTATAACGCTTTAAATTGGACAGAGGACAATAAAGAGTTTTCATACAACAATGAAATGTATGATGTTAACAACATTCAGAAATCTGGAGACAATTACATTCTAACTGTATATTCCGATGATAAAGAAACCGGATGGGTATCCTCCTTGCATAATTTTGAAAAAGAAATATTTCACCCTGACCAATCAGGAAAAGGAGCAAAATCTGCTGAAAATGTAATGTCATCCTTCCAGAAGGATTTTACCACATTAAGTGTTTTTAAAGTAAATATTTATACTGTCTCAGGGCTTATTCAGCCCGTAGTTGCTGATAAAAAGCAACCTCTTCAAGCCACCAATAATATCTGGCATCCGCCAACCTGCTAACCTGTCCTGACTTTTTATAGTCAGGGTAGATTTTTCGTTCCGGGCATTTAAACAATGTCAGGGGCGCGGGAATATTTCTATTGATTTTTTCAATAGAGATCAACGTCTTAACCAAAACAATCAAATCATCATGAAACAATTAAAACTAGTCTCCTTTATTATTATGTTATTTACCTGTATAACGGGATTCTCGCAGAATTCGCTTTCAGGAAAAGTAACCGATTCAGCCGGTAAAAGCACATTGCCGGGTGCCGTAGTTTATATTCCGGACCTTAAAGTTGGTGCCCAAACAGGTTCTGACGGAGCTTATACTATTGGTAATTTGCCAAAAGGCACATATGTAATACAAGTGCAAATGACCGGTTACAAAGAAACGAGCATGACCGTGAAAATTGAAGGAGCGGTGTCGCAGGATTTTGTACTGCTTCTATCATCCGTTGAAGAAGATGAAGTAGTAGTAACCGGAAATTCAAGAGCTACCGATTTACAGAAGACCCCTTATTCCATAACCGATATATCACACCAGGACCTAAAAGAAAACTCAGCTACAAACGTGGTTGACGCTGCCACTTTGGCTCCCGGAGTATCGGCCATGTTCAATGGGCCAAGCATCTCTAAGCCTGTAATTCGCGGACTAGGTTATAACCGTGTTTTAACTATTAATGATGGTGTAGAGCAAATTGACCAACCTTGGTTTGATGAATTTGGAATTGAAGCTGACCCTGATGCAGTAGACAGGTATGAAATTTTGAAAGGACCTGCTTCGTTGGCCTATGGTTCCGATGCTATTTCGGGAGTGTTAAACTTGATTCCTGAGGCACCACTTCCAAATGGAGTAACCAAAGGTGAAGTACTTTTCAATTATCAGTCTAACAATGGAATGTATAATAATATGGCCCATCTCGCAGGAACTTCAATGCATGGTATTTCTTGGAGCGCACGTGTAGATAATATTATGGCTCATTCGTATAAAAATCCGTATGACGGTTATGTTTTGAATTCACAATTCAGCGATTTTAATATGGACGGAACTATTGGAATACATAAGCAATGGGGTTATTCACAACTTCATGCAAGTTATTTTGATATGGCTACCGGTATTGTTGACGGTACCAGAGATTCAGCAACTGGTAAACAAATGATAGCTACAGCTTATGCCGATACCAATGTATACGGAGGCGCACCCTTTTATGAATTTCCTACCAAACAACAATTAACTTCCTATACTCCATTGGTAATTAATCAGCGCATCCGCCATACCAAATTGGTTTGGGATAATAGTATAGCACTTGGCAGCGGACGTATCAATGCAATCTTTTCATGGCAGGAAAATCAACGCCAGGAAACCAACGATCCTACCATGCCTGATACACCTGATATTTATTATTACTCAACCGGAGAAACATTTGATCTTCGCTATTCATCGCCGCAAATGGGCGGATTTAACTTTGCAGTTGGAACCAATGGAGTTGCGCAAAACTCCCAAAGTTTAGGAACATTAATGCTTATCCCGAATTATAATTATTTCCAGGTAGGCGGATTTGCAGTGGCTACTGAAAAAATTGGTAATCTGAATATCAGCGGTGGATTACGGTATGATACCCGCACCTTTAATGGTGTTGAACATTGGATTGACAGTGCAACCCAAGCACCCGTTGATGCTAATTCACCTGGCTCCTTCGAAGAGTTTTCAGGCTTTACAACCACGTACAGTGGTGTGTCCGGAAGCATTGGAGCAACTTATGATATTACCAAAAATATTTATGTAAAGGCGAATGTTGCCAGAGGCTGGAGAGCCCCGAATGTGGCCGAATGTGGAGCTAACGGAGTTCACGACGGAACAGTAGTTTTTGAACTTGGTGATCATACTTTGAAGCCTGAAACAAGCCTTGAAGAAGACTTTGCATTTGGTATTAATTCAAAGGATGTAACTTTTGAAGCTGATGCATTTATGAACGATATCAATGACTTTATTTATGCACAAGGATTGCAAAGTGTATTGGGTGGTGATTCCCTGAACAGTTCACTTTCCTTAATTTTCGGCCCAAGCCCGGTATACAAATATGAACAAACCGATGCCAAGTTGACTGGAGGCGAATTGTCTTTGGATATTCACCCTTCTGCTTTACCTTGGATTGATTTTAATGCCACATTAAGTTATGTTGATGGTAGCTTGAAAAATGTTCCGGATTCTATTCAATATTTACCTTTCGTTCCGCCTATGAGAATAACCGCTGGTGTAAAATTCCACATTAAGAATATCGGAAAGGGTATTCATAATGCCTACATAAAAGTTGGAGTTTTAAATGTTGCACAGCAAAACCATGTATACCAACAGTATGCACAGTACAGCGGTTTAACCACTGCAAATCCGGAATATTCGGTTAGTAAGGCTGCGCAGGCAGGCTATACCTTGCTGAATGCCGGAATTGGTGGTGATTTGATGGCTAGCGGCAAGAAGTTTTGCGAACTCTACATTATGTGTAACAACCTGCTTGACGCAGGTTATATGGATTATATGAGCAGGTTTAAATATTTGCCAATTAACTATTCCACAAATAGAGTGGGCGTATTCAACATGGGTAGAAACGTTAGCATTAAAGTTATTATCCCATTTAATCTTAAAAGCGGTTCTTGATGATAGATGTGTGCATGTTAATAAATGTTAGGAACCCTGCTGGTAACAGGGTTCCATTTTTCTCTTAGCAATGGTACATGATGAATGAAATGAAGATTGGTATGTTTGAGGCTCCGCTGGTAACGGGGCCTCTTTTTTGTATAAAAATGGAAACCTTCAAAGCGTAATATTACGAATTTAACAAAAACAACAGCAGCTCCACTTTGCTCCATTTCCTTAATAATTTTATTTTTGCCATTATTACATCATGGCGAAAAGAATTGTAGGAGTTTTTATTTTTCTTTTAACAGCAATAGGGTGCTTTGCACAAAAGTATCCTGTATTCACACATGCTGATTCGTTGAGAGGAACCCTTTCACCTGAAAGGTCTTGCTACGATGTTTATTTTTACGATTTGCATTTGAAAATTAATCCCGATGATAAATCTATTTCGGGGTACAATACAATTTACTTTAAAGCGGTTAAAGATTTTGACAGAATGCAAGTGGACCTGTTTCGGAATATGGATATTGATAGTATAATATGGCATAATATCAGCCTTAAATATTGGCATGACAGTAATGCTGTATTTATTGATTTTGCGCATAAACCCCGCTTTACAAATACAAGGATTGGAGGGTATCGTGAACCTATTATTCCTCTGGATAAAGATAAGTACATTATTGGCCAAAAGGATTCCATTACAATTTATTACCACGGCAAACCGCGAGTCGCAAAACGACCACCCTGGGATGGAGGTTTTGTTTGGTCGACAGATTCATTAGGTAAGCAATGGATTGGTGTAGCATGTGAACTTACAGGAGCATCACTCTGGTGGCCTTGTAAAGATCATATTTCCAATAAACCGGATAGTATGCGAATGACCTTTGATGTTCCAACAGGGCTACAATGTATCTCAAACGGAAGGCTTCGGTCTCAAAAAAATCTTAACAATGGCTACACTAGTTTCTCATGGTTTGTTTCAGTTCCAATTATCAATTATGATATTACGTTGAACATTGCCGATTATTCCCATATTTCAGATTATTATTTAAGTGGAAAAGATACCCTTACACTGGATTATTACGTGCTGAGTTATAACAAAGAAAAAGCCCGTAAACAATTTGAACAGGTAAAACCCATGATGGCTTGTTATGAAAAGTTTTTTGGGAAATATCCATTTTACAAAGACGGATACAAGCTGGTGGAAGCTGATTACTGGGGAATGGAACACCAGAGTTGCGTAGAATATGGCAACCATTATAAAAACAATCAATTCGGGTTTGATTTTATCATCATTCATGAAACTGCTCATGAATGGTGGGGAAACAGTTTAAGCTGTTCCGATCCGGCGGATATGTGGCTCCATGAGGCATTCGCAACATATGCGGAGGCATTGTATATTGAATGCACACAAGACTATAAAACATCTGTAAAATATTTGCATGGGCAAGAAAAAAGGATTGGCAACACCTATCCAATTATCGGACCCTATAATGTAAATTTTCAGGGTACCGATAACGACGACGATATGTATTTTAAAGGTACCTGGATGTTACAAACTTTCCGTCACGTGCTGAATGATGATGCTCTCTTTTTCTCCATCCTTCAAGGACTTCAGGATAAGTTTAAATATGCAAGTACAAATACAGAAGAAGTAATAAATTACATCAATAAAAAGTCGGGCAAAGATTATGCTCCATTTTTTAATGAATATTTGCATCAGGCAAAACCACCCATTTTTGAATATAAAGTAAAATTTATCCCAATGGAAGGAGCAATGCTCACCTATCGGTGGGATAGTGCTGTGAAAGGTTTTGCGATGCCCATTAAACTTTTTTATCACGGTCCTCAGGACAGCATAGTACCGCCAATGAGAATTACACCAACTACCGAATGGCAAACCATAAAGCTTTCCGGGTGGTTTTCAAATGATGTTTCTGTGGATCTTGACGAATTTTACGTCATTCCTAAAAAGGACGAATAATATGCTGAAAAAAATATTTTTTCCAGCAATTATCGTTGGTATTTTTTCCTGTAATTTTAAAAAAATGCCAAGCCCCTACAAAGGATATAAGTCTCTTAACAATTCCATATTTTACAAGTACTCTGATATAGGAGTAAAGCAAAGGAGGATAGCACTCGGCGAAACAATGGAGCTTTATGTGAATTACTCCCGAATGAATGATTCCGTTTTTTGGGATTCACGTGGGCAATGGTTTCCATTTACCATTCTTGTTTCCTACGATTCACTTGAAAAAAGCAATAGTTATAAAAAGCTACTCTTAAAATCAAACGAAGGAGACAGCATAAACTTTATTATGAAAAAAGAGTTGCTTTTTGGTTCCGGATTCAATCCCCAGTATTTAGCAACAGATAGCATGGTTAAAGTAAACGTTCGCATTTCTGCAATTCTTGATTCGGGCATGCTGATGAATAAGCTAAGGCAGTATTCATTACTTGGAAAAGACAAAGAAATGCAGGAGCAAATTGAACTTGCAAAATATGTTACTTCCGGCAAAATTCCCGATTCCGATAAAAGGGGAGATATTTACCTGATAACCATTACCAAAGGAGATGGACCCTATGCAGTAGGAGGAAGCCGGGTAAGTATAGCATACAGAGGATATTTTATAAATCACAAAACATTTGACTCAATACCCCTGAATGACCCGCTGGACTTTACAATCGGAGATTCGGGACAAGTGATTACCGGGCTGGAAAATGGCATAAAAAAGATGAGAGAGGGTGATGTAGCGAAAATTATTATACCTTCGCAGTCCGCTTTTGGAGAAAAAGGGTCCTCCAGCGGTATTGTTCCACCTTATACAACCTTGGTTTACGAGGTAACAATGATAAAAGTAAAACAGACCCTGAAAAAATAACTAAAACTATAAAGTTCGAATGAGAACAAGGACAATCAAATTATTCATTTTAGCAATTGCATCAGTTGCATTTATTACCTCTTGTAAACATAATGGAGACTGGCAAACAGATTCAAAAACCGGAGTTATTTATCGTTTTTTAAAACACGATGAAAACGGTGTGAAAGGAACTGATTCTGGAGCAGCTAAGGTTATACTTGTTTTTACAGGTAAATCAAAAACGGGACAGGATACCACATTATTCGATTCTCACAAAAGAGGCGACTCTACCGGTGCAATTACGTTATCATTGCAAAAAACCTATCACGCATGTCTGGAAGAAGGTATCTTAATGATGTCTCCCGGCGACAGTGCTGAATTCCAGGTCAATGCAGATTCATTATATCTGAAATTTTTCCACTATCCGATTCCTCCAGGTGTAACACCAACTACCGTTTACACTTTCCACATTAAGCTCATCAGTTTAATGTCCCGTAAGGATATTATGGAAGAAAGCATGAAACAAAGGGCGAAATATGAACAGCAAAAGATGGTTCGCAAAGCGATGGAGCCAAGCATTATTGCCGACTATTTGAAAGCTAATAAATATGAAAATGTAAAACCAACTGAAGATAGCATCTATTACCTTGAGTCGAAAAAAGGTAAAGGTAAGGAAGTAAAAGAAGGAGATTCAGTAGCAGTTAAATACAAAGGAATGTTCCTTGACGGACGAATTTTTGATCCTGGAACTGCACCTTATAGAATAGTGTATGAAAAGAATGCCCAAGTTATTCAGGGTTGGATCAAAATTATCGGAAAAATGCATGAAGGAGATAAAATTAAAGTTATTATCCCATCTGCATTAGGTTATGGCGACAGAGGAATGGGCCCAATTCAACCATTTACTCCATTGATGTTTGAAATGGAAATGTTGAGCGTTAAATCGAACAAGTAATCACCACTTAATACAACAGATTTTGAAAGGGATTAAAGTTTTAGCGGTATTAATAGGGGTGTCTACAGTAATAACTGTTAGTGCCCAGAAGAAGAAACCACAAACTAAAGCTTTTATTACCGACCCCGTAACCGGTGTTCAATATCGTTTTATTAAACATGATAAAACGGGTGCTAAACCGCAAGAAGGAAATTATGGCAACATAATAATGACATGGAACGGCAAAACCATGAAAGGCGATGCCGATTCCATTTTTCTTGATACACGTAAAAGAGGCGGAGATTCAAACGGAGTTATTCCACTTAAGCTTGTAAAAAGTTTTAAGGGCTGTTTGGAACAGGGTATTTTGATGATGGCTAAAGGCGACAGTGCTGTTATTCGTGTAAATGGTGACTCATTATTTCTTAAAACTTTCCGTTGTGCCCCGGATAAGTTACCTCCTTTTGTTACCCAAACAACATGGTATACATTTAATGTTAAGTTGGTAAACTTCATGACAGAAGCAGAAATGAATGCTTCAAAACAGGCAGAAATTCAAAAAAGATCAGAAAAAGCTATGGCTATGAAAGGACAAGAACCTACAGTAATCGCAGATTATCTTAAAAAGAACAATTTAAATGTTCAACCCGATGCAGATGGTATTTACTATCTCCAAACAACAGCCGCTTCAGGAAAAGGAGTGAAAGATGGGGATTCGATCGGGGTGAAGTATAAGGGAACATATTTAGACGGAAAAGTATTCGATGCTTCTTCCAATCATGGTCCTGGTAACGAGATATTTAAATTGCAGTTTTCGCAGAACATGAATTTGATAAAAGGATGGATAAGTGTACTCGGCAAAATGCATGAAGGCCAAAAAGTAACTGTATTAATTCCTTCAGATATGGGTTATGGGGCGCAGGGAATGGGTCCTATTCAACCATATACTCCATTAATTTTTGAAATGGAAATGGTTTATATTAAATCCAACTAAACATAAGTATTATGCATAATTATTCTAAACTTGTTTTATTCATTGCATTTATTGCATTTGGAATAGTTAACTGCAAAGCAGGCGGGGTAAAAAATGATTACAAAACAGACCCGGCAACAGGCTTAAAATATTGCTTTTTTAAGCATGATAAAAATGGAGCAAAAGCTGCTTCAGGTGATATTGCTTTTGTTCGCATCGTTTATAAAAGAGCAGATGATTCTTTGCTGTTTGATTCCCGTGCTGGTGGACGTACCGACTCTACAAGCATCATACCACTTACAATGCAGGTGAGTTTTAAAGGTTGCCTGGAACAGGGAATTATGATGATGGCAGCCGGCGACAGTGCCAGTTTTTTAGTTAGTGCCGATTCAATTTACCTCAAAGCGTTCAAGTTAAAATCTCTTCCTACCTTTGTTAAGGCAGGTTCGTCACTCAAGTTCTATATTAAGTTGGTCAAGTTTCAAACGATTCAACAGTTAAAAGACGAGCAATATTCCATTATTGAAAAGCGCAGAACTGAAATGAAGAAAATTCAAAATTCGGAAGCAGGTTCAATCCAAAAATATTTAAGTGACAATCATTTAAAAGTAAAGCCAACACCTATCGATAGCCTTTATATACTTGAGCGTAGCGGGACTGCCGTAAAAGCTATTAATGAGGGCGATTCATTGGAAATAAAATATAAAGGAATGTTGCTCGATGGAACTGTATTTGATCAGTCTGACCGTGGTGATGGTGGTAAAACAACACTTAAAATTTTGTTTAAACACAATGCACAGGTAATAAGAGGCTGGATTGAGGTTCTAAGTACAATGCATGAAGGTGAGAAAGTGAAAATATTACTTCCATCTGCTGTTGGTTATGGACCTTACGCAGCCGGAAAAGACATTAAACCATACACTCCTTTATTGTTCGAAATAGAGGTGGTAAAGGTTATTACTCCGTTCGATAAGTAAAATCTCTTTAAACATTTAGGATTTATCAGGATTAACTTTTATAGGTTCATCTTGGTATGTTTACGCATTTGTAAAACCCTGAAATAAAAAAGGGTAAGCTAATTACATCGCACCGCTCAACCACGGTACCCTTGCTTTCTTCCGAACCTGGGGGAGTTATGCAGGAGCTGGTCGTATAAGGCTTACCCGCCGCAAAAATAGCCAATTTTGATTGTATTGCGCCTTACCATGAATAATCTTTTAGAAAAAGGCAAATAAATGAAATAGCCACTAATTTTTATTTTACACTTTTTTACACTTTTCATGATTTTAAGATAGTGTAAATAAATATAATCAACATGTTGGTTATTAGTATAATATGATATTTATATGGTTGATATTTCCGAACCGCGTGTAATATAAAACTCCCATAAGTAATTAAACATAGTAGCAAAAGGTACAACTCAATTTTTTGGATAGTAAAATCAATATCAAAACTTAAACTTATTATTTTCTTATATTGGTAGCATTTATACCCCTGAAAGTTATGGAATCAGTAAATAATAAACCTCCGCTTGTAACAGGTCAGGTGACCTATGAAATTAAAGACGGGATTTTGTTTATTGAAAGAGGCGAACGTTCTGTTTACACCGAAGAGATTATAAAAAGTTATGTTGCTAAAAGACAAGCCTATACCGAAGGAAGGGCATATCCTTGCATAATATTCGGTAAAGACTTGCTTTCATTAGACAAGGGAGCCAGAGGGTATCTTGCAGGAGAGGGCTCGAAATATGTCATCTCAAGAGCCTTTGTGGTAGAACAATCGCAAGGTAAACTTGCAATCAATTTTTTTATCGGAACGAATAAACTACCTGTGCCTACCAAGGTGTTTGAGGATTTAGATGAAGCAATTGAATGGTCCAAACAGTTCAGGGCGAGTTTGTAAAGCAGAAAATTCTTATTTTTTGCCATGAAAAGCAACTAAGTTGTTTACTTTCTGAACTTGATAAACTCATTTAATCTGTATCTTTGAGGCCATGAAAATTAATCCGCCTCAAACGCTTAAGCAAATTGCAACCATTATTGGAGCAGAGTTTGACGGCAACCCAGAACATTTAATCACGGGTCTAAACGAAATTCACCGGGTTGAGAAAGGTGATATTGTTTTTGTGGATCATCCTAAATATTATGACAAAGCACTTCAATCGAATGCTACAACCGTAATCATTAACAAGAAAGTAGCCTGCCCTATAGGCAAAGCATTGTTGTTTTCTGATGACCCATTCAGTGCTTATAATAAATTAATAAAACATTTTCATCCTGAAAATTTCTCGCAAAAGGAAATGACGGATACTTCTGCAAAAATCGGGAAGAATACGGTCATTATGCCGGGCGTATTTATCGGTAAAAATGTGGTAATAGGAGATGATTGCTTAATACATCCTAATGTAACTATTTACGATGAATGCATTATTGGCAACCGTGTAACAATACATTCAGGAACTGTTTTAGGTGCCGATGCCTTCTATTATAAAAAGAGACCTACCTATTTTGATAGGATGCTTTCCTGTGGAGTTGTAGTTATTGAAGATGACGTTGACCTGGGTGCCATGTGTACCATCGATCGTGGTGTATCCGACAAAACAATTATTGGAGCAGGAAGCAAATTAGACAATCATGTGCATGTAGGACATGATACACGTATAGGTAAAATGTGTCTTATAGCTGCACAAGTTGGTATTGCAGGGTGCGTGGAATTGGAAGATGGCGTTACACTATGGGGACAAGTTGGTATTCCAAGCAATATACATATTGGTAAAGGTGCTGTTCTGTTGGGGCAATCGGCTCCGAGTAAATCACTCGAAGGAGGTAAGTCTTACCTTGGAAGCCCTGCGGGCGAAGCAAAAGACAAAATGAGGGAGCTTATTACATTAAAAAAAATAACCGAAGAACGGGAAGGAAAGGAGCTTTAAAAATAAGCCCGGAATTTTAAGTATTCAATCCATTTTTTTAACATTTTGCTTTCAAAAACAATATCGTAAAGATATTATTGGTATGTTAGCTACCGATAAACAAAGCTAAATAATACATCTATTTAAAAATCAGAATAATGAGCACTAAATACGTTCATGTAACTGCGGCTATCCTTATTTCCTTAACCATTTTTTCTTCTTGCGATTTTAGGAGTAAAGCAACCAAAAGCAATAAATTTTGTGAAACTGCCCATTTAGAATTTGTGGCTAAAGATTATAAAAATGCATTGGTAGACTACAGAATGGCTGCCTCAATAGATACTACCAATGGCCTTGCTTTTGAAGGTAAAGGTTCGGCAGAATACCAGCTTGACGTTGATGACAGCGCATTAAGAGATGAAATGACTGCCCTTCGACTGAACCCCGACCTGAAAAAAGTGAGAAACTGGATTGCCACTATTAAATCAGACATGCAAGACTACAGAGGGGCAATTCAATATTTCAATAAATCACTTGAAGTAGGTAATAACCTTGTAAAAGATTATGAAGGCAGAGGCGAAGCTTATTATTACCTGAACGATTATGACAGGGCTATGAAAGATGAAACAAAAGCAATTCAACTGGATAGTGCTACAGAAGAAGGATACTATTGGAGAGCTAGAATAAAAACCGGATTAGGTGATTATAAAGGTGCCATTGACGACCATTTAAAATCTATTGCAATTGGAGCCAAAAAAGGACTGGATTACGAAGGGCTTTCATTAGATGAGAACTATTTAGGAGATAAGACTAAGGCATTAGAATATATAAGTATGGCAATCACATCAGATACCTCACTGAAAACGGCGTATGCATACAGAGCCCGCATTAGGCAAGACATGGAAGACTACAAAGGCTCAATTGATGACTATACACTATCCATTAAGAAGCGCAAGAACAATTCAATGGACTATGAGGGGCGTGCTGTAAGTGAATATTATTTAAAGGATTACACAAATGCCTTAAATGATATAAACATTGCCGTTAAGGATACCGCGCTTAAGAAAGCTCAGGAGTGGAAAGAATTGATTGAAAAAGATATGCATAATAGAGGTTAAAACCTTAAACTTATTTTTCAAAATAGTCTTTATATGGCCTGCCAATTATACCGGTTCAATTAGCAGCAAAATTTTGTTTTGCTGCTTGTCGTTGGTAATAACTTTCCATACTTTAATAGCAAGCCAATAAAAGTTTAGTTCAATAATTACGGGTTCACTATTCATTTTTGGAGTATAATTTTCAAGCCGTAGCCTTTAATTTTTTATGGTAATAAACATATGATAATACCAATGGAATGAACCAAATTATCATAAACATCCAATCCGTTGCCGGTAGTTTCGAAGCTATTTGCGAATAGGTCGCTCCAATTAAATCAAACGCAATTCCTGCATAAGCCCATTCCGTAATCCTCGGATATCCGGGGATGAGAATACCTGCAGCTCCCAAAATACGTGCAATGCCTATAAACATAGCGAAATAAGCAGGATAGCCCAATTTTGTAATAAACTCAATTGCCTGAGGAATGCCCATCAAATCGGGAATTGAAGAGGCAACCAGCCCTGCACATAGTAATCCGGTAAAGATCCAATACCACAGGATCGGTAGTAAAATAGGCATCCGATACATTTTTCCAGGGTTTTAAAAACTCCAGTTTCATATCAACTCGTTCGCCATCTTTAATGCCAACTATTGTCTGTTTACCGGCACCTACCTGCTTATGATTGCTGTCCCATTCCGATACAAAACCTACGTTTCCATCTATCCCTGAATATTGTCTTTTCATAGTCGGGTCAAGCGACATCCATACGGCAAAATTGTCTTGGTTTTTTATGTGTTTCACGTAATCAAAAACCTCTTGTTTGGGTTTGTTAATAGTTATATCGCGGCTCATTTTAAACTCATTGCTTTTAAATGCTCCGAGTATAAAAGGGATTGCAACAACACAGAGTACAATAATTAAAATTGTCATGTTTTGGGTATTGGTTTACTGACAAAAATAATAATATTCCAATAAAACTTTATAAACTTTTCCCTTTACACTTTCTACTCAAAGTTTCACACACACATTCTTTGGCTCTGTGAAAAAGCGGAGTGCTTCCCAACCACCCTCACGGCCTACACCAGAGTTTTTCATTCCTCCGAAAGGTGTACGTAAATCGCGCAGCAGCCAGCAGTTTACCCACACAATACCAGACTTAAATTGTGCTGCCATTTTATGAGTGCGAGTAAGGTTTTCAGTCCATAGCATAGAGGTGAGACCATATTCTGTTCCGTTTGCTAATTCTAGTGCTTCTTCTTCGGTTTCGAAAGGCATGATGGTTACGACAGGCCCGAAAATTTCTTCTTTATTGGTGCGGCAGTTTTGCGGCAGGCCTTCAATTACGGTTGGTTCAATATACCAGCCTTCGCTTTGTTCTCCACTCATCTTAACTGCGTTTCCTCCGCAAAGAATTTTTCCACCTTCTTGTTTTGCAATTTCAATATAGGAGAGTATTTTTTCAAAATGTGGTTTTGAAACAATAGCACCGAGTTTAGTTTTTTCGTCAAGCGGTGGCCCGACAATAAGTGCCTTTGTTTTTTGCACAAATTCATCGCGGAATTTTTCAAAAACGTTTTTCTCCACCATTATTCGAGAACCACACAGACATATTTCTCCCTGGTTACTGAAAGAAGAATCCAGAGTTGTTTTCATCATCTTATCCCAATTGCAATCGGAGAAAATAACAACCGGGTTTTTACCACCCAATTCGAGCGACATTTTTTTGAACATGGGTGCAGCAACACTTGCAATAGCTTTGCCTGTTGCTGTTCCGCCGGTAAATGAAATTGCTTTTATATCAGGATGAGGAACGATAGCACTTCCAACTTTACTTCCCAATCCATGCAAGATATTAAATACCCCTTTAGGAAACCCTATTTCCGCACAAAGTTGAGAAAGCATATAGGCTGTCATAGGCGTAATTTCCGAAGGTTTTGAAACTACGCAGCAGCCTGCAGCAAGGGCAGGCGCAATTTTCCAGGTGAATAGGTAGAGTGGCAGGTTCCATGGAGATATGCAACCAACAACTCCAACAGGATCACGCAGCGTATAGTTAATGGCATGCCCATCCATATTATGAGCCTCAGATGGGAAATGCAAAATACCCGTTGCAAAAAAACGAAGGTTGCTAACGGCTCTGGGAATATCTACCGAACGAGACAACCAAAGTGGTTTACCATTATCAATAGATTCGGCCAATGCGAATTGTTCCAGCCGTTCTTCTAGAACGTCAGCTAATTTCATCATCCATTTGGAACGGTCCTCTTTGCGCATAGTCGACCAGGAAGGGAAAGCTTTGTTGGCTGCGTCAACTGCTAGTTGAACATCCTCCTCCTCCGAATCAGGTATTAAAGAATAGACCTTTCCGATTGAAGGATTATAGTTGTCAATATACTTACCACTTTTAGGTGCGACTAATGCACCATCAATATAATTTTGAAGTTTTTCCATTTTGTTTACCTGATAAATTCAATATTGCAAAGATAGGTTTTAACCAATTCTGTTAATAATGCGATATTTGTCTGCGAAATCAGCTATTAACTAAAAGCTTTAATACTTTGGCAGCAATAGGCTATTATTTAGTTTTACCTTTCATCTACCTTTTGTCGCTATTGCCATTTCCGATTTTGTACTTTGTTTCAGACGGATTATACGTCATTTTATATTACCTGATAGGTTACCGTAAGCAAGTAGTTTTACAAAACCTGCGCAATTCCTTTCCCAATAAAAGCGAAGCAGAAATAAAAAGGATATGCAAGGATTATTTCCATTACCTGTGCGACCTAACCCTGGAGACTTTTAAAACACTTACTATAAGCAAAGAGAAAATGCTGAAACATTGTAGCATTGAACCCGAAACCATAAAGCTTTTTAATAGCTATGCCGAACAAAACAGGTCAATCATATTTGTATCAGGCCATTTTGGCAATTGGGAGTGGGGTGGAAACAGTTTCAGTTTGCTTTGCAAACATCAACTTTATGTAATATATCATCCGCTAAGCAATAAATATTTCGATGGGCTGATGTACAAAATGCGTACCCGTTTTGGCACCCGATTAATTGCCATGAAAGATACCTTCCGGGAAATGGCAAGCAGAAAGAACGAAGTAAGCGCGACAGCATTTATTGCAGACCAAACCCCATCACCCGAAGGGGCCTTTTGGACCAATTTCCTAAACCAGGATACTCCTGTATTCAAGGGAACCGAAAAAATTGCACAGCGTTTTAATTACCCGGTTATTTTTGGGAGGGTAAAGCGATTAAAACGAGGTTATTATGAAATTTCAGGAGAGCTATTATTTGAAAATCCTGCAAAATCTCAGTCCGATGAAATATCAAAATCACATACCCATATACTGGAAAATGATATTATTGCACAACCAGAGATTTGGCTTTGGTCACATCGAAGGTGGAAGCATAAGAGACCTAAGGAAAATTGAACTATATTTGCAGTATAACTAGTCTGAATGTTAACAGGTAAAGAATTAATATTAGCAACTAAAGATTATGCAAAGGAGGATCGTGCAAAATCCTGGTATTATGCACTTTCTACGTTGTTTTTCCTTTTAGCAGCACTTGCAGGAACTGTTATTGGCCACTTCTTTTTGGTTCGTTTGGCTTGCAGTATTCTGGCCGGGTTAATAACCATCCGTATGTTTGTTATTTACCATGATTTTGAGCATCATGCAATACTGAATAAATCGAAAGCCGCACAAATTATTATGCAGGCTTTTGGTATATATGTAATGGCACCCGAAAGTATCTGGAAACGCTCTCACGATTATCATCATAAGCATAATTCAAAACTTTTTACCTCAAGCATAGGTTCTTACCAAATTGTGACAAAGGAAAAATTCCAAAGTTTTTCCCGTGCCGAGAAGTATGCTTATTTAGTTTCCCGCCACCCTGTTACAATAGCTTTTGGTTATTTTTCCATGTTTATGATTGGTATGGCTATGCAGTCGTATTTAAGCAATCCTAAAAAGCATAGGGATTCTTTAGTTTCTTTAATCATTCACCTTCTGTTAAATGTAACTGTCTTCTGGTTCTGCGGATGGGAGGTTTGGTTGCTCACAATCCTCGTTCCATTTTTAACAGGAGACGCCGTGGGAGCTTATCTCTTTTATGCCCAACACAATTTTCCCGGGGTTACTTTTAATGAATCGGATGGATGGACTTACGAAAAAGCCGCAATGGAATCTTCAAGCTTTATGAAGATGAGCAGGGTTATGAATTGGTTTACTGCAAATATCGGGTACCATCATATCCATCATCTCAATGCGCGTATCCCTTTTTATCGCTTGCCGGAAGTTATGAAGGCAATACCCGAACTTCAACAAGTAAAAAGAACTTCTCTTAGACCCAAAGATATAATTGCCTGTCTCAAATTAAAAGTGTGGGACCCTGAACAGGGAAAAATGATAGGGCTGCAAAATGTGTAAATCCAATAGCTTCGACTTATTAAAGTGTGTTTTACTTATTTTTATTCTGGGTTTAATGCCTTGTTTCACATTGTCGGCTCAAAGTAATTCTGATTCTGCTAAACAAATTACGAATGATTTTACAAAAGATTCTACCGGTGCTTTAGGGCTTCGCTCCAAGCTTCTGGCTAAGAATCTTAATAAAGAAATTACTTCTATAGGCTCAATAAATTTTACAGGATACAATCTGAAACAGGTTGAAGGTTTATTTGGAATGCCAAACAAAATTACGCTTGATAAAGATGGAAATCCTGATTCTATATCGTATGATGTGAACTGCAAGAAGGGATTTGTATTCTATATTTACTTCCGCAACGGCGGGGCCTATCAAACGGAATATGTAGATTTGAATTAGTTGTCGTAAGTTTATTAATTCCATTTCCGGATTAATATGATAGCTTTATACCTGTGAAATTCTTGAGATATTCTTTAGGTGCATTTTTAATATTTGCGCTTATGGCTTTTGTTCCATCAAACAAAAGTTATAAAAAGCATCACGCTTTCCAGAATACGATTTCGATTCATGATAACCAATATGATTGTGGTAACTCAATGGAATATACAATAACTGATTCCACTATTTATATTGATAATTATTCGGAAGAAGCCGAAATGAACGATTCAGATTATGTACCTGAACCGATGCTCGATATGAAATTTAGTATAACGCAAATACATACTCTTGAAAATTTTATGGAGCATTTTTCTTTCTACTCTTTAACAACCGAATATATTTCAGGTGCAAAGAAGCCCTGTGATTCACTAAGGCAAATTTATATTGAAATAAACTGGAATGGGAAAAGGAAAAATATTCAAATTGAAGATTGTTACAATAATAATATAGGAATGTTATTTGACGAGATTAACATGTTAATTCCGGAAATATACGCCAAGCAACCTTTATATAATGCCGATTTGCTTAAATTTGATTATAGTCCGGAACAGTTTCAATGTCAAAAATAAATTGTCATGAGGAATAAATTTTTACTTTTTATAGGTTTTATTCTTTTCGGCTCTTTCTTAAAAGCACAAACCAATCTTCCCCTCACAAGAAATATGGTTGTTGCAAGCAACGCCAACATTAAAATTTTGGGCGGTCATTATCTTCTTGGAGACAGCAACTACAAAGGGACTATCATTATTAAGAATGATACCAATGTTGTAGTTGATGGAGACAGTGTATTCGCCTCAGGCAAGGATAGTATGGGTTTTCTTGTATATATACATAACTCAAGAAAAATCACTATCAAGAATTTTTGGTCGGCGAAAAGTTATTTCTATGCCATTCACGCTGATAGTTCTACCGATATCACGATTGAAAATTGTAATTTCTCAATGAATAGAAAAGATACCATTGGCTGGTTAAATATATGGATGGATGAAAGTGGTTCAGATGGAGGTGGAGTATGTCTAAGCCATTGCGGCAAATCGACCATCATGAATGATACCATGCAAAATGAAAATGACGGAGTGGCTATGTATGATTGCTACCAAATGAATGTGCATGACAACATACTTTCTTGGAACACTGCTTATGGAATAAAAATGTTCAAGACCGATTCGTCAACTATTACAAATAATAATTGCAGTCATGCAAATCGCTATACAAACCCCAGCGATTGCGGAGCAATACTGCTTTATTTTGCAAAAAATAATTCGATAATGCATTGCGATTTTTCTTACGGCGGTGATGGCATATTCACCAATGCAAATATTAATAATCCGAATTCTATTGCTGATTTCCACGACAATAATTATTTCGCTTATAATTATTGTTCATACTCACCAAACAATGCAATTGAAAGTGTATTCACAGATGGAAATACTTTCAAACACAATACTGCATCATTCAGTAATTATGGCCTCTGGGGCGGATATGCAATACATTCAATAATTGATAGCAATATATTTGCAAATAATTTTCAGGATGGAGTTGCCATCGAACATGGGTTGTACAACATTATAAGCAATGATTCAATTTATGCTAATGGCTCAGTAGGAACTGATTTCTGGGCTAACCCTCCCGCCATTTCAGGGTATCCGGCGCGTCTCTCACGCCATGAAAAAGTAATTGGAAATTATTTTACCGGCAATAGAACAAGTATTGAAATGGAAAATACGGATACATCATTTGTTGCAAATAATTTTCTTGACAGAAATTCATTGGGAATACAATTTGACAGCACTTGTTTAAATGATTCTATACATGGTAATCGGTTTTTAATGAATGTATCGTATAATATCAGGAATAACAGCACACAGAATATTCAGGCTCAGAATAATGATTACTCCACTACAGATACCAACGTAATCACTTGCAAAATTTATGACAAGTTCGACAGTGCAAAAGCGGGGTATGTTTTCTGGAATCCATATACTATTTCAGCAGGAACGGTTTTTCAATATTCCCCTCCGGCAGATTTATGCGAACCCAATATTGCAGCCTGGGGAAAGTTTGTACAGGATGGGCAGCCAACTACTTTGAGTTGGGATTATTCGACCTTTGTTGCCGGAACTGCTTCTCTGAAATGTTTTACCAGTAGCGGCTTCCGGGTGCAACTACATTACTATCCAGCAAATGACAGCATCGCTTCATGGAACTTAACGGGGGTAACAGATATTCTAATTTCATTTAAAGCACAAGACACAAATATTTATGGTTACCAGCAACAGGCTGTACGAATTGGTGATGATTGCGGAAATTATTTTGAATACGATAATCCCGCAGACACAGTTTTTCATACCAACTGGCATACTTATGATATTCCAATTGCGGGTAATGCAGCATGGGTGAAGACAACCGTTGGTAATCCTACCATGTCTGACATCACTTACGCGGAAGCAATTGGCGATACCTGGGGATATGGCTTCACCCTATGGGTTGACGGGTTCTCATTTTATCCACAGCCAATCTCAACCTCTGTAAATAAAGTGCTAGAGAAAAGTGAGAATGTGAAAACTTATCCGAATCCGAATAATGGGAAATTCAATGTTATTTATCATTCTGATCCGCCGGTTGGCGGAGAAGAATCTCTTCCTGAACTAGAAGTATATAATGTTTTAGGGAAAAAAGTGTTGACTGAGATACTTCGATTCACTCAGGATGAGAATGCTATAGATATTTCAAATCAGCCTGCCGGAATTTACTTTTACAAAGTAATAACCCAAACCGGAAATATTCTTGGCAGCGGCAAATTTGTGATAGAACGTTAGAAATTGTAAATACTTTTTATATTTGTTCTTATAATTACACACCCATGAATTATAAGAGATTGCTTTTTACCGGATTGATAGCCGCTACAGGTTTTTCATTACAGGCACAAAAACATGAAATGGATTCCATTTATAAAGTGCTTAGTACAGAAAAAGAAGATACCAATAAGGTAAAAACTCTAATTTCAATCAGTGTAAGCAATTGGGTCAAATTGAGGTACGATTCATCTATAAAATACGCGAATAACGCCACCACCCTCGCCGATAAAATAGGCTATGCCAAAGGCAAGGGAAATGCTTTAATGATGCTCGGAAATAATTATAAGGACGAGGCAAAATTCAATGATGCATTAAATTACTATACCCAAAGTCTTGATGTTTTCATGAAAATGGGTGATAAACTAGGCACGGCGCGCGACTATGGAAATCTTGGGATTACTTATGAAAGTACCGGTAATTATTCAAAAGCCGTTGAATGTTATTTTAATGCTTTAGGAATATTCAAAGATCTTAAAAATGAAGATGGGGAGGCCAAATGTCACCAGAACATGGGCAATGCATACATCTTTCTGGGCGAATTCTCCAAATCAATGGAAAACTACAATAGTGCATTATCTATTTTTCAGAAAACGGGCGACAGCGGCGGAATTTCTGATTCCTATCAAAATTTGGCACATATTTATTATCAGCAACATGATACGGCAAAATCGCTTGATTATTATTCCCGTTCCTTAGCTATCAGCCTTCATATTGGCGACAGTGAAAGTGCTGCACATGTGCTGGGTAACCTTGCAAATATTTATACCGACCTCCGTAAATTCGATAAAGCAATGGAATATGCAATTACTGCATTAAACATAACCAAAAAAATTGGTGAATTGCCCGAATATGGTTTTGATCTGGAAACGGTTGGATATATCTATCAGGGGCAAAAAAAATATGATAAAGCAATGATCTATTTTGATTCTGCTTTAAGTGTAGCACTTACCACCGGAGATAAAGAACGGGCAGAAGATATTTTTAAAGGCGTCTCAATACTCGATAGTGCCAAAGGTGATTTTAAATCGGCATGGAAGGATTACAAGAATTATATCCGTTACCGCGACAGTCTTATAAATCAGGCCACTATTAAAAGGACCACACAATCGGAAATGAATTATGATTTCAACCGGAAAACAGATTCTACAAAAGCCGTTCAGGACAAAATAAATGCTGTGAACGAGAAAGAATCGCAACGGCAGAAAGTAATACGGAATGCATTCATTGGTGGCTTTGGACTGGCATTTCTGGCATCAGGATTATTTTTCTTTCAGCGCAGGAAAATTTCAAAAGAGAAAAAACGCAGCGATGAGTTACTACTGAATATTCTTCCGGAAGAAACAGCAGAAGAATTAAAAGCAACAGGCTCCGCCAAAGCGAAAAGTTTTGATATGGTATCCGTGATGTTCACCGATTTCAAAGACTTTACAAAAATTGCCGAAAAGCTTTCTCCGGAAGATCTGGTAGCTGAGTTGCATACTATTTTTCAAGCCTTTGATACTATAATTCAAAAACATAATATTGAAAAAATTAAAACCATCGGCGATAGTTATATGGCAGCAGGCGGGCTTCCTGCTCCCAATAATACCCATGCCAAAGATGTTGTAAATGCTGCGTTGGAAATTCAGCAATTCATGTTACGCCACAACAACCAGCGTGCAACTGAGAACAAACCGATTTTTGAAGCGAGAATTGGAATCAATTCAGGCCCTGTTGTTGCAGGTATTGTAGGAATAAAGAAGTTTGCATATGATATTTGGGGCGATACCGTTAATCTTGCATCCCGCGTGGAATCAAACGGAGAGCCCGGTAGAGTAAACATAAGCGGAAGTACCTATGAGCTGGTGAAAAATAATTTCAAATGTATTCACCGTGGAAAAATACATGCTAAAAATAAAGGAGAGGTGGATATGTATTTTGTTGAAGAAAATCAGGCCGGGGAAATAACAGTATAACCAATTTCTCAGGTTTCTCGCTTTTTCTTTTTTGCAGCAGGAAACAATACATTATTTAAAATGAGCCTGTATCCCGGCGAATTCGGGTGGAGGGAAAGATCTGTAGGCGGATCTCCAACACGGTGCTGGTAGCATTCCGGATCATGTCCACCATAAAATGTCCATGTGCCTTTTCCAAAATCTCCGTGAATATATTTCGCTTCATTAGCCCCTTTATTTTCCCCCATTATTGTAGCTGAAGTTTTAATGAAACGCTCATCAAATGCAGTTGTTTGTCCGTAAAAACCTTTGATCACTTTAGTATGATCCTGGCAAAGCATGGTTGGTACCGGGTCCCATTTAGCCGAAAAATCAAACAAAGTGAAAAAATCATTTTCCTGTGTGAGCCCATATTTCTGAGCGCGGGTTAAGGAAACATCAATATCCGATTTTGCGTAATCATACGGATTCAGGCTCACAGCAAATCCTTTAAATGCAAAACAATTTTCGAAGTTTAATTTTTTATTGCAATCCAGGTCTGCAGGGTCGCCATCAAACGGAGTCTGACAAATGTCAATACCATCGGCGGCCAATGCAATATCGTATGAATCGGGAGCGGAACACATGGCAAAAAGAAATCCGCCGCCGGAAACAAACTCACGTATTTTTTTTGTCACAGCCAATTTCATTTGCGATACTTTCTGAAATCCGTTCTTTTGCGCAACAGCTTCCTGGGCTTTCACATCTTCCCTGTACCATGAAGCATTCTGATAGGCTCCCCAAAATTTTCCATATTGCCCGGTGAAGTCTTCGTGATGCAAATGAAGCCAGTCATATTTTGGCAAAACACCATTTAAAATTTCTTCATCATAAATTATGTCGTATGGTATTTCTGCATAGGTTAAAGCAAGTGTAACAGCATCATCCCAGGGCAGTTTATTTTTCGGAGAATAAACAGCAATCCGCGGAGCTTTCTCGAGTTTCACGGCATCCATATTCACCTCCGGATTGCTTAACTGTTGTATGATGGCAGCTTCCTGCTCATCTGCAATTAATTCAAATTTTACGTTACGTATCTTACATGCTTCTTGCAGAACTTGAGCATCGGGAATAGCAAAACTTCCTCCGCGGTAATTCAGAAACCACTCGACCGTGGCACCTTCTTTCAATGCCATATAGGCGATACCATATGCTTTCAGGCACTGGGTCTGGGTTTCATCCATAGGGATGAAAATGTATGTTGCATTCGCACTCGATAAAGTGAATAACGCAACTAGAATTAAAAACAATCTTTTTATCATGGCCGTTTAAAACGGACCTTCTTCTTCTATATCATTCATTTTTGCCCCCCGAGTAATTGTTTTCGGTTCGTCTACTTCATAATTATGATAGTCGCTCAAAGAAGGTTCGTCCACAAATTTAGCAAATTCTTTCTGGAATCGTAATTGAACACTATCTAACGGGCCATTTCTATGCTTTGCAATGATAATTTCTGCAGTGCCGGGAATATTTTCAGGGTCCTGCATATCGTAATAATCTTCACGATAAACGAATAATACCAAATCTGCATCTTGTTCTAATGCACCCGAATCACGTAAATCAGACAATTGCGGGCGTTTTGAACCACCTCTTTGCTCAACAGATCTAGATAACTGGGACAAAGCTATTATAGGAATATTCAATTCTTTTGCCAGGCATTTTAATGTCCTAGAAATAAGACTAATTTCTTGCTCTCTGTTATCCTTGCTTTTACCCAAAATCATTAATTGCAAATAATCAATTACAATCATTTGTATTTTGTGCTTTTCATGCATTTCTTTTGACCTCTTTACTAACTCATCAAGCGAAAGACCAGGAGTATCGTCAATATAAATTGGAGTATCTGAGAGTTTTGCAATCTTCGACGTAAGCTGTTCGAATTCATAATCCATTAAATCTCCTTTCCTTAATTTACTAATGGAAAGTTCAGTTTCGCTTGAAATCAGGCGTTGTGAAAGTTGGAGATTTGACATTTCGAGAGAGAAAATTGCAACTGGATTCCCAAAATCAACAGCGGCATTGCGAGCGAGCGTTATAGCAAGAGCTGTTTTTCCCATACTTGGGCGTCCAGCTAGTATAATAAAGTCCGAGGCTTGCCATCCTGAAGTAAGTCTGTCCAGAAATACGAAGCTACTTGGTACACCGGTCAACCCGTTACCAATGTTCCTCGCATCCTCCATATGTTTAACAGCATTATGTATTAAACTTCCTGCAATTGCAAAATTTCCTTTGCTGGTTTTTTCATTTTTATTTTGCATACGAACAAGTATTTAAAAGTGATTTATCAAAACGGACCTTCTTCTTCTATATCATTCATTTTTGACCCCCGGGTAATCGTTTTCGGTTCGTCTACTTCATAATTATGATAGTCGCTCAAAGAAGGTTCGTCCACAAATTTAGCAAATTCTTTCTGGAATCGTAATTGAACACTATCTAAAGCTCCATTTCTATGCTTTGCAATGATAATTTCTGCAGTGCCGGGAATATTTTCAGGGTCCTGCATATCGTAGTAGTCTTCACGATAAACGAATAGTACCATATCGGCATCCTGCTCTATAGCTCCCGATTCACGAAGGTCGGACAACTGTGGGCGTTTTGCACCTCCGCGTTGCTCAACCGCACGACTTAACTGGGAAAGTGCAATGATGGGAATATTTAATTCTTTAGCCAAACTTTTCAATGCCCTTGATATCATACTTATTTCCTGTTCGCGGTTACCACGCATGTTATCGCTACCGCTGGTCATCAATTGAAGATAGTCGATAACTATCATCTTGATATCATGATTTTCTTTCAAACGGCGGGCCTTTGCACGTAACTCAAAAACAGAAAGTGCCGCCGTATCGTCAATATAAATAGGTGCATCGGAGAGTTTTGCAACTTTGGATGTGAGCTGCTCAAATTCGTAATCTGCCAATTCTCCTTTTCTCAATTTACTTAATGACAGTTCTGTTTCACTCGATATCAAACGTTGTGCTAACTGTAAGTTTGACATTTCAAGTGAGAACACTGCCACTGCTGCTCCATGGTCAATGGCTGCATTACGGGCTAAAGTGATTGCTAAAGCCGTTTTACCCATACTCGGACGGGCAGCCAGAATAATAAGGTCGGATGGCTGCCAACCTGAAGTGAGCCTGTCTAAATTAGTGAAACTGCTGGGAACACCTGTAAGACCGGTACCTCTGTTCCGTGCAGCTTCAACCTGCTTAATTGCATCATGGATCAAACTTCCTGCCTTGGCAGGGTCTTTCTTGATGTTCTGGTCGGCAATTGCAAAAAGATTTTTCTCCACTTCATCCAGGAGTACGAACACATCCATACTGTCGTCATAGGAACTTTCAATGGTTTCCGATGAAAAGCGTATCAGCTCACGCTGAATGAATTTTTGAAGAACAATACGGGCATGGTATTCAATATTGGCTGATGATGCTATTTTACTGGTGAGTTGCGATATATAGTAAGCACCACCAACTGATTCCAGTTCGCTGTTTTTGCGCAATTCATTGGTTACTGTAAGTATATCGATTGCTTCAGAGCGTTCAAACAGATGGCGTATAGCTGCAAATATTTTTTTGTTGGCATCTTTATAAAATGCGTCTTCACGCAGGATATCAATAACACTTGTAAGGGCTTCCTTTTCCAGCATAAGTGCACCCAGCACGGCTTCTTCCAGTTCAACAGCTTGCGGGGGCATCTTGCCCATTTCCAATTCCACAAAGTTGAGGGCTGTGTTCTTTTTATTATATTGTTTCTTATTATTCATTTTAGCTAAAACAAATTACATTTTTTTCTTTTGGGGAACCAAAAATATAAAAATACAAATGCGGTCAGGGTCAGAACTTATGAACAATGCCTAAACGCGCTATAAATAAATGGTTTATATTTCCCTCGTAAACCTTTTTTTTGTAAATTTACACAATGGAAAGGAAAGCGGCAATTCTTTTTTTATTTCTTTTTTCCGGATTATATTCCTGTAAGAAGGATTCTCCCGCAGGTTATCCTACTCTTACCCTGAACTCACCCTATAATCTTGAATATTTTAATGTCCCCGGCACTATTCATGTTACAGGTCATGCGAGCGATTTCAGGTCGTTAACGTCTATTACCATTAGCCTTACAAACAGCCAAAGTATACCTGTGGAACAAACAGTGTCGCTTACTATAACTTCCAATAACATGGATTTTTCATGTAATTATTCCCTTAGTGATGTTCACCTTTCAAGCGGACAATACTATATTACTATTAAAGCATTTAATGGCACAAACACTACCAGTGCGTTTCAGAAAATTTATATTGATGCCTTACCAACACGGAGGACGGCTATTTATGCTATTACACGCAATAGTGCTGGGGTTCATGCCTGGGGTATCGATTCTTCATTTAAGGTTTCCCCTTCATTGAGTTATACTGTTCCAGGTGATTATTCTTCATCTGATATTGATTGCTATTACCAGCAGCTATATACAGCGGGAAAAGACTCGGGCAATGTGAATGTGTATTCTGTGCCGGATGTAACTCCTTACTGGAGTTTACCTGCAACTATTGGATCGTCTCCATTCTTTACAAATGTTTATTGTAATGTCGATAATGAGTTTGTTTCCTATTACCTGGGCTATATTAAGTGCTACAATCACCGGGGCGTGTTACAATCTGTTTATAACAGCCTGTTCGGGTATTACCCAATCAAAACATTTTTGTGGAGTGGATGGCTTTTCGCCGAACAAAAGGATATTTCCTCATCACAGGAATATCTGCTGAGTTACTATGCCTCAACCACAGCTTCTTATCAGCAAGCATTGTTGGCAGGCCCTATGGTGGCTATGTATGGATATGATAATAATGATCTTTTCGTTTTTGGAAATACTGCCTCAAGTGGTGCATACATGCAACTTTACAATATTAATACCAATCTCTTTTTCTCACCTGTTTCTTTAAGTGCTTACGGACAATTATTATCGGTGGCGCAGGTAAATGAAAATACATATTTACTGAGCTTTAATAATGGAACGATATACCAATACACATACAACCCAAATAGTATTGTACCATATATCGGTGGCACCATTGCTTCAAATGTGAGGTATGACAGCATAAATAACCAGGTGGTCACTTCGGCCGGAAATACGGTGAATGCTTATAACTATGGAATCAGTAACGCCACGCTTGTTAACTCAGTTATTTTAGCCGATAGTATTCGGGATATAAGGGTGCTTTATAATAAGTAAAACGAAATATTTATCTACGCCGATTTTTTCCGCTGAGGGAAATAATTATGAATCTTTATTGAAACACTCATAAATAATATTTTGGTGTGAGCGTTACGTTCAATGGCGTAGTACGCACTATTGAGTTCTTCTGCAATCTGTGCACCGTTCTCATAACTAATAAAAGGCGAAAACTTATTCAGGAAGTCCTGATCGATGGGATTAATTCCGGTGGGATAATTTAATCCGAGCAAAATACTCTGGCGAATTGTTTTGATGGCAAAACCAATAAATTGTTTTTGCTTTTCCCTTCCGATAGATGCCACTTCGTTGATCCATTCAGAAAGTTTCAAACCATCCATGTTCAGGCAAACCCGCATCCAGGCTTGAAAACGCTGCATATTAAACTCGGCATCCACCTCGCCTTTCACCATCATTTGTGCAAGTCGGTAGTTACCTTCAGAGGCTTTGGCAATTGCAGATGCAATCTCAGGTGCAAGACCATGCTGTTGAATTATGGCATCCGCAATTTCATTTTCAGCGCATCGTAAAACCTTTGTCAGTTGCGTACGCGAGAGTATAGTGGCAAGCATCTGGCTGCTTTCCGAAACCAGAATAAAAAGAGTTTTATCCGGCGGTTCTTCCAACAATTTCAATAATTTGTTTGCCGTTTGGTTGTTCATTCTTTCTGGCATCCAGATGATCATGGTTTTGTAATTGCCTTCCATAGCCATCAGGCTCATTTTATGTAAAATGTCTTTGCTTTCTTCAACTGCTATTGTGGGTTGCTTGTTTTCGGCCCCAATAAAATCCATCCAGTCGGCAAGTGAAAAATAGGGGTCGTTCAGGAAGGCTTCTGTCCATTCGCGAAACAGATCGGAACTCTTCTCAACACCTTTTTCTTTTGATAATGCAACCGGGTAAACAAAATGTACATCGGGATGGGAAAGCCTACCAATACGGTGGCACTGGCTGCATTTTCCGCAGGAATCATTTTCACCTTTATCGGCGCAAAATAAATATTGAATATACGCTAAAGCAAGTGGCAATGCACCGCTGCCTTCTGCACCCAGAAACATTTGTGCATGGCTTATCCTGCCATCGTTAATGCTTTTTATCATGGACTGCTTCAATGCTCCATGTCCTACTATATCCTTAAATTGCATGAAGGCGAATCTAATTATTTTCGTCCAAATGCAGTGTGTGACCCATTTTATCCCGTTTCGTTTGCAGGTAAAAATGGTTATGCGGATTAGATGCTATTTCCAATGGAATATTTTCCACTATTTCCAATCCATAACCTAACAAACCAACCCGCTTTTTCGGATTATTGGTCATAAGTTTGAGTTTGGTTACATTTAAGTCGCGGAGGATTTGTGCACCTACTCCATAATCCCGTTCATCGGGTTTAAAACCTAATTCAATATTTGCTTCTACGGTATCTCTTCCTTCTTCCTGCAATTTATATGCACGGAGCTTATTTAGCAAACCTATTCCTCTACCTTCCTGATTAATATAAACAACCACGCCTTTACCTTCTTTTTCTATCATCTCCATGGCTTTGTGCAGTTGTGAGCCACAATCGCACCGCAACGAACCAAAGATATCTCCGGTAACACAGGATGAGTGCATACGAACGGGAACTGATTCACCTTTTTTCCAGGTGCCTTTTACCAATGCAATATGTTCCTGGTCGTTGGTAGTTTGGCGGTATGCAATGAGTTTGAAGGTTCCCCACTTGGTAGGCATCTTCACTTCAATATCACGGGTGATGATGGTTTCCTTGTTCAATCGATATTCAATCAGATCTTTTATCGAAATTACTTTCATGTCGAACTTTTTGGCAATCTCCAAAAGTTGCGGAAGCCTTGCCATTGAACCATCTTCATTCATCACCTCAATCAATGCACCTATAGGCTCAAATCCGGCGAGCCTTGCCAAATCAATAGCAGCTTCAGTATGTCCTGCTCTGCGCAGTACTCCACCTTTTACAGCCCTGAGCGGGAAAATATGTCCGGGGCGGCCGAAGTCCGATGCTTTTGTAGATATTTTAGAAAGTGCTTGAATAGTTTTTGCCCTATCATGTGCTGATACACCTGTAGTGCAGCCATGCCCAAGTAAATCTACAGTAACCGTAAAAGGGGTTTGATGTAATGATGTGTTTTGAGTTACCATCATTTCCAATCCCAGTTCGCGGCAACGGTCTTCCTCTACTGGCGCACAAAGTAAACCACGGCCATACTGGGTCATGAAATTTACCATTTCAGGTGTTACATTTCGGGCAGCAGTAATAAAATCCCCTTCATTTTCGCGGTCTTCATCATCTACTACAATAACTAATTTGCCCTTCTTAATATCATCAATAGCACTTTCTATATCGGACAATTGTCTTTCCATATGGAATAATTAAACAGTTAATTCAGATTTTGATTTATAGATTGGCACATTGGAACAAGCCTCACCATACATAATGCTTTTCGCAAATGGTTTGAGCAAAGTAACAGCATCGGAGAAAGCCGAAACAGGTAACTCTTTATCTCCGCATCCGCGAATCATCACACGTTTGTCTTTGTAATTTTCCGGATGCAATTTTTCTTTTAGTGATTCACTGAAAATAATTGCTTCCAGCGTGTCCCTGTTTCCCGAAACTACCTTTTTTGCATAGGGTTGTAGTTCCGAAGCTAGAAGCATATAGGTCCATTGCGGAATAATAGCATCAGCCGTGGAAGTAATAGCCACATACTTATTTTTATACTTTGTCCAGTCCTCATTTTTCAAAAAAGTCCTGAAATCTTTTTCACGCAGAATAAGCCCTTCAAAAAGATGCTCTTTAAGGTCAATAATAACCCGTTCGCCTTCGGGGTAAAAATCACCGAGGTTAAGCGGCTCAAGGCTGCTGTTGGCTACTTTATTCTTAATTTCTTCCGTTTCGTTTTCCATGTTCAATTTTGCTGCGCAAAGATAGGCAAAATAGAGATAAGAGATAAGATATAAGTGATGAGTGTGTTATGCGGTTTTTGCTTATCTCTTATCACTCAACACTTATCACTATTTTCTTACATTTGCCGTATGATTACACCAAACGCAGTAACGGAGCGCTTTTTGCGCTATGTAAAGATTGACACCCAATCGGATCCCGAATCACCTACTATTCCATCAACGGAAAAGCAGAAGAACCTGGCAAAAGTTTTGGTGGAAGAACTAAAAGCAATTGGCATTAAAGATGCCGAATTGGACGAATATGGCTACATCTATGCCACTATTCCATCTACTACGGATAAGAATGTGCCGGTGCTTTGCTTTTGCTCGCACATGGATACTTCGCCTGATTGCACGGGGGCGAATGTGAACCCCATCATTCATAAAAATTATCAGGGAGGAAATATTCAATTGCCGAATGATAAAACGCAAGTGCTGACTCCTGCAGCTCATCCCGATTTATTGAATCAAATTGGAAATGATATTGTAACTACGGATGGAACTACCCTGCTGGGAGCTGATAATAAAGCAGGACTTGCAGAAATTATGGCTGCCGCAGAATATTTAATGAGCCACCCGGAAGTAAAACACGGAACCATTCGAATATTATTTACACCTGATGAAGAAATTGGAAGAGGAGTAGATAAAGTAGATATGAAAAAGCTTGGCGCACAATTTGGTTACACGATGGATGGAGAATCACTCGGACATATTGAAGCGGAGAATTTTTCAGCCGATGCAGTAACAATTGCTATTACAGGTGTTAGCGTTCATCCCGGATTTGCCAAAGGAAAAATGGAAAGCGCCATTAAAATAGTATCTGAAATAGTGACTCAATTACCAAAAGATACTTGCTCTCCCGAATCTACACAAGATATGGAAGGCTTTGTGCATCCTACCTCCATCAGTGGTAGTTTGGAACAAGCTACACTCAAGTTTATTATTCGTGATTTTGTTACCGAAGGCTTGAAAGGAAAAGAGGATATGCTAAGAGAAATCACGGAGAAGGTTTTGAAAAATTATCCCAATTCTACATACATGTTTAAGGTGACCGAGCAATACCGCAATATGAAAGAGATAATTGACCAGCATCCTCAGGTAATACAATATGCCGAAGAGGCAGTAAAGCGTTCGGGTATTAACGCGCACATGCAAAGCATACGTGGAGGAACAGATGGCTCAAGGCTTTCATTCATGGGAATGCCATGCCCGAATATTTTTGCAGGAGAGCATGCTTTCCACGGCAAACAGGAATGGGTAAGTGTGCAGGATATGCAAAAAGCTGCAGAAGTAGTGGTTAATATTTGCAGGGTTTGGGAGGAGAGGAGCTAATTTTATAAATATACCATTATGTTACCAACACCAGAGCAAATATCTCAAGTAAAAGCAATATTACAATCAGCTTTCCGGCAACTTGTTTTAAACGATAAAGAAATATTTAGTACAGACCTGAAACAGGAACCAATAGTTTCTAATATAGAACAGGATTTAAATAGGAAACTTCATGAAATAACCATCAATCATCGCCTTGCATATTACATAGAAAATATCATCAAAGAAATAGCAGAGTTAAAAGAATACAATGTAGATATTGAATATAATAGATTTTATAATGGACGTAAAGAATTAAACATAGGGGCGCAAGTGATTATTGCAAGACCCGATATTATAATACATTCAAGAACGAATCAGGCTATACATCCACAACACTATCTCGTTATTGAAGCTAAAAAGGCGGCTATTACTCAAGATGATATAGATAAAATAAAAGGCTTTATTTCTGACAATAATTACAACTATCTTTTTGGATTAACTATTTCATACAATGGAACTGAAAAAACTATAATTTGTACATTATATTATTTTAATAGGAATGGAATAATATGGGAAAATCTTTCAATTAGTTAGCAAAATGTCAAATGTAAGACCAACCTTAGAGCAATTTGGAATTACGGAATCTGATTTGAAATTTTGCCAAGAGATTGACACGAAAGAAAAAGAGTACAAGAAATCTTTATATACTTTAGGAAATCGGATATTCTTCATTTTTCTGATTACTCTTAGTATTATTTCTTTTTGTCTATATGGCTTTAGGAGCGGACTATTTTCTATTTTCTTATTTTTTATACCCTTTTATTTTGTGATGATTATTATTTTAAAAATAGGGGAAACGATGATTACCAAATATGTTAGAAGCTTATTTCATCCTGAAATTATTGAAAAGATAAGGTTGATGAATGCAATAAAAATCAAGTATGATAAGTATTTAATAGAGGAAAAAGAGTACTTAAGGACCCTTGGCGAAGAGAATAAAACGAGAGAAATTGAAAGAAGACGAAAAGAGCAAGAAGAATACCAAGCCAAACTTAATTTACTCAGGTTCAATAGGGAGTACTGGACCAATTTAAGTGGATTGGAATTCGAAGGAGAAGTTGCTGAATTATTTAAGCGGTGCGGTTTTACTGCGGTGAAGGTTACTCCTCCATCTGGTGATTTTGGTGTTGATATTATAATGAAAAAGGATAATTTAAACTATGTTGTCCAATGTAAAAATTGGGCAGATCCAATTCCGCCTTCTGAAGTTATTCAATTATTTGGAGCATTCCATTCGGCAAAAGTAGATAAAGCGATTTTTGTAGGTTCAGGAGGATTTAGCGCAAATTCTATTCAATGGGCTCGTAACAAGCCTATTGAATTTATTGATAGTGAAAAGCTTATTGAAATGCAAGAAACAAATCAATACATTCCCTATACTTCAAATTCTATTTGGAATACCGAAAGGAAAAAGCAATGGAGATTAAAGAAATAAAGAATAGAGTTTTACATAAACCCCAACTCCAACTGAGCTACTTCGCTCATCATTTCTTTTTCCCAGGGCGGGTCAAAGGTAAGTTCTATTCTAGCGCTGGTAACACCTTCCAAATCTTTTATCTTTTGTTCAACCTCTACAGGCAGTGATTCTGCCACAGGGCATGAAGGAGATGTAAGTGTCATAGTAACTACAACATCATTTGTTTCGTTTACGTTCACTTCATAAATAAGGCCGAGTTCCCATATATCTACAGGTATTTCAGGGTCATAACAGGTTTTAAGCATGTCAATTACTTTCGTGCTCAATTCCTCGTTTTTACTGTTGATTACGGCTGCCATTATTCCTAATTCCTAATTTTTAATTCCTAATTCCCGATGCGCCAAAGCATCGAGCTTGATTTGTTTTATCATAGCGGTAAGTCCATTGGAGCGGGTAGGGGATAGATGTTCATGCAGGCCTATCTTATCTATAAAACGAATATCGGCACTAATTATTTCTTCAGGTGTATGGTCTGAAAAAACCCTAATTACCAATCCCACCAGGCCTTTTGTAATAATTGCATCGCTGTCTGCCGAATAAATTATTTTACCATCTTTCAATTCTGAATGCAACCACACTTTACTTTGGCAACCTTTTATTTCATGCGCTTCGTCTTTATATTTCTCATCAATCTTAGGTACAGAATTTCCTATCTCTATAATATGTTCGTATTTCTCCATCCAGTCGCCAAAGATTTCAAACTCTTCTACAATTTCATTTTCTGTTTCTTCAATTCTCATAATCTACTTCAACATACTTATAGCTTTGTTAAGAGCTCTCACAAAAATATCAATCTCCTCAAAGGTATTATAAAATGCAAAGGAAGCGCGAACAGTTCCGGGTATTTTATAAAAATCTATTAGTGGCTGTGTGCAGTGGTGCCCTGTGCGAACTGCCACTCCCTGCTTATCCAGTAATATTCCTATATCCGAAGGATGGAGCCCATCTATAACAAAAGAGATAACACTTGTCTTGTGCTTTGCGGTCCCAATAATTTTTAACCCTTGTATTTTTTCTAACTTTTCGGTTGCATATAATAGCAAATCGTTTTCATGTTTTGCAATTTTATCCAGTCCAATTTCGTTCACATAATCTATAGCATTTGCCAAAACTATTGATGCTTCAATATTTGGTGTTCCTGCTTCAAATCGTAACGGAGCATCATTATAAGTTGTCTTTTCAAGGGTTACTTGTTTAATCATTTCTCCACCTCCCTGGTAGGGTGGCATTTGATTCAGCCATTTACTTTTTCCATACAATACACCTATACCGGTTGGCCCAAAAAGTTTATGCCCGGAGAAGCAATAAAAATCTACATCCAGTTTTTTTACATCCACTTTCATGTGAGGAACGGCCTGTGCTCCATCTAACAAAACAGGAATATTTTTTGCGTGTGCCAATTCAATTATTTCTCGAACAGGATTTATAGTCCCTAACGTATTCGATACATGATTCACAGCCACCAGTTTGGTTTTGGCAGAAAGCAATTTTTTATACTCCTCTATTTTCAATTCACCTTCGTGAGTAATGGGAATTACTTTCAAAGTTGCATTTTTCCGTTCGCAAAGCATCTGCCATGGCACAATGTTCGAGTGATGCTCCATGTGAGAAATGATAATTTCATCTCCGCTTTTTACAAATGCTTCACCATAAGAAAACGCCACAAGGTTAATAGCTTCAGTAGTTCCACGAGTGAAAATAATTTCTTCGTGAGATGCATTTAAGTGCGCTGCTATAGTTTTTCTGGATGCTTCAAACTCATTTGTAGCTTTGTTGCTAAGGTAGTGTATACCGCGATGTACATTGCTATTGGTCTCCTTATAATATTCCTGAATTGCATCAAGAACAACCAACGGTTTTTGCGAAGTAGCAGCGTTATCAAAGTAAACTATCGGTTGCCCATGAACCTTGGTATGAAGAATTGGAAAATCCTTGCGGATGGCTTCTACATCCAGTTCTTTATTTAATTCTTTAGATTTTACAGCAATATCCATAGTGAAAAATTATTGGATATTCTCTTCTATTTTCTGCTCAATGAGCGTTCTGAAAGCCTCGTTTTTGATGGTATTGCTTACTTCTTTTGCAAACGATTGCAACAAAATATTTTTTGCCAGTTTTTCATTCAGTCCCCTGGAACGCATGTAAAATAAAGCTTCTTCATTCAACTTGCCTGTCGTTGTTCCATGTGTGCAACGAACATCATCGGCGTAGATTTCTAATTGCGGTTTTGTGTTGATGGTGGACTTATCTCCCATCAAAATATTTTTGTTGGATTGATATGCGTTGGTCTTTTGTGCATCACGATATACCAATATTTTTCCGTTGAAAACACCGGTAGCATTATCTGCAATAACGCCTTTGTAAAGCTCATTGCTCATGCAATTGGGTGCACGGTGTTCTACCATGGTATGGTTATCGGTATGGCAATTTTCCTTTACAATAAATAATCCATTCAAATGCACTTCTGCATTTTCCCCATTAATAAAAATCGTAGGGTCGTTACGAACCATGCCGCCATTCAAGGATATTGCAACACTATTCATGTGGCTTCCGGTATTTACAGTGAAGTGCCTAACATCATTGCGTTGCGATAAAATATCTTCGTCTTGCAGAATATAATTCTCTAATGAAGCATTGTCCTCAATAATAAATTCAGTTGCAGAATTGGTGAATGTTTTTCCGTTATGATTAACGGAGTGATACGATTCAATAAGCGTTAATTCTGAATTCTTGTGCAAATAAACCAAGTGCCTGGGATTGAAAAAACTCTTCGCTTCAGCCGTGCAAATGTTGGCAATTTGTATAGGTATAGGACATGAAAAATTCTCAGGTATGCTAATGAAAATACCATCACCGGCAAGGGCTGTATTTAGCATCGTCATTGGATTGGTGGTTTTTTCCAATCCCGCGTTAAATTGTTTTATTGCTACTTCATTTCCTTCTTCCAAGGCTTTGAATAAGCTCTTAATGGTTACTTCTTTTGGAAGGTTTTTCAAGCGGGAATATTCAGGAACATATTTGCCATTTATGAGTACTACCGAAACAAATTCATCGGTCAATAAATTCTCTATTTCACCTTCTGTAAGGCTTGCAGAACCATTTTTAGCTGCGTAATCATCCTGCAGGTAAGAACGGATATTGGTGTATTTAAAATCCTCTGTCTTCTTTGTCGGGAGTCCAACAGCTGTAAAGTTTTCTTTCGCTTTCTCTTGAACACCCTTTATAATATTACCCGTTTCAGTTAAGCGAGTACCAACTTCATCTATCCACTTATTCAGAAGGCTGTTATTTTTGATGACTTCGGCTTCGCCCAAAGCACCACGGCTGATATTTGTCTTTGCGGTTACTAGTTCCATTTCGTGTTATACTGCGAGTTCCGAAAATTCTTTCTTAATCCAATCATAACCTTTTCCCTCCAGTTCCAACGCCAATTCTCTGGTACCTGATTTTACAATCCTTCCTTGATAAAGCACATGCACAAAATCAGGAACGATATATTCTAACAGGCGTTGGTAGTGCGTGATTACAACAAATGCGTTTTCTTTGGTTCGGAGTTTATTTACGCCGGTTGCAACAATGCGTAATGCATCAATATCAAGTCCTGAATCGGTTTCATCAAGTATAGCAAGCGATGGCTCTAACATCGCCATCTGAAAAATTTCATTGCGTTTTTTTTCTCCGCCGGAAAATCCTTCATTTACCGAACGGCCTGTCAGATTGGCTTCAATCTCCACAACCTTCTGTTTTTCCTTCAGTATTTTCAGGAAATCTTTTGCTTCCATAGGTGGAAGTCCACGATACTGGCGAATTTCGCTGATAGCTGTTTTCAAAAAGTTAATGGTGCTCACTCCCGGAATTTCCACCGGATATTGAAAGGCAAGGAACATTCCTTCCTTAGCTCTTTCATCTGGTGATAGTTCCAGCATATCTTTTCCGTTGAAGGTGATAGAACCACCATCAACAGTATAATCTTCTTTGCCAGCAATTACAGAAGCAAGGGTACTTTTACCTGAACCATTCGGGCCCATGATTGCATGTACCTCTCCCTTTTTAACTGTCAGGTTAAGTCCTTTTAATATTTGTTTCCCTTCTACAGAGACTTTTAAATCTTTTATTTCTAACATTTCCGTAATTCGTATTTTTTTAATTCGTATTTTTCTTATCCAACGCTACCTTCCAGACTTACTGCAAGCAACTTTTGAGCCTCTACAGCAAATTCCATAGGCAGTTTATTTAATACCTCACGGCAATATCCATTCACAATTAAACCGATTGCTTTTTCGGTATCAATACCTCGTTGATTGCAATAAAATATTTGGTCTTCTCCAATTTTCGAAGTAGTTGCTTCGTGTTCTACTTGTGCTGATTTATCATTAATTTCAATGTAAGGGAAAGTATGCGCACCACAGTTATTACCCATCAGCAAGGAATCGCATTGGGAAAAATTACGTGCATTACTTGCACCTCTGTTCACCTTCACTAATCCGCGATAACTATTGTTACTCTTGCCTGCAGCAATACCTTTTGAAACTATCGTACTCTTGGTATTTCTTCCCAGGTGAGTCATCTTAGTACCTGTATCTGCTTGTTGCATGTGATTAGTTACCGCAATGGAATAAAACTCGCCGACCGAATTATCGCCTTTCAAAATCACAGATGGATATTTCCAAGTAATGGCAGAGCCTGTCTCTACTTGTGTCCAGGAAATTTTAGCATTATTCCCCAAGCAAATTCCGCGTTTGGTAACAAAATTGTAGATACCACCCTTACCATCTTTATCACCGGGATACCAGTTTTGAACGGTTGAATATTTTACTTCTGCATCAGCATGCGAAACAATTTCTACCACTGCGGCATGTAATTGATTTTCGTCGCGCATAGGTGCTGTACAACCTTCCAGGTAACTAACATAAGCCCCTTCGTCTGCAATAATCAAGGTACGTTCAAACTGCCCTGTGCCTGCGGTGTTAATACGGAAATAAGTTGAAAGTTCCATTGGGCAGCGAACGCCTTTCGGTATGTAGCAGAACGAACCATCACTAAAAACGGCTGCATTAAGCGCAGCAAAATAGTTATCGGTATAAGGCACTACTGATCCCATATATTTCTTAATCAATTCAGGATGTTCCTTCACAGCTTCGCTAAAAGAACAGAATATAATTCCAAGTTTTGAAAGGCTTTCTTTAAAAGTAGTCTTAACCGAAACACTGTCAATTACTGCATCTACAGCTACACCTGATAATCTCTTTTGTTCCAAAAGTGATATCCCCAATTTTTCAAATGTTCGAAGCAACTCAGGATCCACTTCATCCAGACTTTTGATTTCTTTAGGTTTTTTAGGAGCAGAGTAATAACTAATGTTTTGATAATTGATGAGCGGGTAGTGCAAATGAGCCCAATGCGGTTCTTTCATGGTCAACCAATGACGGAAAGCCTTCAGACGGTACTCCAGCATAAAATCAGGTTCCCCTTTCTTGGTCGAAATGAAACGTACAACGTCCTCATTCAGGCCCGGGGGAAGGGTATCTGACTCTATATCACTGGTAAAGCCATATTTATATTCGCCTTGGACGAATTCTTCTAATATTTCGTTTGAACCGCTCATTTTTTAGTTATGAGTTATGAATTATGAGTTATGAATGTGAGTTTATGGTAATAACTCATAACTAATAATTTATAACTGTGTTATACTGCGAAGCTATCTCCGCAGCTGCAAGTACGGCTCGCGTTTGGGTTATTAAAGCTGAATCCTTTGCCGTTTAGTCCTCCGCTAAAGTCTAATTCGGTACCTACCAGGTACAGGAAACTTTTACGGTCAACTACTAACTTAACCCCTTTATCTTCAAATACTTTATCTTCAGGTTTCAGGGTAGTGTCAAAGGTCATTTTATAGGACAAGCCCGAGCATCCTCCGCTTTCTACACCTACGCGTACAAAGCTGTCTGTCGGGGAGTTAGCTTCCTTCATCAGGTCGTCTAACTTATGTTTTGCTGTTTCCGATACTGTTATCATAATAGGGTATATTCTAATTACAGCGCAAAGTTACGAAAACTTGACGAAATATAGTATATAAAGACAAGGGTATCTTTATATAGATAACAGGACCCTGAAACCCTTACTTATATAGGGTGTTAGTAGTTTACTGAAATTATCATGCAATCTTTACAAATTTCCTGTTTAATTTGCATATAATATTCCCTTATTATCGTGAAAGGAAGGGGCGCGGAATCCGAAAAGCGGAAGAGTAGGGCAAGTAATAAAGTGAACAGATGAGTATAAAAGACAAGATTCCAATTCCTGAGTTATATGTACCTCTTAAGGGAAGTGAGCGCCGTCCGTCAATTGAAGCAAAAAATCTGGGACCTGCTGATGCAGAAGAAACGATTAACGTCACAATCGTATTACGTCGGAGAATTGATGGCCCAAAATTTCCTGATTTCGACCACTTTGCTAAAACTCCCCCAAAAAATCAAAAACGTTTAAGTTCTGCGGAGTTTGCTCTGAAATATGGAGCGCATCAAAATGATGTTGACAAGGTAGTTGAATTTGCCAATGGTGCGAACCTTAAAGTTGTTGAAATACATCATGCCCGCCGAACGGTTATTATTTCAGGAACTATTGCCCAAATGAATTCTGCTTTTAAGGTGGTACTTACCAGGTATGAACACAAAACAACCAACCTCACAGGAACTCAGGCAAAAAATGAAACCTATCGGGGTCGGGACGGATTTATACATATACCTCTTGAACTAACGGAAATAATAATGGGAGTTTTTGGCTTGGATAACAGGGGAATTACAAAACGAAATTATCCCGGGGATCCGGAAAATACCGGCAAAATAAGTATGGAGCAGGTTATGAAGCTCTATAATTTCCCAACTAATTCAGCCAAAGGGCAAACCATTGGTATTGTGTCGGAAGGAGGCTACCATCCCGCAGATATAAGCAGTACACTTTCCGGCAAACCTCCTAAAATTATCGAGGTTAATATTAATGCCTCCAACGATCAATCCGTTGATGATATTGAAACCACTCAGGATATTTGCATTGCCGCTGCTGCAGCACCCGGGGCCGATATTGCAGTATACTTTACTACCGACGACCAGGGAGGGTGGGTTAACTTGCTGAATCGAGTTATTCACCCCGATGAGGGGGATCCTATTTGTTATGTTTTATCCTCCAGTTTTTATGTGTTAGATAGTGATGATTTTGGATTACTCCCTCCTATAAGCCGCGATTGGATTAATGTTGTCCATATGTATTTTCAGGATGCCGCTATTCAAAATGTAACCATTTGCGTGGCTTCCGGAGATAAAGGAACCGATTCGAAAATAGGTGACGGACATGCTCATGTTCAATATCCTGCCACCGATCCCTGGGTATTATCAGTTGGCGGGACTACTATCGGTAATATTAAGGGTGATTCTTTTGATGAATGGGTTTGGAACGATGTTTTTAATGTTTCACACATTGGTGCAACAGGAGGAGGAGTAAGCGGAAATTTCCCGAGGCCTTCGTATCAGGATAATGCAGGGGTTCCGTCTTCACTTAACGACGGACATATAGGGCGTGGTGTTCCCGATGTGGCCGGCAATGCAAGCCCCAACAGTGGTTTTCCGGTTATTCTGGCAGGTAAGCCAAACGTAGGTTGTGGCACCAGTGCTTCGACACCGCTCTGGGCGGGGCTTGTAACTGTAATTAATGCTGCACTTGGTACCCCGGTTGGATATATCAATCCCTACATATATAATTTTAATTCACGTGGGTTTCGCCAGATTAGCGGGCCACCGGGACCTGCAAATAACGGGCTCAATAAAGTACCCGGATATCCTGCCGGAAAAGGATGGAATGCATGTACAGGTTGGGGTAGCCCGGATGGTGTGGCGTTGTTGAAGGAATTTGAAAAGTTGAATAGCTAAAATTGTTAGTCCTGCGAGGATTGAAGGATTCACCTCCTCCTTATTCCATTTATTTTACTTGCCCCTGTAAAGTTTAGTCGAGCACTTGATAATAATTACATTTGCTAACATTATTGTTATCAAATGGGTCTGAAACAATTTATTTATTCAATAATATTCTTAACATGTTTATTATTTAGTGCGACTGCACAAGATAAACGTGCACAAAAGTTGACAACTCGCATAGTTAGGAACTTGAAAACAGACAGTGAAAAAGTATACGCCATACATAAGTGGATAATTACACATATACGATATGATTTTAAAAAGGAAGTAAGTAGTAATTATTCACGCATATCAATAAAACAAATATTACGCCACCGAAAGGCAATTTGCCTTGGGTATAGTGATTTGTTTAAAACCTTATGCAGCTGTGCAGGAATAAATTGTGTGGAAATTCCCGGGTATAATAAAGACATTTATGGGAACATAGGCGATCATTTTTACCTGGATGAACACGAATGGAATGCTGTCTATCTGAACAATGAGTGGAAGCTTGTGGACGTTTGCTGGGACGCTGGAAATATTAAATATACCAGGCGGACATTCCTTGGTTTTTTTGTTTATTTATTCTCGCATGGAAAGCACGATCGTGTAAAATTTAAACCACATTTTGTTCAATGGCCCAATTATACGTATTATCTTAAATCAGGTATTTTTTTCAAAACCGACCATTTACCCTTAAATCCAATTTGGCAATTAACAAGTCCTATTACTTCCATTCAACAATTTGCTATAGATAGCGCATATTATTACAAAAAATACAATTCTGGGAATGATACCTCGGGCCGGGCAGATGAATTGGAAATAAAAAGGAGGGAATATTTAAGTGAAGAAGATTCGGTAAGAGAATTATCGGATGGGTTTGTAGGATATAAGTTTAACTATCGGAATCATTATGGAATTGGTCAGGCATACTTTGAACTTTCCCGAAGGAAAATGCCCTTGATTGAAAAAAAACCGAAAGATACTGTTGCTATATTGAAACGATGCGATACGGTAATTAAATTGTTACAGAAAGCACAAATGGAATCGGATAGCAATGTGTATTATTTGATGCAGCAAAAAGAAGAACTTACCAAAAACAACCTTAAAAAGAATACTATATTCAGGACTCAGCAAGAAGATTTAAATGCAAGTACAATTGAAATAATTCACAAATTGAAACGTATAATTTATGAGTCCAGGGTTGATAAAAGCCGAGCAAAAAGAATTGCTTCTTCCATAAATAAGCGATTGAGGGAAAGGGAAAAAAGCAAGAGTTTCTATTTTAAAAAGCCCCGGAAAATATCCGTTCCAGAAGATTCAATTAAGTACGCCGGAGAATTGAAAAGTATAAACGACAGCATAAAATTTTACGATGCAGCAATTTCAAAAAAATATGGTGTTGTTGACAGCCTTTATCAAGCAAATACGAAATGTTCAATTGCTTATAATGCCGCCTTGCCGGGCATTATTGATGAAGATTATTCAATTTCCTGGTGCCGCCTTTTTTACTTTGACGATCTTGACTATGAGATAAGGCAACCTAAAGATAACCTGATGCTTTCCAAATTTAAGAATGATTCCCTTTTATATAATATGAAGCAGTTTTCCTTTACGCAATTTTTTGATGAACTGAAAAAAGCGGAAGAATTACTAAATGTACAATTTCGTAATTATTCACTTAAGATGCATATTTTAATTGAGTTAAAAGGTTCGTGTATGCCCTCGGATTCTCTTGATAAAAAATACGAACAAAACATGAAGCAAATGGAAAATTCCTATAATCTTCTCCAAATGAAACTACAAAATTGGGCGAGCGATTTTAATGTGTTAAGGGGAAACTGTAAGCAGATGCAGGCCTCTACCAAAAAAGAATATAAAGCCTTTAAGCGGGAAACCAGGATTGAAAGAATTTTATATAAAGTTAGAAACAGGCATATTATCAGCCACACATTCGGACTTCTACATGCCAATAACGTTCAATTCCGAAGTATTCCCTCCCGAATAAACAAGCTTTCTAATTATGAGAAAAAATTAGGGAAAAAATAAAACAGTTGTTCTACCTTTTATTTCCCCTTAAAAAACGGCACCAATGTAAAAAATGCCAGTGCCGGGAAAAAGTGCATAGGGACTACCAATCCCGGAAATAATTCCGGATTCTTTATGTCAAATGGAAGGCTCATACTAATGGGGCTAATTATACTTGCAAACGACAATAATGCAATTAAAACATTGAGTATGCCCTTCCATTTTTCTTTTTTGAATCTTTCCAGTAACCAATAACTAAGGGCAATTAACATACACGCAATTATCGATACCCCGCTAATAGAGCGGACGTTCACTATTTTATTGAATTCCGTTCCCTGGGTATTCTGGTAGATATTAAAGTAGATAATTCCTGCAGCCGATGCCAGCACACCAGCTAAAATGCCATGTAGAAATGCCTTTTTCATTATTGGTAATTATTTAGTAACAGGTACCGAAACATCCACCTTTAAAATGGACGAAGCATGTGAATCCATGCCCTTATCTGTTCCCACGCCATAATCAAGGCGATTAATACTGAAACTTCCGGTAAAGGTATTATTGGCAAAAGTAAATGGAATGGTGAGGGGCTTTTGAACTCCTTTCATATCCAATGTTCCGGTAGCTTCATACCCTGTCGCGGTCTTTGTAATTTTGCTTGAGGTGAATTTAATAGCGGGGAATTTGGCCGCATTGAACCAATTTTCATTTTTTGCTTTGTTGTTCTTCATGCCATTTCCCATATTAATAGAGTTTACATCAATGGTAACATCAAACTTAGAGCCTGCAAGATCATTTGCGTCGAACGAAATATCACCCTTAAATGAACTGAATACCCCGGCAGGGTCATCGCTGGTGAATTTTATGGAATAGCCATCGGCTATCTTCCATGTGGTGGCAGTATATACTGTGAAAGCAGAAAACAGCATGGTGGCTGCTATGGCAATAGGAAAAATTAGTTTTTTCATTTTTAGTAGATTTAAATATTTTTTACAAAAGTCGTTACGAATCTCCGAAGGTAACTTAATGTAGTTTAAGAAATTCAAATACTTTGTCTTTTCTTTGACTTTTTCTTTACGAATTGGTTTATTGTGGTGATTTTAACATTTCTTATAACAATAAGGAGTGTTGATTTATCAAATCATTGGGCAACTAAAAAGTTAAAGAATACAGTTTTAAATTTTAGGTTGTAATATTTTAGTAGTTTTAAATTCTAAATAAAAATAGGTATGAAGAAGCATCTACATTTCACTTTGTTAATAGTGTTGTTTACAGGACTGCAACTGGTAAACGCCCAAAAAAGATCAGGTGGTCAGCATGCCAGCCATGGGGATAGTGCCCTGGGCGGGAAAAATGATAGTGTTGCACCACCGGTAATTACTCATCATCAAATTACCATTGATGGCAAAACCATTAATTATACTGCAACGGCAGGATATATGCCGATGAAAGATAAAAATGAAAATGTGCTTGCTAAAATATTCTACATCGCCTATACGGCTGATGCAGAACCTGCAAATAAGCGCCCCGTTACATATGTTTTTAATGGAGGACCAGGATCTTCATCTATTTGGCTGCACATGGGTGCTATTGGTCCGGTGAGGGTTCATTTTGGCGATGACAAGGGAACATCTCCTGCACCACCATTCACCTATGGTGATAATGAAAATTCATGGATTGGTTTTACCGATCTTGTTTTTATTGACCCTGTTTCCACTGGATTCAGCCGCCCTAATAAAGGAGTGGAGCCTGCCAAATTTCACGGGTATTCCGAAGATATTGCTTCTGTTGGTGATTTTATCCGAATGTATACAACACGCAATGGCCGCTGGGGGAGCCCCAAATTTCTGACGGGTGAAAGTTATGGAACCACACGTGCATCGGGCCTCTCAGGCTATTTGCAAGATGCCTATGGTATGTATTTGAATGGGATCACACTGGTTTCTTCCGTATTAAATTTCCAGTATATCGACTTTAACAGAGGTAATGATTTGCCTTATGCACTATTCCTTCCAACCTATGCTGCAACAGCTCAGTACCATAAAAAACTCGCACCGGAATTGGAAGCATTAAACGTAGAACAACTCGCTAAAAAGGTTGAAACATTTGCTTCCGGAACATATACGTTGTTCCTGATGCAGGGGGATAAAGCCTCGGCAGACCTCACCAATAAAGTGATAGATTCTTTAAGTTACTTCACCGGATTATCAAAAAATTATGTAAAAGGTTCGAATGAACGCATACGCGACCATCGTTTTTTTAAAGAGATATTGAGGGATGAAAGCAAAACCGTTGGAAGATATGATTCCCGTTACACAGGAGAAGATGCGGATGATGCAGGGGAAGGGTTCTCCTATGACCCAAGTTATTCGGCTGTAAGCGGATTATTTAATGGAGCACTTAACGAATATATGCGCAAGGACTTGAACTATAAAAGCGATATGCCATATGAAGCCCTTACTAATGTATGGCCCTGGTCTTTACCTGAAAATGGCTACCTGGATGTTTCTGAAACCTTACGCCAGGCAATGACCCAAAACCCTTCATTAAAAGTAATGGTTTGCTGCGGGTATTATGATTTGGCAACTCCTTTTTATAACGCTGAATATGCGGTTGATCACATGGGCTTGAGAGCTGATGTGAGAAATAATATAATTCTTACCTATTATAATGCCGGGCACATGATGTACGTAACGAAAGAAGATGATGCGAAGCTAAAAGCAGATGCCATTAAGTTTTACCAGGGAGCAATAAAATAGGGTAGGGGATTTAACAAGTTCTCAATAGAACTTTTGCTTTTCAAACCAGCTGTCATCAAATGTGAAGCCGAACATCAGCTTAACATAGTCCTGTTTGATAAGATTATTTGAGGTAGTGCCCATTGATCCAACCTGAATCCCCAGGTTCACAACGGCAGAACGTTTGTAAGGGCGGAATAGGCCTACTGGTAAACCCAATCCAGCTGAAACACTCATATCTTTTAATGGTGTATTGTACAAATCAAGATAATTCTGACCATACGAAGCTCCTAAGCGGTAATGTATGCGCTGAAAATACGAAGTGGCGTACATTTTCTTAGGCACATATTGAATTCCAACACCATATTTATAGCTGTTGATAAGGTTTTCAGACTGGCCGAAATCAGAATATTGACTCCATTGAGACATTGTGTAGTCAAATGAAAAGGTCCATTTTTCCCCTTTTTTAATTGTAATACCGGCACCATAAATTGCAGGCATTTTTAACTTCCCTACATAACTGGTATCTGTTAAAGTATCCATATTTACTATAGAACTTCCATTGTAATATTGAGAGCCTGAAAAACTGCTGTAATTAGCATTCAGGTTAATTGGAGGAGCATAGGTTAAGCCTATGGTGGCGTACCAGTTTTTTTCCTGATGATCTTTATCCGGACATTTATACAAAGTTACAGAATACATCATCCCGAAGTCGGCATAAAAAGAATGTACCCCTACATTTTCAAGTTTCAATGTGCTGAATTGGTTGCTGTTTGGGAAATAGATATCTTCTTCGTTGGTAAGGTTACCAAATATATAAGAGATGTTTGCACCCAATGAAAGGCCTTTAAACGGGGAGTATGCTCCCCCTAAAAATACTTTGTTAAAACCACCAATACCCTGATATTGATTTTGAACCGTGATACTGTCTACTGTATTGAACTGACTGATATTATAACCCAGTGAGCTGACAGGGGTAAGCCCCATGGATAATCCCACATGCCTGCTTACAGGCATATTCAAAACAATGTAAGATAAATAGGCATTATTGCTTTTTGAAGTTTGTCCTTCTGTGCTTAGCTTTAAAATATTGTCTACTATCCCAGTTTCAAAAGATGCCATTTTAATACCACCTTTCCCCGATGTGTCCTGGTAGGGAATAAATCCATAAGCATAGGAAGCCGGATTCTTCAGATTTATAAAGAAAGGGGTTATTGAATCGTTGTGATAGGCAATACCGGTTCCACCCATAGAGAAATTAAGTACGCTGCTCTGATCTTGCAAGTCACCTATACCATACCGTGAATAGGGTGATATATCACTTGACTGGGCTGAGGCAGTTCCCGCGCTGAATAAGGCCAACAACAATAAAAGAGCCGAGAATAGTTTAAAAGCTTTGTTCATTATTTTACTGAGATCTTTTAGCAGGTGCGAGATTGCTTTGGTTATGAAAAGGCGACAAAATTACATTAAGTCCTGTAAGCACCAAGAAAGGTTCGGCTTTTATTTTGATTTTAAGACTTTTTAACAACCAGGCACTATCTCCTCCGGAGAGAATAATTTTCAAATCTTTATGCTTTGATAGGTATGTTGTTGCAATGCCCTCCACCTCTTTAATCATTCCTTGTTGGACGCCGGATCTGATGGATTCCTCCGTTGTGCTTCCGGTAAGGGTTTTAAAATTACTATCCGCTGTAATTAGTGGGAGCTTGCCAGTAAAATAATTCAAGGCTTTATAACGCATTTCCAATCCGGGAGATATGCTGCCTCCCTTATAGACTCCTTTGTTATCTATAAAATCATAGGTAATACACGTTCCGGCATTAATTACCAGAATGTTCTTTCCCATGCCTGTCGACCATGCCCCGCAAACAGCTGCAAGCCGATCCATGCCAAGGGTTTGGGGAGTTTTATAGGCCACCTTTACAGGCACTGGGGTTTTATAGGAAAGCTCAACAAAACGGGTATGCGCCGAGAGCTGTTTTTTTATTTCTGCCGGATATTCTTTAACACTGCATAAAATAGCGTTCTCAATCGTGGGGTTTTCCTTAAAAATGGCCTTAATAGTTGATAAGTTAAAGGAGTCGTAGGTAGTGTTCTTCACCAATTTGCCTTTAACAAATAGCCCTGTTTTAACCCTTGAGTTGCCTATATCTATTGTCAGATTCATTTTTTAAAATCAGCCCAAAGCTAAGTAAAATCAATTTGATGATTTTGTAGCAGGTTAATATATTAACTATGAGATTGATATGGACAACTTCATCAAATTACCAAATTATCAAATCACCAAATCAGTTTTTTATTACTTTTGCGCCCCCTGTTTAAAAGGTGCCATAGCTCAGCTGGTAGAGCGAAGGACTGAAAATCCTTGCGTCGCTGGTTCAATTCCAGCTGGCACCACAACCAAAAAGCCTTATTTATTAAGGCTTTTTTTATGCCTAAGTTGGAATAGGCTGTTATCTTTGTGGTGGGTTAAAGGCTTATTCAGATAATGGGCGATTTCATCCTATTGAATTAGCAGTTTTTTATGAAAAGAAATTTAGTTGTGTTTTTTATTTTGTGCTGTTCTGTCGTTTGCAATGCGCAGAAAGACACAATCAAAGCCGCCAGTCTATTATTTGAAAAACCAAATTCAAAATGGTTCCTGAAAGAAATTAAGGACACATGTGGGTGGACCATATATTCTTACAAACGGGAGCCTATTATCGACAGTGAAGGTCGTAGCATAATTCCCAATATTGCTTTCATAGTTGAATCTATACCCGATACCGTTACTATAGACGTGATGCAGTATTCTATACATAGGCGTGGACAATTTCCTGCTAAAACTATTGGCATGTTCTCGGGAGAAGGCGGAAATTCAGACCCGAAGTATGAAAAACAGAATGCCGCAGGAATGCCAAAAATGCAATACAAAAATGCTATGGGATTTAAAGCGATTTATAAGGACATGGCAGGGGAACATTCAATTTATCTTGTTTTCCTCTTAAATAAACACAAAGGAGTAACAGTCATTATGGATATGACAAGTGAACTTTTTGAAAAATATGGAAAAGAGTTTAATGATGGATTATTGTCTATAACTGAAATGTAGTTTAATTACCCATTATCCGGATTAATAGTCGCCAGCCTGTACATTTGCTCCACTTCCACGTAAAGAAAATCAAATTCTTCTTTAACCAGGCCTTTTAACAGATAACATCCTGAACCCTGAAAGCGGTATTGCCTTGCCGATTGTGGAAAATGGACGGAGTCTATCCAATTCCCTTCATTATCTATAAATGTGCCGAAATACATTCGGTCTCCTTTGGAAGTACTGGTATTTTTTGTTGTGACTAAGTACCCGACAATTTCAACGGTTTTTCCGATTTTATCCCGCAATTCATTTGCGGTAAGGTTGCTGGGTATTTTTTCACGCATTAGCTTGAAAGGGGAACATAATGAGAATCCGAGCAATTCAATTTCATCAAAAGCATCGTCCTGCCATTTGTTTATTAGTTCAGGAAGCACATATTTTTTTGAATTCACATTAAAGAGCTCTTTTTCAGGATAGGTTTTTTTAACCGGTTGCAGGAGGGAATATATCTCCCACAAAAGTTCTTTTTTGTTTTTTCCGGTAAACTGAAAAGCTCCCACGCGTATAAGTAACCTAAGTTGTTCAACTGAGATGGCTACTCGTTTTGTAAAATCCTCCAGGCTTTTAAATACCCCGTTTCGCTGGCGTTCGGCAAAAATTGCATACACAACTTTGTCTTCCAAGCCCGCTATTCTGTTAAGCCCTAAATAAATAGTATCGTCTGCAATTTCACATTTATCGGAACTGTTGTTTACGCAAGGCGGAAAATTTTTTGCTCCATGCATCCGAGCTTCGTGTACATATAAGTCCGTGCGATAAAACCCGCCGCCATTATTGAGAGTAGCGACTATATATTCCAATGGAAAATAAGCTTTTAAATAAAGTGCCTGGAAACTCTCCACTGCATAACTAGCCGAGTGACCTTTGGAAAAGGCATAGTTGGCAAAGCTTTCTATCTGAGTCCATATATCGAATACTGTTTTTTCAGAGTATCCTTTTTCAATACAGTTTTTAAAAAAGTTACCTCTCACCAATGCAAATTCATTCCGCTGCTTGAATTTCCATGACATACCCCGTCGCAAGTAATCTGCTTCCGCCAATGATAAGCCTGCAAAAAAATGCGCCACTTTAATCACATCTTCCTGGTAAACCATTACGCCATATGTTTCGGCAAGCAATTCATATAACTCTGGAATTTCTTTTTTTGCTTTTTCTCTTGCGTCTTCATTACGGTAACGTAAAATATATTCCCGCATCATTCCGCTTTTCGATACTCCCGGTCGAATAATAGAACTTGCAGCAACAAGCCGTAAGTAATCGTCCGCCCGTAGTTTTGCAAGTAACATCCGCATAGCAGGCGATTCGATATAAAAGCAACCTATGCATTTACCAAGTTTTAAAAGCCCTTGTACTTTTTTGTCGGTTTTAAATTTTTGTATGTCGTGAATGTCTATATCAACTCCTTTGTTTTGCTTAATAATATCCAGCGCATCTTTTATTTTTCCCAGCCCCCGCTGACTCAAAATATCGAATTTATATAGGCCAATATCTTCCGCCTCCAACATACTGAATTGTGTGGTAGGATATCCTTTGGGAGGCATAAACGTAGCACTATAATGGGTAATCGGTTCTTCTGAAATTAAAATTCCACTGGAGTGAATACTTAGATGATTCGGGAAACCTTGTATGAGTTTGCTGTAAGTCAGCACATATTTGCCAAGTGTATCGGCTTGTTTAATATCCTGTAGTGCTTGTAACTTGTCGATATGTTCAGGCGTTAAGCCAAATACTTTTCCCAATTCACGTATTACCGCATCGTGCTGATAAGTGTTATAAGAACCAAGTAAAGCAGTTTTCGTATAGCCAAACCTTTCAAAAATATAATGTGTAATATCATCCCGGTCGGTCCATGAAAAATCAATATCAAAGTCAGGCGGGTTGCTGCGCGACGGATTAATAAACCGCTCAAAATACAGATCCAGTTCAATGGGGTCGACATCGGTAATGCGCAGCAAATAAGCTACCATGCTATTTGCACCACTACCCCTGCCAACATAATAATAGTCCTTGCTTTGTGCATACTGAATGATATCCCAGTTGATAAGAAAATAAGAAGCAAAATGCATTTGACTTATTACTTGTAATTCCATCTCCATACGCTTCAGCACCGTATCCGACGGATTTTTGTAACGGTACCTCAACCCTTTTTCACATTCTGTTCTCAAGAGTTCGAGGTCGCCTTCAAGGCTGCCGGTATAGTGTTTCAGGTTTTTATTGGAAAATTTTCCGTACTCAAATGAAATAGTACAATCATTTAAAATCCGTTCAGTATTTGCAATTAACGCCGGATATTCTTTAAAAGCCGAATAGAGTTCACCCTTCGTAAGCATCATTTCATCGGGGCTTGTTTGCTCGCTTTTGGGAAGCTGACTCAATAGTAAATTTAAATTGATTGCACGCAATAATCGGTGTGCATTAAAATGTTTTTTTTCTATAAAAGTCGTCGGCTGCATCACTACCATTTTATCGAATAGCGATTTATCTCTAGAAAGAGATAAGCGCATGAGGTCATTCACCGCAACTCCGATAAATTCGGTTTCCTTTAACTTCCACCCTGTATAGTTTTGAAGGGGATAAATAATATAACAATTAGAAAACTCAGGAGCTATTGCATCAAAGTCTTTTTTCTCATGAAGATGTTGAGTAAGGTGTATGTTGAGTTCGTTAAAACCCGCATTATTCCTGGCAATCCCCACATATTGCTGATGGATGCCGTTCCGGAAATCAACTCCCAATATGGGTTTAAGCCCCTGCTTTTCTGATAGCCTGACAGCATCAATACAGGCAGAAGTATTATTAATATCGGACAATACAAAAGAAGAATATCCTTTTACCGCAACCTCATTTAAGAGTTCCTCGGTGCTGAGTGTTCCGTAGCCGAAGCTGTAATATGTATGGCAGTTGAGAAGCATTGGAAAAAGATATGCATTGGGAAATAACTATCACCCTGCCATTTTTATCTTTGGGATAGGCACCGCCAATGCCCTCAATATAGATTGGCTCCCGTATCTCAGGCGTATCTTATCCATAGCGAGGTAGAGCTTTATTTTTTCTTCTGAGTCATCAAACATATCGATCTGGCTGTGGCCCGAAACAAGGCTGCTGAATTTTACACCGATTAGACGGATGAGAATACGGCGGGAGTAGTTCTTTTTGAATAATTCCAGCACTTTGTCGAGTATAATATGGTCGGCAGCGGTGTATGGAATACGTGCCTGAAAAGTATGTGTCTGAAAATCGGAGTAGCGTATTTTTAATGTAACACAAGCTGTTACTTTTCTGGCTTTGCGCAAGTCGAAGGCAAGGGTATCTACCATTTTTATCAGAACGTTTCTGAGTTTAACCACATCGGTAGTGTCTTTATCAAAGGTGGTTTCACTGCTCATGCTTTTTTGTTCGGTGTATGGTTCCACAGGTGAGTTATCTATACCATTGGCTTTTTTCCATAATCCTATGCCATTATCTCCGAGGACTCTTTCCATTAGTTCTATTGGCATTTCCTGTACGGTCTTTATCTTTTCAATACCCATACCCCTTAGCAAATGATAGGTTTTGTCACCTACTCCCGGTATTTTTTTTATGGATAGCGGAGATAGAAAATCTTTCTCCGTACCGGTACTTATTTCTTTTTCACCATTGGGTTTGGCTTCGTTGGTAGCTACTTTGGAAACTGTTTTATTAATTGATAATCCGTAAGAAATTGGCAACCCTGTTTCTTTAATGATGGTCTGGCGCAACTCATGCGTCCAAAGTGTAGTGTGTTTAATGAATCGATCCATGCCTGTAACATCCAGGTAATGTTCGTCAATAGATGCTTTTTCCACCACCGGAGCACGATCCTTTATAATATCGGTAACCATGGTGGAGTACTTGGAATATAAATCCATGTCGCCTTTTACAAATATGGCATGAGGGCATAATTGTTTAGCCATTTTTGAGGGCATGGCTGAATGTATTCCGAACTGCCTGGCTTCGTAACTGCACGAAGCCACGACACCTCTGTCAGACGTGCCCCCAATTATGACCGGTTTGCCAACAAGCGATTTTTTAGTCAAACACTCTACGGAAACAAAGAAAGAATCCAGATCTAAATGAACTATCCTGCGTTCCATAATTTAAAAAAAACAACAATGCAAATAACCTATTTATTCTAGTCTCATTTGCCTACAAAATGTAGATAGTGAAAAAATATTTTTCAAAATTCTTCTTTGATGGTCTAATTATTTTAGTTATATTTGCCTACAAATTGTAGATATATGGCACGCATAGCAAAAAACATCCGTCACCTCAGAGACTTGAGGAAGTTTACCCAACAGGAGTTGGCCGATAAACTGAACATTACCAAAGCCCGCCTGGGCTCGTATGAAGAGAGCAGGAGCGAACCTTCGGCAGAGATGCTGATAAAATTCTCCAACTATTTCCACATCTCCATTGATGCTTTGCTGAGGGGCGACCTCACCAAAACCAACCTCGACGGCCTTATGAAAATCGGTAACAATAGGCTGCTTTTCCCGGTAATACGGAACGAAGAAGATAATGAAGAGATAGAATTGATATCCATGAAAGCCTCGGCGGGATACCTTAACGGCTATGCCGATCCGGAATATGTAGAACGCTTGCAACGCATCAAATTGCCTTTTCTTCCCGCAGGTAAACACAGGGCTTTCCCTATTAAGGGAGATTCTATGCCGCCACTGCGCGATGGCAGCTTTGTGGTAGCTAAATATGTGGAGTCGTTCAACGAAATAAAGGACGGAATGACCTATGTGCTGCTTACCAAAACGGAAGGCATAGTATATAAAAGGATATACAGAACCCCGAAAAAGAAAGACCTGCTTACGCTTGTCTCCGACAATAAAATATACCAACCCTATGAGGTGAAAGCCTCCGACATACTAGAGCTGTGGGAATATATATGCTCGTTGAATATAGGGGCATATAAAGAGGAAGAACTCAACTATGGCAGCATTATGAATATGCTAAAAGGCTTGCAGGTGGAGATGAAGTCGATAGGGAAGGGGAAGTAGTTTATAAAGGGAAAAGTTCATAAAGTAAGCTCAATCGTCATTGCGAGGCTCCGCGAAGCCCGTCCGAACGGTTCATCCGGGCGGGCAATCTCTGTTACTATGTATCCTAAATTCCCCTCCCTTGGAGGGGCAGGGGTGGTGGCTTTTCCCTTTTAACTTATTGGGGCGTGCCGGCTGATGAACAAGCCGTCGGGCTATACGCTGCAAGTCCTCGCTTAGGCTGCGGGCTTTCCGCTGCTATCCCTCACGCGACTATGCTCAAGGCTTGGGTGCTAATATAGTATCTTCCTACCCAACGATGTACTTTATAACTTCAATTCACTTACCCATTCTTCCTTTGGTTCGCTAATTAGGAAAAGAGAAAGTTCCTTTTTATCATGAAATCCATTAATTTTTTCTTTGTATTTCGCGGCGATGCTTGGCTTTTCTATTTCCAATTTCCTGTTTTTACTAATTTCCAGAAATTGCTCTTCTTTGTCAATTCCTAAAAATTTCCTGTTTGATAAGTTGGCTGCAATTCCTGTAGTGCTGCTGCCAGTGAATGGATCTAATATCCATGCATTTGGTTTTGTTGAGGCTAAAATCAAACGAGTTAAAACCGATAATGGTTTTTGAGTCGGATGTTTCCCAAAGGTTTTTTCCCAAGGAGCAATAGCAGGTAGCTTCCAAACATCTTTCATTTGTTTGTCATCATTCAATTGCTTCATTAATTCATAATTGAAGTAATGGGGAATCTTCGAATTTTTACGAGCCCAAATAATCTGCTCAGTAGAATGAGTAAAGAAGCGACATGAAAAATTTGGCGGCGGATTATTTTTTTCCCATGTAATGACATTTAAAATTCTAAAGTCTAATTCTGTTAATATTTGGCCTATGGAGAAAATATTATGCATTGTGCCACTTATCCAGATTGTCGCATCTTCTTTCATCTTTTTGCGAACCAATGTCAGCCATTTTCTGTCAAAATCGTTGATATAATCAAAGCCATGAGATTTATCCCATTTGCCTTTGTTTACGCTAACTATTTTACCACTTCATTAATATAATAGTACTCATCTTTCACCTAATTTCGATAAGATTTTTTCATTCTCTCTTTTGTTCTAAACGCTCTTTCGCTTCTATTAGTGCTCTATGCAATCGTTTCTCTAATTCCTTTTTTGGGGGTAATTCCGTCCAATATTCTGCCACCATTATACCATCCTTATGCATTTCAAGCAATTCTACCTGTTCACGACTGCTTTCAGCATACCAAATAACTTCCGGTAACTGACTACTGATGACTGACTACTTTCTATTGCTCTATTGCTTAGCATTGCAAAAAGCAATAGAATATTTTTCAAAGTATTTAAAATCAATGAGTTGTAAAATCGGGTTTTGTTGCATTTCATTGCAAAATCATTGCCTTTCTATTGCAAATACCATTGCTCTTTTATTGCTTTTTAGCCGTTTTATTCATGCAGAATTCTTCCCATAGATAAAGCCAGATTTTATCAGCACAAATACCTTGGGCATAGTAGCGTGAGGCCCGCCCGGATGAACCGGTCGGACGGGCTTCGCAAAGCCTCGCCATGACGTAAGGACGCAATGCCCGCCGAATTTCATATCTTTGTGTCTGTAAAGTAAGCTATGTATTGGCGAAAAGGTAATTATCTGTTTCTGTTGTTGGTTTTCATGAGCGCCATAGTTGGTTTGTCATCGTGCGAGAATAACCTGAGCACAATTACCTTAATAACTTCCCCCGACAAAACCCCGGAGGCTGTGGAAGACAATGCTTCTATTTTCTATACCGATTCGGCACGGACAAAATTCCATCTTACTGCCAATAGAATTGAAAACTATGGTGGTCCCGACCGATATGTAGTATTTCCCAAAGGGATACATATTGATTTTTACGACGACTCGGCAAATACGAACGGCCACCTGGATGCAGATTATGCCATTCGGCACGAAAACAGTAAGCTGATGGAAGCTGATAATAATGTAAGCGTGTTGAACCGTAAAGGTGAAAAACTGAATACCGAGCAGTTATTCTGGGATGCTGGCAAACACAAAATTTATACCAACAAGTTTGTCCGTATTAAAACCGAAAAACAAATAATATATGGTGACGGGCTCACTTCAAACGAAGATTTTACACAGTATAAAATAACCAACATCAGGGGTACTATTCAACTGGATACACCTGATGACGAGGATAAGAATAAAAAATAATGATAACAACTATCATCATCGTAGTATCCTTACTTCTTTCCTTTTTCTTCTCGGGGCTTGAGATTGCCTACATCTCTGCCAACAAGCTGCAAATGCATGTTGACAGCCGCAAGATAAGCCTTACAGGCCGGTTGTTTTCGCGTATTACAAACAGCCCTGTTCGTTTTCTGGCGACATTACTATTGGGCAATACACTCGCCTTGGTTTTGTTTGGTGTTTTTTCTTCTGCCGTATTGATTGATGTGCTTTCGCGGTTTCACTTCAGCAACCTTAGTATGCTGGTAATTCAATCCATTGTTACTACCTTCATTGTATTGGTAATAGCCGATTTCATTCCTAAAAATCTGTTCAGGGCAAACCCAAACAGGGTGCTGAAAATATTCACCCTGCCTTGCATTATAGCCTATTATGTGCTATTGCCATTTACCCTTGCCGTACTTGCCTTTGTTAATTTTCTCATGAAAAAAGTATTCCGGGTAACGCTGGTGCGCTATAAAAGTACGTTTAACAAAACCGATCTGTTCAGTTATATTGAAGACCATTCGAATAGCGATGATGAAATGGCCGGAGAAGTGGAACATGAGGTGAAGATCTTTCAGAATGCATTAAGTTTTCCGGATGTAAAAGTGCGCGATTGCATGGTGCCGCGCATGGATATTGCCGGTGTGGAAATAGGGGAGGGGTTTGAGAAACTGAAACAGATGTTTGAAAAAACAGAACTTTCCCGAATGGCCATATATAAAGATAGCATTGATAACATTATTGGTTACGTACATTTCCATGCTATGTTTAAAAAGGTGGATGATATTCACACTATCCTTATTCCCGCTCCGCTTGTGCCTGAATCCATGCCTGCAAAAGATGCACTGCGTATTTTAATGCAACAGCATAAAAATCTTTCTGTGGTGGTAGATGAATTCGGAATGACATCAGGCATAATTACAACAGAAGACATTCTGGAAGAAATTTTTGGTGAGATTGCCGATGAACATGACAAGGACGACCTGATGGAAAAACAAATATCTGAGAACGAATTTATTTTTTCGGCTCGTATGAAAATAGATGATATTAACGGCAAATATGGGCTTGATATTCCTGTTTCTGCCGATTATTTAACATTGGGTGGTTTTATATTAAATCATACCGGAACCATACCAAAGGCAAGGGAAACAGTGGTGATCCACAATTTCAGTTTTAAGATTCTTTCCTCTATGCCAACCCGTATCGAGCAGGTTTATCTTACCAAAGAAAAAGAGGAAAATGGATAAATCATATCTTTCATTAGGCAGTAACCGGGGCGACCGCGAGGCAAACCTTGAGAAAGCAATAAAAATGCTTTCTGATTGGGCCGGAAATGTAATTGCTGAATCATCATTATTTGAAACACCGCCGTGGAAAATGGCTGACAGTACGGATTTCCTTAACCAGGTGATTCTGCTTGAAACCGATTTAACCCAAGGGAAGTTAATGGAAACTATTTTCCAGATAGAAACAATACTTGGGAGGATCCGTATTCAAAAAAAATATGAACCGAGAACCATTGATATCGATATACTTTTCTTTAATGATTTTATAGTGAATAAAGATGGCCTGATCATTCCACATCCATTACTTCAGGAACGTAGGTTTGTACTTGAACCAATGGCAGAGATAGCCCCTGAATTTATTCATCCTGTATTCCAAAAAAGTGTAAGTAAGTTGTTGGCAGAATGTGTGGATAAAAGTGTGGTGAGAAAACTGGTTTCGAAATAATGCGTAATTTCGTCCCTGTCCGACTAATGTCATTCAGATGGGCGTCAAACTTTATATTATGACAGATTATAATTCATTATCTCCAAGTTCAAGAGTCTGGATCTTTCAGGCCGACCGGGAATTTAATACTAATGAAAATGAAGCAATTTCAAATGAATTGATGCAGTTTGTCGATAACTGGCTTAGCCACGGTTCGCTGCTTAAAGCCCATTACAAGCTTTTGCATAACCGCTTTATTGTGTTTATTGCCGATGAAGATGGTGACAATATGTGCGGCCGTGCCATTGATGCATCTGTACGTTTTGTTAAAGAACTGGAAAAAAAGTATGCTGTTATTCTGCTTGACAGAAGCAGAGTTGCGTATCTGAAAGATGGCAAAGTGGAAGCTTGCACATTGGATGAGCTTGGGCAACGTATTGAAGATGGTGAAATTACCCAGGATACAGAAGTGTTTAATAATTTAGTTTCAACCAAAGAAGAGTTCGATAATAGCTGGACAGTACCACTTGCAAAAAGCTGGCACCGTTCCTATATTATGCAAAATCAATAAACAGGTGTATAATAAAAAATTCCATTCCGGCGATCTGAGCCAATATTCGTTTGCAATTACAGGTGGTGCCGGATTTATTGGTTCTCACCTGCTGGAATATTTGCTTTCTCATAAAGCAGGAAGGATCGTTGTCCTTGATGATCTTTCTTCGGGTTCGCTTGAAAATCTTAAGCAAGCTGAAAACTACAAAGGTTTTGAATTTGTTAATGGCAGTATTTGCGATTTAACAGTTTGCGAAAAAGCATTGACAGGTGTTGATTTTGTAATGCACCAGGCAGCTTTATGTTCAGTTCCACGTTCACTTGCTAACCCTGTTGCTACCAATGAAGTGAATGTTTCCGGATTCTTGAATGTACTTATGGCCGCTAAGAAAAACGGAGTGAAAAGAATGGTGTATGCCAGTTCTTCCTCTGTTTATGGTGACAGTAAAATACTGCCCAAAAGCGAAACTAATCCGGTATCTCCGCTTTCGCCTTATGCGGTTTCAAAGTATACCAATGAATTATATGCATCGGTTTTTGCGCGCAACTTCGGAATGAATTTAATCGGGTTGCGTTACTTTAATATTTTCGGTCCGCGCCAAAGTCCGGGTGGCCCTTATGCGGCGGCAATACCGCTTTTTGTATCAGCCTTGCTCGATAAAAGAGCTCCTATAATTTTTGGTGATGGTGAGCAGACCCGCGATTTTACGTTTGTTGAAAACGTGGTACAGGCCAATATTAGGGCCCTGTTTGCACCAGCCGAAGCAAATGGAAACGTATTTAACATTGCTTGCGGAGAACAGACCAGCATCAGTCAATTATTCAAATTACTTGCTGCCAGCGCAGATTCAACTCTGGCACCGGAATACAAACCATACAGGGCAGGCGATGTGAAAGATTCAATAGCTGATATCAGCAAAGCAAAGACTTTATTAGGATATGAACCGGAAGTAAATTTCGGAATTGGAATAGAGACTACGTGGAAATGGTTTAAAGAAAATTACAATACCCCAAAGTAAATGGCGTTTTTCGGAATGTTTAAAAAGGCTCCTTTGCCTGAAGCGGATCTATCGGTTGTGAAAGTGGATATGCATTCCCATTTTATTCCCGGAATTGATGACGGCGCAAAAAATACAGCCGATTCGCTGGAAATGCTTGCCGAAATGCGGGAATTGGGTTACACCAAAGTTATAACCACACCCCATATAATGAGTGATGGATATAAGAACACCCCTGAAATAATTCTGAAAGGATTGGAACGGTTAAAGAAAGCCGTGAAAGAAGCCAATATTGATATTGAAGTGGAAGCTGCCGCAGAATATTATTTCGATTATGAATTTGAGAAAAGTATTGCCCAAAAAAATAAACTGACTTTTGGTGATAAATATTTATTGTGGGAATTATCGTTCATGAATCAACCGGAAAATATCAACGAAGTTATTTTTGAAATGCTGATGAATGGCTACAAACCCGTTCTGGCGCACGTAGAAAGATACCCGTTCTGGCATAAAGACTTTTCTAAATACGAAGACCTTGCAAGCAGGGGTGCTATCCTTCAGCTGAACTTGAATTCTATTCCGGGACAATACGGTGCAGCAACCAAAAAAGCAGCTGAACACCTTATTGATAATAACATGATAAGTTTCCTTGGTACCGATTGCCATAATATGGGGCACCTGGCAACTGTGAGAAAAGCACTTACCGAACCTTATCTTCATAAGCTTTTGGCATCGGGCAAGTTGCTTAATGCAACGCTGTAATTTTATTGATATGTCAGTGCGATTACCCTCGCCTCATAGGAGAGGGTAGGGTGAGGTCTTATTTTTCAATCACAACTTTCCCTTCCCCAATAATACTGCCATCTTCTTTCAAAACCCTGTAAAAATAAACCCCGTTAGGTTGATTGCTTAAGTCCATGACTTTGTCATTCTGAGAGGAACGAAGGATCTGTGTCAATACTTTTTGCCCCATCACATTATAAATTTCAATTGTACACTTTTCCCGTCCGAACGGTTCATCCGGGCGGGCATTAATATTTGATAATGATAAAGTGAAGAGGCCATTGGAAGGGTTGGGGAAAATAATGATTAGGCATTGATTTGATTTTGGTTCATTAACGGCAAGGGTAGAATTTGAATCAATTTTAAAAATAACTCCATGTCCATAAGCCCCACCTGCAGATGTCATTCCGAATAATATATTTCCTGAGAGAGTCAAAGTACCTCCAGGATTTGCCCCATCAGTGTTATTGAAATCAAACATGTCAGTGTAACTATTACCGTTAGTATCAATTGAGAAAACATTTCCATACCCATAAGTATAACCAGCTGAATAAGTCATCCCATATAAAATTCCTTTAGAAAGCACTAACGACCCATATGGTCCTGCACCATTTGCCCAGTTAAAATTCAATAAATTTTTATAGTTGCTACCATTCGTATCTATAGCGAAAACACAGCCATGGTCATATACCCCGCCGAGTGAGGTCATTCCATACAAAATATTCCCAGAAAGTCTTAAATCCCCAAAAGGAAGTGATCCCATTGTGCCACTAAATTCAAGTAAATCTTTATATTCAGCACCATTCGTATCGATTGAGAAAATATCACCATTGCCAAAGTAATCCGAGGTCATCCCAAATAATTTATTTCCTGAAAGTGTTAAATCCCCATAAGGATAACTTCCATTTGAACCATTGAAATTAACCAAAACTCTGAAATCTTTACCATCCGTATCAATCCTGAAAACCGCACCATAATCATACGTTGGGCCACCTTCAGTAGTCATTCCGTACATTACATTACCTGAAATGAACAATGAACCTGTGGGACCCCAAGCAATTATCGGTTCAAAATCATATAAATCCTTAAAATTATTACCATCTGTATCTATAGAAAAAATATTACCATCTCTATAGTAATTATGATTACCGCGATATGTCATTCCAAATAATTTACCTCTGTAAAGTGTTAACGAGCCATAGGGTTCCGCACCATTTGTATCATTAAAATTTAGAATAGTTTTATAACCGTTGCCATTTGTATCAATAGAAAAAATACTTCCATAGCCTAAACTCCCTCCAAGTGTTGTCATACCATACAGTTTATTTCCAACTAATGTTAAACTGGGCATAACGAAATTTTTATTGTAAGCTGGATAATTGAAATTATACAGTACGGTATATTGTGCATTCCCAATTACAATCCATAGGAAACCAAAAATTAAAAGAATAATTTTTCTCATATAAATTCATATCTCTTACAAAAGTAGTTAAAAATCAATTCAAATCCACTAAAGTCATTGACTTTTCAAAAACGACATTCCATGAAGTATCTTTGTTGTATGAATCTGAAATTTCAAAAATCAAGTAACGAAAATTATAACAAAAATAAAAAAGTGGATAATAATTTAAACAATGGCTGCCTGTTCCGGCCTGTTAATAACAGAAAAATGGAAAATAAAACTACTGAATATCAATGAATAATGATTTTAAAACCCCTTCTGTTTCCCTGTTATTTTCCGTGTTTTCTGCCTGTTCGGGTTTCTGTTATACACCTGTTAATCGCAAATTTAATTTTATAACGAAAATAAAAATGAGTATATGAAAATATAATGTTCGCCATTGCGAGGCTCTGCGAAGCAATCTCTGGCTAATAGGATGTCCGAATTTAATGAGATTGCTTCGCAGAGCCTCGCAATGACGATGCAGAAGCATGGTTGGCAATACAGTTTCGGTTACATGATTTTTCTCATATATGCGTATGCATCAAATAACCAATGAATTATAAGTTGATAAGTTTTAGATTGGAATATGGTTTCTTTACTAATTTTGCCCCACTAAATAAAAACAAGAAAGTATGAAAGTAACAGTAATAGGCGCAGGTAACGTAGGAGCAACCTGTGCTAATGTAATTGCACAAAAAGACATCGTTAATAAAGTTGTGCTTCTCGACATTAAAGAAGGTGTTGCAGAAGGCAAGGCCCTTGATATCTGGGAAACCGCACCGGTGAATGAATACAGCACCCGTGTTGTAGGTTACACCAATGATTATACCCAAACAAAAAATTCAGAAGTGGTGGTTATCACTTCAGGCTTGCCACGCAAACCGGGCATGAGCCGCGACGATTTAATCGCTACCAATGCGGGTATTGTTCGTTCAGTTACTGAAAATGTAATTAAGTATTCTCCGGATGCCAAAATTATTGTGGTGTCAAATCCATTGGATGTAATGACCTATTGCGCATACCTAACTGCGAAGGTTGATTCAAGCAAAGTATTTGGTATGGCCGGTGTGCTTGATACTGCACGTTACAGAGCTTTCATCGCTTCCGAATTAAATATTTCACCTAAGGATGTTCAGGCAATGTTGCTTGGTGGACACGGCGATACCATGGTTCCACTGCCGCGTTACACAACAGTTTCAGGTATTCCTGTAACCGAATTGATTCCTGCTGATAAGTTGAACTCTATTATTGACAGGGCTAAGAACGGAGGAGGAGAAATCGTAAATCTGTTAGGTACCTCTGCATGGTATGCTCCGGGTGCTGCTGCTGCTCAAATGGTAGAATCTATCGTGAAGAATGAAAACCGCATATTCCCTTGCTGCGCATTGCTCAACGGTCAATATGGGTTAAAAGATATTTACCTAGGAGTTCCTGTGAAACTTGGTAAAAATGGTATTGAAGAGATCATCGAGTTAAAACTCAATGCTGCCGAAACAGAACTGCTGAATACGTCTGCGAAAGCCGTTCGTGGCGTTATGGATGTATTGGACAAGCAATTAGCTGCAACAGCTGCTAAGTAAGAAAAGCAAACCAGACTAACTAAAAAAGCCACCACTTTAAAGTTAGTGGCTTTTTTATTTAGTCCAAATGAACCTTTGGTGAATTCTGACTCTAGTTAAAGTGGAAGAAGAAGAATACAACCGCAGCCCATTCTCTTTTAACGCTGCCTGCATGGCCTATGGTACTATGGCTTGAATCTTCAACTTCGCCGCTCGAAGTAATGTATCCAATAGTAGAGTGGCTTGAGTTTTCGACTGTACCATCGCTGGTTACATATCCAACCGTGCTGTGGCTCGAGTTTTCTATTTCTCCGCTTGAAGTAATATAACCAATGGTTGAGTGGCTTGAATTTTCTATTTCTCCGCTGGAGGTAATATATCCGGCTGTTGAGTGGCTTGAGTTTTCAATAGTACCATCGGAATTAATATACCCCGTAGTGCTATGACTGCTGTTTTCAATACTTTGGGCTCCTGCAACGCAGGTAACAACCAATGCAATGGCTAATAATTGTAATTTTTTCATGATTATTTTTGTTTGCTCAAAACTACAGTTTTTCCTTTACCAGAAAGTGGTTTGTGCATTTAATTTGGTAAACGGAAAGGCTAATAGTTTGAATTATGAAGCTCTCTTCATAATATCTTCATTTAGGAGGAATACGTTTGCACTACATTTTAACCATTAAACAAATAAAACAAAATGAAAAAATTAAGTTTAGTACTCGCAGGTGTTCTTTTAGTAGGTGGAATTTCTTTCGCTCAAGATAAGACCGGAACAACCACAACCAAAACAACCACAACCAAAACCGACAAGAAAGCAGCTAAGACCGACAAGAAAGGTGACAAAACCACTACCAAGTCTAGCAAGTCTACAAAAAAGACTGAAACCAAGAAGTCAGATAAGGCTACTAAGTAATTGAAATTCTTTATTATAAAAAGGCCCTGACTGTAAAAGTCAGGGCTTTTTGTGTTTAAATAATGTATCAAAACCGGTTTTCTTCATAACATCTTCATAAAGCAATACTAGTTTTGCATCAGTTTTTTAACCCTTAACAAAATAAAACAAAATGAAAAAATTAAGTTTAGTACTCGCAGGCGTTCTTTTAGCAGGTGGAATTTCTTTCGCTCAAGACAAGACCACAACCAAGACCGACAAGACCTCCACAACCACCAAGACCGACAAGAAAGGTGACAAGACTACAACTAAGTCAACCAAGTCGACTAAGGCTACAAAGTCAACCAAGAAAACTGGTGCAAAGAAAGCGGACAAAGCTACCAAGTAATTGGTATTCTTCTCTATTCGAAAGCTCTGGCCTAAAAGTCAGGGCTTTTGTGTTTTATAGTTTAAAGAATCCTTTATCATATGCCTTGCAATAGGCGGAATAATAGGCATCGATAGTTTTTGAGTAGCTAAAAGCTACATCCAGCAGGCTTTTCTTAATATTCTGACTATTCTTTGCGAAGTAAATGAACTCGTCTGCGATAGCTGACCCTTCTCTGCCACAAGTTCTAAGGGTGTCCCAGGCTGATATAGAGGCCATATCCTCCAGCATATTTCTGAATTTTTTTACATTGCCCCTAAACAAGGTATAGTCAATACGATCGGCACTGGGCTGCAATTCCTTCAAAACAAAATCTTTTTTGCCTATCCGGATATCAGCAAGTAATGCAGGTGGGGCAGAAAGTATGCGCCTTTGAACTTCAACAAGCCTTGTTGCTTCATCCTTCCATTCAGGCTGTTTGGCAGGCACATAGTTAGCCGCACAGGATGGAGCTGTTTCTTTCAGATCAAGCAAAAAGGCTCCATTGGGTGTACCCCTGCCTTCAACAAGAATTATATAACGTTCCATCCCTAGGCTTGAGGTGCCGGCAATGCGAAAAGCTACATCATGCACCTTGTAAAAATCCGGATCGTTTTTTTGTTTAGCCCATTTCTTAATTTGATCCGTTACTTCTTCTTTTTTTGAATCACCAATTGGTAAAGTATGGGTCTTTTCTAACAGTATCTTGTATTTCCCATTTTTATAACGAACCCTCATTTTTAAAAAGTCCTTTCTTTTTCGTTCACTGATCTTCTTCAGAAAATGTTTTATTACACCTCTTGCAGTTTGCTTTTCGAGTGTTCTGATATATCCATCGCCAAGGGTTTCAAAATAGGTATCAATATAAAGATTACAAAGAGAGCGGGTTTCACCAATACTTAGTTCAAGACTTGATGAAGAAATTATAACACTAAGGATTAATCTGTAAACATCTAATAAACAAGGAGCAAGCAGACATTCATCAAAGTCATTTATATTGAAATAAGCAATCCGGTTATTGGCTTTGTAGCTTCCCAGGTTTTCAAGGTGCATATCACCGCATATCCAGGCGTAAGGTGAATTGAGGAGAAAGGAACCCTTGGGAATATCCTGATAAAACAAATGTGTTGTAGCTCTCATGAACCTGAATTTGTCATCACGCATCGCTTTATACTTAATTCTAAGCGTTTCAGGATAACGGCCCTTATTGAAAGTTTTTATGATTTCATTTGAATCTTTTTGCATAATGAAAGATTTATGGAAGCCTGAATAATTGACTCTGCGGTATTATTTGTTTGGTGTATATTTAGTTTCTGCGAATGTAGGAAAATCCAATCTATTAATGACTGGAACTAAATTCGTGGAAATTGAGTATTTTTGGTGCAGTTTTAATAAAAATGGGACAAATTTATGCCGGTATTCCAAAGGATTTGGTGCTGGAAATATTGAAAACAGGGAAAATAAAGCACTTTGTCGAAACAGGTACCAATGTAGGTAATACTGCTATTTGGGCGGGGCAATACTTTGAACAGGTCTATACTATTGAAATTATGGAAGAGTACAGCAAACAGGCCTCTCTACGCCCTGATTGCCCTAAAAACATAAAATTTTGTGTTGGAAGCAGTACCGATGTTTTGCCAACGATTGTAAAAGAGGTTGATGATAATGCTTTATTCTGGCTCGATGGACATTATAGTGGACAAGGAACAGGCGGTTCAGACAATGAGTGCCCGGTAATGGATGAAATCCGGATTGCGGCCGCTTGCAAAAATGCAATTATTTTGATAGACGACGCCCGCTGTTTTTATGGTCCCCCACCTTCGCCTCATAAACCTGAACAATGGCCTGGTATAGCCGAAATATTCATTCAGCTTAATAAGTATTTCCCCGGGCATTATTCTACCATAGTTGATGACGTGATATTTTGCGTTCCTTCGAATTATAAAAATACATTGGACACCGATTGGCTCAAACATTTTAATGAAAGGTTCCTCAGTAAAGATTCAGCTCCACAACCAGACGGCAAATCCTTTATAAATAAAATAAAATCGGCCTTTTCAAATACCTAACGGTATTTAAAATTAATTATCTACTAAAAAGAATTATTCATACAAGTGATTAACCAGACAATAATTGAACCGGGAGGCAAAAAAAGAAATTATTGGAAGGATCTATGGAAATTCCGCGGCTTATTTTACTATTTGGCTTGGCGGGATGTGTTGGTGCGTTATAAACAGGCAGTAATAGGAATTGCCTGGAGTGTTATTAAGCCTTTACTCACTATAATCATTTTTGTTGTTATCGGGAAACTTCTTCATACAGTTGTTCCGTCGGGTGTGCCAAGAGCTATTTTTGTTTGTACTGCAATACTTCCATGGAATTTTTTTTCAACCGCTTTTAGTGAATCAAGCAGCTCGTTACTGGCCAACTCTAATTTACTTACCAAAGTTTATTTTCCACGGTTAATTGTTCCGGCAAGTACTATAATTGTATCTCTTATTGACTTTGTTACATCCGTTGGCCTATTGTTTCTGTTCATGATTTATTACCGTTATGTTCCCGGATGGAGTTTGGCATTACTTCCTCTCTTTCTCATACAGGCTACCATGATTGCAATGGGAGCAGGGATTTTTATAGCTGCTTTAAATGTAAAGTATCGCGACTTTAAATTTATTGTGCCGTTCATTGTTCAGTTCGGATTGTACATTTCACCGGTTGCATTTTCAAGCGATTATGTATATCATAGTGACAAAATTCCCGGAATAATAAAATTTATTTACTCGCTAAACCCGATGGTTGGTGTAATTGATGGCTTCAGATGGTGTGTTCTAGGTGGAGGAATAAACTTATATATGCCCGGGTTTCTTATTTCTATTGGGATCAGTATAATGCTTGTGGTTTTAGGTGTTTGGTATTTCCGGAGGACTGAACGTTCATTTGCAGATGTGATATAATGGAACCTGTATTAAAAATAGAAAATCTAAGCAAAAAGTATATCCTTAATCATCAGGCACAGGAAAGGTATGTAGCCCTGCGAGATGTGATAACTAATAAAGCCAAATCTGTATTAGGAAGCAAGAAAGAAAAGGTCCCGAAATATTCGGAGGAATTCTGGGCGCTAAAAGATGTTGCTTTTGAGGTAAATCAAGGTGACCGAGTTGGAATCATAGGAAGAAATGGAGCCGGAAAATCGACATTGCTTAAAATAATCAGCCAGATAACTGAACCAACAACCGGCAAAATAACGATTAATGGCAGGGTCGCAAGTCTTTTGGAAGTAGGTACAGGCTTTCACCCGGAGTTAACAGGCAGGGAAAATATTTTTCTGAATGGCTCAATAATGGGAATGAGTAAAAAAGAAATCCAAAGCAAGTTTGATGAGATTGTTGCTTTTTCTGAAGTTGAAAAATTCTTGGACACACCGGTGAAGCGTTATAGCAGCGGTATGTATGTGAGACTTGCATTCTCAGTAGCAGCACATCTTGAACCCGATATCCTCATTGTAGATGAAGTTTTGGCAGTAGGTGATGTTGCATTCCAGAAAAAGTGCCTTGGTAAAATGGAAGAAGTGTCGGGACATGGCAGAACAATTTTGTTTGTAAGCCATAATATGCAAGCCATTCAGAAAATATGCACCAAGTCTGTGTTGCTCAAATATGGTAAGATAATTGCAATTGGTGACACAGATTCAGTGATTGAAGAATACCTGAATACAAATACAAATAACCAATCCGTTTACGAAATTGAATCTCTGGAAAACGAAAGTACTATGCCAGGCTTCATTACCCGTGTTCAATTTGAAGATTTGAATGGAACTCCTGTAAATGAAATACCTATAGGCAGGGCTTGGCAGGCAAGAATAACGTTGAAGTTAAATAGAAAGGTAGAACACTTCATTACCGGACTGGGGTTAGTTACCCAATTTGAATTGCCGGTTTGTACGTCGTGGACTACCCCAAAGGACCTTGAAGCTGGAGAATACGAAGTTTTGTTTACGAATGAGGATATTATGGTTACCCGCGGAATTTATAACATTGTAATTGGTTTATCCGAAAACAAAGTGGCATTTCAGTATCTTGATAAAGGAATATCATTGCACATTTCTGACGTGAGTGATTTAGTGAAAGAAGAGCGTATCGTAAATACAGAAAGTGGTTTGCTGATAAATCAAATGAAGGCTAAAATAATCAGAAAATAATTCGATTCTATGAAATTACATTTGGGTTGCGGACAGCGATATTTGGAAGGATATGTTAATATTGATTACCCTCTTAGCGAGCACAGCGTGCAACAAAAAAGTGTTGCGGACAGGTTTGACGATTTAAAAGAATTAAGTTTTGAAAAAGGCTCCATTGAAGAGGTTCGGTTGCACCATGTGTTTGAACATTTTTCAAGAACTACCGCCTGTGCATTTCTTGCCGGATGGAATTCCTGGCTCGCGGAAGGCGGGAGTATTCGTATAGAGGTCCCTGATTTTGAAAAGACAAGTAAAGTTGCATTAAGCAAATGGAGCAGCCTTAAAGAAAAATCAGTTGCAATCAGGCATATTTTTGGCTCCCAGGAGGCGCACTGGGCAGTACATTATCAGGGATATACTTCTTTATTGCTTTCATCGTTCGTTGAATTGTATGGTTATAAAACCGCTTCTATAAAAAAAATAGCATACCTGGGAACGTACAATATTGAGCTATTTGCCAAGAAAGTAAGTTCTATTAGTAAGGAAGAATCAGATAAAATAACAGCAGCTTATTTAAAGAATTTTCTTTTAGATTCTTCACCCAGCGAAATGCTGATGCTTGATACATGGATAAACGAATACCGATTGCAAGTATGTAAAACCTTTGCCTCTGAATGAGTACTGTTAGTGTCATTATTCCGACCTGGAATCGTGCAGGAACATTAAAAAGAGCAATTCTGAGTGTATTGAATCAAACTTACCCTGTTACTGAAATTTTAGTATGTGATGATGGTTCTACTGATAATTCAAAGCAAACAGTTTTAGAAATAAATGATACCAGAATAAAATGGATTGAAGGTACACATGCCGGAATGCCTTCTATTCCAAGAAACAGAGGGATTGCGTCAAGTGTGGGAGAATGGCTGGGATTTCTGGATAGCGATGATGAATGGCTGCCGACTAAAATTGGAAAGCAAATTTCTGCTGCTGAAAAGTTGAAAACAGATGCCGTTTGCAGCAATGCATTTCGGATAATTCCCGGAAATGAATCGGGCAAACCCTATTTGAACTATCAAGGGCAAAGCCTATCGTTTAAGGAATTAATAAAATGTAATTATATCATCTGTAGTTCTGTAATGTTTAAACGGAGCCTGTTAAATACTGTTGTTGGCTTCCCTGAATCGATTGAATTTAAAGCAATTGAAGACTACACATTGTGGCTTCGTGTGGCAACTCAAACCTCTTTTGCATATCTGGAAGAACCGTTAGTGAATTATTTTGATGATCCTAAACAGAGTATTCGGTCCGGAGGTATGACAGAGGCACAGCAGCGGAAAATTATTTTAAATAATTTGTTAGTTTGGACGGGAAAAAATGAATTAAAAGTAGATAACAACTACTTTAAACTTGCGAGAATCGAATATTATAAATCGGTAAAATTAACCAGCCAAAATATTTTTACTTATTTAATTGAACGATTTAAAAATTGAGTACAAGGAATGACAGGGAAAATTTGCTAAATGGTATCGAATGGAACATTGTATCTTTGATATAGGACATTCTTAAATTATCAACTATTTCGGCGCATGAGTTTAATTCAGAACGTGAATAATTTGTTTTTACCTAAAGATAGAATAGTCTTATTTTATAAAAAAAAGGTTGAAAAGTTGGACTGCATTAATATGCCTGTCGGTAAATTGAATGATGAATTACTATTTGTTACCATATCCTATAATAACGCCAATGTTATTAAGCATCAGATAAGATTAATTAAAAAAAATATCACAGATAAGCATTTTCATATTGTTGTCGATAATTCCACTAATAAAGAAATAAGAGATCAAATTAAGAAACATTGTATGGAGGGAAATGTGGCATATGTTTCTCTTCACGAAAACCCATTTTCAACAGGAAGTGCGTCTCATGCAGTTGTTTTAAATTGGGCATTCAGGCAATTGGTATTAAGGTACACTCCAAAAATCGTTGGTTTTATTGACCATGATATATACCCTGTAAAACCGCATCGTATTGGGCAAATTTTAAGCAACCAGCCATTTTACGGCCTCTTACAGGAAAGAGAGGATTATTGGTATTTATGGCCTGGCTTTTGTTTTTTCACGAAGAAAATTTACATGAATAGTTCAATGGATTTTATGCCCCGCACATCGAATGGAATTGGGTATGACACGGGGGGAGCCCTTTATAATTCAATATATCATTCCTTCGAGAAAAGCACATTGAAATTTCCGGCACAAACATATGAGAACATAAGAGAAGGTGAGGTTTTTCAGTCCGACAAAATGGAAGTAATAGATAACTGGGTTCATAGCTTTAATGGGTCCTATTGGATGGAGGTGAAGGATAAAGAGGAAATTCTCGATAAAGTACTGAATGATTATTACAACAGTTAGTTATGGCGGAAGAAGTAATTCCAGTTGGAGATAATTTGATAACATTAAAATGAAAATACTGCATACAGTAGAATCATATTATCCGGCCATAGGCGGTATGCAGGAGGTTGTAAAACAGCTTTCTGAAAGGCTTGCTAAGCTTGGTCATGAGGTTACCGTTGCCACAAAAAAGCATTCTGAGAGAAAAGATAACATTTTGAATGGTGTACAGATTGAAGAGTTCGCAATAGAGGGAAATGCTGTTCATGGAATAACAGGAGATGTGGAAAAATATAAAGGCTTTCTTTTGAATAGTAAATTCGATATTGTGACCAATTTTGCTGCTCAGCAGTGGGCTACGGATATTGCGCTCCCAATACTTGATAAAATATCAGGTAAGAAAGTAAGTGTTCCGACAGGTTTCTCCGGGCTCTATTTGACTGAGTATAAAGATTACTTTGAGAAGATGACAACATGGATGAAAGGTTATGATTCCAATGTTTTTTTATCCGAAGATTATCGGGACATTAATTTCGCAAAAGCAAACGGAATAACCAAAAATGTAATTATTCCTAATGGTGCTGCCGCAGATGAGTTTCTGCAGGATTCTAAAATTGATATTCGCAAAAAACTTGGAATAAGCAAAGAGACATTTTTAATATTGCATGTAGGCTCATATACAGAGTTAAAGGGCCATATTGAAGCATTAAAGATTTATTTAAGATCAAAAATAAAAAATGGGGTTTTGCTTTTTGTTGGCCATCGGAACGAGTTATTTCAAAACTATGTAAATAAGAGCAGGCGGTTTAAATTATGGAAATACTCGAACTTTGTAAATAGTAAACCTATTGTAATAACAGCCGAACTTACAAGAGATGAAACAGTAGCAGCTTACAAGTCAGCAGATCTGTTTTTATTCCCATCAAATATTGAATGTTCTCCAATAGTTCTGTTCGAATCAATGGCTTCGCGTTTGCCGTTTCTTGTAACAGATGTAGGTAACTCTGAGGAAATAATAAAATGGGGTAGTGGAGGAGAATTACTGCCAACACAAATAGATGGAAGTGGATATAGTCATGCAGAGATCGGTAAATCAGCATTGAAACTAAATCAAATTTATTTTAATAAGGAGAAAAGAAATGAGCTTGGAGAAAAAGGCTATGACGCCTGGCAAAAGAACTTTAGTTGGGAGGTAATCAGTAAAAAATACGAAGCCCTCTATTATCAACTCTTAAATGAAAAATAAGAAATGATTATAGTAAGATTAATGGGAGGGTTGGGGAATCAAATGTTTCAGTATGCTATTGGGAAAAGATTGGCATTACTTCGAAACACGGAGTTGAAAGTGGATGTGTCGTTCCTGAATGACAAGAAGCTAAACCATACAATGCGCAAATATGAATTGAATATATTTTCTTCGAATATTCAAATTGCAAATGAAGCAGAAGTAGAAAAGTTTTATTCCGTACAAAAAAGCAAAATAATGAGAGGGTTAAAAAAGTTATTCCCTTTTCTTTATACGTATCATATAGTTCCCGAAAAGCAGCATGAATATTCTGAAGATATATTAAATTCTCCCAAAAACTCATTATTGATTGGTTACTGGCAAACAGAAAAATATTTTAAAAGTATTGGCAATAATATAAGAGAGGACTTTAAATTTAAAGAGTCATTATCCGGACTTAATGAGGAACTAGCGAAAAGGATTATATCAAGCCAATCGGTTAGTGTTCATATTAGGCGTGGAGATTATGTTCTGGATAAGGAAACACGCGAGTTTCATGGACTTTGTACACCGGAATATTATTATTCCGGAATTGATTTTATCAAAGAAAAGTTTCCGGATATTAACCTGTTCGTTTTTTCAGACGAAATGGATTGGGTGAAAGAAAACATGAAGTTTAATGTACCGGTTACTTACGTTGAAAATAATTCAGGGAATTATAGTTACATAGATATGCAACTTATGAGTTTGTGCAAGCACAATATTATTGCAAACAGTAGCTTTAGCTGGTGGGGTGCCTGGTTGAACAACAATCCTAAAAAAATGGTTGTTGCTCCCGCAAAATGGTTTCTAAATAGTACAGTTAATACGAATGATGTTATACCGGAAACATGGCACAAACTATAGATAACCCGGAAATTACAGTATTAATGCCTGTTTATAATGGAGAGAAATATCTCCGGCTGGCAATTGAAAGTATATTGAACCAAACGTTTTCTGGTTTTGAATTTTTGATTGTTAATGATGGTAGCACAGATTCAAGTGAGGCAATTGTTAAGTCATTTTCTGATACAAGAATCAGGTTAATACAAAACACAAATAAGGGATTACCGAATGCTTTAAATTTTGGAATTCATGAAGCCAAGGGAAAGTATATTGCACGAATGGATTGTGATGATATTGCTTTACCTGATAGGCTAATAAGAGAGTTGGGCGTGCTTCAAAAAAATCCGGAAATTGATATTGTAAGCAGTTTTGTTTCACTAATTAATCCGGAAGGTACGCCGATAAAAGCATGGCAAGATAATGGTAGAGCTATAACCAATGACGAGATTATTAAGCAACTCCCGATTGAAAATTGCCTGGCGCATCCAACTATTATGGTGAAAAGGGAAGTGTTATTGAAATATAAATACAATGCCAAGCAGAAGTATGCAGAAGATTGGGACCTGTGGCTTAGAATGGCGTCTGGTAAATGTGTATTTTATAAAATAAATGAACTGCTTTTATTATATAGGATCCATCTGCAATCAGCTCAAGGGCTTGTATTAAATAAAAGTCATTATTATAAAAAGACAAAAACACTGTTCAGATATTTTGCGAATAAATTAAAAAAAATAAATATTAATTTATTCGATTTGAAGGTGCTGAGAAGCGCATGCACAAGCCTTGTAAGGTATGGTATTGATTTAATTTCTCCAAAATTAAACAGGACACTCGAGCAAATATTTGCAATCAATCCATTTAAAGTCATCTCTCAGTATTCTAAGCTTAAAAAATTTTGCAGGGAAGAAAATGGACGTAAGGATGCATTATGTTTATTTATTCCTGGGACTTATGGGGGTAAAGCAGCGGATTTTTATTCTGAACTGATTTCTCTTTGTGCAGAGTTAAATCCCATAGTCTTTATAACATCTAAGCCAGGCGGACAATTTAAGGACAATACTAAGGTTTTTGACATAAGTTTAATAAGCGATTATCCGGGTTTTCACAGAAGAGTCAAAAGAAATATTTTAAACAAAATTTCAAAATTTCAGAATTGTACTTTGTTAGGGTCTAACTCAGTTTTTTATTATAATTTACTTGGCTCATTAAATTATAGTGCAAGTTGTATGGATTTGATTTATCTTGTTGAAAACCCATCCGAAGCTGGTGAGGAAATGTTGAAATATGATTTCCCAATGCTTGCTTTACCTTATGTTGAACGACTGCAACACAGGATTGTGGTGAATGAAAAGCAATGTGGAGAGATTAAAGAATTATATGAGAATAATAATGTGGATCCTAAATACCTGGAAAGAATTACTTACTTTTCAAAATTAAGAGAAGTGATAATAAATAATTAAGATGGTCTCAATTATAATACCCTCCTATAATGCAGCGAGTTTGTTGCCTGAGACACTACGCAGTCTTCAGAAGCAGAAATATGCAGATTGGGAATGTATTGTTGTTGATGATGGTTCAACTGATAACACAAAGGAAATTGTAACGGCATTTAGTAATCAAGATGACCGCTATAAATATTTTTACCAACCGAATGAGGGCCCATCAGCTGCAAGGAATAGAGGAATAAATGAATCAAAGGGAGGGTATATACAGTTTTTAGATTCGGATGATATGCTTGAAAGTGATAAGTTGCATAAGCAAGTTGAACTTCTTGACGCTAAAGTAGAATACGATATTGTATATGGTAATTCATGCTATTTTGAAGCATCGGAAAATGGAGAGCCCCGGTTAATATCAAAGGAGGATCCAAACTGGCAGAGGAAGGTAAGCGGGAAAGGGGATATAGTTATTAGTACAATTTTAAAGGGGAACATAATGGTTGTTCATTCACCATTGGTTAGGAAATCTGTATTTGAAAATATTGGATTCTGGGATAATGAAATTATGTTCAATGAAGATTGGGATGTATGGACAAGATGTGCATTAAAAGGTATGGGATTTCTGTTTGATGATACTGCAAATACAAAAGCTTTGATAAGGCTTCATCCCGAAAATAGAAGTAAATCGCTCTATAAAATGTACTTGAATGGGTTGAAGGTATGCGTTAAAATTGATAATTTGGTTGAAAGGAATGAGTATCATAAAATTCTTAAACTAAAAATGATTTATCACCGTAAATTTCTTGAAAAGGAAATTATGAAAGTATATGTTGTAGATAAGAATTTGGCCTTAAGTATCGCAAAAAGTATGTTTCAAATAATGCAACTTAATAATTATAAGATTTATGAAAGCCTTATCGAGTCAGGCTCTCCTCTGAAATTAAGAATGTATTATTTATCGCAGTATGTTTTAAATACTATTAAATACAAAATTGCGAATGTCTCCTAAAGTATCTATATGTATTCCTGCCTATAAAAGGGTAGCTTTTTTAAAAAAGGCTCTTCAATCTGTTTTAGAGCAATCCTATAATGATTATGAAATTATAGTTACAGACGATACCCCTGATAATTCAGTTGAAGAATTGCTAAAAGAATTTGAATTTAATGGTAAACTCAAATATTATCATAATTCTAATTCTTTAGGATCGCCCGATAACTGGAATCTTGCAGTAAGTAAGGCTGAAGGTGAGTACGTAAAAATTCTGCATTGTGATGATTATTTCACCAGTTCAGATAGTCTTGGAAAATATGTGGAATTAATGGAACGAAATCCAGATTCTGATTTTGGATTTTCGTCCACCTTAATTGTGAGTATTCCTGGAAATATCAAAAAGGCATTCATCTGTGATGAGAAACATTTTAATAGAATCAAATCAGATCCATATTATCTTTTCTTCAGAAACATGATTGGGGCACCCAGTGCTACAATTTACCGAAGGACATGTAATATGAAGTATGATTCAAATTTAAAATGGATTGTTGATATAGACCTGTATATCGCTTTCATACAAGCAAATAAAAATATAGCTAATACAAAAGATGTGTTAATATGTACCGTTGATGGTGGGGAAGGGCAGATAACCCAATCAGTAATGATTGATAAAGATATTCAGATAAGAGAGCATATTTATATTTTCAACAAATTTTTAGATAGAGGGGCAAAATTAGATCTGGAAAAATTTCATCTGTTCTTCCAGATATTGTTTTATCAATATAAAGTGAAGGATATTGCTGAGATTGATGCGATATTTAAGATCCCCGACAATTTAAGGCCTTTCTTTGATAAGGTATTTGTATCTCTGCATAAAAGAATGCTGTGGACGCGGATAAAAATAAAACTTTATAACACAGCTATAAATAAAAAGCTATTAAAACTGGAGGTATATTAAGTTATAGGATGGCTAACAATGTTAAAGTTACAGTATTAATGCCGGTTTACAATAGTGAAAGCTATTTGCATGAAGCTATAACAAGTATATTAAATCAGGACTTTAAAGATTTTGAATTTTTAATTATAAACGATGGATCGACGGACAAAAGCGGAGAAATTATTAGTTCGTTTAATGATTCCAGGATCCGGAGCGTAACTAATGAAAAGAATATTGGATTAGTTAATACACTAAATAAGGGAATAGAACTGGCAAATGGCGAGTACATTGCACGCATGGATAATGATGATATCTGTATTTTGTCGAGATTGAGCAAGCAAGTCGCTTTTCTTGATTCTAATTCAGATTTTTCATTGGTGGCTGCTAATGTTGTATTAATAAATGCAGATGGAAAGGAATCTGGCTTTTGGCAAGATGATGTAAATACAAGAAGTTTCGATGAAATAAAATCTTTTCTGCCGAAGGCAAATTGTATTGCCCACCCCACTGTTATGATAAGAAGTCATGTAATTAAACACTATAAGTTTCGTAATAGCCAGAAAGGAGCAGAAGACTGGGATATGTGGATGCGATTAGTATCTGATGGTTTCAAAATCGGAAAGATCAATGAAGTACTGTTAAAATATAGGATACATCCAATGTCTATAAGCAGTTTAAATCAAACTGAAAAATCAAAGCAGGAAAAAATTATCCGGATAAAACGCAATTTTTTGTTATTTCAACTTCGCCGTTTGCGGTTAAATGGATTCTATTTTAAAGTGTTGTATTCATATTTCAGGAGCGTAGCCAGGTTGTTTAAATTGTATTTTCTGCCGGACATAATGCGCGGTGTGAAACGTATTGTTACTATCAATCCATTAAAAGTGTTCGGCAGTTTTTATGATCTTAAAAAATATCTTTCCAGGAATACGCACTCTTTAATTTTCTTCTTCCCATATACCCATGTGGGAGGGGCCGAGCGTGTACATGCAGATATTATGGAATGTGTGAACGATAAAAAACCATTGGTTTTTTTTACGGGTTTTTCAATGAGCAAATCCTTTCTGGTAAAATTTGAAGCTAATGGCAAAGTGTTTAATATCCCTGAAGTATTGAATTATCCTTGGGTAGGGAATAAAACAGAAAAGCTTTTATTGGAATATATAAATGCCCAACCCAATGCTCAAACTTTTGGATGTAACTCAGCCTTTTATTATGGGATGGCATCATCATTGGCAAATCAGGTTAAATGTTTTGACTTAAAACATTCATTTATTTATCCTGATAACGGGGCTGAAAAGATTTTTCTTCCGGCTGCGATGAGGATGAATACCCGGGTGTATATTAGTAAAGTGGCAATTCTAAATACAGTTAAGTTTTACAATGAGAATAATATTCCAAGTGTATATTCTCAACGCTTGAAATACATTCCGAATTGTGTTTCGGTTCCGGCAAAGTATTGCGAAAAACCTGTGGTGGAAAAGCTGAAAGTGATTTATGTTGGTCGGGGTTCAGCAGAAAAAAGAGTTCATTTGGTTGGGCTGATATCCAACCTGTGTAAAGAAAGGGATATTCCGGTTTCATTTCAAATAATAGGGGATGTTGGTGAGGCGATTGTAAAATCAGAATATCCGGACATAGAATTTATGGGAGAAATTACGGAAGAAAATGTTTTGAATGCTATTTATAGGAATGCAGACATAGTATTAATAACCTCGACTACCGAGGGTTTTCCAATGTCCATAATGGAAGGCATGGCTTTTGGTGTAGTTCCAATTTCTACCAATGTTGGCGATGTACCCATTCATATTAAGAACAACGAAAATGGATTCATTACAACATCGAATGAATCTGACGCTGTGGTTGAGGAGATAGCAGGGTATATTGAAATGCTCTCCAATGACAGAAGACTTTTGAGGAAGATGTCAGAAAATGCCTATTTTTATTCAAAAGAAAATTTCAGTAAAGAGAATTTCCGGAATGCTTACCGGAGTTTATTTGGATTTTAATATATTTTCCTCATATGCTTTCATAAAAACTTCTGCCCACTTGTCCCAGTTCAAGCGGGATTCGAACAAATTTCTTGATTCAACGGAAAGGGATTTATATTTGCTTTCATCAGAAAAAACATTGGCAATAACTTTAGCATACTCTTTACCATTTGCAGTATATGGTAAAAGAAATCCATTTTTACCATTGGTTACTGCTGAACTGATCCCACCGGTATCAGTTGCTATAGAAGGAATACCAAAGGCAGAAGCCTCGGAAAATACAACCCCGAAAGCCTCGAAACGGGTTGGTAAAATCAGGAAATCTGTGTGTAAATAAATTTCCCGCAGTTTTAGTCTCTGTTCTTCAATATTCTTATCTAAAAAAGGAATTACTTTTAATTTCGGATGGTTGAATTCAGGAGGTGGTACACATCCGCAAACAGTAAGTGTTGTATCAATACCCCTATTATTCATTTCCACCATTGCTTCATAAGCAATGCTTCCACCTTTATCAATCCAGTTAACTCCAATAAAAAAAAGCCGGCATTCATTCCCTTTCTGTCGTTGAAGTGCAAGTGCGCGCGATGGAAGGGTAGAAAATTCCATATTTGGCCCAAACGGAGCTACATAAACTTTTGTAGGCTCAATATGGAAATCATTAATTGCAGAATTTGCAGCCCATTCAGAAGAAAAGACAAGAAATGCAGCTCTTTTAAATGCGGAATTTTCAATTTGAATTGATTCTTCAACTGAAAAAGTTAATAGATCGGTCAATGCACGATGGTAATTCAATGAACTTTTTACAGTTGAATCGCCTATATAAACTATAGGAATATCTGTTTTGAGATAAGGAATAAAAGCAGAAGTTGCCGGTACAACAATCAAATCATAGGAAAACCTTGTAAGCTTCTTATTAACAATTCTTGCATACCCTTTGGCAAGTATTCGGCTATGTCTGTAATTATACCGTTTGTTTAGTATTTTTTGTGATATCCCGGTAAGTATCTTGCCTAACAAAAGTGGAAAGAAAGGTTTCACCGAATGGATCAGATCTACATCACCAACATGCTTTTGTAAAGCATTCCAAATAGAGAATTGGGTGCCCGACCATGCATGTCTGCTTCTTGCATCGGTAGATGTTAAATAAGCAATTTTAAGTCGATTTTCCCGCATGGTGGTTTTACAAAAATAGAATTATGTAATGAATTGGATTAATTGGGAATAAAAAGTAATTACCTTTGGACAATATAAAAGATTGTTAAGCAGGCGATAAATTAGGATATTGGGTGAATAAGAAGCGTAATTATAGAATATTATTATTGGCAGATATTAACTCTGCGCATACCCAGAAATGGGCTTTATCGTTAGCGGCAATAGGAATTGAAATAGGGTTGTTCAGTTTGCACAAATGCACCACTGAATGGATGACTGATAACCCAAATATTCACATACTTTATTCACCGTTAAATGAAAGCGGAAGTTCTCAGGTTTCAAAAGCCCAATACGCTTTTATACTCCCTGATTTAAAAGAAAAAATTAAGGATTTTAAGCCGGATATAGTACATGCTCACTATGCATCCAGTTATGGCTTATTAGGCGCACTTTCGGGATTTCACCCCTTTATTCTTTCCGTTTGGGGAAGTGATGTTTATGATTTTCCCAGATCAGGTTTTTTGCAGAAACATATTTTCAGATATAATTTGCGCAAGGCGGACCGAATTTGCTCTACAAGCAACACCATGAAAGGGGAAATTCAAAAATACACAAGCAAAGAAATAATTGTTACACCATTTGGTATTGACCTGAACGTATTTAAACCATTTTATGCCCATCATGTTTTTCCGGATAATTCAATTGTAATTGGAACTGTTAAATCGCTTGAGCAGAAATATGGCATCGAATACCTGATTGATGCATTTGTACTGCTGCAAAAAATGGCAAAGGGCTACCCCATTAAACTTTTAATAGTAGGCAAAGGAAGCTTAGATTTGGAACTTAAAACAAAAGTTAAGGATTTAAGAATAGAAAGTGAAACAGTATTTACGGGATACATTCCTCCGGCTGAAATCCCCTTTTATCATAACATGCTTACAATTTCAGTGTTCCCTTCATTAAGCGAAAGTGAAAGTTTTGGAGTTTCGGTGGTTGAGGCCATGGCATGTGAAAAACCAGTGGTGGTTTCAAATATTGGGGGCTTGCCAGAGGTGGTTGACGATGGTGTCACCGGTTTTATTGTTCCACCGGGTAATGCAAAAAAACTGGCAGAAGCAATTGAGAAATTAGTTAAAGATGGGCAATTAAGAATTTCGTTGGGTAAAAGCGGACGTGAGCGTGTGCAAAAGCTTTACGACTGGGAGAAGAACCTTTTTACCATTGTGAACCTTTACGACGAAGTAATTACAAAAAAATAAATTCTAGTCAGCTATTCTTAAACCTCGTGATGATGGCTCAATTTGTCGAGTTCAAGAACTGTAGTCATTCCATCCTCACTTTCATGGAACATTTTGCTGAATTTCCGCCCAAATAGAATTTCATGATAGGTATATGAACTGCGTTGCTGAACCATGTCGGAAAAGACATCGTCATAACCTCGTATTTGTGCATACACTTCCACATCTGCCACCTTCATATCTTCATGTGTAAAGCCATAGAATGGGCTGTTTTCATCTATTGGATGAACCACTGTCCAACTCATAGGAAGGCTTTCCACGCGTTCTCTTTCCAAGGCTAATGTATAATATTGGTATGTAAATGTTCCATCTGTCTGTACCTTCATTCCAACGTTTACTTTCACATCAACATTGGTAAGCGAATGGTTATTTTTATAGTTAACAAAACGGAACATTAATGCAGTTTTCCCCTGGAATGGACTTATAAGTGCATGATCGCTGAAAATAAGGTAGGCCTTAGGCCTGGCAAATCTTCCATAAATTAAACCGGTGGCAATAGCTAAAGACAATAATCCTGTTAGTGATTCCAGCGAGGCTACCATATTCACTCCGTCTCCTGTAGGATTTACACGTCCATAACCCACAGTAGTAAAAGTTTGGGTGCTGAAGAAATACACTTCTTTAAATTTTACCCAGGGTTCTGCTCCAATCATTCCTTGCAATTGTTCCGGCCCAACCATCAAATAAATGGATGTAAAAAAAAGGTTGATCACTATATAAAACAAAAGAATAACTCCAATGAACTTCCACCTTGAGATGGTTAACATAAACTGGAAAATGCTGAATCGATTGATGAAACCAAGGCCTGTTTTACGCAGGTTGTAGCTTCCATCCTTATTCACAAACCGGCTGGATGCAGTATCGGCCTTATTGCTAAAACCAGTATCATTATTAGCTTTTAAAAATGAACTTATTTTTTTATGGGTGGCCATTTCAATTGGTTGCAATTCGAACTGCAAAAATAAAATTCTTCTCGAATTTAACTAGTAAAGAGACGAAAGAGGATATAAGAATCGTATTAATTAATTTTCAATAATGAATTTTCCGGCGGTCTGTCTGTGATTTAAATTGGTGACTCTAACAAGGTACATTCCGGGTTTTAGAGTTGAAACATCTATTGAATTGTCTGATGCTGTCGGTTGCAAGTTATAAGTCAATTGTAGTCTGCCAGCAATATCAAATATTTCAATTTGCCCTTGTATATTTTCTTGGCCTGTCATTCTGATGTATAGCCTGTCATTTGCAGGATTCGGATAAATCTGCATGCGGCTTCCCTGTGATATCATAGTATTAATTCCCGAAGGGACAATATTAACTTTCCTTACAACTTGGTTCTCCTTGTCGGCAATATAAATTTCTGTATTAGTAATAGCAATACCGGCGGGATTATTTAATTCAGCTGCGGTGGCTGGTCCTCCATTTCCGCTAAATCCGGCACCATATGCATGGTTCCCAACAACAGTAGTAATGATGCCTCCGCTTACTTCACGAATTACCTGGTTAGAATAATCTGCAATGTAGAAATTACCCATGCTGTCAATAGCTAACCCTGCAGGATTATTTAATTCAGCTGCGGTGGCTGGTCCTCCGTCGCCTGAGAAGCCTGTTCCAAGTGCATGATTTCCTGCTGCGGTTGTAATGATGCCTGCATTTATTTCACGGATATCCTGATTGCCGCCATCCACGCCAACTCGGCGGTGACCTTTAATAACAGGAACAAATGCGCTATCTACTTCACTGACTAATATTTTACCATGACCAACTTTAACCCTCATAGGATATGCTAACTGTGCAGATATTGCAGGTCCTCCGTCTCCGCTGAACCCTCCTCCAAGAGAAAAGTTTCCGGCAATGGTGTTGATATTTCCATTGCTTATGGTAACTTCCCTTATTACATGGTTAGCATAATCTGCAATGTAAATATTACCCACACTATCAACCGCTACCCCAGTAGGATTGTTTAACTCGGCATTGGTAGCAGGTCCTCCGTCTCCACTGTAGCCTGCGCCAAAAGCATTGTTTCCGGCAACAGTGCTGATAATTCCTCCGCTTACTTTCCTTATCACATTATTCGAATAGTCGGCAATATACATATTGTTCGATGCATCCACAGCCACATCCGAAGGGTTGTTCAACTCAGCCGCAGTGGCCGCTCCTCCGTCCCCAGCATAGCCGGGTCCGAGTAAATAATTACCTGCTATTGTAGTAATGATTCCACCGTTAATTTTTCGAATAACCTGGTTGGTGTAATCTGCAATTAGGATATTACCTGTTTTATCAATTGCTACTGCATTAGGTAAATGTAATTGTGCTGAGGTAGCAACTCCACCGTCTCCGCTATATCCATAGCCAAGTGTATTGTTTCCGGCCAGGGTAGTAATGATATTAGTAGAATGGTTTACCACACGAACAACTTGATTACCTCCGTCAGCAATAAACATATCCCCTGCCACATTAAATGCAGCACAAGCGGGAAGATTTAACTGAGCTGCTGTTGCCAATCCTCCATCTCCTGCAAAGGCGCATCCAAGGGCATGATTTCCCGCAATTGTACTTATATTACCTGTGGATACAATTACTTCCCTAACAACGCAATTATTGACATCGGCAATATATATATTACCAGTTTTCCGAACCCATAATTCATAAGGGCTATTTAACTGGGCTGAAGTTGCCAGGCCTCCGTCCCCACTGAAGCCTGCTCCAAGAGCATTGTCACCTGCAACAGTAGTTATTATTCCACTGGATAACGTTACTTCGCGGATAACGTTATTGCCCTGATCAGCAATATATATATTCCCCGATGTGTCAACCGCAACACCGGATGGATTATTTAATTCTGCATCGGTAGCTTGGCCTCCGTCTCCATTGTAGCCAGAACCGAATGCATTATTTCCTGCAATGGTATTGATTATTCCTGTTGAAGTGTTTATTTGACGGATAACATTATTATCATGATCTGCTATATATACATATCCATGGTGATCAGCCGCAATATTCATAGGTTTAGCAAATTCGGCAGCTGTGGCTGGTCCTCCGTCTCCACTGTATCCGGAAACCCCATTTCCGGCATACGTATTAATAATACCTGTGGTTGTAATTACTTGCCGTATCCTCGAATTTTGACAATCTGCGATATAGTAATTATTAAATTTATCGAACGAAGCACCTGTAGGGTTATTCAATTCTGCGGCTCTGGCTTGTCCTCCGTCCCCACTGAACCCACTTATTCCCGTTCCTGCTATTGTGGTTATTATTCCAGATGTACTCACTTGGCGTAGTACACTATTCTTCAAATCGGTAATATAAACGTTTCCGGCAGTATCAACGGATACACCGTTTGGGGTGTGCAATTGAGCCGCAGATGCTAAACCACCGTCCCCGCTGTATCCATAGCCAAGTGTATTGTTCCCTGCTTCATTGTTTATTATTTGGGCATTAAGGTTAGAAAGCGAAATGGTAGAAGCTGAAAGAAGAATGCAGAAGAAAACGGTGCGCTTCAAATTTAAAATGAAAAATAGGCGTTTAATCATGGCTAAATAAATTTGTTGTGATGACCAAATATAAAGAATTTAATGATTACCGCTAAGAGACGGTTTTTGGAATCTTATATATTTGCAGGCTAATATACTTGTGTGAAGAAAATCTTCTATTTCATTTTTTTACTTCTTTTTCTAAATCCGCCATGCGAAGGGCGAGGTAAAATAGATTCACTTAAGAATCTATTACTAAGTAAAGGTAGTGATTCAACCCGGGTAGAAATTTTGCTGAGTCTGTGTTCGCTGGAAAGGAATTATTCGACGAAAGAAGCACTTGATTAAGGGAATAAGGCCCTCGCGCTAGCTGAAAATATTGATTGGAATGATGGTATAGCTAAAGCAAATCTAAGGCTTGGAAATACATATACTTTTCAGGGGAGCTCAAAAATGGCACTTGAATATTATACAAAAGCGTTGGATATATACAGGCAAAAGGGAAACAGGAAATACGTGGAAATTTGCCAAACTGATATGGCAAATAGCTATTCAAGTCTGGGCGATTACCCGAAAGCTCTGGAATATTATCGCCTATCTCTTGAAGAATCAGGAAAATTGCATGATACTATTGGTGTAATAGCAAACCTGAATTCCATTGGACTTGTTTTTGCTTCGCTTGGAGATTTTCCAAAGGCTCTTGATTATTATGAGAAAGCCGGAATAGAAGCTCAGGAATCGGGAGATAGTTATGAAAACGCCTCTGTTTTTAATAATATCGGCGATCTTTATGCAGGACTTCGGGATACCGTGAGAGCTCTTAAATTTCTTAAACAGGCTCTTCAAATTTCAGAAAAAATCAACTACAATAAATTAGAAGCAAGGGTGCTGCTGAATATTGGGGAACTGCTGGAAATAAAAAATGATTCAGCGGTAATTTATATTAATCAGGCATTGGAGATTCACCAGAAGATGGGAAATAATATTGGTATTGCAGAATGCATGGAGCAATTGGGGTTGATCTATGATAAACAAAAAAAATATTCACTTGCATCGAATTACACAATAAAGGCTCAAGAATTGTTTATTGCCGCGGGAGAAAAGGAAATGCTGGCAAAAAATTATCTGGATGAAGGGAACATTTATAAAGACTCATTGATGTACGGACAGGCGGAAGTGAATTTCACAAAAGGCCTTGAATTGGCTAAGGAAATAGGGGTGAAAGAAACGGAACGCGATGCCCTCCAAAGCTTGAGTGATTTATATAATAAGCTAAAACAACCTGAAAAAGAATTGAGCACCTACAAGCAATATATTTCGCTTCGCGATACTATTATGAATGGTGATAAAGCCAAAGCCATTCAATTAAAAGAGATAGAATATGATGATTTGAAGAATAAAATAGAGGAGGAAAACAGGAAGGCAGCAACTGAGCGAAAACACAACTTGCAACTGTTGGGAATAGCAGTTTTTATACTTTCACTTATTATAACGGTTATGCTGCTTAGTAAAATAAAAATAAAACCGGTATTTGTAAAAATATTAGGAGTTCTTGCGTTGCTTTTGTTATTTGAGTTTGTATCTCTTCTAATTGAGCCGCTTATTTCCAGGTGGACTGACGATAATCCATTGTATACTTTTCTTGTTTTAGTGGCAATAGCGGCAGTTCTTATTCCAACGCATCATCGTATGGAACATTGGGTGAAAGAACACCTTTCAAAAAAGCATGGCGGAAAGCATCCGAGTGAAAATCCGAAGGTTGAGCATCCTGTATAATAAAAATAATTTATTTTTTCTTTATAAATTTGTTATCGTAATTCACATTTTTTGCATCAAGAAGTTTGGATTGAATAGTTAGTCTTCTTATGAAGCCCTTATAATTTTTATTCTCAGGGTCTGTCCACAAAGCTTCTGCCAGGGCACACATCCTTGGGAGGGCCATGTACTCAACGTGTGAAAAATCGGGGATATATTCAGTCCATACATTTCCCTGTGCCCCTAAAATGTAGGGCGTTTTATCAGGGCTTAGTTTCTTCGGTGTTGGTACATAATCATAAACAGCAGGCAGGGGATTGTATCCACCAATGGCCAATGGCTCTTCATTAATTTTCTTTGATTGATAGTGGTCAAAATAGCAAGGATTGCCTGGAGACATAACCACATAATGTTCTTGTTCTGCGGCGGCAATTCCACCCGATGTACCCCTCCAACTCATAACAATAGCACCGGGTGCAAGCCCACCTTCCAGAATTTCGTCCCAACCGATAACAGTTTTTCCTTTGGCCGTAAGATAATTTACAATTCGTTTTGTAAAGTAACTCTGCAATTCCGCTTCATTAGCCAGCTTCTCTTTTTTAATTCTGGCCTGACATTTGGCACATGTTTTCCATCTGTCTTTCGGACATTCATCACCACCTATGTGAATATATTTTCCCGGGAAAAGCGCACAAACTTCCGATAATATATTCTCTATAAAGGAGAAAGTACTATCATTCCCGGCGCAAAAAACTTCATTCGAAACACCCCAGATAGTCATGGGTTCAAAAGGTCCTCCCGTGCAGGAATATTGTGGATATGCAGCAAGTGCGGCAACTGAATGACCGGGCATTTCAATCTCGGGGACTATTGTAATATGCCGCTCAGTAGCATATGCTATAATTTCTTTAATGTCTTCCTGTGAATAATATCCGCTATAAGGTTTTCTGTCAAATTTGTTACCTGTATCCTTAGGGTGTCCAATAACCGTTTCTTTTCTGGTTGAGGATATTTGAGTGAGCAATGGATATTTTTTTATTTCAATTCTCCAGCCCTGATCATCGGTAAGGTGCCAATGAAACGTATTAAACTTATAAAGTGCCATCAGATCAAGGTATTTTTTTATTTCTTCTTTACTAAAAAAATGCCGACTGCAATCAAGATGCATACCTCTCCATTTATATTGTGGTTCATCAGCAATTGCAGCAGCCGGAATTTTTAATCTTGTTTGCTGTTCAACCGGTAGTAACTGAATTAAAGTTTGAATGGCATAGAAAGATCCTGCGCCTGTTGATGCCGTAATTCTTATTTCATCCGATGAGATATTAAGTAAGTAACCTTCCTCTTTTATAGCTGTGTCAAATGGTGTTATTGAAAAAACAATTGCTTTATGGAGCCCCAAATCTGTGGTTTGTATTCGTAATTTGAGTCCGTAATTCTGTTCAAGATATTTCGTCAGGCATTTATTTCATCACCCTCAGAACATACAAGGGTACTCTTGTAAAAAAATTGGTGGTATCTCATTAAATTTATAAGTATAAGATTGAGGCTATAAATACGATAGTGAGGGATTGAAATGCAATAGCTATTATATAGATTAACAAAACTATAAACCTAAGTCAACTGTTTAGTCTTATTTACTCTTCAGACCTTTTAAGAAAAAGCTGGTAGTCTTTGCCAACGCCTTTTTCTTTTTCGCATCAAAAGCGATTTTAGCAAATTCTCC
>CAIPDV010000027.1 GCA_903863935.1 uncultured Bacteroidota bacterium
CTGGCCAATGGCAGGTTTATAATACAATAATCAAGATCGTTAAAGGAGCACCCAAAGTGCATATTTGATCCCGGCGGTACCGTAATCTTTGGTTTAGGGTCACCGCCGGGGTTATTTTTTGTAACCATTTAAAAGGATGCAACATTGATAAATCTACAAGTAGATTTATTACCTACTATATAGGTATATATTATTTTGAAAAGTTACAGATGCATTATTTACAATAACATCAATTTTGTAATAATAGTTACAGAATGATAATCCAAGGGGAAGAAGTAAGTAATAAATGACCTATAATTTTGGCTTTTGAAGGCAATAGTGCCTCAATTAGTTAAATATATACTGATATAGGTCACTTGTGGAAAAGGAGTTTGAACTCCTGATTCCTTTAAAATGGATAGAATATCAGGCCTATAGATGTAACATTCATGTATCCAGGAGGCGTCTGCAAAATCTCACATGCCAATCAGATTAATATCATGTCTGTTTGCATAACCTGATGCCAGTTGCTTGCGTAAAACAACCTATAAACTCACAAATAATAAAACTCAAATTATATAAAAGCAAACAACTACAACATCGTTAATGAAGCAATAGAAGAAATGAACGTAACCCTCCAAACACACTCACCCTATGAAAATACTAATAATTACACTTTCAATTCTTGCAGCTAATTTATGTAATGCACAAATTACATTTTTGGGTACATCATCACATGGTGGAATAAATGATCACGGTACGCTTTTCAGCGTTACAACTACCGGATCACTTGATACTCTTTTTAATTTTAATCTTGGAGATAATGGTTGCACACCGGGCGGATCAATGGTTTTGGCCAACGATGGAAATTATTACGGTTTTACACAAAGTTGCGGAGTAAACAGTGTTGGTACATTAATACGATATAACCCATTCACAAAGTTAGTGACCACCGTTATTGATTTTGATGCAACCATTGGAGATGCGCCTCTTGGAAGTCCTGTTTTGGGTATTGATGGTGCTCTTTACGGCCTTACCAACGCCGGTGGAAGTGGCAACGGCGGAACTCTTTTTAAATGTACAACAACTGGTATGTTAACAGTTTTAGTTACGTTCACCGGTAGCAATGGGTTAAATCCAACAGGAAACTTAGTTCAGGCACCTGATGGAAGCTTTTACGGAGTTACCCGCTTTGGCGGAACAAATAAAAAAGGTATCATTTTCAAATATAATACCCTAAGTGGTTTAGCAGTATTGCACAATTTTGCCGGTACTGATGGATTAGAGCCTATTGGAAGCCTGACACTGATTAAAGACAGCTTACTGTATGGATTAACTTATGGTGGCGGCACATACAAGGGCGGTGTAATTTTCTATTGTTCAACAACGGGGAATTATAAAATGCTGACAAGCTTTAATTCTACAATTGGAATGATGCCTTTCGGAAGTTTGCTTAATCCAAGGAACGGATACCTATATGGAACTACCTATTCAGGCGGAGCCTATTTTGTTGGAACACTTTTCAAATGCGATGATTCCGGAAGTGTAACCGTACTAGCCAACTTCAATGATAGCAATGGTGCGCATCCTACGGGTACCCCCATTTTGGCCAGCGATGGAAAATTGTATGGTACAACAGTTGCCGGTGGCTTGATAGGTGGTAACTCAGGTGTTATTTACTCCTATAATATTGCATCGAATATTTTAACAGATGTTTACCAATTTTCACCTTTGGAATCAAAAAACCCCATGGGAGATCTATTGGAAATTACAAATACTGTTACAACATCACATACAATTGCAACTACTTCAACTTCATCTAAAATATATCCTAATCCGAACAAAGGCCAGTTCACATTAGATTTTGGAAGTAGCAGTGTGAATATTAATACAACTAATGATAATTTAAAGTTTGAAGTATACAATATGCTTGGTCAAATAGTATCTTCAGTAAATATGAATGTACTCGAAGATAAAAACTCAATTAATATTGGAAGTCAGCCAACCGGAATGTACATATACAAAGTGGTGAGTGATAATAGCGGCCTGCTTGCGAACGGTAGATTTGTGATTCAATAGGATTGATTTAAGCGAGAAATAAACCACCACACCTGACCCATCCTTCAGCAATGAGGGGTGGGTTTTTTTGAATAAAGGAATTTCACTGGGAGAATAATAACAATGGTAAATTGGACGCCGGATAGAATTACAAAAAAATTGTAAATTTGCATAAATCAAACTAGAAGATGAAAGGCGTACAATATTTAACGGACAATAAAGGAAGCAAAACTGCTCTTTTAATTAACCTTAAAAAGCACGATAAGGCCATCAATGAACTTATTGAAGATTTACTTGATGTGATTGAGTGCGAAACTCTCAAAGATGAGCCTACTATACCTTTTGAAAAAGTGATTAAAAACCTTTATAAAAAGGGTAAGCTTAGTAAGGAGGCGTACGAATTTATTGGGGAATAATAAAATTCTCTATACTATTGAGTTCGATAAAAGGGCACTTTAAACGATTTCGTATGATTTTTGAATTTTTAATTCCACGCCAATTTTATCCTTTAATATTTTTTTTTGAACCATTTCTGATTGATGAACCCTATTAAATAACATGTTTGATACAATAGGTTCAATAACATTAAATGGTGAATCCGGGTGGTGTTCCATAAAACTCAGTATTGTCTCCTCAAACTTTTCTCTTGCATCACTCAACCAATTTCCATGTGGTCTTCTTTTAATTTCTATAAATAAAATTGAAGAGTCAAAAGTAAGGAACCCCTCGCATCTCTTTATTAACTCTATGTACACAGGATTCGCATTATCCGATGAAAATTGACTTACATCCCTATTGTCATCATCTAAATCATACGTTCCGGTTCTGTAAATATCCACACAAAAATCAACGGCTTTAAAATTTACTTCTTTATTATTGGAATTGATTACGGTGAAATCCCAATTCGGCTCATCATTAAGTCTTACTTCTGCGGGTCTTCTTAGATGAGAATTAGCATCACTAATTCCGAACCGATCTTGGTTTGTAACCGCTGAGCAAACAACTCCTGCTATCTGACAATTACCATCAGGCTTGGCACAAGGGGAAATAAAAAAATCTATTGGCATAAATCCTCAATGTCTAAAAGTTCAGAAAATAAATCATTTGAATAACCAAGGTTTTGATTCAATTTGTTTTCATCAGAAGGGAGTCCCTTATAATTTGATAAAAGCTTAATTATTCCTTCGTTCTCATCCAGTTCATAAATTGCCACATCATCAGAATTTATAGTAGAATCTAATGGAACTATATTTTCAAGTTTATTTTTCAGTTCTGTAGAATTCACTTTCCCTTTTAATTTATTTGCTTCAATTGCTAAGGTCAAATAATTAATAATATATGGACTATGTGTTTCCATAATCAATTTATTTCCCTCACTCATGTTATTAAATTGCAATAACCTGTTTAACATTTGTCTTTGTGAGTCCGGAAACAAATTCTGTTCTGGTTCTTCAACAATATTTATAAAACAATCAATAACATATTTGGCCGATAATTCCTCCAAAGCTGTTTTTTTAAATTCTTCCGATAATTTGTCATTTTCAAGTATTTGACGAATTTCATTTCGAATTTGGTTTTCTAATTCCAAACTTATAGTCTTTTTTGAATTGTCTAACTCTCCTCCTACTGATAAAGCAAGGTTTTGGGATACTACAAATAAAGGAACCGAGGATTGGATACCGCTTGAAGCCTCCGAAAGTTTTATCCTGCTATTGTTACCTCCAACAATATGAGCAGTCTTGGTTTGTTTCCGGTAATGCAATTTCAAATTACCTATCGGAAGATCTAAGCTGCTATCAGGAAGTTCCTGAAGGGAACGGTCAAATTCTTTTAGAAAATCATAAAGAGGACTTGGTAATCCTTTAACTTTTTCAGGATTTTCAACAGCACTTATAAAATTGCGTTCTGCGGGAACATACATGATTTTTGGAACATGGTATTCATTATTATCAGTTATTGGGTATATTTTAAGTTCATTTTCAAAATAGTGAAATTCAAATTTTGAACCTATAAAATGAATTTCGGAATCGGGTATAGCTTGAGATTTCATCAATTTTTGATACTCCTCATTGTTTTTTGGTTGTGGTTCCCAATTATACCTGAAATAATTCCAAATCCTGAAATAATTGCAATAGGTATCCTTAAATTCCTCAATAACTGAGTTTTTTTCTTCATAACCTTTATACAAAGCTTTCTCAAGCCAGGTAAAGGTAGATATTAACTTATTTACAGTACTTTTACCAGTACCATTGTTACCAATAAATACGGTAACCTTCTTTATATCCATCCAACCATCGTTTTCCTGATAGCCTTCATTGATTGGTCCAAAATTTTTTATTTTTATTTTACTCATTTCTCCTTATTTACAATGCAAATATAACATAGCTTTCAATCTCCCAAACCTTAATCTTCCCACTTTTCCCCTATCTTCGCATCCCATGAACCGTATTACTTCACTTTTCAATATTAAATATCCCATCATACAAGCAGGTATGTTGTGGACAAGCGGCTGGCGTTTGGCTTCGGCTGCGTCTAATAGCGGTTGCCTGGGGCTTATTGGTGCGGCAAGTATGTATCCGGATGTGCTTCGTGAGCATATTCAAAAATGTAAAAAAGCTACCGACAAACCTTTTGGTGTGAATGTGCCATTACTTTATCCGGATATTGATGTTGTAATGAATATTATTGTGGAGGAAAGAGTTAAGATAGTATTTGTCTCTGCTGGTAACCCCAAAGCATGGACACCATTTTTAAAAGAAAATGGAATAAAAGTAGTTCATGTGGTTGGCAGTACTAAGTTTGCAATAAAGGCCCAGGATGCGGGCGTTGATGCTATTGTCGCCGAAGGCTTCGAAGCAGGCGGACATAATGGACGCGAAGAAACCACCACAATGGTTCTTGTTCCTCTTGTGAAAAAAGAAATACATATCCCATTAATTGCCGCCGGAGGAATTGCCAGTGGACGCTCTATGTTAGCTTGTATGGCACTGGGAGCGGATGGTGTGCAGGTTGGAACTCGGTTTGCAGCATCGGAAGAAGCATCCGTTCATCCGAATTTTAAGAAAAGAATTATAGAGTCAAATGAAGGCGATACCGTCCTTACCTTGAAAAAACTGGTTCCGGTAAGAATCCTAAAAAATGAATTTTATAAAAAAATTCAGGAAGCGGAGGATCGTGGAGCATCAACCGAAGAATTGAAAGAGTTATTAGGCAGAGCAAGAGCCAAGCACGGAATGTTTGAAGGCGATATGACAGAAGGCGAATTGGAAATAGGACAGATAGCAGCAGCAGTGAGGGAAATACAACCGACAAGTGTTATTGTAAAAGAAATAATGGATGAGTTTCATGCAGTGATAAAAGAAGCTGCTAATTATGGAATTCCCGAATAAAAAATTGAGTTAAAAAATTAGTATGATAGATTTTGAAAGATTCACTTTAGCTAACGGATTAAAAGTAATTGTACACAGGGACACATCAACCCCGATGGCTTGTGTAAATATTTTGTATGATGTAGGTGCTCGTGACGAAGACCCTGAAAAGACAGGCTTTGCCCACCTTTTTGAACATCTGATGTTCGGAGGTTCAGTCAACATTCCTGAATATGATACTCCCCTGCAAATTGCCGGTGGAGAGAATAACGCATTTACTTCTAATGATATTACTAATTATTACCTCACACTTCCTGCCGTAAACCTGGAAGTGGCTTTCTGGTTAGAATCGGACAGGATGCTGAGTTTGGCATTCTCTGAAAAAAGTCTGGAAGTGCAGCGCAACGTGGTAATTGAGGAGTTCAAGCAGAGTTATCTTAATCAACCTTACGGCGATATTTGGTTGGAAATACCAAAACTTGCATACAAGGTGCATCCTTACCTGTGGCCCACTATTGGTAAGAACATCGATCACATTAAATATGCGGTGATGGATGATGTAAAAGCTTTTTTCAAAAAGTTTTATTGCCCTAATAATGCCATACTGTGTGTTACCGGAAATGTAACAGTTGAACAAGTGAAAACATTGTGCGAAAAATGGTTTGCACCGATACCGATGGGAAATCCGCCAAAGCGAAATCTCCCTGTTGAACCTACCCAAATGGAACCGCGCAAACTGGAATTGGAAAGAGATGTTCCTGCAAGTGCAATTTACAAAATGTATCACATGGGTAAGAGGGTTGATAAAAGTTTCTACACGATGGAACTGATGGCAGATATTCTAACGGATGGCAATGCTTCCCGACTCTATGTTGAGCTTGTTAAGAACCAAAAATTATTCAGTGAGATAAACGCATTTACCTACGAATCAATTGACCCGGGTGTATTTATTGTAACCGGAAAGTTATTGGATGGCATTACTCTCGAACGGGCCGATGCAGCCATACAAAAGGAACTTGCAAAACTTACGGTTGCCGAAGTGCAAAAAGATGAACTTGAAAAAGCTAAAAACAAAACAGAAGCACAACATATTTTTGCTGAAATAAGTATTTTAAATAAGGCAATGAATCTTTCTTTTTTTGAATTACTGGGGGATGCTCAAAATGCAAATAAAGAAGTTGAAAAATTCTTCAGCGTTTCCGAAAAGGATATGCTGAATGAGGCCATCAATGTGTTGAAAGAGACCAATTGCTCAACGTTATATTACCGTTCAAATCAAAAAAGCTAATGCCAACTAAAATGATATTAGATAGAAAAACAATGCCGGGTCTTGCACTTGAAAGTAAGATTGATATTATACATGCCCAGGAGCACTCACTTCCCAATGGAATACCGCTTTATTATGTAAATGCAGGTACTCAGGATGTGATAAAGATCGAACTTGTTTATCGTGCCGGTTCTCGTGAGCAGGATGTGCCGTTGGTTGCCGGAAGCACGAATGCAATGCTGGAAGAAGGAACCAAAAAACATTCATCAGAGGAAATCGCATCCTTACTGGATTATTATGGTTCGTTTCTTGAAACATCAGTGCAACAAGATTATGCTTCTGTAACTTTATATACCCTAGGAAAGCATCTTGATAAAGCACTTCCGATCCTTGAAGAGTTGATAAAAGAACCCTCATTTCCTCAAAACGAATTGGAAATATATTTGCATAATAACAAGCAACGTTTTTTAGTTGACGAACAAAAAGAACGAGTTGTTGCTGCAAAGAATTTCCCTTCCCTTCTTTTCGGAGATTCGCATCCATATGGACATAAAACCAGATTAGAGGAATATGATGGAGTAAAAAAAGAATACCTTGAAGCATTCCATAAGAAATATTATTCAGCAGGAAATTGCGCCATTATTGCATCCGGAAGAGTGAATGAAAAACTGTTAAATCAAATTGGAGATTATTTCGGAAAAGATAGCACTGATAAAAGTGCTGCATTTACAAATCGCGATTATGCACTGCATTCTGCAACTCAAAAAATAAATTTTATTTCTAGCCCAAAAAAAGATTCGGTACAATCTGCCATTCGTATGGGAAGAGTTTTATTTCATAAAACGCATACCGATGCTATACCATTTCAAATATTAAATACAATCCTTGGGGGTTATTTTGGTTCACGGCTTATGAGTAATATCCGCGAAGACAAAGGATATACCTATGGAATTTCATCGTCGGTTGTATTTCTGCAACATGCAGGATATTTCAATATCGGCAGTGAGGTTGGCAGCGCAGTATGCGATGCAGCTGTGATTGAAATCTATAAGGAACTTGACAGACTTTGCAAGGAACCTGTCCCAGCTGATGAGTTGCAACTCGTGAAAAATTATTTACGCGGTAATTTTATGCGCAGCATGGACGGACCATTTGCCCTTGCCGACAGATTCAAACATATTTGGTTACATAATATGGATTACTCCTATTATGAAAAATATGTGGATGCGCTGAGCACAATTACATCAAAAGAACTTATGGAAATTGCCAATAAATACTTGCAAAAGGATAGTATTTATGAATTGGTGGTAGGGACGAAGAAATAAAAGATAAACGATGAGTAAACCCAGACCAAGTATTCCACGTAAAATTGAGGATGAAGTAATGTTCAAGTCTAAGCACAAATGTTATTGTGGTAAACGAGGAGAGGAGATACATCATATTGACGGGAATAAGTTCAATAATGATATTGATAATCTAGTTTTAATTTGTCATTACCATCATGATGATGCTTCAGTAAAGAATGGACTAATAAAACGACTTAACCCTAGGCAAATTAAACAACGACGTGATGAACTTTACCTGCAAAACGAAAAAAAGAATAGGTTAGCATTAAAACATTATAGCAAGACATTAAAGAGCATAACAGATGACAATTTGTTTAAAGCATCATTAGATGCATCAATAATCGTCGAAATACTAAAAATAAAAGGAGCTTTTTTTGACGAAAAGGATTGGAACGAGAGATATAAAATTTTGCAAAAACTTCATATCTACTCAGATCATATAAGCATTAGGGTATCTTATGAAATAATACAATTCCTTTCGATGGTAGCTGATATCACAGTCACTAGTGATATAGCTTGCTCAATCGCATTTATATAAATGTTTTTCCCATATTCCGAGAATAATAAAGAAAAAAAACAGGTTTCTGAATTGGCAAAGATGGCCTGCGATATGGCTTTTGCTATTTCATACGATGCACTAATTAAGTTAGGAAATCTCTCCATTGCAAGTTGGGGTCTTTATTTATTTAAAGATATGTATAAGCGAGCTGAACGATTTAAAATGCCGGAAATTATAGATTATATAATGCATGAGTTTTCTGAACTTGAACAAACGCTTAATCGTCCAGAAAGAAATGACCTTGAAAACGCAAAACGTTTGGTGAGATCATTTAAGGATGATTTAGGTAAGCATGGGATATATCCGAAAGATTTGCCAGAAGATTTATATACCCTGATTGTAAAGCATAGAGATAAGTCATTTCAGAAAAGCTAAAAAATCTTGATAGATTTTTTAGCTTTGTGTCAAATAATTTTAACCGTGACCCAACTAAGCGTAAACATTAATAAAATAGCGTTAATCCGCAATTCCCGTGGAGGTAATCTTCCGGATGTGGCAAAAGCGGCATTGGATATAGTGCGGTTCGGGGCGCATGGAATAACAGTTCATCCCCGGCCGGATGAAAGGCATATACGTTACAAGGATGTATACACTCTGGAACCGTTGCTTTCAGTGGAGTTTAATATTGAAGGATACCCGAATGATAAGTTTATGCAAGTGGTTACAGAAGTGAAACCGGCACAGGTAACGCTAGTTCCTGATCCGCCAGAAGCCCTAACTTCCAGCGCAGGATGGGATACGATTAAGCATAAGGATTTTTTGAAAGAGGTAATTTCTATTTTACACAAATCTGGCATCAGGACATCCATATTTATTGACACAGATCTGAAGAAGATGGATGAAGCGGCAAAAACTGGCACCGATAGAATTGAACTATATACTGAAGAGTATGCTAAAGAGTATTCTTCATCTCCGGAAAAAGCGATTGAACATTATAGGCATGCTGCAATCAGGGCAAATGAATTAGGGCTTGGAATAAATGCCGGGCACGATTTGAATTTAGATAATCTTGCATATTTCCACAAACATATTCCACATTTAGATGAAGTAAGTATCGGTCACGCTTTAATATCCGATGCGCTTTATCTTGGGCTCGAGAAAACTGTGCAGTTATATCTTCAACGATTAAAGTAAGCCCTAATGGGTTATCAAAACATAGCAATACTTGGTCCAAAACCCCTAAAAGAACGCCTAGTCGTCATTGCGAGGCTCTGCGAAGCAATCTTGCCCGATTTGAAAAATATTTCCGAATTTTATGAGATTGCTTCGCAGAGCCTCGCAATGACGTTAGTATTTAAATGGGGCAAAAAAGAATAACGGTATGAAACTCTCCTTTCGCAAACTGGGAAACGGCAAGCCTCTTTTTATTCTGCATGGCTTATTTGGGTCATCGGATAATTGGCAAACCTTAGGAAAACAATTTGCCGAAAACTTTACTGTCTATTTTATTGACCAACGGAATCACGGGCGTTCACCTCATTCAGCAGAACATACGTATAGCTTAATGAGTGATGATCTTCTTGAATTAATGCAGGATGAAAACCTTGATAAAGCAATATTGATGGGCCATTCGATGGGCGGAAAAACAGCCATGTACTTCGCAGTCACTCATCCTGAAAAAGTGGAGAAACTGATTGTGGTTGATATAAGCCCTAAAAAATATCCGGTAACTAATAAAGATGTTATAGATGCTTTAGAGAAGGTTGATCTTGACATTGTAAAAACAAGAAAAGAAGTTGAAGAAATATTGGCGAAAGACCTTACGAATATTGGAACGATACAGTTTCTGCTTAAAAACCTGTATTGGGACGATAGCCAAAAGCTTGCCTGGCGATTTAATCTTGAAGCCCTGAAAAATAATATCGCACTGGTTGGAGAGGCAACACCAATGCCTGATTTACCTTTAACCATGCCTGTCTTATTTATTAAAGGCGGTAAGTCCGATCACATTTTTAATGCTGACAGCAAATTAATAGAAGCTATGTTTTCAAATGTGAACATAGTTACCATTCCTGAGGCAGGGCACTGGGTGCATGCAGATAAGCCAAAGGAGTTTTTTGAGATTGCCTCAGAATTCCTAAAGGATTTGTGACTTTTTCATTCATAGTTCATAACTCATAGTTTATTGTTATACGCTAATTTCTACATTTGCAACCTGTATGATAGTAGATATTTTCATTCCGTGCTTTGTAGACCAGCTTTATCCGCAAGCAGGCTTTAACATGGTTAAAGTGCTGGAGCGTGTAGGCTGTGATGTGAATTACAATCCCGAGCAAACTTGCTGCGGCCAACCCGCCTTTAATGCAGGTTATTGGGGCGAAGCAAAGAAAGTAGGGGAGAAGTTCATTAAAGAATTTCAGCATGACCGGTATATTGTATCTCCATCGGCATCTTGTGTTGGAATGATCAAGAACTATTATCCTGAGATGTTTCACAACTCAGCCTTGCATAACGAATACAAGCAATTGGCGAAAAATATTCATGAGTTCAGTGACTTTTTGGTGAATGTTTTGAAAGTGTCGGATATTGGTGCTACCTTGGAAGGTGTTGCAACCTATCATGATTCCTGTGCTGCTTTGCGTGAATGTAACATTAAACAGGAGCCACGCGCATTGCTTAGTAAGGTGCGTAAATTGGAATTAAAGGAAATGAAGGATACTGAATCCTGTTGCGGATTCGGTGGTACATTTTCGGCCAAGTTTGAACCTGTTGCCGTAGGTATGGGTTCCGAGAAGGTGAAGAATGCTATGGAAACAGGTGCCCAGTACCTTATTTCAACCGACCTCTCATGTCTTATTCAGATTGATTCATATATCAAAAAGCAAAATCTGAATATGAAAACCATGCATCTTGCAGATGTATTGGCGAGTGGTTGGTAAAAGTTTGCTCTATCCATTTTTTTACAAAATATTTCAGCTGTTAATAACTAAATGCCCTATTTTAAGTGGTTTAGGTGCTGATATTCTGACATGTTACATTTTTTAACATTTTTTTTCGCTTTTAATAGCAAATAAATAACCTAAAAAGTTTGGTCAGGTAATAGAAAGTTTCTACTTTAGTATTCTAAACGCACTGGGTTATGTTTGAAATGAGCAAAAAGATCCTTGAGAAGGTTAGTTTTGACAGGGCTTTGTTTTATAAGGAATTAGTCAAAACTTTAAAATGGCTTAAGCCCGACGAAAAATTACTATTAAAAGTTTGGTGTTTGGCCAACTTTGGACATATATATAAAGATGTGATTATAGATGCCTTCCGACACGTAGCGAAAGTCTAAAGGTAGCCTAGGTTTCTTTTTATTCCTTTATATCCGGCTCTTTGTAATGGAGAGCCTTTAAAAGTATTTTTAAAAACATCTTCAGTAATTTCTTCCCAATCCTTTTTGGTCAAATTTAGGATTGCAGGATTGGCTTGCAATTCTTCTGTAGAATGAGGATGTGAGAATCTGTTCCAGGGACAAACATCCTGGCAAACATCGCAGCCAAACATCCAGCCATTCAGCTTGCCTTTCATTTCTTCAGGCATATTTTCTTTCAGCTCAATGGTGAAATATGAAATGCATTTGCTGCCGTCAACTATTTTTGGTCCTACTATAGCTTGTGTGGGGCAGGCATCCATACAGCGGGTACAGGTTCCGCAGTAATCTTTTATTGGTCCATCCGCTTCAAGTTCAATATCCACAATTAGTTCGGCAAGAAAATAAAAAGAGCCAGCTTTGGGATTAATCAGCATGGAGTTTTTCCCTATCCAACCGAGTCCACTCTTAGCAGCCCAGGCCCTATCCAACACTGGTGCCGAGTCTACAAAAACACGGCCATTTATTTCTCCAATCTTTTCATTGAGTACATTAATCAGCTCTTTCACCTTACTCTTTATTACAAAGTGATAATCCTTTCCATAAGCGTATTTAGAGATTTTCGGTGAGGCTTCGCCCCCCGTGGCTTTAGCGGAGGAGGGATAATAATTCAACATAAGTGATATTACAGACTTAGCTCCGGGTACTAATTTCCGAGGGTCAAGACGCAAATCAAAATAATTCTCCATGTATTGCATCTTACCGCTCATGCCTTGGTGAAGCCACTTTTCAAGTCGAGGGGCTTCCTCTTCCAAAAATTCAGCTTTTGAAATTCCACAAAAATCAAAGCCACAACGAATGGCTTCGCGCTTGATAATGGTTGAATAAGATTCCACTTAGCAAAGCTACCGAGAAATAATTAATTTC
>CAIPDV010000028.1 GCA_903863935.1 uncultured Bacteroidota bacterium
AGCAGTAATAATTCTGTTGTAATTCTATTATATGAATTCATTGCGGCTTTTTATTCTGTCAATATTCTTTGTTTTAGTTTTTCAAGGTGTCTCCCTTTCACAGTGTGGGCAATGGGTTTGGGTCAATGGTGATTCTACAACAAATAGCAAAGGAAGGTTTGGCGTTCAGGGAGTTTCTGATCCCAACAACGAGCCGCCCGCAGTATACGAGGCATTTGAATTTTCAGGGCATGATGGCATTTTTTGGCTCTTTGGCGGTTTTGGCAATTCAGGGTGTTATTCAGCTCTTTGGAGATATAGCTCTTTATCAAATGAATGGACATGGGTGAATGGTGATAGTACCACAAATGATTTAGGAAATTATGGCATTCAAGGTGTTCCGTCTGCTACCAATATGCCACCTGCCCGCGCTTATGGTGGTTGCTCTTGGGTGGACATTGATGGTAATTTTTGGTTGTTTGGAGGTGGGTCAACATGGGCGTATAGTGACCTTTGGAAGTACGATGTTATTTCAAAACAATGGACATGGATGAAAGGTCCGAACACTTATAATCAACTGGGCATATACGGCATACAGGGTGTTCCGGATACTGCAAACAATCCAGACAGCAGAAGCGAATCATCTGCTGCTTGGACAGATAACAATGGGAATCTTTGGCTATTTGGTGGTACCGCCATTTACGATACGGTTGAAAATGATTATAACGATTTATGGTGTTATAATATTCATACCAATAACTGGACATGGATGAAGGGTTCTAAGTTTTTTAATCAGCCGGGAATATATGGAGTGCGTAAAATGGAGGATAGTTTAAATACCCCCGGTGCGCGTTGGGTCTATTCTCGATGGAAGGATAGTACGGGAAACTTTTGGCTTTTGGGTGGTCAAGGCTCGTCCTCTGAGTACAATGATTTATGGCGATATAATCCGGTTACAAATAATTGGGCATGGATAAGTGGCGATAGCGTTACTTTTAGCGGCGGTGTTCATTACCCAATATGTGTCACTAATTCTATTTTAGAGCCAGGCGATGTTTTCGAAAATCGCGCTGCGTGGACAGATAAACAAGGGAACTTTTGGACATTTAGGGATAACTACGGCTGCTCATTATGGATGTATAGCCCTTCAACCGATCTTTGGACTCTATATAGCGAAGACACGCTAGAGCATATTTATGGTGCATTTGGCGAGAAAGGTGTGCCAGAATGTAACAATCTCCCGCCGATATTAGAAGGTGCCTTAGGTTGGTCCGACAGCACAGATAATTTCTATTTATTTGGGGGAGCTATTGTAGGTCCTGGTGAGTATAATGCTATGTGGAAGTATCTTAAGAATGCTTCTTGCAACAAGCTTCAAACCGGAGAGCTATTTATAGACGATGTGTTTGGATTTTCAATCTCTCCCAATCCCTCGCCGGGCAATTTTGTCATCACTTTTGGTACACAAATCCAAAATACTTCGGTAGAAATTTATGATGTTTTGGGGTCAAAAATGTTCACTACAAAGGTTTCGGATGATATTGTGAATTACGACTTCTCAATGCATCTTTCACGAGGCATTTATTTTATACTTGTTATTGAAAATGGCCGATCTTCCACTCAAAAATTAGTTATCCAGTAATCTGATCAATGCTCCCTCTCATGTTCCCCACGCTCCCGTCCTTCCTCCTCATGGTGCATTTCAATTTTTTTAAGCACTGTCCCCTTTTTATCAATCATAAAAAGTTCGTGGTTCACAGTTATGCGCGCCTGCCCATCCGAATTAAAAAAGTATGCATCGTCATACTTGGCAGGTAAAACCCAATTTCCCCTAGTATCAATATAGCCCCACAAGCCACCCTTTTTTGCAGGTGCTAATCCCGCTGAAAACTTACGTGCCATATCAAAATCGCGGCTTATAACCTCTTTACATGTGGCGTCAATAAAGCCATATTTTCCACCGGCGCTCACAACTGCAAAG
>CAIPDV010000029.1 GCA_903863935.1 uncultured Bacteroidota bacterium
CGGCGGGCGAAGCCCGCCGCCACTCCTCCCCTTCAACGCCAAAACTTTGTCATTCCGAACGAAATGAGGAATCTATTTTTGTTTTATATTTTTTCCATCGCTTCCCTCAAATCCTTTGGAATATGAACCTTTTCATTTGTTGCAAAGTCGAAGAGGACAATTACATCATGTGCTTCGGCGGAGAGTTCGTTCTTTCCATTCAATATGCGGTGATGCAGACCAATACTGGTGGTTTTTATAAACTCCAGGCGGACCTCAACAGTAATATTATCCGGAAAGAAAAGTGGTTTCTTAAACTGGCACCCTGTAGATACAAGTATCGGTCCTATTTTATCTTTATAATAACCGCTTTCCAGCCCAGCTTTTTGCCAAAACCCGATGCGTGATGCCTGAATGAATTTAAAGAACATAACGTTATTTATGTGGCCATACATATCCATTTCGCTCCAGTCTAAACGCAAGTGCAGATTTAATGGGAAGTGATGAGTGTGGGTTTCTTTTTCCATTTTGATTTGAGGATCTATAGGCAAATATACGTGAGATAAAGTAACGGCAAGGTACGGAGTAATTTCAACTAACCTTTCGCAATATTCCTACCTTTGTTAAAACAATGCGGATGCGTAAACCCCTCCAACTATTTTTTGTTTTTCTATCCTTGAATGTTTGGGGCCAGGATTTAAAGTCGGTTGAACGGAATTTAATTCAGCATTACCACCGGATTACTGATTGGAAATGGAGTAACGCCAAAGGCGCATACGATTCACTCGAAAGCGAAAATGAAAAATTTAAAAATATTTTATTGCAGTGCACCTCAACTATTCCGGCCACTTTAACTTATCCTTTCGACAGCCTCCTGGCGGAGGTTGTTACCATTTCTACAGGGATAAATTTTACCGCCTCAACTTCACCAGATAAAAATTTCAGGATTTATTCCTGGGATACCTGGGAAGGTGGAACTATGCACTTTTTCGATAATATTGTTCAATATAAAATTGGCGATAAAGTATTTTCAACCATCCTATACAGAGATGAGGCTGAAGGAGACCCCGGTTGTTTTTTTTCAACAATTTATTCTGCCCATCTTGGTGGAAAAACATATTATCTTGCAAAGTATATTAGTGTTCTTTCTTCGAAAGATGATTATGCAGGAATCCGGGTATTCACTATAGAAAATGGCGCATTAAATGATACTATTAGCCTCATTAAAACGACAGCCGGACTAAGAAATGATATAGGATATGGGTTTAATCATACGGGCTTAGCTTTAGAATATGACGATACGAATAAAGTCATTAAGGTTCCCGAAGTATTGGACGATGGAACTACTACAAATAAATTTGTTGAATATAAATTTACGGGTAATTATTTTGAAGAGCAAAAATAAATGAACTACCTTAAAAAAGTATTTTTATTATTACTTGGATTACTTGCAACAGGTGCATTCTCAAGACCTGTGAAAATCGTTCTGAACCTTACAATTAAGCAGCATAGGGTTTTTAATAAAATGACCAGCCCCTACATTGCCAGGATAGGCGAATTGGCATCAACCGACACAACCACTAAAAAACCGGGTACTCCATTCGCCTCGGATTCTTCCTATCATTTTTCAATTGAATTGAATGACTCAAATGCCGCATCTTTTCATTTATTTTTTAAGTATGACACCCTGTTTTATGAAATTCCTTTATACTGGCTCACGCGGACTACCAATAAAGAATCTTTAAATTACTTTTTAACTATAGAAAGCATAGATAAAACAACCGAAAGCAACATTTATATGTATAAATATTTAATGCAAATGAGGAGAGATCCGTTACCGGGCAAACATTTAAGCAGCGATGATTACATTATTGGATATTATAAATATGATTTGTGCTATAGGACATGGTACAGGTAAGAAATTTTCATTGTGTAAATTCGAGCCTTAGAACCATAGTGGCTATTTTTTGCCACAAAGACACAAAGGTTCACTAAACTACAGTTCTATTTACTTAATGATTACCGAAAGATTCGTATTGTAAATTATTTATTTTTGGCCGAGAATATTATGACTGATCCGGAAGAAAACTTAACTATTACCCCTGAAAAAAGTATAAAAATACTTTCAATCCTGTTTTTGATATTATATCTACTTTTTGTGTTCGGGTCGTTGGATTTGTTACGAGGTTGGGTGGCAGATATTCGATTAGGTTTTTACTATAAAGGCAATATCAGTGGCTTTCTCAGGATAATTAATCATTCCATTCCGGTTTTACTTCTACCAATTGGTATATATGGATTTTTCAAGGTCAAAAAATATGGGTGGGCTATTTGTACATTCGCTATTATCAATTTAGTAATACTGTTCGTTTTTGCTGAATTCATTACCAAAAGGGATATCAGGTTTCAACTATTAAATGTTTTATTAGGTGCTTTTTTTGTAATTCTCTTTATCACCGTCAGCAAGAAAAGACTTGTTACTATTTTTAAAGTATCATCGATTTTTCAACTCGCAACTGTTCTCTTTTCAATAGTAATTGGTATTATCTATGGCTTCTATAATTATATGCATTTCGCCTGATGCCCACCATAACCCTCACCACCCCCATCTCCGCCCCTATCGAACGCTGCTTCCTGCTCTCACTGAGTGTAGACTTACATTCAATCAGCACCAAAGAAACGAATGAAAAAGCAATTGCAGGAGTAACCTCGGGATTAATGAAATTGAATGATACTGTGACCTGGAGGGCCAAGCATTTTGGCATTTATCAAAACCTGACGAGCAAAATAACAAAGTACAAATTCCCAACCTGTTTTGTTGATGAACAGGTAAAAGGAGCATTCAAATGGATACATCATCAGCACGCATTTCAGCAAACAGACAACGGAACCATTATGACAGACATATTTGAATTTGAAGCTCCGTTTGGAATATTGGGCAGACTCTTTTCAAAATTGGTTCTAACAAACTACATGAAACGGTTTTTAGAAAAAAGAAATGCAATCATTAAAGAATATGCAGAAAGCGAGGAATGGAAAAAAATTCTGTCTGAGTAGGTCAATGACTTTTTAAAAAAAGATATTTCATAATATATCTTTGCGATATGAAAAACTTAATGACTATAAATAACCGGACAATTTTAGGGACATTTTTTTCATTTTTCTTCCCTTCATTAATTTTAATTAACAGCGGGAAATTACATAACTCGTTATTTTTCAACACAATTATAAAAATAGCCTATTGTTATTTTACTGTTATTCCACTGTTATTTTTTCTGTTATTTCCTTGTTATTACACTGTTATTTTATTGTTATTTCCCTTGTTATTTTTGGGACATTATTCTACACTTTTACATGCTTACTTAATGAAAAAACTAAATCTCTTTCACCGTAATATGAATGTTGGCAGTTCGGCCTTTATCATCCGTGCAGGATATTTTTAGTTTGCCGTTATCGGGAGAGAAAAACACGGCATCCGATGGTTTTGATTTGGCAATGTATTTATCATTCACATACCAGAACACCTGGTTAACATCGTTGCCGGCACTGCATTTTAGCTTTAACTGGTGGCTTTCGTTTTTCATTAAAATATATTCCGTGCCGCTAACGGGATATTGAATGGTAAGCGCATTATCCCGTACAACCCTTGTACAGCTTGGATTATGCTCAGGTATCTTTTGATAGGGTACATGATATAATTCGAAATAGGTTATCATTTCAGGAGCATAGTTGGGGTATAGTTTCTCTTTGTATCCCTTGGCAGGCAAGCAAGTTTTGCAATAGGAGAATTTTTCTTTGGCATCCACATACACCATTTGTTCATGCTCGCAAACATCGGTTGTTGAAACTCCCGGAATGTAATAATCGGATACCTGGTTGGTGCAATATGTGCCGGGCATTTTACCTGTTTCGTTGCACACCCAACGGATTCCAAGGCCCTTCGGGAATTTCAGCCAGTTGAAATCATTATATACATTAAGGGTTGTAAATATTTTTGTCATCAGCGGAATCGCGCAACTGGAGCCACTCAGCTCCGGTGATTCAGCATCGTTAAAATTTCCAACCCACACACCAATAGTATATTTATCATTGTATCCTACACACCAGCCATCCCGGTGTCCATAAGAGGTTCCGGTCTTCCATGCAATCTTGGGAAAGTCTTCCGCTCCTTCAATATTGGCAGGCACATCAAAGCGCACCATGCCCGTAAGAATATGCGAGATCATAAAGGCTGCATTATCCGAAAACAATTGCACAGGTTTACCTTCCTCCTGATCTTTTGTCCAGCGCAAAGGTGCATACACTCCATTGTTGGCGAGTGCTACATATAATCCTGTAAGTTCATGCAGTTTTAACCCGCAACCGCCCAACACAAGCGATAATCCAAGTCTTTTCTCCTGGTTTACCAAGGAGTGGCATCCGCCATTTTCAAGCAAATTAATGTACGAATTCACATCCATTTTCGAAAGCATTTTTACTGCCGGAACATTGAGAGAGTTCAGTAATGCATCCTCCACGGTAACCTTTCCACGAAATATCAGATCGTAATCATGGGGCATGTAACCATCGTAGTTGCAGGGCACATCATACAGAATAGACTTTGGTGTTGCAAGTCCCTGATCAAAGGCCATGGCATAGAGAAAAGGTTTTAATGCACTCCCCGGAGAACGCAGTGCATTTGCTCCATCGCACTGCCCCTGATTTATCACATCATCAAAGTTAGCAGAGCCCACGTACGATATTACGGCGTGGTCTTTATTCCGGATAATTACAACGGAAGCATTGGTAATATTCCACACGGCGAGTTTTTGTACAAAGTCTGAAACGATCTGCTGGGTGCGCTTTTGCGTGTTGATATCGATATAACTCTGAACATAATTATCTTTTGCTTTTTTAACTAATCTGTTACACAAATGCGGCGCAACTTTTGGCATGGCACCTCGCTTTGCAACCAAAGGCTCTGTCATCGCCTGGTCCAATTCCGGTTGTTTGTAAAGGTTCGCTTTGCTTAATCGTTTCAGCCATTTGTTGCGCTCCTTTACAATGGTCGGGTTATTGATACCTAATTTAAAGTGATTGGGATTGTTGGGCACTATCATGAGTGTAGCAATTTCCGCAGGGCTTAGTTCAACAGGTTTTTTATGAAGATATATTAACGATGCAGCTTTCAATCCTTCTACGTTTCCACCATAAGGAAGCAGGTTAAAATACATTTCCAAAATATCTTCCTTGGAATAATGCCTTTCCAATTGCAATGCCCTGAATATTTCTTTGAACTTATTCAGAAAGGTACGACGCTCGGGACTCAGCATACGCGCCACCTGCATGGTTATGGTAGACGCACCCGATACAACCTTCCTTGCCCTTATATCCTGAAAAAACGCCCGCATAAGTGCAAATAAATTCACCCCGGGGTGATAATAAAAGTATTTATCTTCTTTAAAAACAAAAGCCTTTTTCAGGTTTTCGGGAATATCCTCTTTCCGTATTTTAATTCTCCATTTTTCATCTTTGCTAAGGTAGGCTGAAAGAACAGTACCATCGGAAGACACCACAACGGTTGAGTATTGCAAGCGTTCCATCGGCACCGGGAAAACCATATCAAGAAGCAGGAAGAGAAGAAATCCACCAACAAGAACCCCTGCAAACACAAGCAGGCTCCTTTTCAGGAACCTGCGTGTGAACAGTTTTCTAAACTTATCGCGAAGGGATTTCAATTTTTGAATGAACCTTAGAAAAAGTCAGATTTTAATTCGTAAATGTCTTGTATTTTAAACTTACTTACTCTTTTAGGGTCTTTCAGGGCAAGTTGAGAAAGCTTTTTGAATGCTTGTTTTTTAACATCTGGACTAAATATAATTATGAAATAATCATATAAAGGGATTGCACCTTTTAAAACAGTTTTGGACATACTTGCTTTTTCCTCTATATCAGTTATACTAAGTTTTTTAAAATCTTCTTTTTTCCTGAATTTAAGTTCAACCATTAAAATCTTCTTCATTTTAGAATTCTTACTGGTTACACCAAAAGCCATATCCATTGATTTCTTTCTGCTTTTAGGACGAATTTCCTTTTCAACTAAATCGGTATTTATGACAATTTCCTTTTTTGGAAAGAGGGGTAGATGCCCTATATAGCCCTCATTTCCTATCAATAAATTTATATCTTGTAAACATTTTTTATGCAATTTAGCAATATGGTGATTTAAAGTAGTGTTACCAGAGTACTTCATTTTCTTAAGCCCCGTATTTATTTATTCGTTCCATTGCAATATTAAATGAACCAAAAATTGGCTCAATATCTATACCTAAATGCTTATATTTATATATGTATTCATTTTTAGTTTTTTCAGCAAGATAAAAATTTAAGTTTTTATCCACTTTTTGCTTTTCAGCTATGTATTTAATAGCACTAACCATATCGGGGTTATGGCTAGCTATAAAAAATTTCATGCCAATTTTTTTATTAAGTAACACTATTAGTCGTGCATATTCAATAATCCATTGTGGGTGAAGATGAGACTCTGGTTCATCAATAATCATAAGCGTTTTATCATTTAGTGAACCGTTTTTCAAGAGCAATTGTAAAATACCAAAGGATTTAATTCCAGTTGCGCAATCTAGCAGATCAAATTTTGAACCATCTCTTCTTTTAAACAAAAAATCACTAAAAGCAAATGCATCATCATCAAAAGAAACATCTCCTTTGATAATTGTAGCAATTATTTTTGATAAACCTGAAAATGATAGTTTTCCCTTTTTGTGAAGAAGTATATTTAAATCTTCCCAATGTTGAATGTCAGAATATTCTTCTCCAATTGCCATAGGAGTATCAATATAAATAGTATTTTGAACATAATAAGGTATTGACAAGCTATCGTTATCTTTAGAAACAATCTTCTCACCATACTCATATACTTCAAATAATTTAGGTAATTTCTCTTTTTCAAAAACGCTTGCTAAGGCATTATTAAACAAAGAAATTGGGCGGGACTTAACTTTTTCTACCGCTTCCTTAAATTTAGATTCAACGAAACTTTCTATTTTATCAAAAGGTAGAGATAAATTTTCACCCTTATCCTCTATTTTATTATTTGGAATATCCTTTAGAATATCGATTACAATATACCTTAGTCTAATTGTTCTCGAATTTCTCAGGTTTCTTTCAGATAAATTGAATGGGTGATTATAGTATAATTCTGCTGCTTTTTTTATTATTAAAATCCATTTCCGCATTTGTTCCTCATTGACGGAAATATTACCACGCAATTCTGATAATTCTTTTCCAATCCCTCTATATTCTTGATTCTTTCCTCTTTCTTTTAAGGAATAGTGAAATTCTTGCTCAATTATTTCTAAAAAACTAATAACATTTCGTAAATTAAATTGTAGTTCTTCAGCAACAAGCGAATTGTAGTTTGCTGCGGTTTTATAAAGGAAATATAACAGTTTCGAAAGTGTACTTTTTCCGCTTCCATTTTCACCGGCAACAACAGTTATTCCATTAATGATAATGTCTGCTTTAGCTATAGCCCTAAAACCATCAGTTTTTATCCTTATTTGCGACGTTTCCATATTTTGTTGTGAGTGGCAAAGATAAAAAGTATTATTGAACCCGATAGTTAACTGTGGAATGAACAAATACAGGGAATGGGTTTAACCCATTCCCAGCAAAACAAATAATTATTGAACCTCCACATGTCCGCTGCCATTGTAAGAATGGTAAGAACCATCGTACATAGCATCAGCTGCCACGGGACCCATTACATATTTACCTTTTGCAACCACCCTTACAAGATAATAGTAGTCTTGTTTGTTGGATGAGATATTAGTAAAGTACGTAACGCGGTCATCCCGTATATCCAGGAAGTCCGGTTCAGATTTGTCTTTGATCCATGCAAATTCACGTTCCGGATTCAGGCGCGGGTTTTCAATTTCAAAACATGCCGGAACCACATCCGTAATTGCTACGTTATCCACTGTATTGTTATCAAGCGACTGAACACTTACTTTCACAACTACTAATTGGTTTTGTTTGAAGTGTCCGTCACTTATTTCATCACCTTTTGTGTTGTAGAATGTCTTACGTACTTTCAGATAACTATCCTCTTCTTTGAATTTATTTCCTGCCGGGATACCTTGTGTTTCGCAATAGTAGTAAACCTCGCCAGTTCCAACAGTGCGGACCTCCACCTTTTTATTGCTGATGTCCTGTTTCACAGTAAAGCTTACATCATTCGGCCCCATCTCGCCAACCTTAACTCCGTTGATCCAGAGTGAAGCTGAAACATTTGATTTAAGCGCATTCTGCGAAAGTTTGCCGAGCGCGATAAGTGCAAATGATTCTTCCTGTGTGGATAGCCAAGGTTCTTTTTTCAACTCTTCCGAAATGTGCTTGGCAAGAATTGGTATCTGCGGATTCTCAGGCTGCGCCTGTAACAATGCCGCAAGTGAAATAGATTCATCACGAATGTAAGAACCAAAGTTTCCGCTTAAGGAACGGGTTGCCCTTTCACCTGAAAAGCCTTCCGGTAGCAAGGTGGAGAATGCATTTTTATCTCCTGCCATTGAATAGGAAGCAGCAAGCATATACTTACTGTCGAGGGTAAGCAGTTGCTGATTTCCTTTAAAATAGTTCATCACGGATATATCCGCTTGACCCGCTAATGCCAATACAAACAGTGAATAGAATGTTTCTTCCGGTGCCACAATCCGAGTCCTTAAAACATCCTGGTAATCCCAATATGTATAGGTCTGTTCAGCACGTTCATTCAGTTGAGATTTAATGTAGGTCTGCAGGTTTGTCAGCACGGTATTATCTACTTCAAAGCCTGACTTTTTAGCTTCGAGAAGGAAATGACATGCATAAATAGAGCACCACCAGCTGGTATATGAACCACCCGGCCAGTAAGACAATCCACCGTTATATTGTTGCGAAGCATATATCTTTTTAATTGCTTCCGAAATAATGTAGTTAGGATTGTAGCGTTGGTTGGTTTCTTTTTGTCCCAAAGCTTTCATTAAAGCTGAGTAATACAAAACAGGGAATGCAGTAGATACAGTCTGTTCCATGCATCCGTAAGGATACTCAAGCAAATCGTTCAGATGCTTTGAAAACTGTGCCAGCGGCGATTTGCTTACCATGATATACCCCTTGGTAGTACCACCAATAAAGTCAGTTGTAGAGGTTATTGGGGTGGTAGAGCCACCTTTTACAACTCCTGCATCCGATACTTTTTCAAGTGGTGTAGACGGGCGAATTGGCAGCTCTTCATGGTCGGTGAAGGTTTCGTGCAACGCTTTCACAGAAATATCCAATGTACCTGCATCAAGCCCGGGCTGGGCAACAAGGTTATAAGTCACCGTCCGTTCTGAGTGTGCAGGTATCTCTACACTCTGAGTTGCAGGGCCAACAATTTTCATTGGGCCACCAACTTTAATGGTAGCTTCCGCAGTAGTTTTATTGGCTGTGGTGTTACTCAGAATAACATTCAATGTATTATCATCACCAGGAGCCATAAAGCGTGGCAGCGAAGTTGAAATAACGATAGGGTCGGCAACGATCATTTTCTTTTCGTTGCTTCCATATTTATTTCCTTTATAGGCTACCGCCTCAACACGCACCGTTCCCGAGAAATCAGGGATATGGAAGGAATAGGAACACTCTCCATTGCTGTTTGTTTTCAATGGTCCGCTCCAGAATGCAAGCGGGTGCACACGTTTTCCTTTTGCCGGTGGAAGGCGGCCCGACATTGCCTCGTCACCCGCCATGGTCGACATAAATGACAGTTCAGGCAATACCAATGGATAGAGGTCGAAAGTTTTTACTTCCAATGCCCGCATTGCATAAAAATAATCGTAAGGATCCGGTGTCTGGAAGTTTGTGATCAGCAAAGTTCCTTCATCCACGGCACCAATAGTAACCTCGGTATTTGGCAGTGTTTTGATCTTAATGGTCTGATCGGTTTTGGAGCGTGAATTATCGGCACAGATAATTTTCACATCCAGTTTATTGTCCGGTTCATCTACTTTAATTGGTACAAATCCACGGGCAATTGTAAGCGGAATTGAATTATCGCTTAACTCGCGAATGAGTGAAGCACCCACGTATACACCGGGCAGATCGCCTTTCGATATTGGAAGTTTAAGGCTTGCAGCCTTGTGGTCAGTTTCAATAAAGTATTTTTCAATTACTTCATTTTGTTCAACAGTAACCACAATCTTACCATCAAAAGGGCAGGTGAATAAAAGGTTTGCCGTTTCTCCCGGTTTATAATCATCCTTGTCGGCTTTTATATCAATATTTCCTTCTTTCGAAACCTGGAAGGAGTTGTATTGAGTATTACCCGAACCGTATGCATAGAAATATTCAGTAACATACGATTCACTCGTTGAGCTTGCGGCAATACGCACTTCATATTCCCCTGATTCCTGAGGCAAGAAACTCACAAATGAATTGGTGCCTGACAGATCCACATCTTTAAAGAATACCGTTTTTGTCCGCTCCTGAGATTCATAACGTGTGTATGAATAATTGTGGGTCAACACAGTTTCCCAATAATGTTTTATAATGGAAACATAGGCATGTGCATTGGTTGCATTTCCTTTTTTATCTGCCGCAACAAATCCAATATCCAGTTGCTTGCTGGTAGATACCCAACTATCAAATCGTTTTATTCCGTAAAAAACATTTTGTGTGAATACCCTGAATTCTTCACTCCTGTTTACCGGCCTTCCGGTTTCATCAAATACAGATATAATAGCTCTGCCATCAAGAACACCAACATTCTTACTGTCCGGAAGCTGGAATTTAACCGATGCATGTCCCTTTTCATCGGTAGTACCATTGTCGGTAAGCTGTTCAAATCTCACACTGGATGGCCTCACTATGCTGAAGGAGTATCCGGGTAATTTATCAGAAGTGAAGTATCCGTAGCTGATATCGCAGGTAGCATCGTAGTTTTTATTTGCTGCGGGCGGCCCGAAGAGTTCCATAGCCTGCACTTCAATATTTGCCTGCTTTCCACTTTCAAATTCCTTTCTATCCATTTGCAGATCCACTTTTATGCGCTGCGGCATAAATTCCTCTACCATGAAGCCATAGGTATTTAACAACACATCGTTACCGGAATACATTTCAAGGGTATAGTCACCTGTAAGGCAGGCGGCAGGAACCGAGAAGTTAATGGCGCAAGAACCTTCGCCGTCCAGTTTGCCTTTTATTTCCTGGAGTTGCCTGCCATTTGGCATTTTAACTTTGAATTTTACCGGGATATCCTTAATGGTTTCCCAATTGAATGAACGAACTACCGAGTTAATATTGATAGTATCTCCCGGACGGTAAATATTCCGGTTGCTGTAAATAAATACATCGTACGGAACATTGTTGGTGGTCTTTCCACCTACATTAAATTGCGATACTTCAATTCCGTCATAGGTTAATGACATGAAGTTGAAATCCTTTTCATACTTGGCTGTTATAGCCACCACATCATTTCCCGGATATTTTGTTTTATCATAATTAAATGTGGCGACGCCGTCGTTATCGGTAACGGCAGTGTAAATATCCTGATTGTTGTTACTTATGAAAGATACCTTAACACCTTCAAGCCTGGAGGCATTCACAAGTGAATGACAGAAAACGGTGATGTTCTTTTCACCGCGTTTTACAATCATCCCGATATCGGAAACTACAAGTAACTTCCTGTCCTGCACCCAAGGCTTCTTTTTATCCTGAACTGTTACCAGGTAAATCCCCTTACGGGTTGCATCATAATGCAAATCGGCAAGATTAACATTGAGTAAGGAAGTCATTCCACTTTTTGGAAGCGTGGAAGTACTGAATTCTCTAGAAGCGATCACATCTCCGTAATCAGGATTAGCAGTGTAGTCTTCAACATAGTGATAACCTCCATCATCATCTTCTTCTCCATTGCTGGCATTATCGCCATCATCACCTTCATCTCTTCTGTGTCCATAGAATGATTCGTAGTTCTTTCCATTTTTCAGGTAGAACAGAATATTGTTCTCATATACTTTATAAATAGAGAACTTTACTTTAGGTACACTTACTATCTGCATAGCAAGGTTGCGGTTACCTTGAGAAGACAAATAAATACTGTTCTTGTCGGTGAATGCTATATAAGCTGGAGGGTTTCCAAAATGGATGCTTGTCCGGTACGCAGTTTTCAAAGTTTTTCCGAAAATACTTTTAAGGTCCGCAGACAGCATTAAGTCATAATCGGTCTTATTGGAAAAATCTCCTTTTATGAAAAAGCCGTTAGATTGGTTAACGATCTTAACTTTCACCGAAGGGGTGATGGTTATAAACTGCTCAATGTCGTTATCCATTAATGGTTGTGATGTCTGAACCGATATATAGGATTCTCCATTCTGGAAAACCGGCAATGCATTTATTACCTCAAACTCGTCCTGTGGTGGTATTTGTGAAGAATAATCCAATTCCTTATCGGTAACCTTTTGACTGCCTACACAAGCCATACCTTTATCAACACTTACATTCAGCGCACATGGGTATGTAGCACCTTCTCTTGGTTTAAATATAACACGTACCTGCGCACTGTTATCTGCCGAAACAAGTTCAGGTGTTACCTGGGTACCGGCGCACATTAACTTAAGTTTTTGTAACACGGCAGGAGGGGAAACCTCGTAGTTAAAGTCAATATTCACACCTACGAATATTCCGAGTGCTGAATTACCATCCTTAATGGTCCAGAAGGTTTCAACATTGTTGATCTTAAGGTATGGTGTATGAAATAAAATAGGTTTATCATCAATACCCATGCTCTTTTTGGAATGGCTGAGAAGTTTTTTAGTCAGGGTGACTTTATAGTCGGTATTAGGCAGAAAAGCCTGTGCCGGCGAAAATGAAAGCTGGTTAGCCGAAAGCCATTCATATACCCCGCGAACGGCAGGCTGTATATCCAGATATGAGGTGCTATCCCACTTATGCAGGAGCGAATCCCCCACCAGGTCCTTATTAAAAGTAAAAACGATGGCTTGTTGGGTTTGAACTTCCCCGTCGGGGAAATTCACTTCTTTAACTTTTAGTTTTCCATTCGGGTTACAACCGGTGATTAAGGCTGCCAACAAGGCAACCGGTAGGATAAGACCTGCAATACGTTTCATTAGGGATTTATTATTAGGCGGAAATTTGAGAGTATAAAAATATTGATTTTATAATTACGAAACACATTTTATTGAACCTTTAATTAATTATTTTTGTAAATAATTTTCACCGGCAAATAAAGCATATGATGAATTTATCAAAAACCTCAACCGAACCGGACAAGGATATTGACAAGAAAAAAACGGAAGAAGAAACGCTGGATCTATATAAGCAGCAGGCCCCGCTTCAAAATCTTTTATATGCCGAGAAGAAACATAGCCTGTTGATCATCCTGCAGGGAATGGATGCAGCAGGCAAGGATGGAACTATTAAACATGCATTTTCGAGTATGAACCCAATGGGTATTGAAGTTAAAGCTTTTAAAGCACCCACTGACGAAGAAAAAAACTATGACTTTTTATGGAGGGTACATCCCCATACTCCTGCAAAAGGGATGGTTCAGATATTTAACCGTTCACATTATGAGGATATACTTGTACCAACGGTGCATAAATCACTAGATAAACAGATTATTGAAAGACGTTATGATATAATCAACAGCTTTGAGCAATGCCTTGTTGATTCAGGCACCGTGATCCTGAAGTTTTTCCTGCATATCTCGAAAGAAGAACAGAAGAATAGAATTGCAGAACGCCTTAACATTCCGCATAAGCGATGGAAATATGACCCGGCTGATTCAACAGAGGAGAAAAACTGGGATGCTTACGTTGAGACGTATGAAAAGATCTTTGAAAAATGCAGCAAGGAACTGCCTTGGTTTATAGTGCCTGCAGACCGCAAGTGGTATAGGAATTACTTTATTGCAAACGAGATCGTTAAAACACTGAAAGCACTTAAAATGAAATACCCTGAATAGAAAAGCATATCTTAGTACATAAATACTTCTGCATTTGAACAGCGAAATACTGCAAGACATACCTCCTGACCTGATAAACTTCCTTTTGGTAGTTGTATTCTCATTATTAATAGGGCTTGAACAAAGGAGGCATCATATAAACGAGGCTACAGAAACATTATTCGGAACAGACAGGACATTTACTCTATTGGGTATTGCCGGGTTTATCCTATATATAATAAGTCCTCAAAACCTCACTCCCTTTATTATAGGAGCAATTATTTTTGGCGGGTTATTGAGTGTTTTTTACTTTCAGAAGATAAAGATCCAGCAGAAATTTGGAATGACGTCTCTGGTTACCGCTTTGATAACCTATTCTTTAGCACCTCTGGTATATACCCAGCCTAAATGGATGGTACTTTTAATTGTAGTAAGCATCCTTATCATATCAGAGATAAAGGAAACCTTGCTTAATTTCTCGAAGAAATTCGATAACGATGAATTCATAACACTGGCTAAATTCCTTGTTCTGGCAGGTGTAATATTACCACTGCTGCCTAATGAACCTATTTCAGCTGTGCTGAACTTTTCCCCCTATAAGTTTTGGCTGGCTATTGTGGTAGTTTCAAGCATTTCCTATGTAAGTTACCTGCTTCGTAAGTTTGTTTTTCCCGACACGGGAATATTGCTGACAGGTATACTTGGCGGGTTATACAGTAGCACAGCTACCACCGTAATTCTTGCCCGGAAGAGCAAAGAAAATGTTGCGGGGAATCGCATTATTGCTGCTATTTTTCTTGCTATTACAATGATGTATTTGCGGATTTTTATTTTGGCTGCATTCTTCAATATAGAAGTTGCAACCAGGCTTATACCTTATTTTGCTGTCCTTATATTAGTAAGCACATTAATTGCGGTTTATTTTAGCGTACTAAAAAAAACAATTATTGGAACTGGCAGTGAAGTTGTTGCAGCATCCAGTCACACCAATCCACTTGAGTTTAAGACATCCGTATTATTTGGCGGTCTGTTTATTTTATTTGCCGTTGTAACCGGATACGTGGTAGGCCATTATGGAGAACATGGAGCTAAAAACCTTGCTTTTGTGGTGGGAGTTACTGACATTGATCCCTTTATCATCAACCTTTTTCAGGGCAAATGGAATTTGAGTGATTCGGTTATTTCACTTGCAGTGCTGAATGCAATAACAAGCAATAATGTATTGAAAATGATTTATGCAATTACCCTTTCAAACAAAGCATTGAGGAAAGAAATCTTTGTTAGTTTTATGGTGCTGATTGTAGCAGGTATTATTGCCGTTATAGTTTAATAGTATTCTATTTTCCGCTCTGTAATATACTCCGGCTTACCGTTCTCATAGTTTACTTCCTTAACGTAATTGCCCATTTTATCATATACATAAATATATTTGGAAGTACGAGGTAATTTGCTGCGCTCTGTGTAGGTTTTCATTTCAATTTGGTTTCCGTTATAATCAAATTTTTTTGTGAATCTTCCAAAGCTTCCATTTCCATAAACAATTGAGTCTTCAATTTCATTACCTGCACTGTCGTATTTAAAAACACTCATTCCGCTCACGCTATCAACTGGCCGGCAATTGGTTATTTTAGTAATATTTCTTTTGTCATCATAAGTGTATAGAATCTTTTCAACAAAATTTATCCCCTTTTCATATTCGTCCTCTTCAATCATATTTCCCTTATCATCATATTTATATATGACTTTAAAATCTAACCTTGTTATTTCAAAACCATAATCATAAACCTCAATCAACTTTCCATTACCATCATATTTATTTACCGATTTAGTTGCGAAGCCTTAATCCCGTTTTAAGCTGCCATCCTTGTTAAAGAATGGGTCATCATACATTTCTATTATTTTTCCATTTGCATCATACTTGTAATAGTGTGTATTATTAATAGTGTCCCCTTTATAAAATCCATCACAGTCATATTCTGATTTCAGCAGTTCATTTCCAAGGCTGTCATACTTCCATAGAACTACATAATTAAGTTTTCCTTTAACGGTTTTTCCATCTTTCTGTTTTGCATAAAAACAATGCTCATACATGTATTTAACCTTCCCTTTCAGGCCTTTCCTTTTCAAGCTATTATCGCTCTTTTCCCACATAAATGAGAGAAAAATAAAGCCGGAAATTATTAGTATGGTTGAAATGAAAATCCTTTTCATACATCAAATCTATCATTTATTTGAAACCAAACCATTTCGGTCCAATCCAATTAACTAATATAATTTGTAATATTTATTCAGGTCCCGAACTTCAATTCTTTCTGTTCGGTTTCGGCAAGAATTAATTTAATCTGGGTGATGGCATATTCAAGCCTGTCGAGCGTTTCGAAATAAGGAAATCCAAAACGTAAAATGTGATATTCCTGATCTCCGATTTTATGGTTTTTTATGCATTTGATATGTACCTGCCGATGATCTAAAGCTTTATATAATGGATATGGGTCAAAACTCTTAAACCCAACACTGATAAACGGGGCGTTCAGGGTAGTATTTAAAAACACATAATCTGATTTCGAACCAACAAACGCATCTGCCAGCTTCTTTTGAAACCAGTTTGCGAGCATAGCTGATCGCTGGAAAACTTTATTTTTCCCCACGCTCTTATATAGCTTTAAAGACTCCAGAACAGCCGGATAGAGCATAAAATCCTGCCCACCGGGAATACTTATTGATTCCAAATCGGAGTCATTGGATATTCCATGTCCACTCCAGTAAAGTGATTGTATCCAGTTCTTGAATTTATTCTTCATCCAAATCAATCCGCCACCATGCGGGCCAAATAACCATTTGTGTGTACTACCAACCAAAACGTCTGCATCGCCAAAAGGCAGATCCATTATGCCGAGAGATTGAGCAACATCAATAATAACTTTACAATCGGGAGCAAATCTTTTAAAGAGTTTAGCCCATTCTTCCGAAGGTGTTTTACTACCCGTATCATAGTAAACATGAGAAAAAAATGCAATATTGGGTTTGATATCCTCTATTTTCTTTTTAAGTAGTTCTTTATCTTCAAGCGTCTTGTCATTCAGATAATGAACTTCATATTCAGGCATATTTTCAAAACAGCCTATGCCGCCCTGATGCTCATGTTCGGTGGTTATAATTCTATACGGCCCTTTACCTTCACTATGCAATACACGTAACATAGATAATGCTAAATGGTTCAGCGTTTGCGAGGTACTGTGCACTACCATTGAATGATATCCGGGAGAATTCCATAACTCATTGCATAATGTCTGTATTTCCTCCTGGCATATTCTTCCATATTCATACAGCCCTAGCGGATGTGCGTCAATTTCATCTGACTTTGCAGTAAAAATACGGGCATGTTTTACAGCCTCAGAAGGGGTTCCAAGAGTTCCGGGATTTAAATTAATACGTCTTGAATGGAAATTCTCTTTCCTGAATTTAGCCCAATATGCCTCATTGGTAATCTTTTCTTCTCCCTTTTCATCTATTAATATTCTGGTTTCTCCCAGTACCTTTTCTTTCATTTTCTCATCGTGCGCCCAGTTAATAATAGGCGGGAACACATTAAGAGAAACCCGGTCTTTATTATTTGCAATTAGCTTAAGGGTTTCCCTTATAATATCTATAAATGGAGAATGAACAATTTTTTCATCCAGGTAATCGGTATGTATCCCAAATTCCAGTTTCTTGTCAGGCCGTTCCATCCGCGGATCAAAAGCATCGTGCTTAATGGTAACTTTATACCCTTCCTGAAGGGCGATAAACTTCACAGCCTCCGCCAGTTCATTTATTGAGAAATCTGTTACGGTAACGTGGTTTATTACACGATGTTCAGCCGCTTTTGGAGCATCATCTGCCAAATTAGCCAATGAATTAACCGAATCTTTCAGGCACATTAAACCGGTCCGTTGTTTACCGGTTCCATATACCGAAAGCGGGTAGCCTACAACCGCTTGCGCTAAAAAGCGATTAAGTACCGTTCCAAAAGCTTCATCATAATCCAAACGTGTGCAAAGTTCAGGATGCCCCATAATCTCTTCGGTTACATTACCGAAAATAGTGGATTGCATTACATCCGTTATTTTAAGCCCCCATTTACGGCAAGCCATTGCAACGTAATTGGTGTCATTTATCTTAGATACATGGTAAATATCATCCGCCTCGCGGGGAAATGGCATGGGTTTACTTGCTTTTTTACCTTTATATTCAGGTTCAAAATATCCTTCTGCAATATCAATACCCGACTTAGAATACTCGCCAAATGAGCCCAATTTAATAACATGGGCATCAGGCACATGCCTTTTTACTGACCATAGCAGACGCATATTACCGGCCTCATTATTAATAAGGGTGAACATGGCTTCTTCCTCTCCTTTCATTGAATATGGAGCTGAGCATTGCTGGGCCAAATGATAAATAATACCTGGCTTTTCCCGCTCAATAACCTCGTCAAGTGAAGTGCTATTAACATCCATATTTATATATTGAATGTTGCTTAATCCATGTACCTTTTTAAATGCAATAATTCGTTCTTCGGGAGTGGCAATAGGAATAATAGAATCAGAACCCTGACTTTTAACCACATTCCGTCTCCATTGATTATCAACAATGATTATGTTACTGCTTGGATGCTTTACAGCCAGCCTCATTGAGAGGGGCCAGCCGAAATATCCGTCACCGCCCAGTATAAGGAATGTTTTGTACAATTATTTTATAAATAATAGGTTTTCAAGCGTAAAACTACAGTTTTTACGCTAATAACATAAAAAAGTTCCAAATATTTTACTTTTTCGGAGATTAAGCTCTTTTATATATCACAAATAAGGGGGCCTGTTTAATATGTTATTGTCAAACGTCCTTCATCCAAACCTATTTATTATTTTATTTTCAATAATTACTGAAAGTTCAGAAATTATATATATCTTTGTGCCATGAAATACAAAGAAGCAAAACAACAATTCATCCAAACCTGGGGAAAACTAGGCAGTGAGTGGGGCATTAACCGGACTATGGCACAAGTACATGCGCTTTTATTAATTGCGCCGAAACCCTTATCCACCGATGATATTATGGAAGAACTCCAAATTTCCCGTGGCAATGCCAACATGAATCTGCGGGAACTTATCAACTGGACCTTGGTATCCAAAGAACTGGTTCCGGGCAACCGCATGGAGTATTTTGTAGCCGAAAAAAATATTTGGGAAGTTGCCCGCCGTATTGCAAGCGAGCGTAAGAAAAGGGAAATTGAGCCCGCAAAACAAGCCCTGCTTAAATTGAAAGAAACCGAAGGGGACAAAAAAAATGAAGAAGTGAAAGAGTTCATAAAGATGATGACGCAACTGAGCAACTTTGTAAATAAGATGGATAAAACCGTTGAAACGATGATGAAAGCAGAAGAGAACTGGTTCTTCGGAACACTCTTTAAAATGATGTAAAATGAAAACGCTCAAAAACTATACGCTGGTTTTCGACAATGCATGCCCCATGTGCACAGTATACAGCAAGGCCTTTGTAAAGGCAAAAATGCTGGATGAAAGCGGAAGAAAATCGTATCAGCAAATGAGTAATGAGATTTCATCTTCGATTGATACGGACAGGGCTAAAAATGAAATTGCCTTAGTGAATACTCAAACGGGAGAAGTTTTTTATGGCATCGACAGCATATTCAAAATCCTTGCAAATGCATTCCCCATTTTTGGCCCACTATTTAATTTCCAACCATTTAAATGGTTAATGAAAAAGGTGTATTCATTTATTGCTTACAATCGTAAAGTAATTGTTCCGGGAAATGATAAAAACGATACTTGTGTGCCAGATGTTAATCTTACATACCGCTGGGCTTACATCCTTATTGCTTGGCTTTTAACTTCCCTTATTCTAACTCATTATTCATACCACCTCATTGGATTAGTGCCTCCCACCAAGTTCTTCCGGGAGTTCATTATTTGCGGGGGACAAATTATTTTTCAGTCCGGTGTAATTTTTCTCCTTGCCAAAAATAAAATCCTCGACTATCTGGGAAATATGATGACTATTTCTTTTGCCGGAGCTTTGCTTTTGGTATTGTTTTTATTTATTGGAAAAATATTCGGGTTCCGTAATCCTTATTTATATGCAGGGGTCTTTATGTCGGTTGCTGGGTTGATGTTGCTTGAACATTTCCGAAGAGTAAAACTTTTAGGCATTCATTGGAGTGCCTCAGCCGGATGGGTTATTTATCGTTTAATTGTTTTGTGGATTATACTATAGCATTATGAAAAAATATTCGAAAATAGTTTTGGCAGGTGGCAGCGGCCAGATAGGAACTGCACTGGTTGAATATTATAAAGACATCGCACAAAGTATTGTAATTCTTAGTCGTGCACCGGAAAAACACGAGGGAAATATTCACACGTTAACTTGGGATGGTAAAACACTTGGGTCTTGGGCAAAAGAATTGGACGGTGCAGATATGTTGATTAATCTTGCAGGAAAAAATGTTAATTGTCGCTATAATAAAAAAAATTGCGAAGAGATAATTAACTCGCGGGTTAATTCAATTAATGTTTTAACGGATGCCATTAAACTTTGTAAAACTCAACCAAAACTTTATATCCAATCTGCATCAGCTACGATATACCGCCATGCGGAAGACAGACCAATGACTGAAGAGAATGGAGAAATTGGAGAAGGTTTCTCAGTTGGGGTTTGCAAAATATGGGAGAGCACCTTTTGGGAGCAAACAAAACAATTCACACAAATGCGAAAAGCTGTTTTGCGCATCAGTTTAGTATTCGGGCCGAAGGAAGGAGTATTTCCACGGCTGAAGAATTTGGTAAAGTTTGGGTTAGGTGGAAAACAAGGTAACGGCAAACAAATGGTGAGTTGGATCCATGAAAAAGATGTAGCCGGTATTGTAGATTGGATTGCAACACATCCGGAAATTGAAGGAACATTTAATTGCACTTCGCCAACACCTGTAAATAATAAGGCGATGATGCAGATCATTCGAAAGGCCTGTGGAATGCCAATCGGCTTGCCTGCTCCTACCCTACTTTTGGAAGCTGGAGCCATTTTAATAGGAACCGAAACCGAACTGATTTTAAAAAGCAGGTGGGTTTTGCCGGACAAGATTCTTAAAACCGGATATCAGTTTTTGTTTCCTGAAATGAAAACGGCTGTGGCAGAAATCATATCCGGGAAATAAAAACCAGCATTCTATTTTTTGGGCATTCCAAGTTGAAGGGTGAATGCTTATGGTTTACTTCCTGAAAATTCTGTGACTTTTATCTCACAAATATATCTTTTTATAAATTAATTTTTACCTTGAAATTGAAAATTCAAATTGAAATTTATTTTTCATAAACGCCTGTATTACTTAACCATACAGAGACATCTTTCTGGTATTGGGGATTGCTTTTTCAAAGCATGATAAAACTCAAATTATTCTGTGACTAATGTCATAACCGCTCTTTTACATAGGCTGTTTATTTGCATTATCAAATTTAAACACCAATGACAATATTCCCGGAAAACGTCAGCACGTATGGACAAGAAATAGACAATCTGTTTTGGTTGATTCTTGTTTTTGCAGCCATAGCTTTTTTTATAAGCTTGTTTGTTTTGCTCTATCCATTGATAAAGTACAGTTCAAAAAATGGTAAGCGAGCGGAGTATATAACGGGTGAAAAAAGAAAGCATTACAAATGGATAACCTATGCCTTGGTAGCACTTTTACTAAGTGACTTTGTAATATTATATGTAGAACATGACACTTGGGGAAACATTGAAAGTGTTCCTGCTATTTCAAAAAATGATGTTCATGTTGGTATTATTGCCCGCCAGTGGAACTGGATATTTGTTTACCCCGGACCTGATGGGGTTTTAGGAACCCGTGATGACGTGGTTATTGATAGCATGAACAGTTCATTGCATGTACCTATAAATGCTAATGTTATTTTCGAATTACGTTCTACCGATGTTATTCATAGTTTCTTTCTTGCTAATGCAAGATTGAAACAAGATGCACTACCGGGCAGAACCGTAATGCGCTGGTTCAATATTACAAAACCGGGCAAGTATGACATTTCGTGCACCCAGATATGTGGAATACTCCATTCTAAAATGAGAAACTATGTTTTGGCTGAAACACCGGAGCAATACAAGCATTTTACCGATTCATTATATAATGCGAATAAAGTAGTAACGTCAAGTAAATAAATATTCAAGAATAAATTATTAAGCAACATGGAAAACCTTCATCAAAATAAAAGTTTCTGGAGCAAGTATGTTTTCTCCACCGACCATAAAACAATCGGTACCCAATACATGATTATGGGCATGATTATGGCTGGAGTAGGCGGTTATCTTGCGTATGTATTCAGGTATAATTTGGCATTCCCCGGTAAGAGTATCCCATTTTATGGAATGCTTGGTCCGCAGGCATACAACGCTTTTGTTACCATTCACGGAATGATCATGGTGTTTTGGGTTGGTATGCCGGTGCTGCTATCAGCATTGGGAAATTATCTTATTCCAATAATGATAGGCTCGGATGATATGGCATTCCCTACTGTAAATATGCTTTCCTTTTGGATATTTGCCGTGAGTGCATTAGTGCTGATTGCTTCTTTCTTTGTTCCGGGCGGTGCTTTTGGCGGCGGCTGGACCATGTATCCTCCCTTTTCAGCACAAGGTTATGTAAATCACAATCCAAATTTCTTTACTGCGCTTTTCTCAGGCACCAGCCTGTTAATTTTAGCTGTTGCACTTGAACTGGTAGCTATGTTAATGGGTGGTATCAACTTCCTTGTAACAACGATAAATAAACGCGCAAAAGGAATGACCCCATGGAGAATTCCGGTTATTATTTGGTTTATAAATATTGCCGCGGTAATATTTATGTTCTCAGTAGGCCCATTGGTGGCAGGAGCATTCATGTTATTGTTTGATAATGTTCTCGGCACGGGGTTTTATGATCCGCACCGCGGAGGCGACCCGATGCTTTGGGAACACTTATTCTGGTTTTTTGGCCATCCTGAAGTATATGTATTGTTATTACCATCACTCGGAGTATTGGCTGAAATCGTTCCGGTATTCTCAAGGAAACCTTTGTTTGCTTATAAAACAGTAATATATCTTGCGCTATTATCTGCATTCTTATCTGTTTTAGTTTGGGCTCACCACCAGTTTGTAGCAGGTATAGATCCACGTATGGCTACCTTCTTCAGTATTGGTACCATATTAATATCAATTCCATTTGCCGGCATCTTCCTATCCTATATGGCAACCCTTTGGGGTGGTTCAATCCGGATGAAATTACCAATGTTGTGGGCTATCGGATTTATTGGGTTATTCCTAGTAGGTGGTTTAACCGGGTTGTTCCTGGGTTCAAACACCTTCGATATTTATGCACATGATACGTACTTTGTAGTTGCCCACTTCCACTATACTTTGTTTCCCGATATTTTCTTCGGCTTCTTTGCTGCATTCTATTATTGGTTTCCGAAATTCACAGGTAAAGAACTTAATGCAAAGCTTGGCAAATGGCATTTCTGGCTGACTTTTATTTTCTTCAACGGAGTATTCTTCCTGCTATTCTTCAATGGACTGGCAGGACAACACAGAAGAATAAATGATTACTCTTCATTCAGCCTTATTTCGAGAGAGCCTTATCAAACCTTTGAACAGATAGCAACCGTCTGCGCAATTGGCCTGATGTTATCACAATTTATTTTCCTGTATAATTTCATTACCAGCTTCAGGAAAGGTAAAAAGGCAGTTAAAAACCCATGGGAATCTACTACACTTGAATGGCAGTCTGACTCCCCGCCTCCGCATGGAAACTTCAATCCGTATCCTGAAGTGCACAGAGGTGCTTATGACTATAGTCTCCCGGAAGCAAAAGAAGACTTTACTCCTCAAAATGTACCCAACGTTAATTAACAACCAATTACGAAACTTAATAACAGAAAGAAAATGGAAACACAACAAAATCACCTTACCATTCCAATCATAAAAATCCCTCAGGGAAGGCTTGGAATGTGGGTTTTGATAGCCGGTGAATTAGTGATCTTCGGAGGATTAATTTGCTTTTACTTGCTTAACCGTATTCGTTATCCGCATTGGGGCGATATGGCGGCACACACCAATACCTTTATTGGAGCACTTAATACAGTAGTATTGCTGGTGAGCAGTTACACAGTTGTACGAGCACATCAGGCTGCCTTAAAAATGGATGTAGCTAAAGTACGTTTGTGGTTAAGCTGCACCCTCCTTGGAGGTATTTTGTTCCTGGTAGATAAAAGTATTGAATACGCACATGAAATTTCTGAAGGCTTCACATTCACCAGCCCTAAACTGGTTGCAGCCGGAGACCATGTTGGTTCTCTTTTCTGGTCTTATTATTATATCATGACTGGTTTGCACGGTGCGCACGTTTTGGCGGGAATGACTGTAATGCTTATCATTCTTATACAAACACGAAAAGGTAAAAATATGCACCGTGTAGAATTAGCCGGTATGTATTGGCACATGGTAGACTTGATCTGGATTTTCTTGTTCCCTCTCCTTTATATCGCAAAATAATAATTTCTTAAAAACTAAAAATTATGGCAACAACAATTTTATCACCCGGCATTCAAGTTGGACTTGAAGATTCTCATGGACCTGGCAACTTTGAACCAATTCACCATAGTCCTGATCACGACAATGTAGTATTTGCCGATCCGGCAACCAACTACCATGGTCACCCGCATTACGGACGTATTTTGATTACACTACTGGCCCTGTTGGCAGTTAGTTTAACCGTAGGATATGTATTTTCACCTGCATTGGCTATCGTACTTATTTTCGCCACAGCCGCCTGGAAGGTAGCTATTGTGATGCGAAATTTCATGCATGTAAAATATGAGCCGCTGTTTATTTTCATAGCAATTGCTGCTGTGTTGCTTATCATTTATGCTTTCTTTTTTGGAGTATATCCTGATATCACCGCAGTTCCACGTGATGTAACTTTTCCCCGTTAATCTGTAATCTTTAACTATCCACCCCATGGACGCAATAGCAACATCAAAACCATACCAAAGGAAATCAGTACCAAACGGAGTACTGGCAATGATTCTTCTCCTTGTAACAGAAGCAATGCTGTACGGAGGATTGATAAGTGCCTATATTGTCAACAGAGCAGGAGCTACCGTTTGGCCACCGCCAGACCAGCCAAGGCTCCCGGTTGAAGTTACAGGTGTAAATACCCTGATACTTTTATCAAGTGCTGTGGTGCTGTTTCTTTTCAATAAGAGAATAAATAAGGTAGGTAAGCTTGATGCAAAATCGACTAACATATTATTGATTACTATTTTACTCGGTGCAACATTTCTTACTATACAAGGTACAGAATGGGCCAGGCTAATCGGGTACGGACTTACAACACATTCCAGCATATACGGAGCATTTTTTTACACCCTGATAGGTGCTCATGGTCTTCATGTTTTTGCCGGATTATGCATACTGTTCTACCTGTACTTTTCCATTAGAAAGGCCCGCCTGAACGGCTCAGTCGGGCAGGCTTCTACCTTTGAAATAGCTAAAAACAAAATCTCTACGTGCATATTGTATTGGTATTTTGTTGTAGCTATTTGGCCCATTCTGTATCGCCTTGTATACTTCAATTAAGATGATTTCAGGTATTAGTATATCTTTGCCAACCGTGAAAACAATTCAAGCCCGATTATCTGACTATGTACAGCTCATTAAAATGAGATTGTCATTCCTTGTGGTATTCTCAGCATCAATGGCTTACCTATGGGCTACCCAACGTCATGTAGATCCTTTCACCATCTGGTTTTTATCCATTGGAGGCTTCCTTATTACCGGAGCGGCAAATACCTTTAATCAAATCATAGAACGCCGTTCTGATAAATTAATGAAACGCACTTTAACCCGCCCCCTACCCGATGGCCGCATGAGTGTTACTGAAGCTTTAGTTTTTGGAATTACCCTGGGAATAGTTGGAGCATTTTTCCTTTTTAAAATAAATACGCTCTGCGGTATCTTGGGTGTTTCTGCCATGCTTATTTATGCAGGCATTTATACTCCGCTGAAAAAGATTACTCCGCTTACTATTTTCCCGGGAGCGGTGGCTGGTTCATTACCTGTTGTAATTGGATGCGTTGCCGCAACGGGCAGCATTACTGTTGGAGCAATTATACTTTTCGCAATTCAGTTTATCTGGCAGTTCCCGCACACATGGTCTATCGCTTGGTTGCTGGATGAAGAATATAACAAGGCAGGCATTAAAATGCTACCTACTTCCGGAGGACGAAACAAAGCTTCAGCTATTATCATTTTACTTTCTACTTTCCTTATTATTCCTGCCGGATTACTTTTATACATGTACCAATCGGCAGGTGTGAACGTAACCTGGTTGCTCGTATTAGCCGGTGTCGGGTTTTCAGGATTCGCTTATAAATTATACACCGACAGAACTAATAAAAACGCATTGCGATTAATGTTCAGTTCATTTGCTTACTTGCCTTTTGTATTATTTGTTTTGGTGCTCGCTAAATTTCTTTCAATATGAAATTTAAAATCTTTTCTCTCCTGTCTTTTCTCTTGTTTATTGGATATTCTTTATCCGCTTGCCCATTATGCCAGGCAGGAGCAACTAAGAAAACTCAATCAGCCTATCTCGACACAACTTTTCTATTAATGTCAATTCCAATTATTAGCGGGGCCATACTTTTCTTTTGGCTGAAAGGCAAATACGGGAAGGGAGAGTAAAGTCGGAGCCCGACTGGCTCTTAGCAAACTAAATTTTCAGACCTGATTCCATTGAAATTCAACCGATTTTACTAAAATTTTTTCCAAAATAACAGGAGCAATAACAGATGCTTATCAGGAAAGGTAACAGAAAGGGTCATTTTTTGCCTCTTAATTATGAATATGTTACGACAAAATCCCCTGTTAATAACAGGGAATTTAATTTTTAGTTGTACTCCCGAAATTGTTCTTGAAATGTTTATTTTATTTATCATTTTATTTATCTTGAAGGGTACTTTGTTCTCCTTCAAGACAAATTTACTTCATGAAATGTAATTTTCAAAAAAGGTTGGTGCCCGACCGGCAATAATTTATGAACAGTGGTATAAAAACGATATGCAGTGCGCAGATTCTCATCCTTGGAGGGACAAGGGTGGGTTGCCTTGAAACTGTTTCTTTAAATTAACAGAGAGAACAGCCCAAAAAAGTCACTGCAAGCAATTGAATCAGTCTACCCCATGATGAGATTGATTCTTTTACTCGCAGTGACAAAGAACTGCCTATTAAACTAACCTTAATGTATAAAGGTCTTCTCGCAAATAACTACTATTAAACCAAGAATGGTAAATAGTACAACATACATTTCGCAGTAATAAGAAAGAGTGTTACTTCCTTTGTGTTTTGAATGACTTAATGTTTCCATTTTGAGTTGAGTTTTATGAATGCAAAGAAGCATCAAAGCAGCCCGAATAACTGTGACTGTAGTCACATTTGCATTAATTTACATATATGATTTTTATCACAATTTACTGCTGACAACCCTCATACTCAACACCCTCTTATCTGCACAAATTTGCAGTTGTAAAATTTACCCCATGAACTCAACAGAACATCATTCCTGCCTTGTCTGTAATTCCAGATTCAAATCGATTTTCAGCGATGTAGGCTCCATTGATCTTCAGGATCTGGACACCGCCAAAATTTGCCAAACCTTTAAGAAAGGACAAACCATATTTGAAGAAGGTACATATCCGCATGGTCTTTACTGCATAAACAGCGGAAAGATAAAAGTAACACAAACAGGTGTTGACGGGAAAGAACACATTGTACATCTCAGTAAAGATGGGGATGTAATGGGCTACCGTGCTGTGCTTAGCGGAGACAAATATTCCTGTTCGGCAATAGCATTGGAAACTTCATCCATCTGTTTTATTCCAACCAAAGTATTTATTTCCATGGTGGAAAAAGATCCAAAACTGGCTTTCAAGATCATTAATTTATTTTCAAATGAACTGAAAACAGCCGAGCGGAATATTACCAATATTGCACAAAAAACTGTAAAGGAAAGATTGGCACAAGGTATACTCCTTTTAAAGGAAAGTTACGGTCTGGAAGCAGACAATCTTACACTGAATATTGTTATGACACGCGAAGATATTGCTAATATAGTAGGTACCGCCCGCGAAACTGTTATTCGGCTGCTTTTTGAAATGGACCGGGAAGGAACTATTGGCCTTGAAGGCAAAAAAATAAAAATTCTTGACCAAAATAAACTCTTAAGACTTGCTAACATTTTTGATTGAGTACAACCGAATCAAACTGTGATGAAAGTCATACTTAAAGCCTGAAACTGTGTATAGTATTGTAAAGTTAAAACTCAACTAAAACAAACAAACACCAACCATTCATGCCACACTATAGTAAAGCGGGCATCATCCCCAATAAACGGCATACTGTATTTCGCAAAAAAGACGGTTCACTATTTCAGGAAGAATTAGTCGGCACGCAAGGTTTTTCAGGCAATTCATCTTTGGTTTATCATTTATACCCTCCAACACTAGTTACACGAATTGAAAGTTCGGTTTCACTGGAACCTAAAATTGCAGTTAAGAAAGGGATGAAAGCGCGCAGCTTCAAAACCTTTAATATAGAAGGACACAGCGATTATATCAAAAGCAGAAAAACACTTTTAGTTAATACTGATCTGCACATTGGCATTGCTGCTCCACAAAAATCAACACCCTATTTTTACAAGAATGCTGATGCCGATGAACTGATATTTATTCATAAAGGTTCTGGGTTGTTAAAAACCCTTTATGGCAGTATCCCTTTTGAATATGGCGATTATCTTACCATTCCGCGCGGTACAATTTACCAGATGGAATTTGAAAGTGAAGATAATAAACACCTGGTGGTAGAATCATTCAGCCCAATATCCCTGCCACGCCGCTACCGCAATGATTACGGGCAATTGTTGGAACACTCACCGTTTTGCGAGCGCGATTTTAAAATCCCTTCCAACCTTGAAACTCATGATGAGCATGGTGAATTTGATGTGATGATTAAAAAACAAGGAATCCTATATCATTATGTTTATGGAACCCACCCTTTTGATGCTGTTGGTTGGGATGGTTATCACTATCCGTACGCTTTTTCAATTCATAACTTTGAACCTATCACCGGAAGGTTGCACATGCCCCCTCCTATTCATCAAACATTCGAAGGCAACAACTTCGTAATATGCTCTTTTGTGCCACGTATGTATGATTATCATCCGCAAGCCATTCCAGCCCCTTATCATCATAATAATATTGATTCAGATGAACTCCTTTATTATGTAGATGGAGATTTTATGAGCCGCAACAATATTGAAAAAGGTCAAATCACACTTCACCCGGGTGGAATACCTCATGGGCCGCATCCCGGTGCAATTGAACGCAGCATTGGTAAAAAAGAAACCAATGAACTAGCTGTTATGATTGATCCTTTCAGGCCAATGATGATTACTGAAGAAGCACTTCAACTTGAAGTTAAAGACTATTATAAATCATGGATTACTCAACCCGATAAAATTCTTGAAAATGGCACGCGATAAAAAACCACTACCGCTTTTGTTTCTTGAGAACCTCTTATGGATCGCCTCAGGAGCATGTTTACTACTTGTAATATTCGAACAATTCACTAAAAAATAACAATGGAAAATACCCTGGCAATAATGGATCATGAAAAAGTATCGGACACCGATATTTTCACGATCAACGGAACAGACTTTATTGAACTTTACGTAGGCAATGCCAAGCAGGCAGCCCACTACTATAAAACCGCATTTGGGTTCCAATCGCTTGCTTATGCGGGACTTGAGACTGGGCTGAAAGACCGGACCTCATACGTATTAAGACAAGGGAAAATAACACTTGTTCTAACTACTCCACTTATACCCGATTCTGACATTGCCGAACATATAAAAAAACACGGGGATGGTGTTAAGGTAATTGCCTTTTGGGTAGATGACGCCGAGGAATCCTATAACGAAACAATTAAAAGAGGTGCACGTTCATACCTAAAACCAATCAGTGAAACAAACTCAGAAGGTTCAGTAAAACTTTCAGGGATTTATACGTATGGTGAAACAGTTCACCTTTTTGTAGAACGCAAAAACTTCGAAGGAGTTTTTCTCCCTGGATATGTTAAATGGGAATCACATTACAATCCAACTTCAACAGGTTTGGAATATGTAGATCATTGTGTGGGCAATGTGAACGTTGGCGAAATGAATAAATACGCCAAATTCTATGAAGATGTGTTAGGTTTTAAAAACCTCATCACCTTTGATGACAAAGACATTTCAACAGAGTATACAGCACTTATGAGCAAAGTAATGGCTAATGGAAACGGGAGAATTAAATTCCCTATAAATGAACCTGCCAAAGGAAAGAAGAAATCTCAAATTGAAGAGTACCTCGATTTTTACCAGGGACCAGGTTGCCAGCACATAGCAGTGCACACGCCTGATATTATTTTTACGGTTACCGAATTATATAATAGAGGTGTGGAATTTCTTTATGTTCCGGGTGCTTATTATGACACTGTGTCTGACAGAGTCGGAAAAATTAAAGAGGATCTAAACGTATTGAAAAAACTTGGAATTATGGTTGACAGGGATGAAGAAGGATACCTTCTTCAAATTTTCACCAAGCCGGTGGAAGACAGACCAACTCTATTTTTTGAAATTATTGAACGGGTGGGAGCCAAATCTTTCGGCAAAGGAAATTTTCAGGCTTTGTTTGAATCTATAGAAGCCGAGCAGGCAAAGAGGGGTACTTTATGACCAACGATGAAGCCACTGAAGCAGTAATCAGAAAGTTTAAATCGGTAAAACAAAATCCTGATGTGTATTTGGAGGGATTAATGTATAGTAAACCAATAACGTATTGGGACTATATACAAGTTGATACCTTATTGAGTCTTCAAAAAACACGCACTGAACTTCCCGATGAGGAAATCTTCATTATGTATCATCAGGTTACGGAACTTTATTTTAAAATGATTTTATCGGAGTTGAAGCAAATTTCAAACCATTCTTATCTCCGGAAAAGTTTTCTTATCCCGAGAATACAAAGAATTAACCGTTATGTAGGTGCTTTAACCATGACCTTCGATATCATGTCTGATGGCATGGAGGTGGAACAATATTTGAAATTCCGCAATGCGCTTACGCCTGCAAGCGGTTTCCAGAGTGCCCAATACCGGATGATAGAACTATGCTGTACAGATCTTGACCAGCTGATAGATGCAAGAGACCGCAAAATAGTATCGAAAACTGACACACTCGAAAAAAAATTCGCACATATATATTGGCTGGCAGGTGGCAAACATCCTAAAACGGGAGACAAAACCGTTACGTTGTCGTTGTTTGAAGAAAAATACAATAAACTACTATTGGATCATGCAAACCAATATGCAGAAACAAATTTGAGAAAAAAATATACTTCCCTCCCTAAATCTGAAAGGCTTGATGAGGAATTGATAGATGCACTGCGGGAATTGGATAGAAAAATAAATATTGAATGGCCTCTGGTACATTACAATACTGCTAAAAAATATTTGGTTGCCAAAGGCGAAACCCAGAAGGCCACAGGTGGCAGTGATTGGGAAAGATATTTGCACCCCATGTACCAAAAGCGCATTTTTTTTCCTGAGTTATGGAGTAAAGAGGAAATCGAAAACTGGGCGAAAAAATAAATTATTCCTATTTATTCATAAAAAAACAACACTGATGGAAGCTTACCCGGCGGCATGATAATAATCAAAAATGAATGTGATAAAAGTCATAACCAACACCTGAATTTCAAAATACTTTTACAAAAAATATATAACATTATACTTTTTCAAAACCATGAAAACAAAACTTATAGTTACAGCTATTGCACTTATTGCAATTCCATTCACAAAAACATATTCACAGGACGGAGGTACTCTCTTCAGAACTAATTGCGGAGCTTGCCATTCAGTAGGTAAAGGAAAACTTGTAGGACCTGATCTTAAAAATGTACAGGACCGCCATTCTGAAGAATGGATCCTTAAATGGGTTAAAGGTTCTCAGGCTATGGTAAAAGCAGGTGACAAAGATGCTGTAAAGCTTTTCGCTGATAATAATTCAATTCCAATGCCAGATCAGGCTCTTGCCGATAATGATATTAAATCCATTCTGGCATTTATTAAAACAGAAGGTGCTCCTGTAACAGCGGCTGCTCCTGCAACAACAAACGGATCAGCAGTTCAATCATCGGGTACCGATAATATTACAACAGCTACACAAAAAGTAGCCGATGATGAGAAAGCAGGGCCATCACTTATTGCAACATTTGGATTCACCAATTATTTAGTGATGTTCCTCATCGGAATTCTGTTGATCGTGATTTGGGTTTTGGCTTTATCAATAAAAACGCTTACACAGGAACTTAAAGCAAGAAAACAATAATAATTAAAAAAAGTCACCTGCAATTCTAACTATTTTATCACTTTTTCATGGGGTATAATGTAAATTTTCAATATCGGAAATTTCATTTGGGTGATAAGTTGACGGAGGACCAGGTGGCTTTTTTTAACAAGTACGGGTTCCTCCATTTTCAGGAGGTTCTATCGAAAGCAGAAGTTAACGCAATCATAGATTCTTACTACGAAGCCCAAAATAAACTTATTGCAGAAAACGCAAAAGATATTAACGGTGTCCCACTATTTATGGGTGGTGATATTGATGGAAGTAAGATAATTCATCGTTTCCCGTTCTTTTCGCAGCATAGTAAGCCTATGCATGAGTTTATCATCAGCGGTAAGTTGAAACCTTTACTGGGTTTGCTGAAAGGCTTTAAAGCAAGAATTGCAGAGAACGAAAAAGACGGTGTAGTATTCAATCATTACGTAAACACACCATACAGCAAATTCAAACAGATGGGCTGGCATACCGACAGCATCCGTGATCTGTTTTATGACGGTAAAGTACTCCCCATGTTAAACATCGGGGTTTATCTGGATGATTCATCTGAAACAAACGGAGGATTAAGGGTTTTGCCAGGAACACATAAACAGAAACTGTTTCAGCTTCTATTCAAAAAAGCCTACTTTTTAAATGGTAAAGCAGATAAAAAAGAAGCGTTAGTAACCGCGCATGCGGGAGATGTAGTTGTGCATCATGGTCACCTTTGGCACAGGGTTGGACAATCTCCGTTTACTGGAGAAAAAAGCAGAAGGCGTGTTATGTATATTCCTGCTATTTGCGGCAAATTCATACCAAAGAACAAAGAAAGTAAAACAAAGCTTTATCACAAGCTACGACCAGTAACCAAGGATTGGTTTTAATTTGTCTTCTCAACAACGGCACTCAAGCATATATGGCTTTATGACAAAAGTGCATTCTTATTCATGAGAATGGTCATATTTTAAGAAACTACACGCTATAAATTTGCACTTATTAACCCCATGCCTCTCTACTACACCCCATGAATGTAATAAGGATAACAAAGGAATTTGATTTTGAAATGGCACACGCCCTTTTCGGATATACAGGTGCATGTAAAGATATTCATGGTCATTCTTACAAACTTTCAGTTACAGTTATCGGCAGCCCGATTACAGATAAAGCCAGACCGGAGCTTGGAATGGTAATTGATTTTACCGTTTTAAAAGGCATCGTTAATACTTCTATTATTGAACACTTCGACCACTCACTTGTTTTGAATAAAGAATTCCCCCAAAGCAAATTGGAAGGAATAAATAAAATCTCTGGCAGACTACTGTTAGCAGATTATCAACCGACTTGCGAAAACCTATTGTTAGATTTTGTTGAGCGCATCAGGAAAAATCTTCCTGAAAACGCAATTTTACACCATTTAAAACTCAGGGAAACCGCCAGCTCTTATGCTGAATGGTTTGCCACAGATAATTAATAAACTATGGATAATTCATTGATAAAAAAATATAACGTTCAGGCACCCCGTTATACCAGTTACCCAACCGTTCCATATTGGGAAAATAACCTCTCAAAAGACCAATGGAAACTGGAGGTGAAAAAATCATTCGACAAAACCAATGCCAATGAAGGATTGAGTTTGTATATCCATCTTCCCTTCTGCCAAAGCCTTTGCACCTATTGCGGATGCACCACACGCATCACTGTTAACCATGCTGTTGAAGTACCCTACCTGAAAGCCATATTAAAGGAATGGGAAATGTATGTTGATTTGTTCGGAGCGAAACCAAGGATCAGAGAAATCCACCTTGGAGGAGGAACCCCCACTTTTTTCAGTCCGGCAAATCTTAAAGAAATGCTGGAAGGCATTCTGGCAAAAGCTGAAATATGTGAAAATTATGAATTCAGTTTTGAAGCTCATCCAAACAATACTACTTATGAGCATCTGAAAACTCTTCGGGATTTGGGCTTTACCCGATTAAGCCTCGGCATACAGGATTTTGACCCCAAAGTTCAGGAAATTGTAAATCGAATTCAAACATTTGTTAATGTAGAAAAGGTAACCAAACAAGCACGGGAATTAGGATACAAATCCATAAACTTCGATTTGATTTACGGTTTGCCACTTCAAGAAAAATCAAGCGTAATTAATACAATTCATAAAGTAAATATTTTAAAACCGGATCGAATTGCACTTTACAGCTACGCACACGTTCCATGGGTAAAACCCGGCCAGCGAAAGTTCACAGAATTGGATTTACCAAAAGATGAAGAAAAGCGTAAATTATATGAAACTGCCCGTGCAATGCTTGAGGAATCAGGGTATGCTGAAATTGGAATGGATCATTTCGCACTGAAAAGTGACTCACTTTTCAAAGCTTCTCAGCTAAAGAAACTGCACCGCAATTTCATGGGGTACACTCATAACTACACTGAATTCATGCTCGGTTTGGGAGTATCTTCCATTAGCGATACCTGGAATGCCTTTGCGCAAAATGTTAAAGTAGTGGAGGAATATTATGACATTGTAAACAAAGGCGAATTACCCATTTTCAGGGGGCATTTGCTGAATGAAGAAGATTTAGTTTTAAGAAGGCATATCCTGAATATTATGTGCAAATTTGAAACGTCCTGGGTTGAGAAAGGAGAACAATGCGCCTCGCTTTACAATGCTGTTGGCCGACTTAAGGAAATGGAAGCGGATGGCTTAATACAACGTTATCCTTTCAAATTAATTGTAACTGAAGAGGGTAAAAAATTCATACGTAATATTTGCATGGCCTTTGATTCACGCTTGTGGAGCAACACCCCACAAAAAGAGATATTCAGCAAGGTTATCTGAAATGAATTAAAAAGCTTTGTAACTTAGCAAAGGAAAATGAATGGGTAATTTGGCTAAACCAGATTATGCAACCAGCCTGTTCATTCTGTACAAAATGAAAAAAAAGCCAACCAAATCAACTAATAAGTTAAAAGTTCGCCGGCTTGGAATAGATACTCAAAAGGAGCATGTGGCATATATCCGCGCTGATTCTCATGTTGTAATTTCTGAAGGTTTTGAAGCACTGGCAAGAGTTCGTATCAAAAAAGGGATTCTTTCAATCGTAGCAAGCTTGCACATAGTACATTCCAATTTATTGAGCAAAGGAGAAATCGGTTTATCCGAAATAGCCTTTAGTTCTCTGAACATAAAAAATGGAGATATGATTGAGATCATTCACCTGGAACCATTAGTTTCACTGGGATATATACGTGCAAAAATTTACGGTAAAACCGTTGACGAAAAAGGCATGAATGAAATAGTGGAGGATGTTTTACTGGGGAACTACTCGAACATTCATCTTTCATCTTTTATTACAGCATTTGCAGGAGACCACATGAATCTTAATGAAATCATATCGCTTACAAGGGCCATGATAATTAGTGGTGACCGTATTAAATGGAAACAGAAAATGGTGGTTGATAAACACTGCATTGGTGGATTGCCGGGTAACCGTACTACACCCATTATTGTTTCCATTGTTTCAGCCTTAGGACTAACCATGCCAAAAACTTCATCGCGTGCTATCACTTCACCGGCAGGAACCGCCGACACAATGGAAGTAATGGCACCGGTTAACTTGTCCATGAAGAAAATTAAAGATGTTGTAGACAAGCAAGGTGGATGTGTAGTATGGGGCAGCGGAGCCAATTTAAGTCCGGCAGATGACATTCTTATCCGTATTGAAAGAGCACTTGATTTGGATAGTGAAGGACAATTAATTGCTTCTGTTTTATCTAAAAAAGTGGCTGCAGGTTCAACACATTTAGTAGTAGACATGCCGGTTGGTGATACTGTAAAACTTAGAAGCATTGAAGCTGCCAACCATCTTAAAATATTAATGGAACAAGTTGGCAATGCGGTAGGCTTAAAACTCAAAGTGGTGGTTACTGATGGCTCGCAACCGGTTGGAATTGGCTTAGGCCCTTCGTTGGAAGCAATGGATATCTTATCTGTTTTAAGGAATGAGAAAAATGCCCCGGCTGATTTAAGAGAAAGATCTCTTTTACTTACGGGAGAACTTTTGGAATTGGCAGGATTTGTAAAAAGTGGCAAAGGTTATGAGACTGCCGCCAAAGTACTTTCATCCGGCGATGCTTATAAAAAGTTCCGTGCCATTTGCAAAGCCCAGGGGGGATATACAGAGCCTGAATTTGCAAAATACCGGCACGATATTCACGCAAACCATTCCGGAATTGTGCGTTCGATAGACAACCGAAAAATTTCGAGGGTTGCAAAACTAGCCGGCGCACCAGATCATCCACGCGCAGGGGTAAGATATTTTGCACCACTTGGAAAAGCAGTAAAGAAAGGGGATTTGCTCTACACTATATTTACAGAAACCGAAGGTGAATTGTATTATGCGCTTCAATATGTAAAAATTGAAAGCGATATTATTCTAATAAAATAACTGTTAAAATGGATAAAATTGTTTTTGCATTGCCTGGAAATGAGGAACTGGCAAAGAAAATCGCTGCTCATTTAAATTGTTCTCTTGGGAGTTTTGCCTATCACCGTTTTCCCGATGAAGAGTCATACATACGCCTTGAAAGTGATGTCTCCGGAAAAGAAGTTATTCTTGCATGCACACTCGATAGACCGGATACAAAATTCCTTCAGCTATATTTTTTATCAGAGATAATACGAGATGCCGGAGCTGACAAAATAACTCTTGTCTCTCCTTATTTATCTTACATGCGGCAGGACAAGAAATTCAATCCCGGGGAATGTATTACCTCCGAACATTTTGCGAATCTTTTATCGTCCTTTGTTGATGAGTTGATTACGGTAGACCCTCACCTCCACAGGATAAATTCACTTGAGTCCATTTATCCTATTCCAACAAAAGTTTTTCACTCATCTGCCCATATTTCGAAATGGATAAAAGAAAATGTAGAACATCCGGTTTTAATTGGTCCGGATATGGAAAGCAAGCAATGGGTTGGTGAGGTGGCAAAAGAAGCCGGAGCTCCTTATACTGTATTGTCTAAAATCAGGACTGGAGATAAAAAAGTAAAAGTATCAATTCCTCAAATTCATAAATACATATCTAAATATACTCCGGTAATTGTGGATGACATTATATCTACTGCCGCAACTATGATAAGGACTATAGAGCATTTGCAGGAAGAAGGCTCAATCCCTCCGGTTTGTATAGGAATACATGCTGTTTTTTCAGGAATGGCTTATAATGACCTGCAAAAATCCGGACCATCAAAAATTATAACTTGTAATACAATTCCACATATTAGTAATGGTATTGATTTGAATTCAGGAATTGCCAACTTGTTAAAATAGTATTAAGAAACATCCGGATAAAACAAAACGGTTTTAGTTTCTGATATCAGACTACTCTACCTTTAACTCTTTTTTAGTCCAGAATTTTTTAAACTCAGAACCTTCCATTGCAGCCACCAGACAAAGGATAAAGACAATTGACAGGATAAGCATTTAAATATATTTTGTGTTAAAGTAAATACGTAAGCCGTAAAACAAGCATGATTATTGTCAGTTGCCTGCATGATATTTTACGTTTTTAAACTACCTTTAATATAAGAATTTAGCACTATGGCAAACTCAACACTTAATGGATTTAAGAGCTTTCTTATTGAAATGGGCGAAATATCTCGGTTCACGGGCCGATTTTTTGCTGAGGTTTTCAAGCCCAGGTATGAAATCAGGGAGTTTTTCAAACAATGCTTTTTAATCGGATATAAATCTCTTCCTCTTACCGGGGTTACAGCCTTTATTATGGGTCTTGTTTTAACCATGCAGTCAAGACCTACTCTGGCCGAATTTGGTGCTGAATCTTGGTTACCAGCCATGGTTGCCGTTTCACTAGTCCGTGAAATAGGGCCTGTAATAACAGCCTTAATATGCGCAGGGAAAATAGGCTCCAGCATTGGGGCCGAACTAGGGTCTATGAAGGTTACCGAACAAATAGATGCAATGGAAGTTTCAGGAACCAACCCATTTAAATTTCTTGTTGTAACCCGTGTTCTTGCCACAACCTTCACTATTCCAATTCTTGTTATTATTTCAGATGGAATTGCCATGTATGGCAGCTATCTTGGAATAAACATGAAAGGAGTAACAAGCCCGCATATTTTTTTAGCACACGTTTTCAATAAACTTTCCTATGGTGACCTTCTTCCGGCTTTTATTAAAACTTTCTTCTTTGGATTTGCAATTGGCATTGTAGGGTGCTACAAAGGGTATAACTCAAACAAAGGAACCGAAGGGGTTGGTGAATCAGCCAATTCATCGGTAGTTGTAGCTTCTTTGTTAGTTTTTATTTTGGATTTAATGGCAGTTCAGGTCGCCGATTTACTTGGTTTAACATGACAGTGCAAGAAAATAATATTCATAATTCCGCTACTCCGGTTTCCAACCGTGAGCCTGTAATTGAAATCGAACATTTATATAAATCGTTTGGAGACAATCAGGTATTAAAGGATTTTGATATGAAACTATATAGAGGCGAAAACCTTGCCATACTTGGTAAATCCGGTTCCGGAAAATCTGTACTAATAAAATGTATAATCGGTTTGTTAAAGCCGGAACAAGGGTCTATTAAGGTTTTTGGGGAGAGTATTCCCGATCTTAAAAGGGATGCGTTAGATAAAATGAGAGTTCGTATTGGGTTTCTGTTTCAAAGTAATGCACTGTATGATTCAATGTCTGTCAGGGAAAATCTTGAATTCCCTCTACGTGTTCGCCTTGAGAAGTACACCAAATCTTCGGTAAATGAACTGGTGATGGAAGCACTGACAAATGTAGGATTAGCGCACACGGTAGATATGATGCCCGCTGAATTATCAGGCGGAATGCGGAAAAGAATAGGACTGGCGAGAACCTTAATTTTAAAGCCCGAAATTATATTATATGATGAACCAACAACAGGTCTTGATCCTATAACCGGTAAAGATATAAGCAACCTGATTGTTGAAGTTCAAAAAAAATATCGTACCTCCTCAATGCTGATATCACATGACATGAGTAATATCCGCATAACATCAAATAGAATAATATTATTATGGGAAGGGAAAAGGTATGCCGATGGAACATACGATGAATTGAACAAATCCGGTGACCCTAAAGTGAAACAATTTTTTGAATAAAATCATGGAAAAGACAATAGCAAAAAACATAAGATTGGGCCTTTTTGTATTGGCAGGTAGCTTATTCCTCATTTATGCGCTTTATATGATAGGAAGCAAACGTAATCTCTTTGGTTCAACGTTCAAGATAAGCGCAGTATTTCATAATGTAAACGGGTTAATGAAGGGAAATAATGTACGCTTCGCGGGTATTGATGTTGGAACTGTTGAAAGTGTAAAAATTATTAACGACAGCAGTGTTAATGTTGTTATGATAATTGAAAGCGATGTTCAAAAATACATTCGTAAAAATGCACTTGCCAGTATAGGAACTGATGGCTTAATGGGAAATAAACTCATTAATATTAATCCATCATCCATTGCAGCACCGGGGGTTGAAAAGGATGATACATTAAAAGTTTTAAAAGCTATTGAAACGGACGAAATGCTGAGAACACTTAACAGGACCAACGACAACATTGCAGTTATTACCGATAACCTGAAAGTGATTACAACCAAGTTTAACAGCCCGAATACTTTGTGGAGCCTATTAATGGATACAGTGGTTGCAGATAATGTAAAGCAGGCCATTGTAAACATCCGTATTACAGGCTCAAATTCTGCAACAATAACAGGTGATTTGAGTAATATTATAAGTGAGATAAAAAATGGGAAAGGGGCATTTGGAGCTTTGCTAACTGATACGGCATTATCCAATCACGTAAGGCAAACGGTTGTAAAGATAAAACTCATAAGCGATAATACGGCAATGATATCGGGCAATCTGAGCAACATAACTGGCCGGGTTGATAGTGGAAAAGGAATGGTTGGAAGGCTTTTAATGGATACTACTTTTGTTCCAAATCTTGATAAAAGCATGCAGAATTTGAAAACCGGTTCCCAGGGATTAAATGAAGTTATTGAAGGCCTGAAACATTCCTGGCCACTAAGATCATACTTCAGGAAGCAAGAAAAACTGGCAAAAAAACGAAAAGCTGATTCGGCAAGAGGAATAAAGTGAACTATATCACTTTTTCTTTTGATATTTGTCATACATCATGACTAACTCCTAATCTAATTTTATACCCATGGATTTCAAAGACTATTATAAAATACTGGGTGTTGATAAGAAAGCAACTCCGGATGAAATTAAAAAAGCATACCGGAAACTTGCCATAAAATACCATCCCGATAAAAATCCTAATAACAAGGCTTCCGAAGAAAAATTCAAAGAAATAAATGAAGCCAATGAGGTTCTGAGTGATCCGGAAAAAAAGAAAAAATACGATGAACTGAGTTCTAACTGGAATCAATACAGCCAACAACCGCAAGGTAACAGAGAAGGTAATTTTGACTGGTCGAAATGGACCCAGGGGCAAACAGGACGAAGCACCTATTCCGGTGAAGATTCCTTTAATAACGAAGGTGAGTTTTCTAGTTTTTTTGAATCCATCTTTGGAGGAGGCTTCAACCAGAGAGCCACTACTAAAACAAAAGGACAAGATTACAGGGCTGAAATTGAGGTATCACTTGAAGATGCTTACCATGGCACATCTACAAGGATTGAGGTGAATGGAAAAACACTTCAAATGAATCTTAAACCCGGAATAAAAAACGGGCAGGTTTTAAGAATAAAAGAAAAAGGCGGACCGAGCAGAAGCGGAGGACCAAAAGGTGATATTTATCTTACATTGATAATTCCGCAACACCCGCACTATGAAAGAAAAGAAGATGACCTTTATTGTGACACCCCGGTTGACATTTATACAGCAGTGCTAGGAGGAAAGCAGCTCGTATCAACTCTTAAAGGCAGTATACGTATTGACATCCCGGCCGGAACAGACAATGGAAAGGTATTGCGGCTAAAAGGACTTGGAATGCCTAAGTTTGGTAAACCCACTGAATTTGGCGACCTTTATGCAAAAGTGTCAATTCAGATTCCTAAAAACTTGTCGGAAAAAGAAATCACATTATTTAAAGAACTTGCTAAAATTCGAAATAATAAATGACCTTAATACATAACTTAGTTAAATAAAAAACATTATGGAAATCAAAATTGAATCACCTCACTTCACTGTTACCTCTCAGCTAAATGATTATTTAATTGAGAAAGTGGGCAAACTTGAACGTTTAAATGAACGTCTTATCCGCAGCGAAGTATGCCTTAAACTTGATAAATCAGCAACCGACGATAACAAAATCTGCGAAATAAGATTAGTTGGCCCACAGAAGAATTTATTTGCAAGCACCCGTTGTATGACCTTTGAAGATGCCATTATTGAAACCATTCACGCACTCGAAAAACAATTAAGAAAGCAAAAAACAAAAAAAGAAAAAGGAAGAGAAAAAATTCAGGTTACGGATTCTACTACGGAAGAATCTGAATAATCTTTCCATCTTCACACAAATCCATATTTAAATTTTGACAAACAAAATCTCAATTAAATTCCTTGGTGCAGCATCAACTGTTACCGGATCAAAGCATTTACTGCAAACTCCGGAACAAAACATTTTAATTGATTGCGGACTTTTTCAGGGAATAAAGTCACTACGTCTGAGAAACTGGGAACCGCTGCCTGTCAATGTTTCAGAAATTAAAACAATAATTATCACGCATGCCCATTTAGACCATTGTGGTTATTTACCACTTTTGGTAAAATCCGGCTTCAAAGGGAATATATTAATGACTCGTCCTACACGGGACCTTGTTGAGATAATACTCCGCGATAGTGCAAGAATTCAGGAAGAAGACGCTGAAAGAGCTAATAGGTATGGATACTCAAAACATAAGCCTGCTCTGCCTCTCTATACTGATAACGATGTAGAAAAGACACTCGGCTTATTTAAAGCATATAACGACAAAAAATGGATAACACTTTCCGGTGATATCCGTTTTCGATTTACTAAGAATGGGCATATACTTGGTTCCTGTTTTGTTGAAATGGAATGCTACAATAAAAAAATCGTTTTTTCAGGCGACATCGGAAGAAACAAATCAGAGCTTTTGCAAGCACCGGAAAAAATTGATTCGGCCGATTTTCTGATAATGGAAAGTACATATGGAAATCGCTTGCACAGTAATGGCGATGTAAGCGAGGAATTAAGTTCTGTAATTAATTCAACCATTCATAAAAAAGGAAACCTTCTTATTCCAAGTTTTGCAGTTGGCAGGGCCCAGGAACTCATGCATATGATTTTGCAATTGAAACTCAAACTTCATATTCCGGATATTCCAATTTACATGGATAGCCCCATGGGTGCAGATGCTACAGAGATTTTAACCCGGTATCCGGAATGGCATAAATTAAGTGAACCTGAGTGCCGTGCACTATCCCACCAGATTACCATTATAAGGGATTGGCATGAAACGGAGAAAGTCATAAAGAAAAAAGGAAGCAAAATTGTTATAGCTGCAAGCGGAATGCTCACCGGGGGAAGGGTTCTGGAATATATAAAGCATTATATCATAAACAAGAAAAACACGGTTTTATTGGCAGGTTATCAGGCTGAGGGAACACGCGGTAGGGCTTTAAAAGAGGGTGTTCATGAATTAAAGATCCATGGAAAATATTACCCCGTTCATGCAAACATTTGCGAAATAAGTTCGCTTTCTGCCCACGCAGACCAGCAAGAGATGCTTGATTGGCTAAGGCAATTCAAACAAAAACCGGGCAAAATATTTTTAGTTCATGGCGAACCTATGGCCCTGGAGGCATTCAGGGTTAAGATAAATGATACCTTGGGTATAGATACAATTATCCCGCTTCAAAATGAGGAGCATACCTTATTTAAGCTTTAAAACTCACTACTCTATACTTAATTAAACTTATAAAGCTACCGATACAGGCTTACCTGATTTTTGCCCTTCTTCATTTTGCTGGTCAAGCGTATAGTCACTATTTTCGCTGATCTTAACCCAGCCATCTGATGATTTACGCAACACTTCCAAAGACAGCCCATATACATCCCTGAAACTTTGTTCAAGTTCAGCCACCGTCATTTTAGATTGAATTTTGATGTGCCCTGAATTATGAATAGTTCTGCATTCAGCAATTGTTTTACTGATATGTTTCATTGGCTTTTTTGAAGGAATTCCGCCTTCTGTATTTGATTTAGAATAGAATTCTAATTTCAAAAACGGAAAGAAGTCACTAAATTCTTTTTGAATAGCAAAAATCTTTCTTTGATCGTTGATTGTAATTTCCATAATACAAAATTTATTCATGTATACTCAATAGAGGTACATGTGTTAGAAAAGCCATCTCTTTGGTGGCACTATGATGAACCATACCCTTTAAAAAACTATAGTGATGCGGAAACATGGTAATTATTTCTGCATTATGTCGTTCTGCGAATGAATTGATCTCATCCTTCAGGTTTTCACTGGCCGGGAAATAAAGCGAGTGTTCCAGATCGGCAAGTGCATTTTCAAGATTGACTTCTGTTGCTGCTTTCTCATACGTGGCAAGTTCAAGGGGCTTCAGCACGTTAAGTACTAATACTTTTGCGTTAAATAAGCGTACAAACGATTTAAATTTATTTACAGCCTCATCCGGCAGAATTGATTTATAATCGCATGCAAGCGCAATAACCTCCGGCTTTTTAAATTTATAGCCTTTCGGAATTACCATAACAGGGCTGGCAGCATGGTGCATTACCGAGGTTGCATTACTTCCCAGCATACCGGGAGATTTACCAGCTCCGGTTACACCCATTACAACCATGTCCACCCTGTGCTCTTTTGTAAACGTAATAATCTCATCAACCACAAAACCCGGTTGGGTTCTCAATTCAATTTCAATTTTACCATGTTTTGCTTTTATCCTTTTATCCATTGCATGCAGCAATTTCATGTTTTCCTTTTCAATATCTTCCATTGGTACTGCAATTACCGGGGTATCGGCTACAGGCACAGGAACTGTAAAAACATAATATAAAATAAGTTTGGCATTCGTAACTTTTGCAAGCTCCGCAGCATAATCAGCGGCTGAATCAGATACTTCGGAAAAGTCGGTTGGAACAAGAATATTCTTCACATTAAATTATTTAAAAAGTTGATTTTACAAATCTTATAAAAGACCATACATGATCAATTGAAATCACATCCCATTGTGATGGGATAATAAGCAGAAACAGGAGCAGCACTAGTCTGGGAAATATATGTTTCATATCCCAAACAGGTTCAATTATACCAAATGCAAATGCTGCAAAAACCAGATCAAACCCCAGCAAACAAAGACAGTAATACTTAACAAACCCTATAATGAGAAGAGCACCACAAATAAGCTCTATATAAGAAGTAAAATAAGCACCTGTTGAAATAATAAACCGGGGAATTCCCTTTGAAGCGAGGGGTTCATAAACTGTTTGCACAACTTGTTTTACCCCAAGGCGAATAACCTTATCAAAACCCTGAAGAAAAAACAAACCGCCAAGAAACACCCTTGCTATTAGGGCGGCATCCATTTCGCGTACTTGTATTGAAAAACTCATAGGGTTGAAATTCTAACATCAAAAGTAACGATTTTTCGCCAGCTATTTATGATTGGTACTAATATCGTATTCCAACCTAAATAAACCCTATTAAATTCAGCGTTATTATCTTTGTATGGAAACAAATATACTTATATCAATGAAAACGGTAACAACAGTAACGGAATATCAGGATTGCATAGATGAGGTAAGAGGCACAAAAATTTCTATGAAGGTTATAGTAGATATGACTGATGAAGAATTGGAGAAAGCGATGGAGGAGTTGGATATGGAAGGAATAGAAGTAATCGTTGGAGACGAATACGATGAAATTAAACCCGTATGATTCAGTTATAGTAAGAGAAATTACTAAGAGATGAATAAACGTCGAATTATTCCATTAAGTGAAGTTTACGAAAAGGTTGAAATAGAAAAAGCATCTAAAGTTGTAAAAGCGGATGAAGGAGGTGGTGAAGCTTTTAAGGAATGGAAAGAAAGGAGAAAAAAGAAAGAGGCGAAAATATTTACTAAAAGAAAGATGAAAAAATCCAAAAAAGTCAAAGGTTCAATTATTGGTTATGTTAATGAAACTGGTGACCCAATATTTGCGAAATGAAAAAGAAAATAAGAAAAATAATCCTTAATGTTAAGATATTTTTGATTCCTAAAAAAGTTAGTCGAGAAATCCTAACAAAGGCGCAGAGTTGCCTTTGGCACTCGGTGGCTCAACATATGTTTGACCAATAAGTTTATGATATTCTCTCATAAAAGCACCCTTCCTATTATCAGGCACATATTCCTCAAAAAGCACCTGTATTATATTTTCTAATTGTTTTATTTTTTCTTTAGATTCTTGTTCGTTCATGGTCTTTTATTTTAATTGGTTAAGACTGCGATTTTTGAAAATACACCACGCATTTGGTGTATTTTCCATTTCAAACATACGGAAAAACCCTCAAATTTCAATGAATTTATCAAATTTTATTCGCCTGAATGTCAAAATATTGTGGTAATTTCCCAAAAATACCTCTTGTTTTTCCTTTAACTTTATTCATTCGTCGTTATGTATATTTATAATCAATCAATGTGTTAAATGGAAAACAGATTTGTGTTTAAAGGCTTGAGTTCTTTTTTGGAAACTTTCCACGATGATAATTCATGCCGTAAATTTTTAGAATATCTATTATGGGAAGGAAAACCAATATGCCCTTATTGTGAACATCGGAAAAAGATTTATGCTTTTAAAAACTTGAAAACTTTCAAATGTTCGGATTGTAAACGAAATTTCACGGTAACGGTTGGAACTATCTTTCACAGCAGTAATATCCCCATTAAAAAATGGTTTATCGCAATGTATCTTTTATCCTCCCATAAAACGGGAATATCATCCTATCAAATTGCGAAGCATTTAGAAATAGCACAACCCAATGCATGGTATATGTTGCATAAAATAAGAAAGGTGATGGCGGGTAGTGACCAATTTAAAGATATGTTACAGGGAATAATTGAAGCGGATGAAACTTATGTAGGAGGAAAGAATAAGAATAGACACTGGGATAAGAAATTCAAGTATAGCCAGGGGCGGTCAATAGTGGATAAAACTCCAGTGTTCGGAATTTTACAGCGTGGAGGAAAAGTTATTGTTTGGACTTTGGATTCATTGAATGGAAGCAATATGCGAAGGTTAATCAGATTGAACGTGGAACAGGGCTCAATAATCTGTACGGATGAATATAAAGCATATAAGGGACTAAACAAATACTTTGAACATGGTATTATAGACCATAGCAGAGGAAGACATAAGGAAGGAATTTATCACACTAATAATATTGAGGGATTCTGGAACTTCATTAAACGGGAAATAATGGGGACTTACCGCAAGGTGAATAAAGACTATTTGAATAGATATGCGAGAGAAGCGGCATACCGATACAATACCCGCAAATTATCAGATAAAGATAGGTTCATTGGGCTGTTAAAGGAATCGTTATGTGTAAAGATTACCCGTAAACACATTTAATACAACGCTCATTTTTCTTACCGAAATTTTACCTATATTCGTACTTGCAAAAATACTTGCGTGAACTCTGTTAGGCTCTAAACGTCGAAATTTAATCCTAATACACAGTGAACAAGTTACCGCTCTGCGCATGCGTGGGAGTAATTTGTCTGTGTATAGGTTTTCGACGACCTTGAGCCTGCAAGTTACATACAATCCCACGCATTTATTTACTGAATAAATAATACTCTTGGGGATTGTGGGTGTAAATAAATACGCTCATGAAAAAAGTATCGTTATTTCTCTGTGTATTCTTATTTTCATTTGTAGCATCTTCTCAGGAAATAAGAAAAAATACAAAAAATGTAAATTGTAATATTGTAGGAAAAGGAAAGAAAATAATTAATTCCTATCAGACAGATTATATTACAGCGTTCCGAATGGGGGCTGATACACTTCTATTGGAAGTTATAGTCAATAATAATGGAGGAAGGATTGCAAGGATTATTGTTCGATATGAAAAGACTAATTTGTTTTATCTCTATACCTCTTTAAGTGATAATATGGTTACCGATGGGGCTGAAATTGTATCGCATAATTATGAAGAGGTAATAGAAGATGAAGAAGATGGTACAATTGTTTCAACTAATTCACAATACAGCAGCGGTGTAAAAATCGCCAAAATGGATACTTCATACTACAAATTGTTGCGATTATCCGTAACAACAAAAGCAGGAGATATTGAAACGACCAATTACACTTACACAACTCCAGTTGTTAAGAAAACTCAACCTAAGAAAACTGCTCAGGTTAAAAGCGATTCCAAGCCTTTAACAGATGAAGAATTGAGAAGGAAATTGCGTGTTCCTCCATATCAGAATGGTAAAGATACTGCGAAAAAAAGATAACTGTTAGAATCCTTTGGGGTTCTAAGACCTTTCTATTGCTTTGCCTAAAATGTAAAAAAAGCCTCCTATCATAACAGAAGTTATAATTATTTTTCCCATTTCTCGTATGGCTTCATTTCCTACTGCTTCAACTGAAACAGAGTTATAGGGATTGGCCAATGTAATTTTCATGGCTTGAGGATTGGGGTTTGGTACTAATTGCGTCATAATGTTGATTAATGGTTAATGTACAGTATAATAACACCAATATACGCATTTTATTGTGTTTTTCCGAAACCTATAACAGGATTAACTATTTTTGTCTGATGACTTCCTTTAAACGCCTGATAATAACCGAATAAATATTTCAGGGTTTAAATACGATATTAATACCTTATGATTTTACTCATCAAGAAAAGTGAAGTACGTCACCTTGAGCTTGAATTAGCCCCTAACCAGGATTTTATTTATTAATCTTCGGACGTAGTAACAATCATTACCGGAATTTTAGAATGCCTTATAACATGTTCAGCTACACTGCCCATAAACAGATGCCTTAACCCTGTTCTCCCGTGAGTTCCCATAATTATCAAATCCGCATTTCTTCTTTCTGCAATAGAATTAATTGCCTCCTGGGGAATTCCCTCCTCACAAATTAATGTTGCTTTTGGGTAAGGATACTTCTTTATTGCATTTTGAAGAACCTGTTCGGCTTCCTCCTTAAATACTAAGTCAATATCTTTATCAATAATGGCACCAACAGCTGCATTATCCACCATCGTAGTCATATCAATAACGCAAAGAAGGATAACATCTGCCGAAAGCTCTTTTGCAAGTTCAATTCCTTTGTTCACAGCATTTAATGAACATTCGCTTCCGTCAATCGAGATTAATATAGTTGAATAAGCCATAATCGTTTTGTGTATTAAAATTGTAACAAATATATATAATTCCAACAGAGATTTCTGTATTGACTCATAAATCCCCGGAAACATATAGAGCAAATAAAATACAGAATATTAAGTTTAAATTACTGAATACATGCATGTTTCCCACATGACAAAAG